>NZ_JBXWNR010000001.1:0-676742 GCF_059610465.1 Ruegeria sp. CDSC085 | reverse complement strand
GGGGCATTTTCCGCAGCAAACGGTGTCAACAGGTATCGGAGTAACGATGTTCTGATGAACTGGCTGGGGTGGTAGGATTCGAACCTACGATACACGGTACCAAAAACCGCTGCCTTACCACTTGGCTACACCCCAACGGTGAGCGGCTATCTACGATTGTTGCTGGCAGGGATCAAGAGCGTTTTGTCAAAAAAACTCACGTTGGACAGATTTTTTTCAGGGCGGTCATTTGGTGTCGATCAACACAGCTCCGGTACGGTTTCCGTCCTGCACCATTGCATGAGCGGACGCGCATTCTTCCAGTGCAAAAACCTTTTGAACAGGGCAGGTCAAAGCGCCATCAGCCAAGGCCCTGTGAAGGGTCTTCACGGCAAGGGTACGCAGATCCGACGGAAGAAGATAAATCAAAATGGTCTCAAGCGTCATGGCTTTGAACATCATCGGTCCGAACGGAAACACGGGGGTCATGTCTTGGGCAGAGCCATAGGCGTTGATGCGGCCGTTCTCGGCGATGACCACGGCGTTTGTTTGAATGTTTTGGCCGAATTCGACGTCGACGATTCGACCGATTGCTTGCCCGCCATTTGCTTCGAGAATCTCGGTCGAAAGATCTTTGCTGGCGTAATCAAGTACGATATCTGCCCCGGCTGCCTTGACCCTGTCAAAGTTGCGAGGGCTGGCGGTCGCAATCACACGCGCGCCTGCCCATTTGGCAAGTTGAACAGCCAGAAAGCCGACGGTGCCCGCGCCACCGTGTATCAAGATCGTACGCCCTTCGGGGCAGCCGCCTGAAAACACCGCATGGCTGGCGGTGAGACCGGGGATGCCCAGAATCGCACCGGTCTGTAACGACACTGTATCCGGCAGAGCGACGGCCTGCGCATCGGGAAGAGTGATGTGGCTGGCGGCAGTGCCAAACGGGCGTTGCCATTGCCCGTTCCAGATCCACACGCGTTGACCGATCCGAGATGCGGATACTCCATCGCCTACGGCCGAGATCACACCGGCGCCGTCACTGTGCGGGATGATCAGGGGGAACGGCGGCTCTGTCACGCCCGGTCTGGTCCCAGCGCGGGCTTTGACGTCGGAAGGGTTCACTCCGGAAAAGGACAGCTCTACCGTGACCTCGCCCGGACCCGGCCGGACCGGAGGGAGGTCCTGTATCCGCAGGACATCAGCCGGGTCTCCGAAGGTGGAATATGTAACTGCGCGCATGATCGTCTCCGTTTTGGTCGAGTTTCACAGCATATCGGCGGGAAACTCAAACACCTTGTCACGAGTCCGCGATGAGGGGGAGTTCAGCCCAGTGGTTATTCGCGAATCTCGGACGGGTCGACACCCCAAAGGTTCGATTTCAATGTCCAACCCCGATACCCGCCGGCGGTGATCCGGCACCAGTCCAGCGAACAGGTTCCCAGCCGGGCCACTACCCCGGATTCGAAATGCGCATTCACGGGCGAGGTCGGATCAGGTCGGGCATAGACAGGTAGCATTTCGGCTTCAACCAGCACTGTCCGAACGCCCGACAGCAAAGCGTAGTGAACCCAGCCTCCAGCGCCGTCGCGGTCCTGAACCCTTCGCCAATTGCCGTATTCGGCAGTAACCTGCAGCGGCATGCCGCGTCGTTTGAACACCCAGTCGATTCGGTGTGTCAAAGAAGGTCCGCGTCGAACGTTGCCTTCGGCCGCTTTCATCGAGACATAACGGGGTAGGGGCAGGTTGGTGACTGATCCACGTTTCACGTCGGCATGAGCAGCCCACGCGCCGAGCATGACCAGAAATACGGATAATCCCGCCAGACAACGGCGTTTTACCGGTCGAATACCACTCACTGACTGCCTGCTCTTATGCCTGTTGATCCGGTTCCGAAAAAAGGTCGACTCAATGCCAAAGGGGTTCTTGTGCCCCGCCTTTTCCTGCGCCACGATGCCATGGCGCGCGTCCGTTTGCAAAGCAGTGGGAGGGCCGAGGTGCCAAGAGAACGTTTGAGTGTTGTCGTTACGCGACGGTTGCCCGAAGCGGTCGAAACACGTTTGAGCGAGTTATTTGACGTGCGCTTGCGCGACGATGACACTCCGATGACACGCGAGGAACTGGTGGCCGCAGTGCAAGACGCCGATGTGCTGGTGCCTACGGTAACTGATGCGATTGATAGCGGTCTACTGGGGCAGGCGGGCGAAAAGCTGAAGCTCATTGCCAATTACGGGGCTGGTGTCGACAATATTGATGTGTCCACAGCGCGTCAGCGCGGTATTCTGGTGTCGAACACGCCGGGCGTGCTGACTGATGACACCGCCGACATGACGATGGCCCTGATCCTGGCAGTTACCAGACGCATTCCCGAAGGTCTGAGTGTGATGCAGCAAGGAGATTGGTCCGGCTGGGCACCCACCGCTTTTCTGGGAGGTCGTATCGGAGGTCGCCGTCTGGGTATTCTGGGCATGGGACGGATCGGGCAGGCAGTAGCGCGGCGTGCAAACGCGTTTGGAATGCAGGTCCACTATCACAACCGTCGCAGGCTGCGCCCAGAGACTGAGCAGGAACTGGAGGCAACCTATTGGGAAAGCCTGGATCAGATGGTCGCGCGGATGGACGTGATCTCGGTCAATTGCCCCTCAACGCCGTCGACTTTCCATCTGATGAACGCACGTCGTCTGAAACTGATGAAACCCTCGGCAGTGATCGTAAACACGTCACGTGGCGAAGTCGTGGATGAAAATGCCCTGACCCGGATGATCCGTGCAGGTGAAATTGCGGGGGCGGGGCTGGATGTCTACGAACAGGGCACTGACGTGAACCCGCGCCTGCGGCAGCTGCCCAATGTGGTTCTGTTGCCTCATATGGGATCGGCAACGCTGGAGGGCCGGGTGGAGATGGGCGAGAAGGTCATTATCAACATCAAGACTTTCGAAGACGGCCACCGCCCGCCGGATCAGGTTGTGCCGGCGATGCTGTAGCACTCCGGAAAGGAGCAGGAATGGACGTTTATGAAGGAGGATGCCGATGTGGAAATCTGCGCATCAAAGCTTCAGGTCGTCCTCTCAGGGTCGGGATTTGTCACTGTCTGGATTGTCGCAAGCATCATGGCGCTTTGTTCTATGCGGCGGCCGTTTTCCCGGATGACAGAATTGAGGTTTCCGGCGAAGCGCGCGGCTATGTTGACAGGTTCTTTTGCCCTGGCTGCGGCTCTCCGGTCTTTGCGCGCAGCGGAGCTGAAGTGGAAGTGCATCTTGGGTGCCTTGATGCGCCAGACCAGTTGACGCCAACTTATGAAAGCTGGGTCACCCGGCGTGAAGCGTGGTTGCCTGATTTCTGTGGAATGACCCGCTTTGACCAGGGTCGATTGGCAGACGGCGTAAAGGCTTAACTCATGTGGCGGAAGTCTGCCGTGTGTTGATGCCCGTGCAGCTTATCCTTGTTCAGAGTGTGTTCGGCGTACAGTTTTGATAATTAAGGATGTATTGGAGGATTTGATCAGATGAGACTTGTTTCAGTTCTACTTCTTTCTGCATTGTGTTGTGCAACTCAGGGGTACGCTCAGGAAGCGGCCGATGCCGTTGCGCCGGAAACGGCCACGGAAGGGCAGGTGCAGGCCATGACAGAGGAGGTCATCGCCGCGCTCGAGGCCAAGCTGGATGGTGTTCCGGTCACGTCTGAGACTTGGATGATTGCCGCAGCCAACCCGCTGGCCGTGGAAGCCGGAGCCAGAGTATTGCGCGCAGGTGGGTCCGCCGCAGACGCAATGGTAGCGGTGCAGGTCGTGCTGGGCCTGGTCGAGCCTCAATCCTCGGGCTTGGGCGGTGGTGCGTTTCTGGTCTGGTACGACGCAGCGACCGGGCAGATGACAACCCTGGACGGGCGTGAAACCGCACCGCTTGCGGCCACACCGACTCTGTTTCAAGACGAAAACGGAGAGCCGCTGAAGTTCTTCGACGCAGTTGTTGGTGGGCTGTCCGTGGGTACTCCGGGCACACCTGCTTTGCTGGAAGAGGCGCATCGCCGCTGGGGCCGTTCTGCGTGGCCGGGATTGTTTGCCGATGGAATCCGGTTGGCGGACGAAGGGTTCCTGGTGTCCCCACGTCTGGCCAGCCTTGTCGAAAACGATGCCGAGCGCCTGTCGCACTTCCCGGAAACCGCCGAATACTTCCTGCCGGGAGGCGAACCGTTGCAGCAGGGGCAGCGCCTGATGAACCCAGCTTATGCCGAAACACTGCGTGTGTTGGCCAGTGACGGGGCGGCTGGATTCTACGGAGGTGAGATTGCAGCAGATATCGTGCGCACGGTTCGCAACGCTCCCGGCAATCCCGGTGTTCTGTCCGGTGCGGATCTTGCGCTGTATCAGGTGATTGAACGCGAGCCGGTTTGCGCAGAATACCGTGCCTATGAAGTCTGCGGCATGGGCCCGCCGTCGTCGGGTGCGTTGACCGTGGGGCAAATTCTGGGGATGCTGAACAGCTATGATCTGGCGGCCATGGGCTCGGAAAGCGCCGAAGCGTGGCGGCTGATCGGAGACGCTTCGCGTCTCGCCTTTGCGGACCGGGGCCGCTACATGGCCGACAGCGATTTCGTACCCATGCCGACCAGCGGGCTGGTCGATCCGGCGTACCTGTCGCAACGTGCTGAATTGCTGGACTCCGAAGGCGCTTTGGCAGAGGTCGGACCGGGGCAACCAGAATTCGATCACGCGCTAAACTGGGCGGATGATGTATCGCTGGAATTGCCCTCGACCTCGCATATCTCGATCGTGGACGGCTATGGCAACGTGCTGTCGATGACCACGACCATCGAGAACGGCTTTGGTTCACGCCTGATGACAAACGGGTTCCTTCTGAACAACGAACTGACGGATTTTTCGTTCAAGACCCACAGTAACGGCGTGCCGATTGCCAACCGGCTGGAGCCCGGAAAACGTCCGCGTTCGTCCATGAGCCCGACCATCGTGATGCAGGATGGCGCGCCGGTTTTGGCTATTGGTTCTCCGGGTGGCAGTCGGATCATCGGCTATGTGGCCAAGTCGATCATCGCCTGGGTCGACTGGGGGATGGATGTGCAACAAGCCGTGTCACTGCCGCATATGGTCAATCGTTTCGGGACTTACGACGTCGAGGCCGGGACCTCTGCAGAAGGCTTTTCTGACGGGCTGACCGAGCTTGGCTTCGAGGTAAATCCGCGTGACCTGACATCTGGCCTTCACGCCATCGAAATTGGCGGCGGGCTGAGCGGTGGTGCCGACCCGCGCCGCGAAGGTATTGCGCTGGGCGAATAGGCCCTCGGTATTTGTGGGGATTGCCCGCACTTAGTGGGCCAATTAGTCATAGACTGAAAGGCCCGCGATGTGTTGGGGCAAGGGAGGATGACGATGGTGCAGGCGACCGCTTTGCCTCGGAATGAAACAGGTATCGAAACCGTCATAGGCGTTCTGAAACAACGCTTTGGCGACAGGCTGCAAACTGGTGCCGCAATCCGGGAACAGCACGGGCACACCACGACCTGGATCGAAAACCAGAGCCCGGATGCTGTGGTCTTCCCGCATACAACGCAGGAGGTTTCGGAAATCGTCAAAACCTGCGCCGCGCACAGGGTACCGGTGATCCCCTTCGGCACTGGAACGTCGCTGGAAGGGCATGTGAATGCGCCAGCGGGGGGAATTTCGGTCGATCTGATGCAGATGGACAAGGTGCTGGCGGTCCACGCCGAAGATCTGGATTGCGTCGTGCAGCCCGGCGTCACGCGTGAGGCGCTGAACACCCATTTGCGGGACCAGGGTCTGTTCTTTCCGATTGACCCGGGGGCGAATGCCTCGCTGGGCGGTATGGCCGCGACCCGCGCTTCGGGCACCAATGCGGTGCGGTATGGAACGATGAGGGACAACATTCTCAGCCTTGAGGCGGTCATGCCGGACGGCCAGATCATCCGTACCGGTCACAGGGCCAAGAAGTCATCGGCCGGGTATGATCTGGCACGTCTTTTGATTGGGGCGGAAGGTACGTTGGGGATCATCACCGAGTTGACTCTGCGGTTGCAGGGCATCCCCGAAGCGATCAGCTCGGCCAGGTGTTCTTTTCCATCGGTCGATGCAGCGTGTCGTGCTGTGATGATGACCATTCAGTATGGCATTCCGGTCGCCCGAATAGAGTTGCTGGATGAAATGTCGGTTCAGGCGGCAAACGCCTATTCCGGGCTATGCCTGCCGGAAACGCCGTTGTTGCTGCTTGAATTCCATGGCTCTGAAAGCGGTGCAGCGGAACAGGCTGAAACCTTTGGTCAGATCGTCGAGGAGTTCGGCGGCACTGACTTTGCTGCGACCTCGACCACCGAAGAGCGGAACAAGCTTTGGCAGGCTCGGCATGATATGTATTGGGCGTGCCTGCAACTGCGCCCCGGCGCGCGTGGCATTTCCACAGATGTCTGCGTGCCGATCTCGCGCCTGGCGGAATGTGTGACCAGCACCCAACAGAAGGCATCCGATCTTGGTTTGCTCGCGCCAATGGTCGGGCATGTGGGGGATGGGAACTTCCACTCGCTTCTACTGATCGACATGGAAAATACCGAAGAAGTTGCCAAAGCCGAAGAGTTTGTCGGCTGGTTGAATGATCTGGCAATTTCAATGGAAGGCACCTGTACAGGTGAACACGGCATCGGTCAGGGCAAAATGCCTTACCTCATCAAGGAATTGGGTGCTGCCACGCAGTATATGGCGGCGATCAAGGCCGCTCTGGACCCCGAAAATATCATGAATCCCGGCAAGGTTTTGTCCGACCAATCGTAATGATTTTCGCGTTCTGGCCCGCATTGCGCCTTCAAATCGTCCACATGTTTTGGTTTCACAGACTTGATTGAGAACAGGTGGTCGACATGAGTGCAAAATATCTGGCAGGGTTTGCAGCAGTCTGTGGGGTGGTCGTTGCTGGGCTGGATTATTCTCAGCAAGCCAAGGCATCCGAGACTGGGCTGGGTATCAAAGGTTATCTTGCCTCGGTATCCTCGCGTGTCGGAATTTCGGACAGATGGTTCGAAGCAGAAGTTCAACCTGTACAGCCAGAGGAACCTGCGGCTAAGACGCCGTCAGAGGACACTCGGAAGCTCGTCTGCACCACGATCGGGACAAGCAAGCGCTGTCGCTCCAGCGGTTGAGATCAGGGGTTTCATGCCTGATCTTCGATCCGCTTTCGATGTTCGGGTCGTTTTTTTCATATCACTGGTCGGATGAATGTCGCGCGATCCCCCTCAAGTGCGCCATATGGTGTCAACTGATTTCAAGGGGAGACGCCCGGTTATGAAAACCCAAGTCAAAGCATTGGTCGTTGGCGGCGGCGCCGTTGGGACCTCGATTGCCTATCATCTGGCCAAAGCGGGCTGGGATGATGTGATGTTGATCGAACGGGACGAGCTGACGTCCGGGTCCACTTGGCACGCGGCTGGTCTGCTGCCACTGTTCAACATGTCCTATGCGACAACTCACATCCACAAGTACTCGGTCGACTTCTACAAGACGCTGGAAGAAGAAACCGGGCTGAATGCGGGTTTTGCCGTTGTCGGCAACCTGCGCATGGCACAGACGCAAGAGCGCATGGATGAGTATATGCTCTACGCCTCGACAGCGGAGACCTGCGATGTCGTGTACGAATGGCTGACCCCCGACCAGATCAAGGAGCGTTGGCCCCTGATCGAGACATCGGATCTGAAGGGTGCGATCTATCACACCGAGGACGGCTACATTAACCCGGCTGACGTGACTCAGGCGATGGCCAAGGGGGCCCGTCAGCGTGGTGTAGAGATCGTGCGCAAGATGCAGGCGGATGCCTTCCACTGGAATGGCACCCATTGGGAAGTCACCTGCACCAAGATGGTGGAAAAAGGCGGCAATCTTGTCGAGAGCGATGAGAAGGTCGTGATTACTGCCGAGCATGTCGTCACTGCATCGGGCAACCACGCACAGCGCACCGCCAAGATGCTGGGCATCAAGATGTCGGCGATCCCGGTCGAGCATACGTTCATCGTCATGGACAAAGACCCGGAATTGGTCAAATGGCGTGAAGCGGGCAACCCCGAACACCCCGTTGTGCGCGATGCGGACAACGAATCCTATGCGCGTGAAGAGCGCGGTGGCTGGATTCTGGGTATCTATGAACACGGCGCCCCCGCGCGGTTTGAACACGGTGTGCCGGACAGCTTCCGCGCAGACCTGTTCCCGCTGGATCTGGATCGGATTGCGGATCAGTACATGGCCATGGCCGAGCGTGTGCCGTCCTGCGCCGAATCCGGCCTGAAGGACGATTTCAACGGCCCGATCTGCTATACGCCTGACGGCAACCCGCTGGTTGGTCCTGCGCCGGGTCTGCGCAATATGTGGTTGGCAGAAGGTTTCAGCTTCGGTATCACCGCCGCCGGCGGCACCGGCTATTATCTGGCGCAGTTGATGGTCGATGGCGAAGCCGAGATCGACATGGCCTCGCTGGACCCCAAACGCTACAGCAGCAACTGGATGACCACCGAGTTCGCGGCCTGCAAGAACGAAGAGTGCTATGAGCACGTCTATATCCTGCACCATCCGGACGAAGAACGTGAAGCCTGCCGTCCGCTGCGAACAGTTCCGGCCTACGATCGTCAGAAAGCGCGCGGCGCTCAGTTTGGATGGGTCAACGGCTGGGAACGTCCGAACTATTTCGGCCCCGTCGATGCAGCTGACAAATTCGACAAGGAAAGCCGCTCGTTCCGCCGTGGAGGCTGGTGGCAGTACGCTGTCGAAGAAGCCAAAGCGATCCGCGAAGGCGTCGGCCTGATCGACGCGTCGGCCTTCACCAAACATGTCGTCAAAGGCCCCGGTGCGACCCAGTTCCTCGATTGGTTCACCTGCAACAAGTTGCCGAAGGTCGGTCGGATCAACCTGACCTACGCGCTGACGTCGCACGGTACCACCCGCACCGAATACACCATCGTCCGCAATGGCGAGAACAACTACTACATCGTCTCTGCCGGTGCCTGGACCGAGTATGACGCCGACTACCTCCGCAAGGCGGCCGAGGACAAGATGGAGGAGTTCGGTTACATCGAAATCCAGGACGTGACCACGCAATGGGGCGTCTTCGCCATCGCCGGACCCAAGTCGCGCGACGTTCTGAACGAGGTCATCAAAGACGCCGATCCGGAAACCGCGCTGTCCAACAAGCGTTTCCCGTGGCTGTCGGCCCGTCAGATCGAACTGGGCATGTGCCCGGTCAACGCGATCCGCGTGGCCTATACCGGCGAACTGGGCTGGGAGCTGCACCACCCGATCGAGATGCAGAACTACCTGTTCGACCTGCTTGAAAAAGCCGGTGAGAAGCACGGCATGAAGCTGGTCGGTGCGCGCGCCCAGAACTGGCTGCGGCAGGAGAAATCCTATCGCGCCTTCGGCACCGAACTGGGCCGCGATGCGACCCCGCTGGAAGCCGACCTGCCGCGCTTTGTCGATTTGTCGAAAGACTTCTACGGCAAGGCCAAGCTGGAAGAGACCGGCGTGCGCGTGAAGTGCTGTACCCTGCTGATCGACGGCCCGGAGGATGCCGACCCATGGGGCCGCGAGGCACTGTACACACCGGAAGGCGAGCGTGTGGGTCGATTGACCTCGGGCGGTTACTCCGTGGCATTCGAGAAGTCCATCGGCATGGGTTATGTAAAGCCCGAGCTGGCAGTCGAAGGCAAAAAGCTGAAGGTCAAAATGCAGGACAAGCTTTGGGATGCGGTTGTAACCTGCGACAGCCCTTACGATCCTAAAAACGAAACCATCCGCAAGGACGGGTGATCGAAGAAAGGCCCTGGAAACCTCCGGGGCCTTTTCTTTTTGTCATGTTGAGAGTTCGTCGAAGCATTCCAGCGCCTTGGCCGCGTACATCATGGCTGGGCCGCCACCCATCTGGATAGCCATGGCCAACACGTCGGACACTTCCTCTCGTGTCGCACCTGCCTTGATCAAAGCTTCGGTATGCAGGGTGATACAGGGTTCGCAGCGCAGGCTGACCGACATGCCTAACGCAATGAGTTCCTTGGTTTTGTAGTCGAGTGTACCGCCCTCTTTGACGGCTTTGCCAAGCGCTCCGAATGCGCGCGTCGTGTCGGGGATAGAACCGTTCAGGTTTCGCAAACTCTTTCGTGTTGCCGAGAGTTTTTCTTGCCATGCCATTTCTGAGTGCCCTTCTTCATATTTCGCAACCGGAATATGAAGTTGGGTACAGCTGTTTGACTTTGATCTCGATCAGACGACAGGGCGCTCGGCAATGAATGCAAGGTTGTTGGCAGGCATCTCGACCGTAGCCAGCATGTGCAGACCGACGTTTTTGAACAAATTCAGAATGTCCCCGTCGTTTTTGTAGCCGATTTCGGGGTCTTGTTGAAACAAAGCCGCATGAAAGCGGACATCCCCGTCACTGGTGAGTTGGCCCGAGCGTTTGAATGGGCCGTACAAGATGAACCGCCCCTTTGGTGACAGCGATTGGGCGACTTCTGAAACGATGGTTCTGGTTTCCTGCCAACTGATCAAGTGAATCAAGTTGATTAGAACGATCAGATCCTTGCCGTAAATCCGCCTGTGCCAGCCTGAATTCGCTGCATCCAGTTCTACGACCTGCGCGACATTGGGCGAGTTGCGGGTATAGGCGTCGATACTCACGCGCCGCTCAGTGTCAACTTCCGAAGGCTGCCAGGTCAGCCCGGGCAGCACTTCGGCGAAGGCACTGACATGCTGACCTGTCCCGCTTGCGATTTCCAATGCCTGGCCTTGGGACGGGCCCCATTCTTGCAGCAATGCACACAGGGCCTCCGTGTTTCGGGATGCTGCCGGGGCCACCAGCTTGCCATCTTCAGACGCATTGGCGACGCTTGCAGAAGAGGGGAGGCTGCGTTTGATCATCGTTTCAACCTGTCAGGGGTCAACATGCCTACTATGTCAGGTTCCAGCTCGGGTGTGTTTCCAACAACAAGATCGCACAACAGTTGCGAGGCCGCCGGTGAGGTTTGAAAACCATACCCGCCCTGGCCGCCACTCCAGACAAACGAAGGGTCCAGTGGGTCGCGCCCAAGCACCAAGGTCCCGTCAGGGGCAAAACTGCGCAAACCTGCCCAATTCGTTTCAACCCTTGTGACCGGCTCGGTCATCAACTCTTCATACCGCGCCAGACCCTCTGCCAACACCATATCATCTGCATAGGCATCCTGCGGCGGAACCGGATCGGCTTCGGAGGGAGAGACCAGAAGCTTGCCCGCATCCGGTTTGGCGTACCATGTCTCGCCAGCGCCCAGCATCATGGGCCAGACAGAAACGTCATGCCCTCCGGGGGCGGGCAGACGCGCCATCGACCGACGGCGAGGTGTGATGCCGATACCAGGCAGCCCTGCAAGCTGTGCAACCTCATCCACCCAGGCACCGGCTGCGTTGACCAGAGTGCGGGCGTCAAAGATCTCATTGGCCTCAACCACCCAGTGCTTTTCTTTTCGAATGCCGGTGACTTTGCTTTTCGTCGAAACCGTTCCTCCGTTTTGCCGGATGGTCCGGGCGAAATCCTGCAACAGGCGATCTGTATCGATGTCAAAGGCCGCTTCGCTGATGGCTGCAAACCCGACTTTGTCCGGGTTCAGGATCGGAACGCGCGATATGGCCTGATCCATCGTTATCTTCACCATGTTCAGATCGGCGCGATCGGCTTCAAAAATGTCGGGTTGTTCAACCGCTCCGACCAGCATCAAACCCCGCGGGGTCAGGTACCCGCCATTCTGTGTGCGCAAGAAGGCGGCCCCCGCTTTGTTCAGGGCGACGACCGAGGGAGGCCCATAGCTTTCTTCGAACAACGCCGCCGACCGGCCCGATGCGTGATAGCCCAGGGCGTCTTCGGCTTCGAGAACCACCACAGTTCCATGTTTCGACAGGCGCGCACCCGCACTGAGCCCGGCAATTCCGCCGCCGATGATAAGGAAATCAATCATGATTTGCGATCCGTTCGAGACAGATATGCAATGGGTTTCTTGAATTTCATGCTGACCCTAAAGCTCCTCATTCGCCACGCGTTTGGGTTTTCAAACTATAAGCAGCCTTGAAATTGTGCTTCAACCCGGTCAAAGAAGTATCAAAATAAACAGGAGGGTAAGGTGACCGCAGCAGACCTTCATCCAATGGCCACAGGGCATATTCCCGGATACGTTGTCGCAGCTGACGGAAGCGATTACCTTTTCTCCGCCATGGTCGTTTTTTTCGTCGTTCTGGTGGTGTTGATCGGTGTCGGATACCTGACACTTCATTCAGTTCCTGAAAAAATGGCCCACGAAAACAATCACCCGCAATTCCAATTGGTGGGTATTCTGGCGCTGCTGGCACTGTTCACACATAATGGGCTTTTCTGGGTTGCCGCTATATTGGTCGCAGGGTTCCAGTTTCCGGATTTTGCCACCCCGCTTAGAAATATTGCCGATGCCATTCGTTCTCTTGGTCAATCTCCTGTTCCGGAACCGGTGCCTGAAACAACGGTACCGGTATCGCCGGATTCCGAAGCCAGCGATGCGCAGGAGCAAACCACATGATCGAGACCATGCTCTGCGCCCTGATAACGGTGCTGCCCGACTATCTGTTTCGCCGGTTCGTTCAGGGTAAGCGGATCGGTCACGAGATTACCTTGTTTACCATGTGGTACGAACTGCGGTGGGGGTTGACCACCTGTGCAATTCTGGCGCTGACCGTGATCACCACGCTGTTTTATTTTCATCCAGCCAGTAAAACCGCGGCGTCCTATTTCCGGACAGTGACCATTCTGCCGCAATTGGGTGGCCGTGTTTCCGAGGTTTTTGTCAAGAACAACGAGCTAGTAACCGCTGGGCAACCGATTTTCCGGATCGAGGATTTTAGTCAGACCGCACAGGTTCAGGCGGCAAATGCGCAGATTGCACAGGTGCAGGCCTCACTTAAGGTTGCGGAAACCGACTTGGCCGAGGCCGAAGCTGGAATTGCCGGTGCCAAGGCAGCGCTTGCGCAGTCTCTGGAGGATCTTGAGCGCAACACAACCCTGCGTGACGAAGGTTCAAGCGCGGTAAGGTTGGCCGAGATTGAGAGGCTGGAAAACCTTGTTGCCCAGCGAGAGGCCCAGGTTCTTGCAGCGGAATCCAAACGTGCTGCGGTTGAGCAGCAGATTGAAGAACTGATCCCCGCGCAGCTGGCAAGTGCCATTGCGCAACTGGATGCTGCGCAGACCGAATTGGACAAAACCGTAATC
The DNA here is from genome assembly GCF_059610465.1 of Ruegeria sp. CDSC085. NCBI lineage: Bacteria > Pseudomonadati > Pseudomonadota > Alphaproteobacteria > Rhodobacterales > Roseobacteraceae > Ruegeria > Ruegeria sp. CDSC085. The sequence goes on along the minus strand of NZ_JBXWNR010000001.1, from coordinate 663,507 downwards.
ATCGCGGGCGTCACGGGGCGGGTCGAACAGTTCGGCCTGCAGGTCGGTGACTACGTAAGCCCGTTGTTGCGACCTGCTGGTATTCTAGTGCCATCGCATACCGGACATGACCGCTTTCAGGCCGCTTTCAGCCAGCTGTCTGCTCAGGTGATAAAGCCGGGCATGATTGGCGAATTGGGCTGCATGACCATGCCATTCACCGTGATCCCTACTGTGGTGGTCGAGGTGCAGGATGTCATTCCTTCCGGCCAGATCCGTCCATCGGATGAATTGCGGGACGTGCAGACCAACAGCAATCCCGGCTCGATTCTGGTTTATATGGAGCCGCTATACAAAGGTATGGCCGATGACATTCCACCGGGCAGCAATTGTCTGGCCAATGTCTACACAGACAACCACGAGCGGTTGGAGCACGGGGATCTGGGCTTTTGGGAGGCGGCTTTCCTGCATGTGGTCGACACGATCGGAGTAGTGCATGCGGCCGGTCTGCGTTTGCGTCTGATCCTGATGCCTGTCAACACACTGGTGCTGACCGGGCACTGATCTGGTACAGGCTGCGCAGTTTTAAAGGGCCCGGCAGAAACTCACTGCCGGGCCCTTGGTTTTACAGAGCTGCCTTGAACAGCTGCGTCAGGTTGTCTTTCGTCAACTCAATCGGGTTTCCGCCGCATGAAGGATCGACGATCGCCCCTTCGACAAGCTCTGCGATTGAGGCTTCGGTCACACCCAGGTCGGACAGAGTGCGGGGGATGCCAAGGCTGTCGTTGAAATCCTGCACGAAGGCGCGGAACCCATCGAAGCCACCGTCGATGTCCAGATATGCCGCGGCTTGCTGGAACCGGTCTGCAATGGCCGGGGCGTTGAAGTCCAGAACAGCGGGCATGCAGACTGCGTTTGTGGTTCCGTGATGGGTGTTGAATACCGCACCAATTGGGTGGCTCATCGCGTGGATCGCGCCAAGGCCCTTCTGGAATGCCGTTGCGCCCATGGCAGCGGCGCTCATCATCTGGGCACGGGCTTCGATATCGGTACCGTCAGCATAAGCGCGTGGCAAGTACTCCTTCACCAGTCGCATACCTTCCAGCGCGATGCCCTGGCTCATTGGGTGATAATGCGGGCTCGAGAAGGCTTCGACGCAATGCGCGAAGGCGTCCAGGCCTGTTCCTGCCGTAATGAACTTGGGCATTCCGACGGTCAGATCCGGGTCGCAAATCACAACGGTGGGCAGAACCTTGGGATGAAAGATGATCTTCTTGGCATGGGTCTCGGAATTGGTGATGACGCTTGCGCGGCCCACTTCCGACCCTGTCCCTGCGGTGGTCGGAACCGCAATGATTGGCGCGATAACGTCAGCATCGGCACGGGTCCACCAGTCGCCTATATCCTCAAAATCCCAAACGGGGCGGGTCTGACCCGCCATGAATGCGACCATCTTGCCCAGATCCAGCCCGGAGCCGCCGCCAAAGGCGATCACCCCGTCATGGCCACCCGCGTTGTAGGCCGCAACTCCGGCCTCGAGGTTCTTCTCGTTCGGGTTGGGGTCCACATCGCTGAACACCCCACGGCCCAGGCCGGCGGCGTCCATGATATCCAGTGTCGCGTTGGTGATGGGCAGATCGGCCAGCCCCTTGTCCGTGACCAGCAATGGCTTCTTCATTCCGGCGACGGCGCAGGCTTCGGGTAATTCCCTGATGCGCCCGGCTCCGAATTTGATGGCGGTCGGATAGGACCAGTTTCCAACAAGTGTCATGTCAGGTTTCCTTTGCAAAATAAGGCCTGCTTCGGCGAGGGGGTGGGTCCGAAGCAGGCCGTCGTCCTTAGCCCGTTACCTTTTTGAGGTGGTAGGATTTGGGACGTGTCAGGTTGTGATATCCGATCACGGACAGACCGCCGCCGCGCCCTGTATTCTTGCAGCCCGTCCAGCACAGGCCGGGGTCCAGATAGTCGGCGCGGTTCATGAACACAGTGCCCGTTTCAATCCGGTCACCAACCCGCGCCGCACGATCCACATCACGGGTCCACAGGCTGGCGGTCAGGCCAAACTCACTGTCATTCATCAATGCGATGGCCTCTTCGTCGGATGACACTTTCATGATGCCCACCACGGGCCCAAAGCTCTCGTCCCGCATCACGCGCATGTCATGGGTGACATTGGTCAGGATTTGCGGTGTCAGATACGCGCCACCATCGTCTTCAGCGAAGGTGTCGATATGCGCGACCGCGCCGGATGCAACCGCCTCGGCGATCTGTGCTCGCACCTCATCGGCAAAACGCACATTGGCCATCGGGCCAATCGTTGTCTCGGCACCCAGCGGGTTGCCCAGTTTGTACCCCTTCACGATGTCCACCGCCTTGGCGACAAAGTCATCATAGAGGCTTTCGTGGACATAGATCCGCTCAATACCACAACAACACTGGCCCGAATTGAACATCGCACCGTCAATCAGCGTGTCGACTGCGGCATCCAGATCGGCGTCGTCCATGACATAGCCGGGATCCTTGCCGCCCAGCTCGGTGCCGACGCCGGTAAATGTGCCCGCCGCGGCACGTTCCATCGCCTGGCCGCCGCCGACCGAACCGGTGAAGTTCACAAAATCAAACGCGTTACCCGCAATCAGGTCGTTCGTAACATCGTGGTTCAGAAAGACGTTCTGGAACACGTCCTCGGGCACACCCGCGGAATGGAACGCCCTTGCCATGCGCTCGCCCACCAGCAAGGTCTGGGTGGCGTGTTTCAGGACGACCGTGTTGCCCGCGATAAGCGCCGGTGCGACCGTGTTGATCGCCGTCATGTAAGGATAGTTCCAGGGCGCCACCACAAAGACGACCCCGTGCGGGATGCGCTTGATATAACGCTTGAACGTCTCATCCTCGCCCACAGCGATATCTGCCAGGGACGCCTCGGCAATCCTCGCCATGTGGCTTGCGCGTTCGTTGAACCCACCGAACTCACCACCATAACGCACCGGGCGACCCATCATATGGGCCAGTTCGGGCACGATCTCATCGTTCATGGCACCAATGGCGGCCACGCCAGCCATCACAAGATCAATCCGCTCCTGCAACGGACGGGTCGCCCATTCCGCCTGAGCAGCCCGAGCGCGGGCTGCGGCCCCGGAAGCGGCGTCTCGCGACAATACTTCACGTTCGGCAAAAACCGATCCGTCGATCGGCGAGACACATTTCAATATCTGCCCCATTTTCACTCCATTTCCGAAAGAAACAGGAACCCTGCTTCATCTGGCTAAAAATATCCCGGGGGCTGGGGGCAGAGCCCCCAGCACGACCCGAACTCACGCCCGCTCGAACCCGCGGGCGATTTCCCAATCCGTCACCACGCGCTCGAACTCCTCGATTTCGACCTCAGCAGCACGGGTATAGTGGTCGACGACGTCATCGCCCATGGCCGCCCGCAACATGACAGAACCATGCAGGGCATCCCGCGCCGCACGAAGGTTGCCAGGGATCATGCCAGTCTCGCCCTGATAAACGTCCCCTTGGGTGGGTGGCTGCAAGTCCAACTCCTCTTCGATGCCCGCGATCCCTGCCGCCAGCATGCCAGCCATCGCCAGATAGGGGTTCATATCTGAGCCCGGAATCCGGCACTCGACTCGCACAGCCTTGGTGCCGTCTCCGCACAGGCGGAAACCAGCGGTGCGGTTGTCCACTGACCAGATGATCCGCGTCGGCGCGAAGGTGCCTTTCATGAAGCGTTTGTAGCTGTTGATGTAGGGTGCCATGAAACAGGTATAATCCGGGGCGTATTTCAGCAGACCGGCCATGTAGTTCTTCATCAGCGCCGACATGCCCAGTTCGTCAGCGTCATCGTAAAAGGCGGGCTTGCCGTCGGCCCACAGTGACTGATGCACGTGGGATGAACTGCCCACCTTATCGTGATGCCATTTCGGCAGGAAAGTCGCCGCATGACCATGCTGCCACGCGATCTCTTTCACCGCGTTTTTGGCAATCGAGTGGTACTCGGCTGTATCCATGGCGGGCGCGTATTTGATGTTCAGCTCTTCCTGCCCAGTCTCGGCCTCACCTTTGGTGTTCTCAACCGGAATACCCGCATCCCACAGATGGTTGCGGATCGGACGCATCACATGTTCTTCCTTGGTGGTCTGCAGGATGTGATAGTCTTCGTTATAGCCCGATATCGGCGCCAGATCGCGGAACCCTTCCTTGCGGATTTGATCAAAGCTCTTTTCGAACAGGAAAAACTCAAGCTCGGTCGCCGTCATGGCGTCATAGCCCATGGCTTTCAAACGGTTGACCTGCTTTTTCAGGATTGAACGCGGTGCGTGCGGCACTTCCTCATGGGTGTGATGATCCAGCACATCACACATCACCATCACCGTGCCCTCAAGCCACGGCACCGGGCGCAGAGTGCTAAGGTCCGGCTTCATGACATAATCGCCATAGCCCCGCTCCCAACTGGTCGAGGCATAGCCATCGGGTGTCGCCATCTCCAGATCGGTGGCCAGCAGGTAGTTGCAACAATGGGTCTCTTCCCATGCGCCTGCCACGAAATGGCCCGCGTGAAATCGTTTGCCCATCAATCGGCCCTGCATGTCCACCATGCAGACCAAAACCGTGTCAACCGAACCCTCGGATACCTGCGTTTTCAGATGTTCGAACGTGAGCATGTGCCACCTTTATCTTTGCCGAGATCCATCATCGGCCATTCGTCCTGTTTGACCCGCCCCCACGGAAGGGGCAGGTCGCTTGGCCAATTCTTAGCCGTAGCGGTAGGGCCGTCCAGCCTTCAGCATGTCGGCGTTATACTGTTTGAAGATTTCAACAACCTTCGCCTTGGTCTCGGACTCAGCTGCTATCTCATCCCAGAATGCAACGGCGGCCGCCTCGACCGTCGCCCATTCTTCGTCCGGAATCGAGGTCAGCTGCATCTTGTCGCCATTGACGCGCAGGCTGGCTTCACCGCCCCAGTACCACCACTGACGATAATAGTGCGACTGATCGGTGCAAACGCGGAACAAGGTCTGCAGGTCTTCGGGCAACTCATTCCAGCGATCCATGTTGGCGAAGAACGATCCAGCCCATGCGCCCGAAATGTTGTTGGTCAGGAAGTAGTTGGTCACATCCGCCCAGCCGACAGTGTAGTCTTCGGTGATGCCGGACCATGCGATGCCGTCCAGCTCACCAGTTTGAACCGCGACTTCGATGTCTTCCCAGGGCAGGGTGACCGGCACAACGCCGAACTGAGACAGGAAGCGGCCCGCAGTCGGGAAGGTGAAGACACGCTTGCCCTGCAGGTCAGCGAGACTGTTGATCGGGTCTTTGGTGGCAAAGTGGCAAGGGTCCCACGCACCGGCCGAGATGTGTTTTACACCGACTGCCGAATATTGCTCGTCCCAGATTTCATTCAGGCCGTACTGGTTGAACAGAACCGGCACATCCAAAGAATAGCGTGATGCGAATGGGAAATAGCCGCCGAAAACAGTGACCTCGGTGGGTGACGCCATCGAGTCATCATCCGACTGCACGGCATCAATCGTGCCGCGCTGCATGGCGCGGAACAATTCACCCGTTGGAACCAGCTGATCGGCATAGAACAGCTCGATCTGCATCCGGTCGCCGGCGATTGTGTTGAACATCTTGATGGCGGGGTCGATCACGTGTTCGGCCAACGCCGGGCCGGCATAGGTCTGCATCCGCCATCTGATGGTCGATTGCGCTAGTGCAGGCGTCGCCAGCGCAGCAGCGGGGGCCGCCGCGGCACCTTTCAGAAATGTACGTCTGTTCGTCATTCTCTCTCTCCGTTGGTCAGTTTCAGTTATGCGGGGATTGCCCGCGAAGCCCCGGTTTGATCCGGGATCATTTGTTGTAAACGTATTCGGGCAGCCAGAGCGCGATCTGCGGGAAGGTCATGATAATCGCCAGCGCCAGCGTCATCACCATCACGAAAGGCAGGATTGACCCGTAGATGTCGCGCAGCGAAATCTCTGGCGGTGCCATCGCGCGCATCAGGAACAGGTTATAGCCGAAGGGCGGTGTCATATAGGCGATCTGGGTCGTGATCGTATAGAGCACCCCATACCAGATCAGATCGAATCCCATTGCGCCGACCAGGGGAACGTACAAAGGCGCGACGATCACCAGCATGGCAGTGTCGTCCAGAAACGTGCCCATCAGGATAAAGCTGAGCTGCATCAAGATCAGGATCAGCCAAGGGTTCAGGCCCAGACGTTCGGTAAACAGGTTCTCGATTGCGCGCACCGCGCCCAGCCCGTCGAATACGGCTCCGAACGCGAGCGCGGCGAGGATGATCCACATGAACATACAGGTGATGCCCAACGTTGACCGGACCGAGGTCTCGAATACTTCGCGTGTCATACGGCCTTTGAAAATGGCCGCGGCGAACGCCGTCAAGGCGCCGATGGCTGAGCTTTCGACCAGCGAGGTCCAGCCGTTGACGAAAGGCACCATCATCGCGGCGAATATAGCCAAAGGCAGAAGGCCCGCGCGCAACAGGCGCAGTTTCTCTGCCATGGGCACGTCGCGCTCTTCGGCTGACAGAGCCGGCCCCAAGGCCGGGTTAATGCGGCAGCGGATCACGATATACAGGATGAACATTGCAGCCATCATCAGCCCGGGAAGCAGCCCGGCAAGCCACAGCTGCCCAACCGGCTGGCGCGCGATCATTGCATAAAGAACCAGCACGACGGAGGGTGGCACAAGGATGCCCAGTGATGATCCGGCTTGTATCACCCCGGTCACCATCTTCTTGTCGTACCCACGTTTAAGCAACTCAGGCAGCGCAATGGTCGCTCCGATGGCCATGCCCGCAACACTCAGCCCGTTCATGGCCGAAATCAGCACCATAAGGCCAATCGTGCCAATCGCGAGACCGCCGTTCAGACCGCCCATCCAGACGTGGAACATCTTGTACAGATCGTCTGCGATTTTGGACTCGGCCAGAACGTAGCCCATGAAGATGAACATCGGCAGGGTCAGCAGCGGGTACCATTTCATCAGCTTCATGGCTGCCGAAAAACCAATGTCATAGCCGCCGCGATCCCCCCACAGGAACAGGGCGGCCATCACGGCGACAAAACCAATCGCGCCAAAAACGCGCTGCCCGGTCATCAGCATCAGCATCATGGTCGAAAACATCAGGATGGCGATCAACTCGTAGGACATCAGATCACCTCGCGCGGGATGTCATCGCCCTGGAGGCGCAGAATATCTTTGAACAGTTCCGAGATTGCCTGAAGCAACATCAGGAACAGACCCACGACCATTATGACCTTGATCGGCCACAGATAGGGACGCCACGCCGTCGGGCTGCGTTCACCATATTGCAACGAATAGCTCAGCGAGTCGTATCCGCCATAAATCATCACACCAAGATAGGTTATCAGGAAAAAGACGGTGATCGCATCCGTCCATGCCCGACGGCGGTCGGACCATTCGCCGTACAGCAGGTCCATGCGGACGTTGGACCCCATCTGGATCGAATAAGGGCCGCCCAGAATGTAGTAGGCGACCATTGCGAACTGGGCCATCTCCAGTGTCCATAGCGATGGCAGAAAGAACGTTTTCGAGATCGAGGACCAGAGCAGGATGCCCATCATGATGAAGATGCCGTACATGACGACGCGCCCGATCCAGCGGTTCGCGCGGTCAATGACCGCCACATATCCCCGCATGAAATTCATCTCGATACCTCTGTTCTCATGGTTTCGCCTCTGCGTGCGATATGTCTTTGATGATCGATTGCAGAATTGGCATCAGCAATCCCGCAATGCGATTCACGCCTTTTGGTGAGTCGATCAGATCGTTTCGGACTTCGATCATGACATTTGGAAGCCCACGCCTGATCGCGTGTTCGCGCAACGTGTGTGTGACGCCATCTGTGGCCGAGTAGGGCTCATTCAAAGCCACACGTAGCCCCGAGCCTTCCGAGTGCCGCAGCATGAGTTGTGCGGCGCAGTCGTCTGCATCATGAAGAATTCCCAGCTCTACCGATCTGGGTTTTCCTTTGTAGACAGGCGTGAAGCTGTGGATCGTAAACACAACCGGCGGTTCACGTCGCGAATCCAGCGTAGATGAAACCAGCTGTTTGAACGGTTCATAGACATCGCGAACCCGCTGGGCACGTTGAGCGTCCGTCAGGTTCATGTTTCCGGGAACGGAAAACACTTCGCTGACCTGCGGCATGGCATCTTCGCGTTCGGGCGGACGGTTGCAGTCATAAACCAGCCGACTGACGCGCGAGTGGACAAGCGGCGCATCCAAAGCGCCCATCAGTTCCACCGAAAGGTCCAGCGCGCCGATGTCCCACGCCGCGTGAGAAGACGCAGCCACCTCATCCAGCCCCAATCCACCCAACGCGGCAGGAATAAACCGGCTTGCATGTTCGCATATCAGCACAGCAGGCGCGCGACCGTGCGCGTTGAGCGCGCGGGCTGCCGGGGCTTCAGTCGGCTGTAGCAATGATGACTCGGTCTCGTGACGCATAGGTAGCATTTGTTACAGCAACTTCTCACCTGTCAAGAAAATTTCTGTAGACAAAATTACAAACAAACATATTCTGTAACAAATTTAAGAAATGAGAGCGCCAATGGCCACCGTTGCCAAACTTGTCAAACAGCGGATTCAGGATGAGCTGGACGATCTGACACGCTCCGAGCGTCAGTTGGCCTCTGTCCTGTTGCAGGATTATCCGATGGCCGGTTTGCAATCGATCACCAAGCTGGCCGCTGCAGCGCAGGTTTCGACCCCGACCGTTATTCGCATGGCGCGCAAGCTTGGCTTCGACGGGTTTCCGGACCTGCAGGACGCGCTGCGCGAAGAAGTGGCGGCGCAGATCAAAAAGCCGATCTCGAAGCGGGACGCCTGGGTTGTGGATGATGAGGCTGAGCATCCAACAACGCGCTTTGCGCAAGCGGTATGGACCAACATGCGCCACACGCTGGAACGTCTGGACAAAGAGATGTTCGATGCCGTTGCGCATCTTCTGGCAGAGACAGAGCGCCATCTTTATGTCGTTGGTGGCCGCATCACCCGGTCAAACGCGGATTACCTGTTCAATCACATGCAGATCATCCGACCCAATGTGACGATGCTGGGCAATTCGGCGAATGTCTGGCCGCAATACCTTTTGGATATGGATGAATCATCCGTTCTGGTGATCTTCGACATCCGCCGTTACGAGGCGCATCTGGAGAAGCTGGCACAGGTTGCCTCGGGCCGCGGCGTCACCGTTGTGCTGTTTACGGATCAATGGGGGTCACCGATAGGAAAGACCGCCAATTATTCCTTCCACGCGCTGGTTGAGGCACCATCCAGTTGGGATTCGACGATTGCCTTGCAGTTGATTTCAGAAACGCTGATTGCAGAAGTGCAGGAGGCACGGTGGGAAGAAAGCAAGGAGCGGATTGAAGAACTGGAACGGTTTTTCTCGTCGACCAGAATATTCCGTAACCAGGACTGAACGTCCGATAGTGGGCGGCGCAGTTTCCGAAAAAATGCACCACTAAATTTGCCACTTCCGGCTTGACGTGCCCGAACGCATGACTTAACCAGCGCAAACCATTTGCGGGTATAGCTTAATGGTAAAGCCCCTGCCTTCCAAGCAGGCTATGTCGGTTCGATTCCGTCTACCCGCTCCATTCCTTTCACTAAATTCTGCGTCAAATGGCCCTTTCGACCTACCGATTGTGGTCGTGATGCTTGACCATACCTGACTGTACCTCCAAGAAAGCGGTCACTCAGTACCGTTCAGGACACAAAGGCCAGACATGGCAAGACAAACCGTCAGCAAACCAGCAAATGCCGCAGCCCCCGGCGCCTCTGAAGAACGCGCCCGTTCAAAGAAGATTGGGGTGCTGGCCTCGCTTTGGCCGTTCATGAAGCCCTACAAGTTCCTGATGATCGGCGCGACGCTGGCGTTGATTTTGACGGCGAGCATGACCCTGACGCTGCCACTGGCAGTACGGCGCGTCGTTGACAATTTCCGCATTCAGGATGGCGAGCTTCTGGATTGGTATTTTCTGGCCGCGCTCGGCATTGCCGCCGTTCTAGCCGTGGGCACCGGTATTCGGTATGCACTGGTCACTCGTCTGGGCGAACGGGTGGTGGCTGATATCCGCAAGGCGGTGTTTGACCGCGTCATCGGCATGAGCCCGGAATTCTACGAACGCATCATGACAGGTGAGGTGCTAAGCCGGATCACCACTGATACGACGCTGATCCAATCGGTTCTTGGTTCATCCGTGTCCATTGCCCTGCGAAATATGTTGATGTTCGTCGGTGGGCTGGTTCTGATGCTGCTGACATCTGCCAAACTGACCGGGCTGGTATTGTTGCTGATCCCTGTCGTCATAGTACCGATTCTCGTTCTTGGCCGCCACCTTCGCGTGATCAGCCGCGAGAATCAGGACTGGATCGCCGCCTCGTCCGGCAATGCGGGTGAGGCATTGGGGGCAGTGCAGACCGTTCAGGCCTTTTCTCACGAACAAGCCAGCCGTCAGCAATTCGGTGAGATGACCGAGACCTCTTACGGTGTATCGCTGCGCCGCATACAGACCCGTGCGGTCCTGACGGTTATCGTGATCTTCCTGGTCTTCTCGGGTATTGTTGGCGTTCTGTGGATGGGTGCGAACGACGTGCGAAACGGGCTAATGACCGAAGGCGTTCTGATCCAGTTCGTGATCTATTCGATCATCATGGCAGGTTCAGTCGCTGCCCTGTCCGAAATCTGGAGCGAACTTCAGCGCGCCGCAGGTGCCACCGAGCGTCTGGTCGAGTTGCTGCATGCAGAAGATACTGTCACCGACCCTGCCAATCCTAAAGCGCTGCCCAAAGACATTCAGGGCGAAATCCGGTTTGAAGACGTCAGCTTCCGCTACCCGGCGCGCCCCGATACAGTTGCACTGGATCATCTCTCGCTTTTGGTGAAACCCGGCGAGACGGTCGCATTTGTCGGGCCATCGGGTGCGGGAAAAACAACCGTGATTCAACTGATCCAGCGCTTCTATGATCCAAACTCGGGCCGCGTGACGCTGGACGGCCTTGATCTGCGCGACCTCGACCGGTCAGACTTCCGCCACCACATGGCTTTGGTGCCTCAGGATCCTGTGATCTTTGCTGCGTCCGCGCGTGAAAACATCCGCTTTGGGCGTCTGGACGCCTCGGATGCAGAAGTCGAATCTGCCGCGCGGGCCGCTGCCGCGCATGACTTTATCGCGGCCTTGCCCGAAGGATATGACAGCTTTGTCGGCGAACGGGGTGTCATGCTGTCCGGCGGGCAGAAGCAACGTATCGCCATTGCCCGCGCAATCCTGCGCGACGCGCCGGTTCTGCTGCTGGACGAGGCGACTTCGGCGCTGGATGCGGAAAGTGAACGCGCAGTGCAAGGTGCTGTGGACAAGATGCGTGCCGGGCGTACGACCCTGATTGTTGCGCATAGACTGGCAACTGTGAAAAAAGCCGACCGCATCGTTGTGCTGGAAGAAGGCCGCATCGTAGCGCAAGGCAGCCATGAGGATCTGGTATCTCAGGACGGACTGTATGCACGCCTTGCGCGCCTGCAGTTCACCGATGGTGTCGCTGCCGAATAAGAGTGACGCTCCGGCATTTGCGAATTCGCCGTAGCGTCATTCTACATTTCACCCCCCTTGAAGGCTAAGGCCTCGCTTGCGCGAGGTTTGTTTTGCTTCCATCTTGGTCGCGAATAACAAGCCCGCGCAAAACGCGGGAGAATATACGGGAGGAACCACATGGCCTTTGTGGGATTGGAAGACAAGAAGCGTATGGAACAGGAAATGCCGTGGGAGGATCGGGATTTGCCTGTCACCTTCCATCAGCTTTTGTCGCGCACGGCAGGGAAGTTTCCCAACCATAATGCCATGAGTTTCCAACTGTTCTCGGGCCCGAACGACAAGGCCGAGACCCTGACCTGGTCGCAACTTTTGGCTCAGGTCAATCAGGCGGCTAACCTGTTCCGCTCGCTGGGTGTGGGCGAAAAAGACGTGGTCGCTTTTGTGCTGCCCAATTGCAATGAGACATTGGTCACACTGATGGGCGGTGCGGTCGCGGGGATCGTGAACCCGATCAATCCCCTGCTTGAACCGGAACAGATCGCCGCGATCCTGCGCGAGACCGGCGCCAAGGTCGTGGTGACGCTGAAATCCTTCCCGAAAACAGATGTCGCCCAGAAGGTCGAGGAAGCGGTGCGCCACGCACCCAAGGTCAATACCATTCTGGAAATTGATCTGAACCGGTATCTGACCCCGCCCAAATCATGGCTGGTGCCGTTCCTGCGCCCCAAGATGGGCGACAAGGAAAAGCTCGCCCATGCGGATTACAAGAACTTCCACACTGAATTGGCCAAACAGCCGACGACGCTGACTTTTGAAGACAGCAAGGAAGATCGTGTCGCCTGTTACTTCCATACCGGTGGCACCACAGGTATGCCGAAGGTGGCGCAGCACAAGTATTCCGGATTGATCTACAATGGCTGGTTGGGAAGTACGCTTCTGTTTGACGAAAACGACGTCATCATGTGCCCGCTGCCCATGTTCCACGTTTTCGCGGTGCACGTGATTGTGATGGCGGCCGTTTCATCCGGTGCCCATGTGGTTTTCCCGACACCACAGGGATATCGCGGCGACGGGGTGTTCGACAATTTCTGGAAGCTGATCGAGCGTTGGAAGGTGAGTTTTATCATTACCGTGCCAACTGCGATTTCAGCCAAGATGCAACGCCCGGTCGATGCCGATATCTCAAGCGTAAAAACGGCCTTCTCGGGCTCGGCCCCGCTGCCGGTGGAACTGTTCCGCCGGTTTGAAGAAGCCACCGGCGTCACCATTGTCGAAGGGTATGGTCTGACAGAAGCAACGTGCTTGGTCTCGTGCAATCCGGTGGACGGCGAGAAAAAGATCGGATCGATCGGTATTCCGTTTCCTTATACAGACGTCAAAATCCTGCAGGACGGGCCGGACGGACCGACCGAATGCGGGACTGATCAAATCGGTGAGATCTGTATCTCGAACCCAGGTGTCTATGCGGGAAATACCTACACCGAGGCCGACAAGAACGTTAACCTGTATCACTTCGATGAGTACCTGCGGACAGGTGATCTGGGGCGCTTCGACGAAGATGGGTATCTGTGGATCACCGGTCGGGCGAAGGACCTGATCATTCGTGGCGGTCACAATATCGATCCTGCCGAGATCGAAGAGGCTTTGCTGGGCCATGAAACCGTTGCTTTTGCCGGTGCTATCGGCCAGCCGGATGCGCATTCCGGTGAAGTTCCCTGCGCCTTTGTCGAACTGGTCGAGGGCGCATCGGTCACCGAAAAAGAGCTGATGGATTACTGCAAGGTTCACGTGCATGAACGCGCGGCGCAACCCAAGCACATGACCATTCTGGATGAGCTGCCCAAAACTGCCGTTGGCAAGGTGTTCAAGCCTGATCTTCGGAAACAGGCTATCACTCGTATCTACAACGGCGCTCTCGAGGATGCTGGTTTAGCGGCACGGGTGGTCTCTGTCATCGATGACAAGAAGCGCGGCCTGGTCGCGCAGCTTGACGCGAACGGATCTTCGGAAGACGATGTTGCAAAAGTGCTGGGGGTATACACCCGGCCGTGGGAGTGGTCTGAATAAGCCGGAGGGACAATGGACTATGAACGCCTGATCGACGAAGAAACCTGGGCGTTCATACGTCGCACGGCCGAAAGCTATCCTGATGACGCGGTACAGTTGTCGATTGAGGATCAGCGTCGTGTCTATGACACCATGTGTCAGGACTTTCGCCAACCACGCCCGGCTGGCGTGGAAACAGAGGACAGGGCGGCCGATGGTGTTCCGGTTCGTATCTACTCTGCCGGGCAACCAACCCGAACAGTCGTCTATTTTCATGGTGGCGGTTTCGTTGTTGGTGGTCTCGAAAGCCACGACGATGTTTGCGCTGAGTTATGCGTCCAAACCGGGTACCGGGTCGTCGCCGTCGATTACCGGCTGTGCCCTGAACATGTGCACCCGGCACAGTTTGATGACTGTTGGACGGCTGCGAACTGGGCCGCAAGCGAATACGGTGACCCGCTGATATTGGCCGGTGACAGCGCCGGTGGAAATCTAGCTGCCGCTGTTTCCCATCACGCGCGCGGGCGTTTGGACGGGATCCTGGGGCAGGTGCTGATCTACCCGGGCCTCGGTGGGGACCCCAGTCAGGGGTCCTACACGGAACATGCCCAGGCCCCGTTGCTGACGTTGGATGAAATCAAGTTTTATGAAACCGTCCGATACTCGGGCGTTCAACCCAAGGGCGATCCAACCTATGCTCCGTTGCAGGACAGTGACTTTTCAAACCTGCCGCCGACCGTGGTTGTAACGGCTGATTGCGATCCGCTGCGAGACGACGGGCAGGTTTATTGCAGGCGGATCAACGCGGCGGGCGGGCGGGCCCACTGGATCAACGAATCCGGTCTTGTTCACGGCTATCTGCGCGCGAGAACCTCGGTGAAACGTGCGGCTGACAGTTTCGAACGTATTTCGGTTGCGATAGAAGCGCTGGGGCAGGGGATTTGGTCCTACGACTAATGAAGCGAATGTCTCAGCAATGGCGCTCGAAAGCCCGGTACGTTCACAACCCAACAAACCGTTAGGCTGTGGTATAGTCTCTTGGAATTTCCAATGAGACATTAGGTTATGACCGACCCCTTCCAGAACGTTGATGCCGCAGGGCCTGAATTCATCAAGTTGTTTGCGGATTCAATGGGCCAACGGCAAGCGGACCCGACCATGGAACGGATCGTTGCTGCGTATCTGGATCATCTGCATGTGACGCGGGCGCCCACAGTTGTAGAGGTCGGTGCGGGTGCAGGCGCCGTAACGCGTCGCATCGCATCACGCTGCCACCCGGCAGAAGTTGTCGGGTTTGAACCCTCGAAAGGGTTTGTCTCGGAAGCCAGCGATCGGGCTAAAGAGTATTCGAACCTGACGTTTAAGGTGGCGGACGGTGCCGCGCTGCCTTTGGAAGATGATGCCGTCGATGCGGTCATTATGCATACGGTGCTAACGCATGTGGAAGATCCCGAATCTCTGGTTGCCGAGGCTTTCAGAGTGCTTAAACCTGATGGTCTGTTGATTGTGTGTGACGCTGATTTTTCCAAAGCGACGTTCAGCTCTTTTCCAAATGACCCACTGGATATCCGCGCAAAAGAGTTCGTCCGCGAGTTTGTGACCGATCCCTTTGTCGTCGCAAAACTCAGGCCAATGATTGCCGATGCCGGACTTTCTGTTAGGCACTTTGACGTTCAGAGCAGAGTTGTATCAACACCAGAGCACATGTTGCCTTGGGTCGACCTGACCACCAAGCAAATGTACGAGCGAGGTGACATCGGAAAAGAATTGGCGGCGGGGCTTGTGGCCGAGCACGAAAGACGTGCTCGAAACGGGTCACTTTACGGATATCAGGTGTTTGCGACAATGGTGGCCGCAAAGGCCACATAAGCGACCCCGAAGCTGCATGCGCATTACCGCAGAAACGGTTCGGCCTTCATTGTCTCTGCAATGGGGGCACCTATCCGGCTCAGGATGGTCGGGGCCAATTGCAACTGGTTTATGACGGTCTCAGAGTCTGGCCCTTCGGCGTCGCCGAAATAATACAGCGCCGTTTCCTGTTGCAGCGGGCTGCGTCCACCGTGGTGCCCACGCTCGTCCTGGCCGTGATCCGCCGTGACGATCACTTCATATCCCAACTGGCGCCAGCGGGGGATGAAAGGGGCCAGCATCTCGTCGGCGACAAAGCAGGCGTGATCCATTTCTTCACAATCGTGGAAGAAACGGTGGCCCATACTGTCCAGCGTGCAGGTGTGCAGAATGCCATAGTCCAGCCCGAACCGCAGGCACAGATTGGTCAGAGTGGCATACAGGTCGACATCGGATGGCGTCATCTGATTGGCTTTGCCATAGCCGGTCATGCTGTGAAAACGGCCATGGTTGATCGTCCGGCTTTCGGGTTCGTCATATTCGATGTCGCGGACGTAATCAAAGGGATGACGGTTGAAGAACTGCGACCAGTAGCTGTGTGTCACCGCTCCGGTCACACCACCGGATTCACGCACCTGACTAAAGACGTCCTTGTGGTTCAGCCGGAAGACGTTTCCATTCCCGGTGCAGCCGTGCTCTTGCGGCGTCACGCCTGTGTGGATCGACGCATAGCAACTGGCCGATGTCGAAGGCAGCACCGCGCGCAGTTTCCAGACACGCGCTTCGCCGCTGTCGACCCAGCCTTCGAGATTGCCGAACAGGCGGCGAAAATTGCGATAGGGGACACCGTCCAGAATGATGAGAAGTAGCTTGCGGTCCATGTCGAGGCCCTTTGAGAGACATTGCGTTCCGGCGACCCTAGGAGATTCGACGTCCATCGGCTGCCACTTTGCGCCCCCAATAGCAAAATCCCGACACCTGTCATCAGACAAAGTGCCGGGATTTCAAACCGTCATTGAATTGTCGCGAACCGGATCAGTTCCCGGCGCTTTCCATCTTGCGATGGGCGACAACTTCCTCCAGCCAGCCCAGATGCATTTCAGGCACCGAACTGAGCAGCAGGTCGGTATAATCGTCGAAAGGCGGGCTCAGCACCTGACTCTTTGAGCCATAACGGGCCACGCGACCCTGATACATCACCGCGATGCTGTCGCTGATGGCGCGGACCGTCGCCAGATCGTGGGTGATGAACAGATAGGCCACATCCTCGATCTTCTGTAAGCCCAGCAACAGTTTCAGGATGCCGTCCGCCACCAGCGGATCCAGCGCTGAAGTGACCTCGTCACAGATGATCATCTTGGGCTTTGCCGCCAGCGACCGCGCGATACAGACACGCTGTTTCTGGCCGCCAGACAGTTCCGCAGGATAGCGGTCGATGAATTTTTCGCCCAGCTCGATCTCATCCAACAACTCGATGATCCGTTTGCGCTTCTCAGCGCCGCGCATGTTGAAATAGAACTCCAACGGGCGGCCGATGATGGTGCCGACGGTCTGGCGTGGATTCATTGCCACGTCTGCCATCTGATAGATCATCTGCAACTCGCGCAGATCCTCGCGAGACCGTCCCGCAAGGTTCGGCGAAAGTGTGCGCCCGGCAAAATTGATCTCACCATCGCGCGGCGGCAACAGGCCGGTGATAACCCGGGCCAGTGTTGACTTGCCCGAACCGGATTCGCCAACGACCGCCAGCGTCTGTCCCGGATGAAGTTCGACATTGACGTTGTGCAGCACGTCGAAGTTCAGCCCCTTGTAGCGTGCCGTGATGCCTTCGACGGTGAGCAGCGGTTGCGGCGTGGGCTGTTTTTCTTCGTGCTCGATTGAACGAACCGAGACCAAAGCCTGCGTATACTCTTCCTGCGGGTTGTTGATGATCTGGTCGGTGCTGCCGTATTCGACTGTATCACCCATCCGCAAAACCATGATATCGTCGCTGACCTGCGCAACAACGGCCAGGTCATGCGTGATGTACAAAGCGGCAACGCCGGTATCGCGAATGGCATCCTTGATTGCCATCAGAACGTCGATCTGGGTGGTCACATCAAGCGCTGTGGTCGGTTCGTCGAACACCACCAGATCAGGTTCGGGGCACAGAGCCAGAGCGGTCATGCAACGCTGCAACTGACCGCCCGAGACCTGGTGCGGATAACGGCTGCCGATGTTGTCAGGATCGGGCAATCCCAGCTTGGCGAACAGTTCGCGCGCGCGGCCTTCGGCCTCTTTGCGGCTGAACTTCTTGTGCTCGACCGCGGCTTCGACAACCTGATCCATGATCTTCTTGGCCGGGTTGAACGACGCGGCAGCGGATTGCGAGACATAGGCAACCTCACCCCCGCGCAGATTGCGGATATCGCCATGCGATGACTTCAGGACGTCACGTCCGTTGACCCAGACTTCGCCGCCGGTGATTTCAACGCCACCCCGGCCATAGGCCATTGAGGCGAGACCGATTGTGGATTTCCCAGCACCAGATTCACCGATCAGGCCCAACACCTTGCCGCGCTCGAGGTCAAAACTGACCCCGTGCACGATTTCGATGTCATGGGGTTTCTCACCCGGTGGGTAAACGGTCGCACCGATCTTGAGGTCGCGGACCTTGAGAAGGGTATCACTCATCCCCGGCCTCCTTTCAGCGATGTGGTTCGGTTCAGGATCCAGTCAGCCACAAGGTTGACCGAAATCGCCAGCGTCGCGATGGCGACAGCCGGGTACAGCGCCGCGCCAATGCCATAGACGATGCCATCTTTGTTTTCCTTCACGATGCCACCCCAGTCGGCCAGTGGGGGCTGTACGCCCAGGCCCAGGAAGGACAGGGTAGAGATGAACAGCACCATGAAGATGAACCGCAGTCCAAACTCGGCCACCAATGGCGACAATGCGTTCGGCAGGATTTCACGGAAGATGATCCAAGCCCGTCCCTCACCGCGCAGTTTAGCGGCTTCGACGTAATCCATCACGTTGATATCCACGGCAACGGACCGCGACAGGCGATAGGGGCGTGTCGCATCCAGAAGGCCCATGACAAGGATCAGGATCGGAACAGTGACCGGAACGATGGCCAGAATGACCAGCGCGAGGATCAGGGTCGGGATCGACATGATCAGATCGACTGTCCGGCTGAGCGCCTGATCCGCCCAACCGCCCAGAACGGCGGCCAGCAAACCGAGCGAGGTACCGGTCAGAAAGCTGAGCAATGTCGCGGCGGCGGCAATGAAGATCGTCGTGCGCCCGCCATAGATCATGCGGGTCAGCAGGTCACGGCCGATATTGTCAGTACCCAGCAGGTGCTCGGCACTGGTCGGCTCCCATACATCGCCGACCACTTCCGCCATCCCGTAGGGCGCGATCAACGGGGCAGCGATTGCCACGAAGAAATAGGCGCCGGTGAACATAAGGCCAATCAGAGCCGAAATAGGAATGTTCTTCATTTCGGATGCCTCAGTCTTGGGTTTGCAAGGATCGAGACGATATCCGCGACCATGTTCAGGCCGATGTAAACAGCCGCGAACACCACGCCGCAGGCCAGAACGACCGGCACGTCACGCTTGGTCACGGCGTCCACAAGGTACTGCCCCATGCCGGGATAGACGAAGACAACTTCGACCACGACAACGCCGACAACCAGATAGGCGAGGTTCAGCATGACGACGTTCACGATGGGCGAGATTGCGTTGGGAAAGGCATGCCGCGCGATGACCTGAAATGTGCTCAGGCCCTTAAGCTCTGCCGTTTCGATATAAGCGGATTGCATCAGGTTCAGAATTGCAGCCCGGGTCATACGCATCATCTGCGCCAGCACCACAAGTGTCAGAACAAATGCCGGCAAGGCGACGGCGTACAGTTTCTGGCCGATGGACATGGAATCATTGACCATGGCAAGCGAGGAAAACCATCCCAGTTTGACTGAGATGTAATAGATCACAACGTAGCCGATCAGAAACTCGGGGATCGATACCGTCGTCAATGTGATGGCGGAAATCAGCTTGTCTGGCCAGCGATTGCGGTACCTGACAGCCAGCAGCCCAAGGAAAATCGCTAGTGGAACCGAAACGATTGCCGCAACACAAGCCAGGAAAAGCGTGTTGCCGAGGCGTTTTCCGATGCTCTCAGAAATATCAAGCTTGTTGGTAAGCGATTGACCAAGGTCGCCCTGAACAATGCCTCCCAGCCATTCGAAATAGCGGGTCAGGGCGGGGCGGTTCAGGCCCATTTCTTCGCGGAGGTTAGCCAAGGCCTCGGGGGTTGCGGACTGCCCCAGGACGGCTTGCGCGGCGTCTCCGGGAAGAGCTTCGGTCAGGCCAAAAATCAAGGCCGAAGCGCCAAACAGCAATAGGATTCCCAGCGCGAGGCGCTGGGAAACCAATTTGATGATGGGATGCATTATCCGTGGCCCGTCTTAGACGAACCACATTTTGCGGGACATGTTGCCGTTCATCATCTCTTGCGTCGGGTCGCTTTCCCAGCCGTCCAGTTGGTTGCTGACACCTTCGACAAAGTCGTTGAACATCGGGCAGATCAGGCCGCCTTCGTCGCGGACCATTCTGCCCATCTGGCTATAGATGCCCTTGCGTTTTTCAACGTCCAGCTCCGCCTTTGCCGCGAATAGCATGTCATCGAACGCCTGAACCTTGAACCGAGTGTCGTTCCAGTCTGCGGTTGATAGATACGCGGTCGAGTACATCTGGTCCTGAACCGGACGGCCGCCCCAGTAGGAGGCACAGAAAGGTTGCACGTTCCAAACTTCGGACCAGTATCCGTCATTGGGTTCACGCTTGATCTCAAGCGGAATTCCGGCCTGCGCCGCCGTCTGTTGGAACAGCGCTGCGGCATCCACAGCACCCGGGAAGGCACCGTCAGCAACACGAAGGATAATCGGCGAGCCGTCATGACCGGACTTCTTGTAGTGCTCGGCGGCTTTTTCCACGCTGAACTCGCGCTGTTCGATGGTCTCATCAAACAGTGGGTAGGCGGCGTTGATCGGCATATCATTCCCGATCGAGCCATAGCCGCGCAGTACCTTGTCCACCAGATCCGTACGGTTGATTGCGTACTTCAGTGCCGTGCGCAGTTCGTTGTTGTCGAACGGAGCCGTGTCGCAATGCATGATGAAGACATAATGTCCGCGACCCGCTGTTGAATGCACCGTCAGGTTTGGCGCGCGCCCCAGTAAGTCGGCTACTTTGGGTTCTACGCGGTTAACGGCGTGCACCTGACCGGACTGCAGCGCTGCAGTACGTGCGGTCGCATCGTTGATGACAACCACTTCGACGCTGTCAAAGTTGCCGAAATCGCTGTTCCAGTGGTTTTCGTTCTTGGTGAACAGGTGACGGACACCGGGCTCGTCAACTTCCAGTTTGTACGGACCAGTGCCGATCCCAGCCGCCGGGTTATCCATGCCGCCGTCCGGCTGAATGATCAGGTGGTAGTCCGCCATCAGATAAGGCAGGTCGGCGTTCGCTTCGGTCAGAGTGACCTGGAAGTTGTCGCCGTCGGCCTTCATTGACTCGATGCCCTTCATGATGCCGAGGGCACCAGATTTGGAGTCTTCGTTCGAGTGGCGCTGCATGGTCTTCAGCACGTCCTCGCTGGTCATGGTCTTGCCATTGTGGAACTCGACACCCTGACGCAGTTTGAAGGTCCAAACCTTGGCGTCCGCGCTGCCTTCGACGCTTTCAGCCAGGCGCGGCTCGATGGTCCCATCAGGTGCAACTTCTACAAGCTGGTCGCCGAATTGCTTGCCGTTCTGGAACGGAACCGAGCTGGCATAGGTCGCGGGATCCAGCGAGTTTGTGGACTCGCCACCCTGAAGGCCAAACTTCAGGTCGCCGCCCTTTTTCGGGCCAGCTGCGCGTGCTGCGTCGGCGAACATCGTGCTGGCCACGGCAGCCGAAACGCCCAGGGCCGCGGCTTTCCCCATGAATTCGCGGCGGGTCATTTTTCCGGCTGTGACCTGACCGGCCATATGCGTGATTTGTTCGTTCATTTAGTGATCTCCCTATCGAGTGGTTCCAGCCCTTTTCGGGCTTTTGTTGACGCATGAGTCAACGTTGGCTTATTTCCGCGGACCGGGCAAGGACATTTCTCCTAAATACCGATGGCCGAAGCCCTCTCTTTCTTGTCCGGTGTGCGGCAATTGCTGATTGGGTGTTCAGGTGCAGTCTGCATTTCCGGGTAGTTTCCGGTCGATTGCGGGTCAAGGTGGCATGATAAGCGTCAATTCATCCACGTATCGCGACAACCAGGTCCATGACATTGGTGCCGGTTGGCCCTGTTATCAGCAAAGCATTGGCTTTTTCCAGGAAAGACCCGCTGTCGGCTTTTCGAAGCGCGCGATCTGCGCCATCACCCCAGGTTGCGCCTGTTATGATTCCTCCCGCCGCATTTGTCGGACCGTCCGTGCCGTCGGTGCCGCCCACGACCACCGCAAGATCTGTTTGGCCTGAAATCTCTTTGGCCAAGGCAAGCGCAAGGGCCTGATTTCTGCCGCCACGCCCCGGGTGATCAGGCAAAACCACGGTCGGTTCTCCGCCAAAGATCATCACTCCCTTTTTCATTTCGCGCAGCATGGGCCCAAGACGCGCCGCGACCTGCAAATAGTCGTCGTGCAGGGCCTCATTATTGGTCAAGACACTCAACCCCGCCGTTTCCGCTGCTTTGGCAGCCGCATTGCGGGCATGCGCGTTCGAAGCAACGATCCGGGTGGTGGCCGCAAAGGAATGGTTATCAGGCAATGCTCCGATTCCCGATCCGATGACATTCAGGTCGTCTCCGGGCACATCCGAAATCGCTAGAACAGTGGCGCGGTTTCCGGCGAAATGGGACAGCAGACCGCCGCCCTTGATACGCGACAGCTTGCGCCGCTCGGCATTCATCGCGCGGATATCCAGACCTTTGGACAGCAGTTTGCGGTTTAACACCTCGAGGTCATCAAGTGATGTTCCGGGAAGTAGGTCCTCGGCCAGGGATGACGCGCCGCCCGAGACGAGCAGCAGCACATGTGATCCGGGTTCCATTTGTTCCATGGCCAGGCGCAGAGCACGCCCGCCCGCCAGGCTGCGGTCGTCCGGAACGGGGTGTGAAGCTTCAATCACCTCGACCCCACCCGGCAGGTCGCGGCCATGGTCGTCTTTGGTGACCACAAGCGTGGGGATAGCGCCAAATTGCGCCAGCGCAGCCCGCGCCATGGCTGCGGCTGGTTTGCCCACGGCCAGAATACGGTCGGGTTTCGGGACATCAGGCAAGGCGGCTTGGGTGGCCTGATACCCGCCGACGGCCTCAACCCCGGCCTGCCACAACCTGACGGCTTGCTTCTCAATATCCATCAATTCTCCACCCAGATCGTGACTGGCCCATCATTTACAAGCTCAACCGCCATGTCCGCGCCGAACTGTCCGGCTTCCACTGCGATCCCCTGCGCGGCAAGGTGCTCTGCGAAGACCATGTACAACTGCTCTCCCAGCTCAGGCGGGGCTGCGTTCGAAAATCCGGGGCGATTGCCGCCGGAGGTGTCCGCCGCCAATGTGAACTGGCTGACCACCAAAGCAGAGCCTTCAACATCCAGAAGCGAGCGGTTCATCTTGCCGGCGTCGTCTTTGAAAATCCGCAGTTTCGCGGTTTTCTCGGCCAGTTTTTCTGCCTGTGCCTTGCTGTCGCCCTGCATGGCACAGACAAGAATCATGAGCCCAGGGCCGGTTGTGCCTATGACGGTGCTTCCGACCGACACTTTGGCCTGTGTCACCCTTTGCAGCAATGCGCGCACTTGGTTCCTCCCCCGAAACGTTGAGCCTGCCTGAGCGACGGTTTAGCCGCGCCAGTCCACAAAGTCACCCAATGCCGCGCGCTCCGTACGGAAGCTGTTTGCAGGATGATCCATATCCGAATAGCCAAAGGAAATTGCGCACAGGATCAGCCGGTCATCGGGGATCTGAAAATACTGATGCAAAAAAGGACTATATGTGGCCAATGCCGCTTGCGGGATGGTTGCCACGCCCAAAGCCTGAGCAGCGAGCGCAAAAGCCGTGACAAAGCCGCCGCAATCCATTGAACCATATGGTCCAAGCTCTGCCGGGCTTGAGATGATGGCACAATGTGGTGCGCCAAACAGGGCAAAGTTCTGCATCATTTGCTGGGCCGATTCCTCGCGGTTCCCCCGTTTTACGCCAACCGCGTCGTAGAGTGCCCAGCCGCACGTCCGGCGGCGGTCTTGGTACACGCCGGAGTAAGAGGTGGGAAATGGAAGATCCGGGGCCGGTGTGCCGTTTTCCGCCTCGTTTAGCATCGCGTCGCGGAACCTGTCGGTTTCGTCTCCGCTGGTGATGACCAGTTGCCAAGGTTGCGCGTTGCACCAGCTTGGCACCCGGGACGCGCTGGTCACGATCTGCGCGATCTGTTCTTGCGGTACCGGGTCCGGCAGAAAGGCCCGGCAGGAATGACGTTTGTCCAGCAAGGCATTCAATTCAGCAATCGACACGTGGACCTCTTTTCAACGTTGCAGGCCTGAGGATGAAGGTGCGGTGTACAATGTACAAGAGGCTGTTATTGCTGTCCTGTTGCCATCAAGTACCCGACACCTGCGGCAACCAGCAGACCAAGTACAACGGCGATTGTGATCTTTATTGCCGACCAGGGGCGCTCTCCCTGAACCCGACCGGTCCGGCCGTTCACCACGAAACGATAGGTCTGGCCGCGATACTTATAGGCCGCCAACCAGACCGGCAGCAGGATATGTTTGAATGTGACATCGCGCACATCGGTGTCCACTGCGTGGATACGTTGCCTGTCGCCACCAATATCAAAACGTACATCCCGCTCGATCACGCGCGCCATATGTGCTCGGGCCTCGGCATATCCCTCTTTCAGCTCAACCGTATAGGCCTCGGCGCGAAACCCGGCGAGGTATTCTGGCTGGTAGGGTTCCAGAGCCGGTAGATCCCAAGGCTCCAGAGCATCGGTGTAAGTCTTGGGGAGTGACCTTGAGGCCAATACCAACACGTCGTCAAAAAAACGCGCCACCCGGCCGGACTTGGGCGTCCAGCGGACTTTTGGCACCTGTTGTTGCACCCGTTTGCCATCCCGCATGACGGTGCGGGTTTCATAGTAGACTGTGCCGCGCTCTCCGCGATAGGCCGATTTGGTATCGGCATCAAAGGTCCAGTACGGCACGTAGATACCCTGCATCCTACGTCCTTTGCGGGCATAGTCCTTGAGCCCGTTCGGAGCGAACCACAACCGCCCCAGCCAATCGCTCATCGCCGTGTGGGCCACGCGTTCATCCAGAGCAAAAGGCAGAACGCCCTTCGGTTTGATATGTCGGTTCACCCCGGTGTCCGTCACAACCGGAGTAGCGCAGAACGGGCATTCCGCAGCATGGGTGTTGGGGTCGAATTCAACCTGCGCCGCACAATTTGGGCAGGACAGAACCCGTGTCTCTTCGATTTCGCTGTCGGGCAGGCGGTCGGCGATGGCCGCGTCGAAATCCAGCTCGCGCAGGCTGGCGCCGCCCCAGGGGCCCGCACCGATCGGTTCGGAATGGCCGCAATGGTCACAGGTCAGCGTGCCGGATTTCGGGTCGAACCGATAGTCCGCACCGCACTGGTCACACGGAAAACGGTGTTCCGCGACATCAGGCGATGGGGCAGGGGCATGAGTCATGACGCGCTCAGTCCTTGAGAGGGAAGTAGAGATAGGCCGCGCGGTTTTCCTCGGGCAGGACATGCGGGAGCATCGCGGCCTCGCAGGCCCCGATCGTCTTGAAACTGTCGCGCCCTTCGGCCAGCGTCAGGCTATGATTGGCCGCCGAGGGCTCGCGTGGGTTCGTGTCACAATGGATTTTCTCGTCCTCCCAGAAACAGATCGGACAGATCAGGTACTTTCCGCGCTCCGAAAGGGTGACATAGTCGCAGCAGGGGCAGACGAAATGCGGGCCGGGCCGCGTTCTGCGTCTGACCTTCTTCGTGCGCTTTCCAGGGCCGGCCATGCGGTGCCCTCATGTGCCGGGTGGGGGCGGAGGCAGAATGGTGAACAGCTGCGCCAGCTCCTGCACCTCGCCCGCTTTCTTCCATCCGTCCTGACCAGGCGTCCACACGAAAGTGTCGCGCGTGATCTCGCCGTCGCTGGCCATGCGGCCCATCTTGGCCTTCGAGAACGGGCCGCTGGTCTGTCCGTCCACCGCGATATGCCACACATGCTCGACGGGGGGCGGAGGCGGCGGGGCCACATGCGCGGCCGGTTGCGCAGCAGCGGGCGCGGTCGCGCCCCACGGGCCTGACGGCTGACCCGCTGCCATGTTCGCCATCTGGTTCGCCATCGCCATGCCCATTCCCATGCCAAGGCCAGCGCCCATGCCGCCACCGCCGTTTGGGTTGCTGGCGGCTGCCGTCATTGCCTCGGCTGCGGAATACTGTGTAAACTTGCCCAGATCACCGGCCAATCCCATCGAGGTGCGCTTGTCCAGCGCCGCCTCGACCGCTGGCGGCAACGAAATGTTTTCGATATAGAATTCAGGCATCTCGAGCCCGTATCCGTCCAGTACCGGCGACACCTCGGCCGCGATCAGCTTGCCCAGGTCGGCGGTGTTGGCGGCCATGTCCAGAACCGGAATGCCCGACCCCGCGATGACCCGACTGAATTCCTGCACGATGATGTTGCGGATCTGAAAGCTGATCTCGTCCATTGTGAATTCACCGTCAGTTCCTACGATCTCGATCAGGAACTTGGCTGGGTCCTTCACACGTACAGTATAAGTGCCATAGGCGCGGATCCGGGTCGGCCCGAACTCTGGATCGCGCAGCATGATCGGGTTCTTTGTGCCCCATTTCAGGTCGTTGAACCGTGTGGTGTTGACGAAATAAATCTCTGACTTGAACGGAGATTGAAATCCATGATCCCAGTGCTGCAACGTGGTCAGGATCGGCATGTTGTTTGTTTCAAGCATATAAAGGCCCGGCGTAAACACATCCGCCAGTTGGCCTTCGTGCACAAAGACCGCCGCCTGACCTTCGCGCACGGTCAGCTTGGCGCCATACTTGATCTCGTGACCTTCGCGCTCGAACCGCCAGACCATGGTGTCACGGGTGTCATCCACCCAATGAATGACATCAATGAATTCTCCGGTCAGAAAATCGAATATTCCCATTTGGGTTCTCCTGTCCTTGGGGTCAGAGCGGCTGCCCCATCAGTTCGTGTGCAATAATTCTTACAATGGGTCGTGCTTCGTCGACGTCTACGCCGGGCTGCAGTCGCGGGTCATACAGCATCGTCAGCAGCTTTTCGTCGTGGCTGGTCAGCAGGGCAAACTCGTCGTCATCATTGAAAATCGAAGGTCGCGCTGCCGGGCTGTCATTGGACAGGCCAAGACCCTGAGCAATTTCTTCGTGAATGCAGCTTTGGCGGCCCAGATCCGTCAATTCGGCCCGGATAAGGGAAACGGCTCGTACGTATCTGTGTGGTGATGAGGTCGTTGCCGATGCAAACACCAGACAATCGATATTGGCACGTGGATTGGCCACCAGGTTCAGCGAGTCCTGACCGATATTCGGGATCAGCTGCTTCAGGCGGGATACGACATAGGCGCTGTCGTCCTTGCCTGCAAAAAAGACATGGAAATTGGCGTTGCGAGAGACGACGGAAATCGGATGATCGGTCAATCTGGCCAGACGGGTGGCAAAGGACCGAACCTGATCTGTGTCTTTCTGCCGTGCAGAGGGAAGCACCGAAGGGCCGAACTCGGTCTGTATGCGCACCGACCCGGACCATCGGCTGAGTTGCCCGTCCGTCTGACGCGAGCCAACCGCGACGCTCTGCGTCGGATACTCACTGTAGAACGCAATCGCTTCGAAATTCCGCGACAGATCTTCGGCATCATAGGGGGTGTCGGGGCCGCCCCCATCGATGCGCAAAAGTCCCCGCACCAGCAGGTCCCGTTCAACCCGCCGATAAAAGCGCGCCAGATCCTGACTTGCGGCAGACGGCGGCACATAAGCAATGGCTGCCACAGGTGCGGGTGCGGGGCGGGGTTGCGGAACAACGGATGACGTCAGGGTCTCATCGCAATTGGCCAGGGCCAGGAATGATACTATCCCCAATGTTCGTTTCAAGTAACCGAAGGCCCGCACGCTGAACCCACCCTTAGCCAGGTACCGCCGTACCGGCATTGTCGCCGGTTCCATCGCGCCGTGCCTTGGCAGACGCCAAAGTGTCGCGCAGTTCCTTTTCCATCTTCTGCAACTCAGCTTCGGCTGCGGCGCGTTTGGCCTTGCCTTCGTCTGCAATCGCAAGGCTTTCATTGATGGTGCCAATTAGGTCGGCATTGGCCTGCTTGACCGCTTCGATGTCGAACACACCGCGCTCCATTTCTTGGCGGATCATCTTGTTCGATTCTCGCAGGTTGGCTGCGTTCGAGGTCAAAAGCTCGTTGGTCAGGTCATTGGCATCCCGCACCGCGGCAGCGGCCTCGGCGCTGCGCTGGATCGTAACCGCCTGGGCCAGTTGCGTTTCCCAAAGCGGGACGGTGTTTACCAGTGTCGAGTTGATCTTGGTGACCAGCGACTTGTCGTTTTCCTGAACCAAACGGATCGACGGCAGCGACTGCATCGTGACCTGTCGTGTCAGTTTCAGGTCATGAACCCGGCGTTCGAGGTCATCGCGTGCCGCGCGCATGTCGCGCAGTTCCTGCGCCTTCATCACCTGTTGTTCTTCGGGTGCTGCCTGAACTTCGGCTTCTTTTTCAGGGATGGCGTGGCTGTCGAGTTCGGTCAGCTTCTCTTCGCCCGCCGCGATGTACAGCGCCAGTTCATCATAGAAATCCAAGGTCTTTTCATACAGCAAGTCCAAAGACTTGATATCCTTGAGCAGCGTATGCTCATGCCCCAGTAGATCGTCGGTAATGCGGTCGATCTGGTCCTGAACCTCTTCGTACTGAGCGGTAAATTTTGCAAATGGTGCAGCTCTGCCCAACAGTTTTTCCCACCAGCTACGTTCGCGACGCACGTCAAGTTCACTGACCGAGAACCCGCGTATCGTGGTTACGATGTTGCGCAGGCTGTCACCGGCCGGGCCGACATCCTTGTTGCGCACATCCGCCAGCATGGCCTGGCTGATTTCCTGAAGTTCGGCCTGAGCGGACGAGCCAAACGCGACGATCGAATTGGTGTTGTCCATGTCGATTTCATTCATCCGCCTGCGGATTTCGGCGCTGACGGGTTCGTCGGCTTCCTCCAGCGACACGACTTCGGCCTGTGGTTCGGGCAGGGCAACTGCGGTGACTTCCTGTACCAGAGTTTCGGCCTGAACTGCCTTTTTCTTGATCTCATCGGACATGGGGATGTTCCTCGCTCAAATAATGGCCGGTCAGTCCAGCCGGACGCCTTCGCGCTGCAGTCTTTCACGCAACACGTCGATTTCGACCGTCAGATCACTGCGGTCATCCAATAACATTTTCCGCGTACGTGCGGAAAAATTCTGCTCCAGATCGTCCAGCAGGGCGGAATAGTCGGCAAGCGCCTGCGCATCGCGGGTGCGCGCGTAGACATCAGCAAACTTGACAGTCGCGTCACGCGCGCCCCGCAGATAGACGGTCAGGTATTTTCTGGCTCCGGCCAGATCGCGAGGATCTTCCTCGACCGTGCGGAACAGGTCACGTGCGGTGTCCTGAAACCGCTCCACACGGGCTTCGACGCGTCGGTCGCCCGCGCGTTTTATGGCGTCCGTCATTTCCGACAAATGTTTCTCGGCATCATCGACCACGCGGGCCACACGGTCTTGCTGATAGGTGTCGACCCCTTCCATCCCTTTGTCCTTCATCGGATCAAGTCCAAATGAGACAGAGTGCAGAACGGTCGCCGCAACGCCAAACAGTACGGGGGCCAACAGGCTGACCTGCGCGGCTGCCTCAGCGTCCAGAAACTCGGATCTGTAAGACGCAAGGCCTGCGCCAAGGCCAGTGAGAACACTGGCAAAGATCTTGCGCGGAAAAGCGGGCCTTCGGGCGGTTTTGCGGGCGTTGTACGCGGCCTCGGCCCTCAGGCCTTCCCGCAGCAAGAATGCGGCCGCCGTCAGAAAACCAGCGGCGATCAACCCGATGGTCATGCCAATCGCGCCGTCGTTCAGGGACAGAAACACCAGAGGAATGGCGGGCAGAAACAAAATATTCGCACGCGCACCAGCGGGCTCGACCCGCGCGCCGTCAAACTGACCCCTTGGCAGCGGAGCGTTTTCCGTTTCATCGCCCTGTGGGCTGTATTTACCGCCAAACCGTTTTGCCATGGCTTACAGACCCCCGAGCAAGCCAGTGCAGACGCCGAACAACAGCACCAGCAGTACAGCGTAGGCCAGTTTTTGCACTCCGCTTCCGGACATCACGCCCCCCAAATAGCAGCTTTCACTGAAAATTTAGGGGATACGCGGGCTTAGCGCTAGGGGGAAGGTTGCCGAACCCGCATCACTTGCGGGGATTCTTGCCGATTTGAGGTCGTTTTCTTTGTGGCCGTGACGGGCGTTTGGGCGCGTTGTCGGCTTTATCTTCGGAATCCAGACCCAGTTGATCGCGCATGACCCTGCGACGGACTTCTTCGACCTCACCCTGTTTCAGAGTCCCCAGCTGGAAGGGGCCGTAGGACACGCGCAACAGTCGGTTCACGGTTAAACCGATATCTTCCATCGCGCGGCGGATTTCGCGGTTCTTGCCTTCGCGCAAGCCGATCGTCAGCCAGGCATTTGCGCCCTGTTGGCGATCCAGCGACACGGTCATCGGCTGAAATCGCTCTCCTTCGATTACCAGCCCCTTGCGCAACGGTTCGAAGTCTTCGTCCTTCGGGCGACCGTTCACTCGCACGCGGTACTTCCGCAACCAGCCAGTCGAGGGCAGTTCAAGCTTGCGCTTGATGCCGCCATCGTTGGTCAACAGCAGCAACCCTTCGGAGTTCAGATCCAGCCGACCGACGCTCATCACCCGTGGCATGTCGTCGGGCAGCCTGTCGAATATTGTCTCTCGCCCTTTTTCGTCGCTGGTCGTTGTCACCAACCCGGCAGGCTTGTGATACAGCCACAGGCGCGATGGTTCCGGTTCCGAGACCGGCTTGCCGTCGACTACGATCTTGTCTTTCGCCGTCACGTTCAGGGCGGGGCTGTCAATGGTCTTGCCATTTACTGCCACGCGGCCTGCTTCGATCATGCGTTCCGCCTCGCGCCGCGATGCTACGCCAGCGCGGGCCAGGACTTTGGCGATCCGATCGCCGGGGGGTGGGGTCTTGTTCATGTCAGGGCCATACCGCATCCCGCACGCTTGCGAAAGGCGGGTTTCTGATGCAGTCAGGGGCATGGTGTTCAAATCGCATATGGAACAGGCCCTGGCCGAGGCGCGCGCAGCGGCTGACCGCGGCGAGGTGCCCGTGGGGGCTGTTATCGTCGGTCCGGACGGAACCGTTGTGGCGGCGGCTGGAAACCAAACGCGTGAGTTGAATGACCCCACGGCCCACGCTGAAATCGTGGCCTTGCGTGCAGCCTGTGCACAGGCGGGGTCTGAACGGCTGCCGGATCACGATCTTTATGTCACGCTGGAGCCCTGCGCGATGTGCGCAGCGGCCTTGGCCGCCGCGCGCATCCGGCGGATCTATTACGGTGCGGCAGACCCCAAGTCCGGGGGTGTGGCGCATGGTGCACGCGTGTTTTCGCATGCACAGGCGCATCACGTGCCCGAGGTCTATGACGGGATTGCCTGCGAAGACGCCGCCGCACTTTTGAAAGACTTCTTTGCGTCGCGCCGGAAGGACGTGCCAAGCTGAAGTCGGGCCTAGAGTTTGATCGGCTGCATCACCTCAGGCTCGATCACATCGACCCCCGGCAATCCGTCGATCAACGCCTGTGCGGACTGTTCCAGGATGGGGAACGTTCTGTAGTGGCATGGGATGACCGTCTTGAAGTTGAAGTAGCGCTTGGCGGCATAGGCGGTGGCTTTCATGTCCATGGTGAAATGCCCGCCGGCCGAAAGGATGCCGATATCGGGCTTGTGGTAATCTCCCATCCAATCCATGTCGGCCATGATGTCGGTATCGCCCGAGACATAGAGCATATGCCCCTCAGCCGCGATCATGAAGCCGACTTCACTGCCACCGGTGCGCAGACCGTCCGGTGTTGAAAAGGTCGAGCTGTGAGAAGCCGGAACCATTGTCACCTTGACGCCGTTCAGATCGACGGTGCCACCCTTGTTGAAACCGATGGTCTCAATGCCTTCCGTTTCGCTCCAGAATCCCATCAGATCATACTGGCCGACAACGGGGACTTTCAGGTGTTTGGCCAGCGGCAGAATATCAACCACGTGGTCGAAATGCGTGTGGGTCAGAAGGATATGAGTCGCACCATCCAGCGCTGCATCATGCTGATCTTCCGGCAAGACCGGGTTGCCGGTCAGCCACGGGTCGATCAACAGAACCTGCCCCTGAGTTTCAATGCGAAAACTGCCATGGCCCAGCCAGATAATGTTCATTCCGGTTTTCCTCCCATAAGGTCTCTTGGCAGCAGCCTAGCATCGGCTATGTAAAATTCCATGGACTGGATTCGAGAAATCGATGGCTATTGCGAACGCTTGTCGGCGGACTATTGGGCCGAGCCGATCAATGCGATCACAAACGCAGCTTTTCTGATTGCCGCATGGATCATGTGGCGGCGCGTACGCGATCAGGACATGCCACTGGCCAAGGGTCTGGTCGTGATTCTGGCCATGATTGGGATCGGCAGCTATCTGTTTCACACCCATGCCAGGGTGTGGGCGGCATTGGCGGATGTGGTGCCGATCCTGCTGTTCATATTGGTCTATATATATGCGGTGAACCGGGACATCTGTCGCATGTCGTCTGGATTGGCCTTCGTCGGTATGATTCTGTTTCTTCCCTATGCGGCGGCCGTTGCACCATTGTTCCAACGTGTGCCAGGGATTGGTGGGTCGGCGGCTTATGCGCCGGTCCCTTTGTTGATCCTGATCTACGCGTTCCTGCTGCGGGGCAATGACCCGAACTTGGCCAGAGGGATGACGCTCGGGGCCCTGATCCTGATTCTATCGATCACTTTCCGTGCGCTCGATTTGCAAATTTGCAAGCAATGGCCGATGGGGACGCATTTCATGTGGCATGTCCTGAATGCCATCATGCTGGGTTGGATGATCGAGGTGTATCGCACGGCCCTCATAAGGGGCCGTTTCGACGATGGCCTCGGGCCTTGAGTCGCGGAATGGTCCTTTCCGGCCATCCCGCGTCTCATGGAGACGAGGTCGGCGAATCCGCATTGGTCCGTGTTCAGGTCTGAAAGGCCGCGGCCAGATGATCGGGCAGATCGAATTCGCGCAATACCCGTGCGCGGCCGTCGGGCGACATCTTGCGGGCAGTCTTTTCGACGATGCTCTGGATTTTCTCGGCTGAGTGTTTCGCAGCAAAGGGCTGGAAATACCATTTCAGGAATACAAAGCAGATCACGTCTTCCAGCGCCTGCACCTCTGCGTCGCGCTTGAGGCCCTGTTTGCGCAACATGCGCCCTGCGGCCTCAACCTGTTCCGCGTCATAACCTTCACGGGACATCAAACCCATGACCACTTCAGCATGGTGTTCGCCCTGCGCCTTGCGCCAGGCCAAATATCCCGCCCGGCCTTCGGGGTATTCACTGCGGGCAAGTTTCCAACGCTCAACATGCTGCCCGCGCGCGGCGATCTGAAGGGCGTCAGAAGCTTCCGGAAACAGGCGGTCCAGCTCGGCACTCATGCGTTCGCCATACAACAGCGCCGCGGGGCGGCCATCGTCTTGGTTGGGGTCATTTGCGTTGGCTGCGTCGATTGCGTCCAGAACCGCTTGTTTTTGCGTGCTCACTTTCTGCTCCACTGGCTTGCCTGAACTACGAAACCTCGGCGCAGTTCTGTTCGTCATTCGACGTCATGCTAACGGCTTGCCCTGGGATGTGCATCCTCGAAAATGAAAAACGGCCGGGTCAGAGAGGGGATATCTGACCCGGCCGGGACCTGCGCTTTAGCTGGCAGGTTTAACCTGATCCTGCGTGACCGGTTCCGCAATAGGGGACGGGAAGGTCAACGTGCGTGTCAGGTTGCTTGTGTCGATACCCAAGGCCATGGCCGGTGCGGCCAGAAACGTGGCGGACAAGACTGCGGCTGTTATCAGGGGTTTCATGTTTTTTCTCCGGTTTGCGTTATGTCGCACAAATAAAATGAACAGTACAGTTTAGTTTTCAAGATCCGCAATGAACTATTCAGTTTACTTTTTCGCATACCACTCATTCAGTTTTGAATGGCAAGAGAAGAGGAGGATTCCGAAACTCGGACCTGCCAGTGGCGCGGCGGTCTTGCGACTGTCGCAACAGACGGGTAAACGCCCCTAAACGTAGATGAGGGAAGCCGATGTCGATTGACCAAAGCACCGCCGCCAAAGTGGCCAAGCTGGCCCGGATCAAGGTCGAGGATGACGCGCTGCCGGCGCTGGCATCCGAGTTCAACACCATCCTAGGGTTCATCGAACAGCTGAACGAAGTGGATGTGGAAGGTGTCGAGCCGATGGTCTCGGTCACACCCATGCGCCTCAAGCGTCGTCAGGACGAAGTCACTGATGGCAATCAGCAGGACAAGATTCTGGCCAACGCCCCCGACGCCCGTGAAGGGTTCTTCGCAGTCCCCAAAGTGGTGGAGTAAGACATGAGCGAACTGAACAAACTGGGCCTGGCCGAGGCCCGCGACGCATTGCGAGCCGGCGATGTCACTTCTGTCGAGCTGACAGACGCCTGCCTGAAAGCCATTGATGAAGCAGATGCGCTGAACGCATTCGTCCACAAGACGCCTGAGATCGCGATGGAACGCGCCAAGGCTGCGGATGAACGGATCAAGGGTGGCGACGCTCCGTCTATGTGTGGCCTGCCGATCGGCATCAAGGACCTATTCTGCACCAAGGGCGTGCCGTCGCAGGCCGCGTCGGGCATTCTTGAAGGCTTCAAGCCGGAATACGAATCCACTGTTTCGCAGCAACTGGCCGACGCAGGCGCAGTGATGCTGGGCAAGCTGAACATGGACGAATTCGCCATGGGGTCGTCCAACGAAACATCGGTCTATGGCAATGCCGTCAGTCCATGGCGTCGTGGCAACGATGATGCGCAGCTGACGCCGGGCGGCTCGTCCGGCGGATCTGCGTCTGCTGTGGCCGCTGACCTGTGCCTTGCGGCAACGGGCACCGATACCGGCGGTTCCATCCGCCAGCCCGCGGCTTTTGTCGGCATCACCGGCATCAAGCCGACCTATGGTCGCTGCTCCCGTTGGGGCATTGTCGCCTTCGCATCCTCGCTGGATCAGGCCGGCCCGATGACCAAGAACGTCCGCGACGCCGCGATCATGCTGGAAACCATGTGCGGTCATGACGCCAAGGATTCGACCAGTACGAACCTGGCCGTCCCGAATTTCGAAGCGATGCTGACCGGAGACATCAAGGGCAAGAAGATCGGTATTCCCAAGGAATACCGCATGGACGGCATGCCCGCAGAGATCGAAAAGCTCTGGGCCGACGGTGCCGCGATGCTGAAGGATGCGGGTGCCGAGATCGTCGATATCTCACTGCCGCACACCAAGTATGCGCTGCCAGCCTACTATGTGATCGCCCCGGCCGAGGCGTCTTCGAACCTCGCCCGCTATGACGGTGTCCGTTATGGGCATCGTGCGCAGTTGGCGCAGGGGGATGGCATCACCGAGATGTACGAAAAAACCCGCGCCGAGGGCTTTGGTCACGAAGTGCAACGCCGGGTCATGGTCGGTACATACGTGTTGTCGGCGGGCTTCTACGACGCCTACTACAACCGTGCCCGCAAGGTGCGCACACTGATCAAGAAAGACTTCGAAGACGTGTTCGCGGCCGGAGTCGACGCCATCCTGACCCCGGCGACCCCATCGGCAGCCTTCGGTCTGGGCGAAATGACCGAGGCAGATCCAGTTCAAATGTATTTGAACGACGTCTTTACAGTGACTGTGAACCTGGCCGGATTGCCCGGAATATCGGTCCCCGCCGGGTTGGATACACAAGGCCTTCCACTGGGTTTGCAACTGATCGGGCGTCCATGGGAAGAAGGCGATCTGCTCAACACCGCCTATGCGCTGGAAAACGCAGCCGGTTTTGTGGCCAAACCCGGGAAATGGTGGTAAGCCTAAGGCAACAGAATATCTAGACACGGAGCCAAACAATGCGCGTTTTGCTTTTGGTGCCCGCTCTGACACTGGCAGCTGCATGCACAGACGTCGCGCCGCTGACCAGCACAGGTTTCAACACGCCTGAATATCAGGCGCAGCGAGAAGCTCAATTGGCAGGTCAAGGTGCGGTCGGCAACCCTCTGCTGGCTCCGGTCGATGTGTCACAACAACCGCTGGGCGCTCCCGGTGCGGCGACTGTTGCCACGGGTGAAAACGCGGATATCGCCAACCAAGCCGCGGCGGCATTGGCCATCACATCTGGCCAAAACCCAGCCGCGGCTACGGCGGTTCCCGTGGCGAACACTGGCGCGATTTCGGATGAACAGGATTTTGCCGCCGTGTCCGAACGCCGCAGCATCGAAACCGACGCCGTCCGAATCGAGCAGAACCGCCAGACGTATGAGCTCGTGGCCCCGACGGCAGTGCCCGAGCGTACGGCGAGCGGCCAGACAAACATTGTGCAATACGCGCTGAGCACGTCCAATCCCGTTGGCACCCAACTCTACAGCCGCTCGGGCTTCAACCTTCAGGCCAAAGCTCAGAGGAACTGCGCGCAATTCCCATCCCCGGATCAGGCTCAGATCGAGTTTCTGTCCAATGGCGGCCCACAGCGCGACCGTAAAGGTCTGGACCCGGATGGGGACGGCTATGCGTGTGGCTGGGACCCAAGCCCGTTCCGCAGTGCTGTCAGCAACTGAAACCTCGCCCATTTGGCATCCGTCGCCCAATTTTGGTGAACGCCGGGATGGGCTGACGCCATCTTTAATCGTGATTCATTACACCGCGATGGACAACGCGCAGGCGGCTCTGGATCGTCTGTGCGACCCCGAGGCCGAGGTCTCGGCCCATTACCTGATCGGCAATGATGGCACGCTTTGGCAAATGGTGCGCGAAGAAGACCGGGCCTGGCACGCGGGTGCCGGAGAATGGCACGGTCAGACCGACATCAACTCCCGTTCCATTGGCATCGAGTTGGACAACACCGGCAAGCATCCGTTCTCGGAACCCCAATTGCACAGGCTCGAACAGTTGTTGCATCAGATAATGCACCGTTGGGCCATTTTACCAAATGGCGTTATCGGCCATTCGGACATGGCGCCCGGGCGCAAATTTGACCCCGGTCCGCGATTTGACTGGTTGCGGCTGGAGCGCAACTTGCTGGCTGCGCCACGCGGATATGCCCTTGGCCCGCAAGCTGCATCAAAGGACCAGTTCCGAAATCTGGCTCAAGCCGCCGGTTTCAGCGCTGATGTAGACGATGAAACGCTGTTACGTGCCGTCCGCCTTCGATACCGCCCATGGGGCAGGGGGCCATTGCAGCAAGCCGATCTCGCCCCGTTGATCCGGCACTCCTGATCCGCACTTCATCTGGCCGAAAAAATCCCGGGGTTGAATTGGCCGCAGGCCAAGAAGGGGCTGGCCCCTTCTTTGAACCATCATCCCTTGACGCCGCTGGGCGCAAAGCCTAACCAGCCCAAGCGCGGAGGGCCGGATGGCCGCTGGGGTCGCAAGGCCCGAGAGGAAAGTCCGGACTCCACAAGACATCGGTGCCGGGTAACGCCCGGGCGGGGTAACCCGACGGAAAGCGCCACAGAAATCAGACCGCCTGCGATTTCGGTCAAAGGTAAGGGTGAAACGGTGGGGTAAGAGCCCACCGCGCCTCTGGCAACAGCGGCGGCACGGCAAGCCCCACCGGGAGCAATGCCAAATAGGGTCCCCGCGCGGGCCGGTCGGCGCAAGCCGATACCGCCGCTAAGCGCGTCTTGGCCGAGAGGGACCGGGTTGGCAGCTTGAGCCGTGCAGCAATGCACGGCCTAGAGGAATGGTCATCGAAGGGGGAAACCCCGGAACAAGATCCGGCTTACAGGCCCTCCGCGCGTACCCTCCTACCCTCCGGGCGGCGTGTAGGAACCGGTCAGCGCTGCTGCCTTTTCGGTTATCGACGTGAACTCGTCCGCGGTCCAGGCACGAACGGTTTCTATGTTCGTCACTGCACCCGATGCGGCGACAGCCATGCCAACGGCCACAGCGTCTGTTCCATCGGGAGTTTCGCTGATCACGACCACGTCGTTGCTGCCGGTTGTCATGTAAAAGGACAGCAGCCTGCCACCTACTTTTTCCAGCAAGGCTTTCACCGGCCCGGTGCGGTTTTCAGGTTTTTGCAGCATCCCTTGGACGCCAGCCTGCGAGTAAGATGCATAAGTAATGAAAATAGGCATTGGTTTCTCCGTTTATTTGTTGAAACAGTGCAGGGGTTTATCGTCTACCGACCCCTTGGCGGACGAGCGTCAGATGCCAGAAAACAACGGTGCAGTGATGAACCAGAGGCCAGCACTGATCAGCGCCAAGCCAGTCACGGGAACAAGCCACCGGGCCCTGGGCAGGAGCTTTTCCAGCGCGACGTAGGCGGCAATTCCGACAATCCAGTAGAGATTCATGATCCCTCCTACGAACAGCAGCAACATCAGTGCCCAGCAGCACCCCAGACAATATGTGCCGTGTTCGGCACCGGTTCGGAACGCCCCGAATGGTCCAGGTCGGTTGTGATCGGCCAGGAAACGTGCAGGGCTTTGGCAGTGGCGCAGGCATGCGTTCTTCAAACCTGAAAACTGATAGGCGCCGGCAGCCAGCAGAATACTTCCTGCGAAGACACCAGAACGGATCGTCATCATTGGGCCGTCGAACAGACCGACATGCTCCAGCCCCCATTGCAACGCAGTTGCGGTCAGACTGAATGCACCCCAGGCAACAAGATAACCTGACAGGAAACAGAATGCGAACGTTGCCGTTCGATGCTTTTCAGGCCCTATCCGCTTGATCGCGATGAACAGAAGAACGGCAGGTGCAGCGCTCGGGGCCATCATGGCGATCATCATGACCCACCACATCAGAAATATCAGCAAGGCATAGCTTGCGCTCCAGGCGGACTTAGAGCCCATTTGCATGGGATCTCCGATCGGGCCGGCCATTCGGGTCATCTCGACCGCAGACATGGTCATTCCGATACCGGTTATCGTGTACCAGGCTGCTGCGAGAATAATCAGAAGAACACTTCCCAAAACAATTGCTTTGTCCTGTCTCAACAACCGTTCAACCGCCCCAACCCGGGACGATATGTTTTGTCTGGTCATGGGAGGTCTCCGCCTAAGCGCCAAGAACGCCGTGGCCCGAGATGTTCAGATGCGCCAAATGAGCGTGCGTCGCGTCAAAGGTCAGGCTGATCTGACCGCCTGTTGTCGTCGCACTGCCCGATGCCGCCTCGGCATGGCGGTATTCAAAGCCATTGGGCAATTGTATCGACGCGCGGTGAGGTGCGCCCGATACGATATGTGGGATCGGGTTGACCTCAACATCGAAAACCCCGGCAACCTTGGCGTATCCGCTACGTTCTTCGCGGTTCCAATCCAGCTCGATTGGAACGAAAAGTGTTTCGTGTTTCGTTGGTGCCATGGCGCTGAAGACATACCAGAACGTGGCCATTTCATCGGTATCCTGACCGGTCATGATCGCTTGCAACGCGGCCCGCTGTTCAGCCGTCGCGCTTTCATCAATGATCAGCTGCATCTGACCATTCCCTTCATGAATTGGTCCCGGCCAATAATAAACCCCTGCCGCCCGAAGCCCGCCCAGATCAGTGTCACCGTAGTGACCGCTTTGAATGTCGAAAACGACAACCGCCTCGCAGTTTCCGTGAGACGGAAGTACGCTGAACTGACACGGGCAACCGAAATTGCAATTGCAATTGGCCAGTTCTTCGGCCTGAATAGCCCATTCTGTCATGATAGCCCCCAAGAAAAGTCACGCAAAACACCCCTGCTCGATGCGGATCAATCCCACTTGGCACTGCCTCGGCCTTCGAGCCTGAATTCGGCTTCTTGGATACGCAAACCTATCACGAAAGCGTGATATGTACAAACATCATGGCGAATAACCCGCCTTCTCCAGACGTTATAGTGCGCGTCAGTCGCGCTGGGGTTGAGTGCGGTATTCGTGCTTCCATTCTGCTGTTAGGCTTGCGGCACCAATTTTTTTGAAACGGGAGGTTGATTATGAGCTTTATGAAAACGCTGGCGTCCGTGGCCATTGGGTTTGCTGCTGCCAAGGGCATGGACAAATATCAGAAGATGGGCGGCATGGCTGGCCTGCAGGACATGATGCAGGGCGCCGGCGGCGGTTTTGGCGTGGATCAGCTGGGCAAAATGGCAGAGCAGTTTGGTCTGCCCGGTGGCGCGTCAGGCTTGCAGGACACGATGAGCAAGATGGGCATCGGCGGCAGCGCAACCGGTGCGGCCGGATTGGGTGGGTTGTTGAATGCCATGCAGGGGGCCGCCAAGACGGCCAACCAACAAACAGGTGACATGATGGAAACCGTATTCGGCGGCACGCCCGCGGGTGCGGCAATGGAAGAGCAGGCGAAGCTGATGCTTCGGGCGATGATTCAGGCAGCCAAGGCGGATGGCGAACTGGACGAACAGGAAAAGGAAATCATTCTGGGTGAATTGGGCGATGACATCAGCGATGAGGAACGCGCTTTCGTGCAAGAGCAGCTGAACGCACCGATTGATGTAATGGGATTGGCGGCTGATTCTGGTGCGCCGTTCAAAACGCAGATCTATGCAGCATCTCTGGCCGCGATCCGTCTGGATAACGCGCGCGAGGCATCATACCTGCGGCAGCTGTCCACCGCGTTGGGCCTTTCGGACGCTGAAAGAGACCAAATTCACACCTATATGGGCGCTCCAACACTGCCTGGTTGAATCTGCACCCGATTCCTGAGCCGGTATCATCGGATTGGCCTTGACATGGGCGGTGCAGCGCGTAAAAGCGCACGCTCATAGGAATTCAACCGAAAGGCCCCTGCCTTTTCGGACGCAGGAGATAACCATGGCGAAGCCGACGACAATCAAGATCCGTCTGAACTCGACCGCGGGCACGGGCCACTTCTACGTGACCAAAAAGAATGCGCGCACCATGACTGAGAAAATGACCATTCGTAAATACGATCCGGTCGTTCGCAAGCATGTCGAGTACAAGGAAGGCAAGATCAAGTAATCTGCCGTTCCAAATGGAAATTCCGAAAAGGGCTCTGGTTCACAGAGCCCTTTTTCAGTTCTGATTTCCTGTTTTTGACAGGTGGCAATCCAAGCAGTCCGTTGCAGTGGCGCATCAGCGTTTGGTGCAATCGCATCCGCTGCGGCTTGCTTTTTGTGGGGACCTGCAAGTACGTTTCAGCAAACCGCCACAAAATGTTGACCGCCATGAAAAAAATCTTGTTATCCACAATCGCCGTTCTAACCCTAACGGCCTGTGAAGACCCGTTTAACCGCGAAGGTGTCGGGTTTACTGGAATCGATGGCGAACCACGCACGATTTCGGACGTACCCGGAGCCGTAGCCTTTCTGCCGGATGCGACCAACGTTCCTGCGGAACTGGCGGAACTGCGGACAGTCACGCTTTTGAGTGATGAGGTGGAATCTTCCAAGGTAGCATCGGTTGCAATCGATAACGGCGGCCAGACGCCAGACAACGCGGTGCAATTGCAAGGTAGCGACACGAACCTGTTCCTGAGCACTGTCAGCGTGAACGGCACTTTGTTTGGTGTGCTGCGCACGCCCTCCAACAGTGTGAAAGTCGACAATTCGATCGGTGTGAGCTTTGCGGAAGAAACAGAGCGGTTTACAGGCTGTCTGCCGGCTGGCAATGTGTTCCGCAAAGGTACATCCGAGAAGAGCTCGGGCTTTGCCATACCGCTAAACTGCAGTTGAACACATAAACGCTTCGGAAACAGAAAGCCCCGCCTTGTCAGGCGGGGCTTTTCATTTCCGGGCAAAAGAAGTCCGGCGCGCAAAGAAAAGGGCCGGTCAATGACCGGCCCCAAACCAATTCAGGTGTCAACAAGGGCTATTCTTGCTGGCCCATGAACATCAGCAGGAACTGGAACATGTTCAGGAACGAGATGTACAGGCTCAGCGCGCCGTCAAAGGCCGCTTTGTCCAGCCATTCCTGGTCGCCATGCGCAGCATGGGCGACGTACGTGTTCTTGATGTCCTGTGTGTAAAACGCGGTCAAACCGGCAAAGATCAGGATGCCGATGGCCGAAATG
Organism: Ruegeria sp. CDSC085; assembly: GCF_059610465.1. Taxonomy (NCBI): domain Bacteria; kingdom Pseudomonadati; phylum Pseudomonadota; class Alphaproteobacteria; order Rhodobacterales; family Roseobacteraceae; genus Ruegeria; species Ruegeria sp. CDSC085. The sequence goes on along the minus strand of NZ_JBXWNR010000001.1, from coordinate 621,671 downwards.
GCCAGCATCATCACACCGGATTGCAGGAACAGGTTGATGATCATCGCAACCAGCAGACCGATCACACCCATCATCAGGAAGGTGCCCATTCCGCTGAGGTTCCGCTTTGTGGTGTAGCCATAAAGGCTGAGGCCAGCAAAGGCGATCGACGTCACCAGGAAGGTCTGGGTAATCGAGTAGGGTGTGAAGACCAGAAAGATCGAGCTCATCGAGATGCCCATCACGGCGGCAAAGACGAAGAAGCCAAGCTGAACCGTCGCCGCCGAGCCGCGGCGCATCAGGGCACCCCAGCCAAAGAGGATAAAGGCCAGCGGCGCGAACATGACCACCCATTTCAGCGGCGACAGGAACAGCGTGCCGCCCAGGCTGGTCAGATAGCGATCTGCGCCGATCTGTGCGACCGCGTTGCTTGGATCGCTGGTGACAGCCAGACCCGCAATAGCCCATGCCGCCAGTGCAGTGATCAGCATGCCGACGGACATCGTGCCGTAGACTTTGTTCATGTGGGCGCGCAGGCCCTGATCAATCTCGGCGGCGCGCGCGCCGGATGCCGTCCGGATCGTATCGAATTGTGCCATCAAAGGGTCTCCCTAGTCGTCAAGTTACATCGCCCCGGTTGTACGGGGCGGTTTTCCATCTAAATATCGGCAACAAGGGGCTGTGTTTCAAGAGATTCCGGGCGAAAACCGACCAAAACACGCAACAAAAATGGCGACAGGCGACTCAAGGCCTCCTATCGCCATAAAAATATGAGTTTCACGGTTACCTTTTCCAGAATTGGGGGGCATCCCAGAAAAAGCGATTTGCTTCTGCAGATGCTTCTTCCCGGGTCACGCCGATATCTTCCAGCACGGCGTCGTCCAGCAGTGCCAGCTTCCGCCGCTGTCTGGTCAGCTCGAAGGCTTGAGAGATCAGGGTCACAAAAGAACGTTTGGCTGGTTTGCAAGGATGATGGATCGCGAGTTGGGTCATAACTTGTCCTTTCTGCATTCTCGATGGTTTCGCCGGTTGTCATCAATTTCCTTGATTGATATGGGTGAGTATGACATATTTTTAAAACGAATATTTTTGATGGAACACATAAGGAATCGTGAAGATGCGAAACTTGGACATTACCACCCTGCGATCCTTTGTGGCGGTTTCGGATCAAGGCGGCGTTACCCGCGCTGCCGGATTTCTGCACCTGACGCAATCTGCGGTTTCCATGCAGCTGAAACGGCTGGAGGAGCTGTTGGGCCTGGAGTTGCTGGACCGAAGCGGCAGAACAATTGCCCTGACCGCATCCGGTGAGCAGCTGTTGGCTTACGCGCGCCGTATGATCGCCTTGAATGACGAAGTTATCTCGAAACTCACCGACCAGGCTTTTGAGGGCGAGGTGGTTCTGGGCGTTCCCCATGACATCGTCTACCCCGCGATCCCTCGGGTCCTACAGCGGTTCAACGCCGATTTTCCCCGTGTCAGGGTGCAGTTGGTGTCGTCCTATTCACTGCAATTGAAAGACATGTACAAGCGGGGCGAATGTGATGTGATCCTGACGACCGAACCGTCTTCGGCCGATGGCGCGGAGACCATAGCAGAGTTGCCGTTGCGCTGGATTGGTGCGCCGGGCGGATCTGCATGGCGCAAACGTCCGTTGCCTCTGGCACTTGGACGGCGCTGTCTGTTCAGACCGCAGGTCATTTCAGCACTGGATGCCGCCGGAATACCGTGGGAACTGTCGGTAGAAACCGAAAACGACCGTACAATAGAAGCCACGGTCAGTGCCGATCTTGCCGTACACGCAATGCTGGACGGGACCGAGGCCGCACATCTTGAACAGATCGACTCGGGCGGTGCTCTGCCGGATTTGCCAGCGCATATGATCAATCTATACGGTGGGGAGCCGGGCCGGGATGCGGTTGTCGAGGCTCTGGCCCAGTTGGTACGTCAGAACTTCAGACTGCTGGGCGGTACCCAATTGCGGGCAGTGGTTGGGTGATCGCGATCAGGGCGTGATCACGATCTTGCCTGTCGATTTGCGCTCTTTCAACAGCTGCATTCCGTGTGCGACGTCTTCAAGTGGCAGGACATGACTGATGTGCGGTTTTATCCGGCCCTCTGAATGCCATTTGAACAGGGTTTCAAAGCTGTTGCGCACAGCTTCGGGGCGGAACTTCAGATATCCTCCGATATAAACCCCGATCACACTCAGGTTTTTGACCAGCAGATGATTGGCGGGGATCTGCGGAACGTCACCCCCGGCAAATCCGATGGGCAGCAAGCGTCCCTCGGGGTTGGTGGCGCGGAAAGCGGCCTTGAACACATCTCCGCCGATGACGTCATAGACGACATCCGCGCCGCCCAGAGACTTGACCCGTTCCCGCAAGTCTTCGGAAGCATCGATCAGATGATCGGCACCGGCAGCTCGGGCAACGGCTAGCTTGTTCTCGCCTCGTGCCTGGGCGATAACTGTGGCGCCCATGAGTTTACCGATTTCGACAGCGGTCAGGCCAACGCCACCTGCAGCACCCGTGACCAGAAGGGTTTCGCCGGGTTGCAGACGCGCCCTGTGTTCAAGGGCCATGTGACTTGTCGCATATGCGATTTGGATGGCGGCGGCATCTTCGAAACTGGTGCTGTCCTGCAGCAGGATCGCGCGGTCCGCGTCGAAAACGCCGTATTCCGCCAACCCGCCCTGACCTGAATAGACCGCGATCCGGTCGCCCGGCCTCAGCGTTGAAACTCCGGGTCCGACTGTATCCACGACGCCGGCGACCTCCATTCCCAGAGTGAACGGGGCAGGTGGAGTGTCCTGATACGAGCCCTTCTGCATGAGCAGGTCAGCGAAGTTCAGGCCACAAGCTTTTATCGCGACCCGCACCTGGCCTTTTCCCGGCTCAGGTTTATTCACGTCACAAAGCTGGGCAGACGCCCCGTCGGATGGAATGCAATAGGACCGCATACGGTTCCTCAACAGTTTGCGATATAGGCGCGTGTGCCGTCAGAAAAGTCAATCCGTTTGCTTCGACGAGGGAAAGGACCTTAGTTTCGGGGGGGGGCGAAATCAAGTGGCCGAAAAAGAGATGCGCAAAGGCTCAAGGTAATACAACCACAAATCCCTGTAAGGTGTGCTGGACTCAACCAGCTTGAAAAAAATCTCAAAACCGGCATTATATACAGTCAGTGCTGCAAACGGGGGGGCGGTACAGTCCGTATTAGGGAGCGGTTAAGGGGAGCTCTCTAGAATTGCGATATCGGACGTCGCAAAATCCCGTGCAGATGTTTGTGTAGTATAGGAGAATACCAATGACTCATCACGTCGATGTCCATGTGGGCAAGCGCGTTCGGCATCGCCGCTGGCTGATTGGGATGACCCAGCAGCAGTTGGCACAGCAAGTTGGTATCAAGTTTCAGCAAATCCAGAAATATGAGACCGGTGCCAACCGAATCAGCGCATCCCGCCTGTGGGACATCGCCGAGGCGTTGGATGTTCCGGTCAGCTTTTTCTTCGAAGGTCTGGAAGAAGCCCAGAAAAGCGACGCGGACAAGAAATCTGTCCCTGCTGACCTGATGGGTGACAAAGAAGCTTTGGATCTGGTGCGCTCTTACTATGCGATTCCGGAAAACCAGCGTCGCCGCCTTTTCGAGCTGGCGCGGGTTCTCAGCGACGTTGCCTGACTGACTTGACTTTGTCGCGGATTGCCCGCACCTCAAGGGCATGCAACCGACGACACCGAGCGATATCGAAATTGCCGAAGAAATGGCCGAAGCAGCGCGAGCGGCCATACTCCCTTTTTTTCGTCAAACAAACCTAGAAACTGCCAACAAACTGGCCGACGGGTTTGACCCGGTCACCGTGGCTGATCGGGCTGCTGAACAAGCGATGCGGGAAGTTCTGGCGCGGCAACGCCCGGATGACGGTATTCTGGGCGAAGAGTTCGGCGAGCATAAGGGCACCAGTGGCCGCACTTGGGTATTGGATCCCATCGATGGGACTCGCGGGTTTATCAGTGGCACGCCAACCTGGGGCGTTCTGATAGCGCTGAGCGATCACGATGGGCCGTTCATGGGTGTGATCGACCAGCCTTATATCCGAGAGCGTTTTGTTGGATCGTCTTCCGGTGCTCACCTGACCGGTCCGCAGGGCACAAGCAGAATGCAAACGCGCAAGACCAGAACGCTGGATCAGGCAACTCTGTTTACCACCTTCCCCGAGGTTGGAACCCCGAAGGACCGCGCAGGGTTTCAGGCCGTGTCCGAGCAGGTGCAACTGACGCGCTATGGAATGGATTGCTACGCCTATGCGCTTCTGGCTGCCGGGCAGGCGGATTTGGTGATCGAGGCGGGCTTGAACTCTTATGATATTCAGGCGCCGATTGCCGTTATTCAGGCGGCCGGCGGTATTGTAACCGATTGGCAGGGTGGCCCTGCTCATGAAGGTGGCCGGGTCTTGGCTGCGGCAAACGCTGACCTTCATGCCGCAGCGCTTGAGATACTCCGCCAGTTCTGAATTCTGTTGCCCAGTGCGCCAAAGGCAACTAAACCGGTGATGGCCGGTTCTTGAGCCCGTTTTCCACCGGTCGACGCACTTCTTGCATGAGACGGGCAGATGCAGGAGCGCGAAATGACGGAAATCCTACTCAAGAATGCTGATCTGATCCTGACGATGGACGAGTCCCGGCAAGAGTTGTCCCGGGCTGATGTTCTGGTCCGCGACGGGCAGATTTCCCGGATCGGGCGGGGGCTGGAAACACAGGGTGAGGTGCACGATGCCTCGGGCTGTGTGGTGACACCCGGCCTGGTAAATACCCACCACCATCTCTATCAAACTCTGACACGGGCGGTGCCGGGCGGACAGGATGCGTTGCTGTTTGGGTGGCTGCAAACGCTCTATCCGATCTGGTCGCGTTTTGGGCCGGAAGAAATGTTCACCTCGGCCCAGATCGGTTTGGCAGAACTGGCGCTGTCGGGGTGCACGCTCAGTTCCGATCACCTTTACCTCTACCCCAATGGCGCGCGGCTTGGGGATACGATCGCTGCCGCGTCCGAGTTGGGAATGCGGTTCCATCCGACGCGTGGCGCGATGAGCATTGGTGAAAGCGACGGCGGCCTGCCACCGGACAGTCTGGTGGAAAAGGAAGCCGCCATTCTGGACGACATGATCCGGGTTGTTGATACGTTTCATGATTCATCCGAGGGTTCAATGTGCCGCGTTGGCCTTGCTCCGTGTTCACCGTTTTCCGTCAGCCGGGACCTGATGCGGGATGCAGCGTTGCTGGCGCGGGACAAGGGCGTGATGCTGCATACCCATCTGGCCGAGAATGATGAGGATATCGCCTATTCGCAGGCGCAATTCGGCTGCCGCCCGGGGCAATATGCCGAGGAATTGGGTTGGACCGGCCCGGATGTCTGGCACGCCCATTGCGTCAAGCTGGACGGGGCCGAGATCGATCTGTTTTCACGTACCAAAACAGGTGTGGCCCATTGCCCCTGTTCAAATTGTCGTCTCGGATCAGGTATAGCTCCGGTGCGGGCAATGCGGGATGCCGGTATCAAGGTTGGCCTCGGCGCGGATGGATCGGCCAGCAATGACAATGGCAACCTCATGCTTGAGGCGCGCCAGGCCATGTTGCTGCAACGGGTTGCCAATGGTGCAGATGCCATGTCGGCCCGCGAAGCGCTTGAGATTGCGACGCGCGGCGGGGCGGATGTGTTGGGACGTCACGATTGCGGACGGCTGATGCCCGGAAAACGTGCCGATATTGCGGTGTGGGATACCCGCGGCATCGAAAGCGCGGGCAGTTGGGATCCGGCGGCCCTGCTTCTGGCGGGGCCGATGACTGTGAAACATCTGTTCGTCGAAGGCCGCCAGATCGTACGTGATGGATACATAACAACCATTGATCTGCCCCGCGTGATCGAACGCCAAAACATGCTTGCCCGGGCGTTGCAGGCTTAAGCCGCCTGCCGCCCGCCGATCCAGACCTCTGCCACGGCCCGATCGTCGCCCATCATGATCGTCGGAAAGATCGCTTCCCAAACATCTTCCGCGTGGGCCTCGCGTTGGGCGATGGCGGGGGTCGAGGCGAGGTCGATCACGACCAGATCCGCCTCCATCCCAGGGGCGATGTTTCCGATGCAGTCGTCCATACGCAGGCTCCGGGCCGATCCGACCGTGCCCAACCACAGCAATTGAGCCGGGTGCAGAGGGCGGCCGCGCAATTGGCCAATCTCATAGGCGGCGGCCATGGTGCGCAGCATCGAAAAGCTGGACCCGCCGCCGGTATCCGTGGCCAGACCGATCCGGTGGCCATCATGGATCAGCCCGTTCATGTCAAACAATCCCGATCCGATGAACGTGTTCGACGTGGGGCAATGAATCAAAGAGGCATCGACCTCGCGCAGCCGATCCCGTTCCCGGTCTTCCAGATGGATGACATGGCCATACAGGCCGTTCTGGCCCAACAGGCCAAATTTCTCGTAGGTGTCCAGATAATCCCTTGCATCAGGGAACAGGGACCGGACCCATTCGATTTCATCCGTTTGCTCGCTCAGATGAGTTTGCATTAGACAATGGGGATGCTCGGCCCAAAGCGCGCCCATGGCCTCGAGCTGTTCCGGGGTCGAGGTCGGTGAAAAGCGCGGCGTGATCGCATAGGACAAGCGATCGACGCGATGCCATTTTTCCAGCAGGGCGGCGGATTGGTCATAAGCCGTCTGCGCGGTGTCGCGCAATCCTTCGGGCGCGTTCCGGTCCATGCAGGTCTTGCCGGCGACGACACGCTGCCCACGCTGTTGCGCCGCGGTGAAAAAGGCATCCACGCTTTCAGGGTGGATCGTGCAAAAACTGCACATGGTCGTGGTGCCGTGGGCGGTCGTCAGGTCCAGATACCGGTTGGCTATCTCGGTCGCATAGTCGAAATCGCCGAACTTCATCTCTTCCGGGAAGGTGTAGATGTTCAGCCAGTCGATCAGCCGTTTGCCCCAGCTGGCGATCATCGCCGTCTGTGGATAATGCACATGCGGGTCGACGAACCCAGCCATGATCAAGCGCGTTCCGTGATCCTTCGTGACTGCGTCAGGGTGGGCTTTTTTCAGTGTATCGACGGTGCCGACCTCTGCAATTCGCCCGTGTTCGACCACGACTGCTTCGTCCAGCCGCATCGCCTCGGTCGGCTCTCCGTCAAAGGGTGAGCCTGTGAAACTCAGAACACGCCCTTTCAAAAGCGTCTTTTGCGCCATTTTCCCTGTTCTCCACCTGTTTGGAACCGCGCACCAGCATAGGCGGACGAAAGAAGTGGGTAAATCGGCGCATTGTCATTGTTTTCTGGTAGCTGCTTCTTCTATTTAAGGGCAAATCGAAAAAAAGGGGCAGAGCATGACGACAGGCAGTGACGAAGCCGGACACGATCAGCCCCGGGATGAGGACGTCTATGCGCTCGATCCCAAGGCTGTGGCCGCGATCCTTTATGCAGTGGATATTGACGACCGCGACAAGCTGATCGAGTTGATGGAGCCGCTGCATTCGGCCGATATTGCTGACCTTCTTGAGCAGATCAACCCGTTTGACCGTTCCCGCCTGATCCGCCTGTACGACAAGGAATTTGACGGCGATATCCTGTCTGAACTGGATGAATCGGTTCGTGAAGAGGTAATCTCGGTTCTGAAGCCGGACGTTCTGGCAGAAGCCGTGCGCGAGATGGAAAGCGACGATGTCGTTGACCTGCTGGAAGACCTTGAAGAGCCGCAGCAGGAAACCATTCTGGACGCGTTGGAGGATTCCGAGAGGATCGCCGCCGAACAGGCGCTGTCCTACCCCGAGAATTCTGCCGGTCGTCTCATGCAGCGCGAAGTCGTCATGGCGCCTGAGCATTGGACCGTTGGACAAGCCATTGATTTCATGCGCGCCAATGACGATCTGCCGGAACAGTTCTATCACATTGTTTTGGTCGATCCGCGCCTGAAGCCGGTGGCGCAGGTGACGTTGGGCAAGCTGATGGCGACACGGCGTGAGGTGCCGCTGCTTGATCTGGCAGAAGAGGAATTCCACAGTATCCCCGTCGATCAGGACGAGGAAGACGTGGCTTATGCCTTTAACCAGTATCACCTGATCTCGGCCCCGGTGGTGGATGCCGATGGGCGTCTGGTCGGTGTCATTACAATCGACGATGCGATGGTGGTTCTGGACGAAGAGCACGAAGAAGACATCCTGCGCCTTGCCGGTGTGAGCGACGAAAGCTCACTGTCCGACAGCGTGGCGGCGACCAGCCGGCGGCGGTTGCCGTGGCTGGCGGTGAACCTGTGCACGTCTATTTGTGCCTCGTTGGTGATTTCGCAATTCGAAGCGGCGATTGATCAACTGGTCGCGCTGGCCATCCTGATGCCGATTGTCGCGTCGATGGGCGGCAATGCGGGAACACAATCCCTCACCGTTGCGGTGCGCGCGTTGGCGACGCGCGACCTGACTAATGCAAACGTGATGCGCGTTATTCGCCGGGAACTGCTGGTGGGCATGCTGAACGGGCTCTGCTTTGCCATCGTGCTGGGGACCGTGGGGATGCTGTGGTTCGATTCTCCTTGGCTGGGTGTCGTGATCGGGTCGGCCTTGGTCGTGAACATGATCATCGCAGGGTTTGCAGGTACGGTAGTACCGGTCGTGCTTGACCGCTTGGGCATCGACCCGGCGCTTGCATCGGGGACCTTTGTGACAACCACGACGGACGTCATGGGGTTCTTCATCTTTCTTGGGCTTGCCAGCGTGGTGCTACTGTGACCGATCTGACCGAAATCAAAGCCGCAGCGCGCAAAGCGGCCTTTGCCCGCCGCAAGGCCGCGTTTGATGCCCGCTTGCCGGGTGCAGCCGGGCGCTTGTCCGAGGTTCTGGCAGGCCATCGCGGTGTGCCCCTGTCAGGTTATATGCCGATCCGGACCGAGATCGACCCGGTCCCCGCCATGGCCGAGGCGTCGGCCTATGGCCCGGTGGGTGTGCCTGTCATTCAGGCAGCCGGTCTGCCGCTGAAATTCTCTCGCTGGACACCAGAAGGCGCGCTCAGTGATGGTCCCTTTGGTGCAAAAGTGCCCCAGGTTGATGACTATTTCGGCCCCGAAATTCTGATCGTGCCGCTGGTCGCCTTCGATGCAAATGGTGGCCGACTGGGTTATGGCGGCGGGTTTTACGACCGGACACTGGAAGGTCTGCGCGCCAAACGCCCGACGCTTGCCATCGGCTTTGCTTTTGATGCGCAAGAGGCTGCGGACCTACCGCTCGAGCTGACCGACCAACCGCTGGATATGGTTGTCACGGAAAGCCGCGTGCTGACCTTCTAGCTGCTACTTCTCGAAATGGCTGCGCAAGTAGTCCCAGGCATCCACCTCGGTGCCGTCCTTCAGGATGCAGATGCCGTAGACGCTGCCGTCTTCGTTTTTTCGAAGTTGGTAGGTCCCGTCGTTTTCAATGCAAAAGGTCGCAGCGGGGTTGGGCATGGATGTCTTGGTGCCTTCGGCCGCGGCAGCAGTTGCCGCCAGAAGGCAGCCTGTCAGAACAATTGACGACTTCACGAAGAATTCCTTCCGTATTCAAGAGATGTCTCGAAACATTGCCGCGGCAGAATTTGATTTCAACCCCGAAGTCTGCCGGAAATTTCATGCTTCCGCCTTGTTATTGCCCTGCGCAGCCCCTACGACCCGGATCATGAGGATTTTGTTTCTTGGTGATGTCATGGGGCGCGCGGGGCGCGCTGCCGTTCAGCAGCACTTGCCGCGTCTGCGCGACGAATGGCGGCTGGATTTTGTTGTGGTCAACGGTGAAAATGCGTCCAACGGCATGGGGCTGAGCGGGGATCACGCCAGGCTGTTGCTTGATGCCGGGGCAGATTGCCTGACGCTGGGCGATCATGCCTTCGATCAGAAAGACATGCTGCAATTTATCGAGAAAGAACAGCGAATCGTACGGCCCGTGAACTTTGCCAAAGGCGCGCCGGGACGGGGTCATCGGCTGTTCACGGCGCCGGGTGGACGCAAGGTTCTGGTGGTGCAGGTGCTGGGTCAGGTCTTTATGAAACGACCGTTTGACGACCCGTTCTCAGCCATTGAGCCGATTCTGAAGTCTCACCCGAGAGGCGGGCAGGCGCAGGCCATCATCGTGGATATGCATTGCGAGGCCACGTCCGAAAAGATGGCGATGGGCCATTATTGTGACAAGCGCGCAAGCCTTGTGGTGGGGACGCACACCCATGTGCCAACGGCGGATTCCCAGATTTTGCCGGGTGGCACCGGGTATCTGACGGATGCGGGCATGTGCGGAGACTACGACTCGGTCATCGGGATGGACAAGCAGGAGCCTATGCGCCGGTTCATCACCGGTATGCCCAAGGCACGCTTTACCCCCGCAACCGGTGAAGCCACTCTGAGCGGCGTGTTCGTGGAAACCGACGACCGTGACGGACAGGCCAAATCCGTGCTTATGGTGCGGGTCGGAGGGCGTCTGGAACAAGCCGGGCCCGAATAGTCATCGTTAGGCTTGCTCTGTCGGGCGCAATGCGTGAAACTGCATGTCATCAGGCGCTTGGGCCGGGGTTCGGACAGAATACCACGAATGAATTTCCTTTCACTGACAGACACAGGAAGCGCAGTTCTGGCGCTGCTCATCGTTGCGGGCATGTTCATCATGTTCCTGCGCGAGGTTTATCCGACCGAAGTCGTAGCCCTTGGCGGTGTCTCTCTGATGCTTGTAACTGGCAGCCTGCCCTATCAAAGCGCGCTTGCGGTTCTGTCCAACCCGGCACCCTGGACGATTGCCGCGATGTTCATCATCATGGGGGCCTTGGTGCGGACCGGAGCCTTGGACTCATTCACTTCGACCGCACAGAAGCAGGCTCAGGTAAACCCGCGTATTGCCATCGCTTTGCTTATGGGGTTTGTCGTGCTGGCCTCGGCGGTGGTGTCGAATACGCCAGTGGTTGTGGTCATGATTCCGGTCTTTGTGCAAATTGCCCGCACCCTGAATGTTCCCGCATCCAAATTGCTGATTCCGTTGAGTTACGCAGCCATTTTGGGCGGCACGCTGACGTTGATCGGCACGTCCACGAACCTGCTGGTGGATGGCGTGGCTCGCGCGCAGGGGATGAAAGCCTTTACGATTTTCGAAATCACGCCTCTGGGGATCGCGCTGGTGATCTACGGCATGATTTATTTGCGCTTCATCGCGCCCAAACTGTTGCCCGAGCGGGACAGCATGGCGTCGCTGCTCAGTGACCGGTCCAAGATGAAGTTCTTTACCGAGGCCGTCATTCCGCCTGATAGCAACCTGATCGGGCGCGAAGTGACCGGTGTGCAGTTGTTCAAACGCCCCGGCGTGCGCCTGATAGATGTCATCCGGGGGGATGAGTCGTTGCGGCGTAATCTGAAAGGCGTGGAGCTGAAAGTAGGCGATCGGGTGGTTTTACGCACCGAGATGACCGAACTTCTGAGCCTTCAGAGCAACAGGGAACTCAAACGTGTGGATCAGGTATCTGCCGTTGAAACCAAGACGGTTGAGGTGTTGATCACACCCGGGTGCCGTTTGGTGGGTCGGACCCTTGGAATGATGCGGCTTCGGCGTCGCTATGGCGTTTACGTGCTGGCGGTGCACCGCCGTAACCAGAACATTGGTCGCCAGTTGGATGATTTGGTGGTCAGGGTTGGGGATACGTTGCTTTTGGAAGGTGCCCCGGCGGATATCCAGCGGCTTGCGGCTGATATGGACATGGTGGACGTCACACAACCATCGGCTCGAGCATTCCGTCGAAGCCATGCACCCATTGCGATTGGTGCTCTTGTAGGGATTGTCGTCCTCGCCGCGCTGGGCATTGCGCCCATCCTGTTGTTGTCGATTGTGGCCTGCGCCGTGGTTCTACTGACCCGCTGTATCGACGCGGATGAGGCGTTTTCCTTTGTTGAAGGTCGCCTGTTGGCGTTGATCTTCGCGATGCTGGGCATAGGGGCTGCGCTGGACAGCTCTGGCGCGGTTTCTCTGATCGTCGAAGCTGTTGCGCCGGGGCTCAGTGCCTTGCCGCCATTCCTGATTATCTGGGCGATTTATCTGCTGACCTCGGTGCTGACCGAACTGGTCTCCAACAACGCCGTTGCGGTTGTCGTCACTCCGATCGCCATCGGTCTGGCGCAGGCTGTCGGGATAGATCCGCGTCCGCTGGTCGTTGCGGTTATGGTGGCGGCCTCGGCATCGTTTGCAACACCGATCGGATACCAGACAAACATGATGGTCTATGGTCCCGGAGGCTACAGGTTCACCGATTTCATGAAGGTAGGCGTGCCGCTGAACCTGACGGTCGGATTGTTGGCGTCCCTGCTGATCCCATTGATCTGGCCGTTATGACATCGGCACAGATTTGCCGCTTTGCTCGCGGCGTACTTGTAAATGTCGGATGAACAGCAATCTTTTGTAGAACTGATATTTAAAGGGTACTGCTATGCTGGCACTCGTCCGTACCACGTTTCCTGCGGTTGCTTTCGCCACCGTTTTGAGCGGCACATCGCTTGCTGGAACCGTCGAAGGAACTGCAACCTACCGAGAGCGTATTGCGCTTTCGCCCGACACGACCTTGTTCGTCGAGCTTCAGGATATCTCATTGGCGGATGCGCCGGCCGAAACGCTTGCCGCGCAGAGATATGCCCTGACCGGTGTGCCGGCGCAGTTTGAACTGACCTATGATGATGCGTTGATTCAGGACGGGCGCAGCTATGCCGTGCGCGCTTCGGTCATGCAGGGGCAAAAGCTGTTGTTCACCACCGATACTGTCTATCCGGTTCTGACACATGGGGCCGAGAATTCAGCTGACCTGCTGATGATACAGGTGCAACACCAAGGTGCCGCGATGCTGGAAAACACCGTGTGGTACGCCTCGGGCCTCAATGGTGCGCCTATTGAGACAGAGAAACGTCCTGAACTTGCTTTCGGGCAGGGCGGGGCCTTTTCAGGAAACGGCGGTTGCAACCGGTTCAGTGGCCAGGCCGAGATTTCTGCCAATCGGATCGAGTTCCCGGACAATATGGCCGCAACGCTCATGGCGTGCCCACCCCCGCTGGATGAGGTAGAGCGGCAGTTTCTGAAAGCGATGCAAAGTGTCACGACCTTCGCGGTGCAAGGCAACGCGCTGGCCTTGCTGGATGCTCAGGGTGAGCCGGTGATCAAACTGGTACGCAAGTAAAAGGGCAGGGTTGTCAGGCGACGGCCCTCGATCGCCCTGCGTTGCGACCTGAAAAGATGCAGCCACCCAGGAACGTTCCCTCCAGCGCGTTGTAACCGTGATAGCCACCACCACCGAACCCGGCGACTTCGCCGGCAGCGAAGAGGCCGGGCACCACTTGACCGTCGGCACCGATCATCTGACTGTCCAGATTGGTCTGCAAACCGCCCAGCGTCTTGCGTGTCAGAACATGCAGCTTGACCGCGATCAACGGGCCGTTGGACGGATCAAGGAACTTGTGAGGTTTGGCGGTGCGGATCAGTTTGTCTCCACGATAATTGCGGGCTGCAAGGATCGCCATCATCTGCGCGTCTTTTGAGAAGGGATTGTCGACCTGAGAATCCCGCGCTTCGATCTGGGCGCGCAAATGGGCCTCGTCTATCAGCCCCCCACCCAAATGGTTCATTCCGTTGACCAGCTCGGTCAACGTGTTGGCAACAACAAAATCCTCGCCTTTCTCCTTGAATGCCTCGACCGGGGCGGTCGCTTTGGACCCGGACAGAATTCGTTGACGAATAACTTCTTTCCAGCTGCCTGAAGTGAAGTCTGGGTTCTGTTCGGACCCGGACAGGGCGAATTCCTTCTTGATCACCTTCTGGGTCAGAACAAACCAACTGTATTCATACCCGGTTTTCAGGATTTCGCGCAGTGTCCCCAGCGTATCGAACCCGGGCAGGCAGGGGGGGTGCAACCGGTTTCCGCGTGCATCGAACCACATAGAGCTGGGGCCGGGCAGAATGCGAATGCCATGGGCGGGCCAGATCGGGTCCCAGTTGCGAACGCCTTCGGTGTAATGCCACATGCGGTCACCATTGATGACATGGCCACCTGCTTTTTCACTGATAGCGATCATACGACCGTCGACGTGAAACGGTACCCCGGCCACCATGTCCTGTGGCGGTTCCCCTAGACGATCCCTAGGCCAGTTCTGGCGCACCAACTCAAAATTGCCACCAATACCGCCAGAGGTGACGATCACAGAAGGCGCATAAGCCTCGAACTCGCCGACCTCGTCGCGGTTGGTTTTGCCGCCGCGCTGGGCGGTGTCATCGGCCAGAACCTCGCCGGAGACGCCTTTGGCGGTGCCATTCTGCATGATGACATGGCTGACCTGATGACGGTACTTCATCTGGATCAGCCCGGCACTGGCATGGTCGCGGACGCGACGGATGAAGTGTTCCAGCACTCCGGGGCCGGTGCCCCACGTGATGTGAAAGCGCGGGACAGAATTGCCGTGCCCGTTTGCGTAGGACCCGCCGCGCTCGGCCCAGCCTACGACCGGAAACCAGCGCAGCCCCATCTCGTGCAGCCAGGGGCGCATTTCGCCAGCTGCGAACTCGATATAGGATTCGGCCCATTTGCGAGGCCAGGTATCTTCTTCCCGGTCAAACTGCGCGCTGCTCATCCAGTCGCGCAACGCCAGATCGTGGCTGTCGCGGATACCCATACGGCGTTGTTCCGGGGTGTTGACCATAAACAGGCCACCCAGGCTCCAGAATGCCTGACCGCCCAGAAAGCCTTCTGGTTCCTGATCGAGTATGATTACCTTTTTACCTCGGTCGCCCAGTTCAGCTGCGGCGGCCAATCCGGCCAGACCAGCACCGACAACGATCGCATCAGCAGTGTTGTTTGTCATAACGGTCCTTTCAGCGCCTGCGGAACCAGACAAGAAACGGCAGAACCACGGCGTACATCGTAATACCATAAACCGCCGAGGGCAGGGCCAGCGGGCTGAACCCGCTTTCGGTATTCGTAATCAGCGCCGCCAGTGTAATGCCCAGCGTGGAATTTTGAATTCCGGTTTCGATTGAAATCGTCTTGCGCTCATTCCAGGACAGGTTTGATATCCTCGCCAGCCCTAATCCACAGAAAAGCAATACGATATTCAGAGAAATCAAGCCGGCGCCCATGATGCCGAGATTTTCGACGAACAGTTGCCAGTTCCCGGCCAGTGCAGCGGCAACGATCAGCACGAACAAAACGGTCGCGAGCGCCGACAACCCCGGCTCCACACGGTTTGCAAACCCCGTTGCAAAGTTGCGAATCCCTACACCAATGGCCACCGGTAACGTAGTGATCAGGAACAGAGCAACAGCCAGCCCGGTGATGGAAACGTCAGGGGCTTCGTCGCCCATGAAATGCGCGATCGACCAGGCGGCCAATATTGGTACGGTTACGATCGACAGAAGGCTGATCACGGCGGTCAGGCTGACTGAAAGCGCGACATCGGCCTTGGCGAGCTTTGACAGGATATTGCTGGTTACGCCGCCTGGACAAAAACTGAGCAGCATGAAACCAACCGCGATTTCAGGCGGCAAAGCAAAAATTTTGACCGTCACAAAGGCCGCCACCGGCAATAGAACAACCTGACTTGC
This sequence comes from Ruegeria sp. CDSC085, assembly GCF_059610465.1. Classification (NCBI taxonomy): domain Bacteria; kingdom Pseudomonadati; phylum Pseudomonadota; class Alphaproteobacteria; order Rhodobacterales; family Roseobacteraceae; genus Ruegeria; species Ruegeria sp. CDSC085. Next base: position 606,073 of record NZ_JBXWNR010000001.1, on the reverse strand, counting down.
CGCCCCGATGGCAAAGGCGCGACGTCGGCTCAGGACACGGCGGAAATCTGCGACCTCCAGTCCGATACCCAGAGACAGCATGATAACGGCCAGTGAAACTGGCAGGCCGACGTTAATAAGCAGATCCAAGGACAACTCCTCCCAAAGTTGCGTCAGATCAGCCTAAGCGAGGCGGGAAGGCTCAGGCAACCGCGCCGTTGGGTCACTCGTATCGTCTGACGAACCGGCGCAGGATCTCGCCGGGTTGTGTGACATCGGCAGAATGGCAGTGGTCGATCAGTTTTTGCGCGTCTTCAGGCGGGAAATAGCCGTGGTTCTTGTAGATATTGATGCGCTGTTCAAAATCCCTGGCGTCGGCTTCGGGATGGAACTGCGTGGCATATACGTTCTGCCCCCAGCGGATCATCTGGAACGGGCAGGGGTCTGACGCTACAAGGTGCACGCACCCTTTCGGCAGAGCCTGAACCGCTTCCTTGTGACCAACGAAAGCGTCAAAGGTGGCCTCCAACCCTGCGGTCAACGGGTCCTGCTGGCCTTCCGGGGTCAGATGGCAAGTGGATGGTCCGACGGGTTCGCCATATCGGGCCTTGCTGACGTCGCCGCCCAGATGCGCAGCCAGAATACCAAGGCCATAGCAGCAACCCATGAACGGGTGATCCTGTGCGATGATCTGCGGCATCAACCCCATGATCGTCGTCTCGATCCGGGCATCCAACGGGGATTTGGTCGCCGGGTTGTCACTGACGCATCCCGGTCCACCACCTACGATGACACCGGCGTAGTCCGTGACATCCAACCCCTCGGGCAGGTTTTCGCAGTCCAGACGGACGCGATGGGCCTGATCGGGCGACAACCCGCTCCGGTTCAGGATCGAGGCGTACTCGGCGTCGGACGCATCGGTTTCGGGGCGCAGTTGCAGGATCAAAAAGCGTTTCATGCGCAGCCTTTATCCGTCACAGCGGCCAGAATACAAGAATGGCAGGAACAGAAACGGCGATGATCAGCATCTCCAGCGGCAATCCCATGCGCCAGTAGTCACCGAATCGATAGCCGCCGGGGCCCAGAACCAGCGTGTTGTTCTTGTGCCCGATGGGGGTCAGGAACGCAGCCGAGGCCGCAACGGCCACGGTCATCAAAAACGGGTCGGGCGATACCTCAAGGGTACGTGCCATTTGTATCCCGACCGGCGCGGCGACAATGGCAGTGGCGGTGTTGTTCAACACGTCCGACAACGTCATCGTGACAACCATCAGTACCGTCAGAATGGCCCAGGCAGGCAAGCCGTCGGTCAATTGGATCAGAGCGTTTGCGATCAGTTCGGTGCCGCCGGATGTTTCAAGAGCACTGCCTAGCGGGATCATTGAGCCCAACAAGACGACCACAGGCCATTCGATATGATTGTAGATGTCAGCGATTGGCATGATCTTGGTCAATACATAGGCAATGACGACCAGTCCCAATGCGACAGGCAGGTAAATCAGCCCAACACTTGCCGCCAAAACAGCCGCAGCAAACAGACCAATAGCCAACCATGCTTTTTCATTTGCAGTTACGCTCAGCCCACGTTCAGCAAGCGGCAGGCAGCCAAGCCAATCGGTCACATCGGCAGAACGATCTCGGGGGCAAAGCAAAAGTAGGATATCGCCCGGCTCCACCTCGGTCTTGCGGACCTGCTCGGTAATGCGACGCCCTTGTCGAGAGATGCCCATCAGGACGGTGCTTTGGCGCCAAGCCAACCCGACACCTTGTGCCGTGCGTCCGGCGATGCGGGCGTTTTCCGGGACGACGATCTCGATTACCTCCAATCCATCGCCCTCGGCCGTCAACAGTTCCTGCCGTCGGGTATCCGAGAAATCGAGGTTGAGGGCGGCACGAAACTCATCCAACGCTTCCGGACGGGCTTCCAATACCAGCGCATCACCTTCTTTGAGAGTGGCGTGCGCCGACCTGCCATAGCGACGTTTGCCATCGCGGATAAGGCCGATGATCGCCACGTCTGATTTCTCGGCAACTTCATAAAGCTCGCTGACCCGTTTACCGATATGAGCAGAGTCGGTTGGGACGGTCAGTTCGGCGATGTATTCGGCCAGTGCCTCAGATGTCTCGGCTTGCGGCCCGCGATTGGGGATCAGGCGCCATCCTACCAGAGCGACAAAGGCAAGGCCGGCGATCGCGGCCAGCCCACCGACAGGGGCGAAATCGAACATGTGGAACGGTTCGCCCAGTGTTTCCTGCCGGATCGATGCGATGATGATGTTCGGGGGGGTCCCGATCAGCGTGGCCATCCCCCCAAGAATGGTCGCAAAGCTCAGCGGCATCAGGGTCAGACCCACAGACCGGCCTGCTTTGCGTGCGGTCTGAATGTCCACGGGCATCAGCAGTGCAAGGGCTGCCACATTGTTCATGAAGGCAGACAACACTGCGCCGATCCCGCCCATCAGCGCAATATGCGCGCCGAGGCCACGCGAGGCATCAACCAAAGTGCGGGTAATCAGGAAAACGGCTCCCGACCTCACCAGACCAGCAGAGACTACCAACACCAACGCCACGATGATGGTGGCGGGATGGCCGAACCCGGCAAAGGCATCATCCACCGGCACGACGCCCAGCACGACGCCGATCATCAGCGCAGCAAAGGCCACAAGGTCGTATCGAAACCGACCCCAAAGCAGCATTCCGAAGACCGTGATGAAAAGCGCAAAAAGAATGATCTGATCTGTCGTCATGCCGTCACCATACAAGCCAGTGAAGCCGTCGCAAGCCACTCTCTTGATCCTGCCCCCCGCAAACGTCTATATGAGCGCCGAACACGCAATCACGATGACGAGGACGCATTATGGCAGGCCACTCCAAATGGGCCAACATCCAGCACCGCAAGGGGCGTCAGGACGCCGCGCGGTCCAAACTGTTTTCCAAACTGTCGAAAGAAATCACCGTTGCCGCCAAGATGGGCGACCCGGATCCGGAAAAGAACCCGCGCCTGCGTCTGGCGGTGAAAGAGGCCAAGTCGAACTCGGTCCCCAAGGACGTGATTGACCGCGCGATCAAGAAATCCGTTGCAGGCGAAGGCGACGATTATGAAGAAATCCGCTATGAGGGCTACGGCCCCAACGGCGTGGCCGTGATCGTTGAAACCATGACAGACAACCGCAATCGCACCGCCTCGACTGTGCGTTCGACCTTTTCCAAGAACGGCGGCAATCTGGGTGAGACGGGCTCGGTCGGGTTCATGTTCGAACGCAAGGGCGAAGTTTTCTATCCGGCTACTGCGGGTGACGCAGACACCATTTTCGAAGCCGCAATCGAGGCCGGCGCGGAAGATGTCGAAAGTTCAGAGGATGGTCACGTCATCTGGTGTGCAGATACGGATCTGAACGAAGTTTCGAACGCGTTGGAGGCTGTGCTGGGTGAATCGGAATCCACCAAGTTGGTCTGGAAACCGACCACCACGACCGAGCTGGGTCTGGAAGACATGCAAAAGCTGATGAAACTGGTGGATGCGCTGGAAGACGATGACGACGTACAGCGTGTCACGACCAACTTCGAAGCCACTGATGAGGTGATGGCGCAGCTCTGAGCTGTTACGGAACCTGATTGTGAGACCCGGCTCAACAGGCCGGGTTTTTTCGTTTTCGGACAGTTTCGAAGAGGTGTTGGCTGAACCCTTCGAAACGCTTAGGCTGGTACAACTTGGAAGTTCTGGGACGATGCCACCGAAAGATCCATGACGGATGTGACTGCTGATAAGACCAAGCGAAACGTGCCGGTTCTTGCTGGGCAGAGTATCGTGTCTCAGGTTGCGTGGACTCTGGGCAGCCCATCGGTGGTTTTGCCATTTCTGGCCGTGTCATTCGAATTGCCGATGTTCGTGGCGGGCGCGCTGGTTTCGGTGCGGATGATTGGCAGCATGATTTCCGACTTTTTCCTGGCGCAACCCATAGCGGCGAAATCGCAAAAGAAGCGCGCCATTGCTCTGACCGAAGCCGTTATCGGTGCCTGTCTTGTTCTGGCGATGGTGGCTGCCGCGACCGGGAACGTTCCGTTAATCGCAGTGGTTTTCGTGGCGGTCTTTTTCGTGATCGGTCTGGTGGATGAAGTTCAGAACCTGATGCTCACCGATCTGTTGGGCGATCATGTCCATTCGCGTTCGCGCATGGTCATGCGTTACCTGCAACTTGGGGGCGGGGGCCTTTGTGCCATCGGTCTAGCCCTGCTGGTGCATCAGATCACCAAGGAAAACCCACCTTTTTCACGCCATTCAACCATGATCGGCGTATCGGTTGCGTTTTTCATGCTTTCAGGAGTTTTGATGCTGGCAATGACAGAGAATACCCGCTCTGCGGAACCGGTAAAAAAGACTGGAACCAAACCCAAGCTGTCGTTCACGGCCAATGCCCGGGGTATCCTTGGCATGTTCGAATACACCTGGTTTCGGCGTTACATGGTAATGCGTATACCTTTGGTGGCTGTGTCGCTATCCGTCCCGTTCTTCGCGCTGATAGCGGCAGAGGCGCATCATGGCTCGGCCAGGGGTCTGACCGCGATGATTGTTTCATCTGCTTCGGGCTATCTTGTCTCGGGGCCGTTGTGGCAGGTCGTGAACATGAAATCTCATCGTGCCGTCATGGTGGTCGGGACACTCATGGTCGCCGTTACCGGAGGTGTTCTGCTGGCATTCCACTACATGGGTATCGATCACGATGTACACCTGCATGCGATAGCGCTGTTTGTTGTCACCGTCGCGGTGACCGGGATCAGCAGCGTGCGCAAGCTCTATTTCCTGGACGTCGCGCCCAAAGAGCAACGCGTTCAGGGATCCGCAGCTATCAAATCGTTTACTCGATTGTTGGCGGTGCTGCTTTCGGCAGCGCTGGCCGCAGTCGCCCATATGCATGAGGTTGCCTTGGCGGTCGCGTTCATAGTCGCGGCCAGTCTGATGGCTTGCGTGACGTGCTACCTAACGATGTCGCCCGACCGGGAAGATTCTCCCCGGCCACAGAGCTAATGCAGGTACATTCAGAAGAACGAGGAAATCTCTTCCAAAGGCTTCTTTAGCTTTGCCACAGAAGGTACGGTCGCGGTTTCCGAGGGATGACCAACTGCGATGATCATGGTTGGTTTCTCTGATGCGGGCCGGTCCAGTGCGTCGTTCAGAAAGCGCATCGGGTTCGGGGTATGGGTCAGGGTGCTGAGGCCGGCGTGATGTAGCGCGGCCAACAGAAAGCCGGTGGCAATGTTCACACTCTCGGGCACGTAGTAATTCTTGTACCGCGTACCGTCTTCGAATTGCCCCCAGCGTTGGGCAAAGACCACGATCAGCCACGGGGCGGTGGTCAGGTGCTCTTTGACCGCGTTGGTCCCGATGGGTTCCAACGCCTTGATCCATTCATCGCCCGCCCCTCCCGCATAGAACCGGCGCTCTTCTTCTTCGGCTTCCTCGCGGATGCGCAGTTTCAGCTTTGGGTCCGAGATGGCAGCAAAGTGCCAGGGTTGATGGTTTGCACCTGACGGCGCTGTTCCTGCGGTGCGCAGGCAGGTTTCGATCACATCGCCAGCCACCGGGCGCGTAGAGAAATCCCGAACGGTATGTCGCCGGCGCATCTTTTCAAAAAAAGCCACGGCCGCGCCCAACATGTCTGCATCACTGATCTCGCATCGGTCGGGCAGGGGAATGGGGTCATAACTGAGGGCGTCGCGTGAGAGCATTGGTTCCTCCGATCGAATGAGTCTGACTATTTGCCTTGCGACGGGAGCAAAACCCGATGCGCAGCATGCTGGACCGCTTGTGTAAGGGGTTTGAGCCCTGGCGCAAGAACCCGTCCGACCTGCCAGCTAAGGGCGACGTCCAGTGGCGCATTGGGAACGATAGGGCGCAACTGTCCACGCTCCATGGCGTTTTGCACAAGGGCTGCCGGGTTCATGCCCCAGCCAACCCCAGCGATCGCGGCATCAACGAACCCTTGAGAAGATGGCAGGAAGTGCGAAGGCGGTGAAAGACGACTGCCGGTGCGATGTGCGATCCACGCTTTTTGCAGACCGTCTTTCCTGTTGAAGACAAGGCAAGGTGCTTTGCTGAGCGTCTTCTCGGTCACGCCGTCCTTGAACCACGCATTGATAAAGTCCGGGCTGGCGGTTGGCAGATACCTCAACACGCCCAGTTCAATCGCGTCACAACCGCTTATGGTTTGTCCGCCGACGGTGACGGCGGCGCTGACCTCGCCTCGCCTCAGCCAGTCTGCCGAATGGTCCTGATCGTCGATCACAAGGTCGAACAGCATGTCGGGAACACGCGCCATCGCGTCAATGAACCAGGTCGCCAGAATGTCGGCGGGAACCGCAATGCGAACCCGCGCGGACCCGGGTTCTTGTACCAGCGCCAATTCACGGGCCAGTTGTGCCTCCAGCAGCCCGACATCTTCGGCGTATCGCGCGATGCGCTGACCTGCCGGCGTTCCGGTGCAAGGGGTTCCCCGATGTATGAGCGAGGCACCCACCCGATCCTCTAGCGCCTTTATCCGCTGGGATATCGCTGACGGGGTCACGGCCAGTTCCGCCGCCGCTGCATCAAAACTGCCATGGCGCAGAATGGCTGACAAAGCGGCCAATTGGTGAGGGTCCAGCAACATTAGCAGAGCTTAACCAAGGGAAACATCTTTAATTTGATAGATCGTATCGCGGCCATTAGTCAACGCAATGGCAACGCAGGAGATACCATGCCTACATCCGTGATCGCCGGTTTTGCGCTGGGTTTCAGCCTGATCCTCGCCATCGGGGCGCAGAACGCCTTTATTCTGAGGCAGGGCTTGCGGCGCGAGCACGTTTTTATTCTGTGCCTGACTTGTGCAGTGTCTGATGCCATTCTGATCGGAACGGGCGTGGCAGGTTTTGGCACTCTGGCACAGGCTGCACCCTGGTTTGAGGCTGTGATGCGATACGGAGGGGCGGCATTTCTGATTTGGTACGGCGCGCGCAGCCTCCGGTCGTCCTGGCTGGGTGGTTCGGTGATGGAAATCGGCAATGGTGAGCGAACCAGCCTCAAGGCTGCGCTGCTGACGATATTCGCGTTCACCTGGCTGAATCCGCATGTGTATCTGGATACGGTCGTGCTCATCGGCTCGATCTCGGCCCAATATGACGACCGGCTGGGTTTCGCCCTTGGCGCGATGACATCCAGCTTCGTGTTCTTCTTTTCGCTTGGTTACGGCGCGGGTATTCTGTCCCCGGTTTTTGCGCGTCCCCGGGCGTGGCAGGTTCTGGACGCCGGGATCGGCGTGGTCATGTTGGGTATCGCACTGAAACTTGTTATCATGTGAAGGGTTGTTCCCGGTTGGATTTCGGTGTTCAACCTAAACCATGTCAACACTCGCCGTATCGTCTCGCCCGCTTGCCGGAATGTTCTGGATGTTTACCGCCGGCTTGTCCTTTGTTGTGATGACCGCGCTGGTGAAGTCGCTGGGAACATCGATGGATTCCATCCAGGCCGCCTTCCTGCGGTATGTGCTGGGTTTGGTGTTTCTTTTGCCAGCCATGCGGTCGATCATGGAAACACATCTGACACCCCGCCTGTTGACGCTGTTCGGTCTGCGAGGGGTCGTGCATGCGGTTGCGGTCATGCTCTGGTTCTTTGCCATGACACAGATACCATTGGCCGAGGTCACAGCTATGAATTACATGACGCCGGTTTACGTCACCTTGGGGGCAGCCCTGTTTCTGGGCGAAAAGCTGGCCTTTCGCCGGATTGCGGCGATTCTGGTCGCTCTGGGTGGCGTCCTGATCATTCTGCGACCAGGGTTTCGCGAAGTGTCACCGGGTCATCTGGCCATGCTGGGAACGGCCCTGACGCTGGGGGGGTCGTATTTGTTGGCCAAGATTCTGGTGCGTGATGTACCGCCATCCGTCGTCGTGGCGCATCTGTCGATCTGGGTGACCGTTGCCCTGATACCTTTTGCGATTGCCGTTTGGACGCAGCCAAGCCTGCGGGATCTCGGGGTTCTTTTTCTGGTGGCCAGCTTTGCGACAGCTGGGCACTATTTCATGACCTTGGCGCTTCAGGCGGCACCGGTGGCCGTTACACAGCCAGTAACGTTTCTTCAGCTGATATGGGCCACGATCTTGGGCGCTGCAGTGTTCCATGAAAGCGTTGACGTGTGGGTTGTCGCGGGCGGCACACTGATCCTTGCCGCCGTAAGCTTTATCTCATGGCGCGAATTCGTGCTGAACCGCAGGGACTTGACGCCTCCGAGTATTGCGCCGAAGCTGTAACGACACTGCTCCCCGATTTTTCATTAATTGACGAGTCAATAAAAACCCCCTAGCGTGGTCCTGTGACGCCTGCTCAAGGGGAGAACGATGCCAAAAGTCGGAATGGAGCCAATCCGCCGGGATGCGATTGTTCGTGCGACAATCGCTGAATTGGGCGTGAAGAAATCCCTTGATGTAACAGTCAGTCAGATTGCCAAGCGTGCGGGCATGTCCAGCGCTCTGGCGCACCACTACTTCGGCGGCAAGGATCAGATCTTTCTGGCTGCAATGCGGCAGATCCTGTCGGACTTCGGCAAAGAGGCGCGGGGCGAACTGAAAGCAGCCGCGCCGGACGACAGGGCACAGGCAATTGTCAGGGCGTGTTTTGCGCCCTCTTGTTTCACACCCGATGTGATTGCGGCCTGGATGACCTTCTACGTGCTGGCTCAGACCAATGATGACGCCCTGCGCCTGTGGCAGATCTATCAGGCTCGCATCAAATCCAACCTGACCGACGCCCTGCGGCACAAGTTGGCCGACCCTCAGGAGGCGGCCGAGAACATGGTTGCCCTGATTGACGGTCTGTACATCCGCGCCGCACTCAGCGCCCCTGAAGAACCGCAACTGGCCGTGAACCACGCGATGCGTGTGCTCAACACTCTGCTCGAGGCTGAAAAATGACAAAACCGAACATTCTGATCCTGATGGTGGATCAGCTCAACGGGACTCTCTTTCCAGACGGTCCCGCTGACTGGCTTCACGCTCCGAACCTGACGAGACTGGCAGAACGGTCAACCCGGTTTGCCAATGCGTACACGGCGTCGCCCTTATGCGCGCCAGGGCGGGCCAGCTTCATGTCCGGTCAATTGCCGTCGCGCACCGGCGTCTATGACAACGCAGCCGAGTTTCGCAGCGATATCCCCACATACGCACATCACCTGCGTCGGGCCGGGTATTACACCTGTTTGTCCGGAAAGATGCATTTCGTAGGCCCTGACCAGATGCACGGGTTCGAGGATCGCCTGACCACAGACATTTACCCGGCCGATTTTGGGTGGACCCCGGACTACCGCAAGCCGGGGGAACGGATCGACTGGTGGTATCACAACATGGGGTCCGTCACCGGTGCGGGCATTGCCGAGATTTCCAACCAGATGGAATATGACGACGAGGTCGCCTACAATGCCAAAGCCAAGCTTTATGATCTGGCACGCGGCAAGGATGACCGCCCATGGTGCGTGACCGTCAGCTTCACCCATCCGCATGACCCATACGTAGCCCGTCGCAAGTATTGGGATCTGTATGAGGATTGCGAGCATCTTCTGCCCAAGGTTTCTGACATCGGCTATGACAATCAGGACCCGCACGCTCAGCGGATTTTTGATGCCAATGACTGGCGCAGTTTCGACATCACCGAAGATGATATCCGCAAGTCCCGCCGCGCCTATTTCGCCAATATCACTTATCTGGACGACAAGATCGGGGAAATCCTCGAAGTGCTGGAAACGACCCGGCAAGAGGCGATCATCCTGTTCGTTTCGGATCACGGAGATATGCTGGGCGAACGGGGCTTGTGGTTCAAAATGAACTTCTACGAGGGTTCGGCGCGGGTGCCGCTGATGATCGCATCGCCTGATCTGCCTGCCGGGCGGATCGATACACCGGTTTCAACAATCGACGTGACACCAACCCTTGGGGCTCTGGCAGGCGTCGACATGGCCGAAATCGCGCCTTGGACAGATGGTGAAAACCTGGTGCCTCTGGCGCAAGGCGAGGAACGAACCGCGCCAGTCGCCATGGAATACGCGGCCGAGGCATCCTACGCGCCGCTGGTCTCGATGCGATATGGCAAGTGGAAGTACAACCGCTGTGCATTGGACCCTGATCAGTTGTTTGATCTTGAAGCCGACCCGCACGAGCTGAACAATCTGGCAGGCAGTCCCGAACACGCAGGCACGCTGCAAACTCTGCGTGCCAAATCCGAGGCCCGTTGGGATCTGGATCACTTCGACGCCGATGTCCGCGCCAGCCAGGCGCGGCGCTGGGTTGTGTACGAAGCGCTGAGGCAGGGCGGATACTATCCGTGGGATTATCAACCGCTGCAAAAGGCGTCGGAACGCTACATGCGCAATCACATGGATCTCAACACTGTAGAGGAAAGCGCCCGGTTCCCGCGCGGCGAATAACCTATTCATATATTTGAAAATATTCCCGTCGAACACATCACGTCTCGGCGGGTCAGGAGTTGTGGAAATGGAAGCAGATTTTGTCATCGTCGGCGCAGGGTCCGCAGGCTGCGCAATGGCATATCGTCTGAGCGAGGCCGGGGCCTCGGTTCTGGTGATCGAACACGGCGGCACCGATATGGGGCCGTTCATTCAGATGCCGGCTGCACTGAGCTATCCGATGAACATGTCGCGCTATGACTGGGGTTATCAATCCGAGCCCGAGCCACACCTGAACAATCGCCGCCTGGCCTGTCCGCGCGGCAAGGTGATTGGCGGGTCTTCCTCGATCAATGGCATGGTCTATGTTCGCGGTAACGCGCGCGATTTCGATACCTGGGCCGAGATGGGGGCTGACGGGTGGTCTTATGCGGATGTTCTGCCTTATTACAAACGGATGGAGACCTGGCACGACGGTGGCCATGGGGGCGATCCGGCGTGGCGTGGCGCTGACGGTCCGCTGCACGTGTCGCGTGGCCCGCGCGCGAATCCTTTGTTTCAGGCTTTTGTGGATGCAGGTCAGCAGGCCGGTTACGAGGTCACAGACGACTATAACGGAGAAAAGCAGGAAGGCTTTGGCCCGATGGAGCAGACCGTCTGGAAAGGACGGCGCTGGTCTGCGGCGAATGCCTATCTGAAACCTGCGCTCAAGCGCGACAATTGCGATATTGTGCGTGGTCTTGCGTCTCGTGTTGTCATAGAAGACGGTCGCGCCATTGGGGTCGAACTGATCCGCGGCGGCAAGAAAGAAGTCATCAAGGCCCGGCGCGAAGTCGTTCTGGCGGCATCGTCTATCAACTCGCCCAAGCTGCTGATGTTGTCCGGTATCGGCCCAGCAGCGCATCTGGCCGAGCATGGGATCGACGTCGTTGCGGATCGTCCGGGGGTTGGGGCCAACCTGCAGGACCATCTGGAACTGTATATTCAACAGGCGTCGCTGCAACCTATCACGCTCTACAAGCATTGGAACCTGTTCAGTAAAGGTCTGATCGGGGCGCAATGGCTGTTTACCAAAACGGGATTGGGCGCATCGAACCAATTCGAAAGTGCGGCCTTCATCCGGTCGAAACCGGGCGTGGAATACCCTGACATTCAATACCACTTCCTGCCGATTGCGGTTCGCTATGACGGACAGGCCGCGGCCGAGGGGCACGGGTTCCAAGCGCATGTTGGTCCGATGCGGTCCCCGTCACGCGGGGTGGTCACATTGCGCTCGGCCCAAGCAGCAGACGCGCCGGTGATCAAGTTCAACTACATGAGCCATGAAGAAGATTGGGAGGACTTCCGCACTTGCATCCGGTTGACACGCGAAATCTTTGGGCAAGACGCCTTCAAACCCTACGCGGGCAAAGAAATCCAGCCTGGTGCCGCTGTCCAAACGGATGAAGAACTGAATGCGTTTATCGCGGAACATGCGGAAAGCGCCTATCACCCCTGTGGCACCTGCCGAATGGGGCGCGCGGATGACAAGAACGCGGTGGTCGATCCCGAAGGCCGTGTCATCGGTGTGGATGGGCTGCGCGTCGCGGACAGTTCAATCTTTCCGCAGATCACCAACGGCAACCTGAATGCGCCGTCGATCATGGTGGGCGAAAAGGTGTCGGATTCGCTTTTGGGCAAAGATCCGTTGCCCAAAGCCAACGACCGCCCGTGGATCCACCCCGGCTGGGCAACGGCGCAACGTTAACCTTTCCATACGGCCCCCGGTTGAATGCGCACGGAATACCGCGCATATCGGGGGCATGTTAAGGATTTGTTTAGCTTTTGTTCTTCTCATGCCAGGTCTGACCCACGCGGCAGAACGACTGACAGGCCGGGTTGATGTCATTGATGCGGATACCTGGGATGTCGGCGGCGCCCGGGTTCGGCTGCACGGCATTGATGCGCCCGAGCTGGATCAGACCTGTCAGGATTCCAACGGATCAAGCTGGCCATGCGGGGCGTGGGTCACTCATATGGTTCAGGAACAATTTCAGGGACGGATGACCACATGTGTCCCGCTGGATCGAGATCGCTACGGGCGCATCGTTGCTCGGTGCAGCGTTGAACACGAAGACGCCGCTGCCCAGATTGCAGAGCAGGGATTGGCCTTTGCGTACCGCAAATATTCGGACGCGTATGCAGGCGCCGAGCGGGTCGCGAGGATTGGAAAGGGGATTGCACAAGACACAGATGCGGGTGCCTTGGGTGCACAGGGCACGCAAGAAGCCGAAATCCTCTGAAACATGCCTTATCAAGGGAAATGTTTCGTCAAAGGGCGAAAAGATCTTTCACGCACCGGGCCAGAGGTACTATGCCAAGACCCGGATCAGTGCAGCCAAGGGCGAGCGATGGTTCTGCTCTGCTGCCGAAGCACGCGCCGCGGGGTGGCGTGCTGCGCGACGCTGAATTCTGCAAGAATCCTGTATGAAATTGATCCGCGTCAAAGAAGGCGACGCGTCACGCTTCTACCACTGATATGCAACGACATATGAAGGAGCGAACAGACATGTCCCACACCCCGCATGAACTGGCCGAAGAGTTTCCGGACAAGGTTGAACTGATGAGCCAGCTCAAGCAAACGGACGCGCATTTTGCCCGTCTGGCTGATGAGTATCACGAGGTCAATCGCATTGTGCATCGGGCCGAAACCAATGTCGAACCAATGGAAGAACTGGCCGAAGTTGATTTGCGCAAGAAGCGGGCAGCTCTGAAAGATGAAATCTGGGCGATTTTGTCCAAAGCTTAAAAAACAGTGCCGGGGGCACTGTCCCTGTCCCGGTCTGGGTCGGGCTCCCCCGGCACACTTCTGGCCATGTGAAGATCAGGTGACTTCGTAGGGCAGGGTACCGCGCGTATGGGTGTCGATGCTGAGGCGGCGTTCCAGCGGCGGGACCGAACGCTGGTGGCAGTTTTGTCGCTCGCAGATGCGGCAGGAAATGCCGATGGGCTCGTAGGCGCTGGCGTTGTTTATGTCGAGGTTGTCGGCATACACGAGCGCCGGGGCATGGCGTACCTCGCACCCCAGCGCAATTGCGTACCGTCTCACCGGCGCGCCGAATGAGCCTCCTGATTTCGACACATCCCGTGCCAGCGAGATGTAACGCACACCATCCGGTGTTTCTGCCAGTTGCCTGAGGAAATGGCCCGGCGTTTCAAAGGCCCGATGCACGTTCCAAAGGGGACAAGCGCCACCGAACCGCGCAAATTGAAGGCGCGTGGCCGAGTGCCGTTTAGTGATCGTCCCGGCCTGATCCACGCGAACGAAAAAGAACGGGATACCTTTTGCGCCGGGGCGTTGCAGCGTCGACAGTCGGTGTGCAACCTGCTCGATCGAGGCGCCGAACCGGTTGCTGAGCAGCTCCAGATCGTGGCGCTCTTCCTGAGCGGCCGTCAGAAACGCGGAATAGGGCATCAAAGAAGCGCCCGCGAAATAATTGGCAAGGCCGATCTTTGCGATGGACCGCGCCTCTTCGCTTTGGAACTTGGCAAAATCCAGAGTCGCTTCCAGCAGTTTGTCCTGACTGATCAGTGCGACTTGCAACAGCAGCTGAAACACTTGCGTTTGCGGAGCCGAGCGGGACGAAAGGCGAAGGACCTTGCTTTCGGCGTCATATGTGCGCAAGGGGGCGATGTCAGAGAACATTACTTGAATGCCGCGCTCCGTCAGGCTGTTCAAAGCAGCTTGCCGGATATTGCCCGGCCCTTCAGCGCGGTTGGCGAACAGTTCTGCCGCCCTGTCCACGGCGTCGATATAGTTGTCGCAATAGTGAAAGAAGTCCCGTACCTCCTCCCAGGGGCTGGCCTGCATACGGGCGTCTTCCCGTCCCAAGGCTTCGTCCAGAGAGGCGAGACGCTCATGTGTCTGCCGGTAGGTTTTGTGCAGCTCGATAAATGCGCGGGCCAATGCCGGGGCGTTTGATGCCGTCAGGCGTAAATCGGCGAGTGGCGGTAGAATATCCGCAAAAACCGGGTCGGCCAGAGCTTCGCGCATATCCGACACCAACCGCTCGCTGTCACCGGTGCTGAGCTCGGTGACATCCATGCCAAACTCTTGCGCCAGAGCCAACACAACCGTCGTCGAGATCGGCCTGTTGTTGTTTTCCATCTGGTTCAGATAGGGGAGTGAAACACCCAGTTTCGCCGCGAATTCGCGTTGTGTCAGGGCCAGTCGCGTGCGCATTTCACGCAGTTTCGCGCCGGCATAGAGCTTTTGGGTGGCCATGAGGTGCCTTTGCAAGTTTCCTATTTTGGAAGACTAACTTTGCAAAGTTTTCGGGGCAAGTCGTTACAGCCCCAATTGACGCTCTCGCCGAATGACGGAACCAATTGCGAAAATCGCCAGAACTGCGGATGTGAGCATCAGCCAGAGCAAGGGCATGGCGCCGGTTTCCCGGGTCAGCAGGGTGCCTGCCAATGCACTTAGCCCGGCGCCGCCACCCAGCATGATCGCTCCGCTCAACCCCGAGGCGGTTGCCGCCAGATGCGGACGAACCGACAGTGCGCCGGAAGTTGCATTGGGGATGGCCATTCCGTTTCCGACGCCTACAAAGGTCATCAAGCTGAAAAAGCTGAGTGCGGTGCCCTGACCTGTGAGAAACAAAGATGCTGAAAGCGCAACACCCAACGCGTTAAGCAAGCTGCCCCACAGCACCATTCGGTTGATGCCAATCTGCATGGAAAAACGACCGCTAAGAAAGTTGCCAACAAAGTAGCCGACTGCGGGAGCGCCGAAATAAATGCCTACCTGCGCCGCGCTTAGTCCAAACAATTCGGTTCCGATAAAGGGTGCGCCGCCGAGATAGGCAAAGAAGGTGCCTGACGAAAAGGCGCAGGACAACGAATAGCCCCAAAAACGTGGCGATGTCAGAAGCTCGGGGTATTCCTTGAATTGCTGAACCAGGGTCTTGCCGCTTTTGGCTGATGTTTCTCCGAAATCCGCGAACGTCAAGGCAAGCGTCAAAGCCCCGATGGCAAAAGGCAGCCAGAAGTTTGCTTTCCAGCCAAAGCTTTCCTCCAGAAGTCCGCCGATCGCCGGGCCGATCATCGGAACCACGGCCATTCCCATTGTTACGTAACCGATCATGGATGCGGCCTGATCCTGATCGTACATGTCCCGGACAGCGGCACGGCTGAGAACCATGCCTACAACGACGACCGCCTGGCACATTCTGAAGGCCAGAAAGATTTCAGCGTTGGGGGCATAGATGCATCCCAGAGTAGCCAGCAGGAACAAACCAATCCCCCACAGCAGAACTGGCCTGCGACCAGCCTTGTCTGCAAGCGGTCCGATCAGGATTTGAAGAACTGCATTGACCAGAAGATACAGCGCGATCGACAGCTGCATGACCTTGTAATCGGTGCCAAAATACACTGCCATATTCGGCAGGCTGGGCAGGAACAGGTTCATGCTTAGCGCGGACAAGCCCGCGAGCAATACAAGTGTCGCCAATGTGGGTGGTGTGCGGTGAACCGCGCGAGAGCTGAACTGCATAGTTCACATGTATAGTCACGGAATTTTGGATTGCCAGCCATCCATCAAATCCATCGCAAAACTTAGCAAGTTTACAGTTATCCAGATTGTTGTTGCTGAAAGTTTGCAAATTTGCCGAAAAGGGCTTTGGATAAGAAGGCCGAAAGGGTAGGGTCCCGGCAAATTTTACAAGGGATAATCGCCATGAAAGACATCCTTTCCGAGTTGGAAAACCGCCGCAACGACGCACGATTGGGTGGTGGGCAGAGGCGGATCGATGCCCAGCATGCGCGCGGAAAACTGACAGCGCGAGAGCGGATCGAGTTGCTGCTGGATGAGGGCAGCTTTGAAGAATTCGACATGTTCGTCAGCCATCGATGCACTGAATTCGGAATGGAAAATCAAAAGCCTGCCGGTGATGGCGTTGTCACGGGCTGGGGCACCATCAACGGGCGTATGGTCTATGTGTTCAGCCAGGACTTTACAGTCTTTGGTGGGTCGCTGTCCGAGACGCACGCCCAGAAGATCTGCAAGATTATGGATATGGCGGTCCAAAACGGTGCTCCGATTGTCGGAATCAACGACTCGGGCGGTGCGCGAATCCAGGAAGGTGTGGCATCTCTGGCGGGTTATGCCGAAGTGTTTCAGCGCAACATCACTGCGTCCGGCGTAGTACCACAGATCAGTGTGATCATGGGCCCATGCGCAGGAGGTGCGGTCTACAGCCCGGCGATGACCGACTTCATTTTTATGGTCAAAGACACCTCTTACATGTTCGTGACGGGCCCAGATGTGGTCAAAACCGTGACCAACGAAGTCGTCACAGCCGAGGAACTGGGCGGTGCCTCTACCCACACCAGGAAATCCTCGGTCGCCGATGCCGCGTTCGAAAACGATGTCGAGGCGCTGGCCGAAGTGCGTCGATTGGTTGATTTCCTGCCGCTCAATAACCGCGAGAAACCCCCGGTCCGCCCGTTCTTTGATGACCCTCACCGGATCGAGGCTTCGCTGGACACCTTGGTTCCGGATAATCCCAATACGCCCTACGACATGAAGGAACTCATCACCAAAATAGCGGATGAAGGTGATTTTTACGAAATCCAGGAAGATTTCGCCAAGAATATCATCACCGGCTTTGTCCGGCTGGAAGGTCAGACCGTCGGCGTCGTGGCCAACCAACCGATGGTACTGGCGGGATGTCTGGATATCGACAGTTCGCGCAAGGCGGCGCGGTTCGTACGGTTCTGCGACTGCTTTGAAATCCCGATCCTGACTCTTGTCGATGTTCCGGGCTTCCTGCCAGGTACGCAGCAGGAATACAGCGGTGTGATCAAGCACGGAGCAAAGCTGCTTTATGCATATGGTGAGGCGACTGTGCCAAAGGTCACCGTGATCACGCGCAAGGCCTATGGCGGTGCCTATGTGGTTATGGCATCCAAACACCTGCGTGGTGATTTCAACTATGCCTGGCCGACCGCCGAAATCGCGGTGATGGGTGCCAGGGGTGCAACCGAGATCATCCACCGGGCGGATCTGCATGATGCAGAAAAGACCGCACAGCATGTCGCAGATTACGAAGATAGGTTTGCGAACCCATTTGTCGCCGCCGAGCGCGGGTTTGTCGACGAGGTGATCATGCCGCACTCGACCCGCCGGCGTGTGTCCCGCGCCTTTGCCAGTTTGCGCGGCAAACAGCTTAAGAACCCTTGGAAAAAACACGACAATATTCCGCTTTGAACCATTCGGGGCGGTGTTGTTCGTCCCGGTTTGTTTGGCCCTGGCAACCCAATTCCAGGCAAAAAATGCTCAAATATGCGGCGGAATTGACAAAAAGCGACAAATGGTTGAATGATCCGACCCGTCAGACATAGAACCGCGCAGGCCAAAAGCACTGCGCGCGCGATCCCGGAAGGAGGAGCCTGCCTTCGGCGGGTCCGGGATCGTGCCATGTGTCTGGTGTTGTGCGCGCTCGGCACTTCCGTTTTTGCCCAGACAGATAGTTTATTGCCGGTGCCGTCCGGTCAGCCGGTTCAGCTAAGCGATGTCCTGCTGGACAACAACCCGGGTGAGCTTTGGGTGCGCTTTCGATTTGTCGCCCCGAAAATCGGAGCATCTGTGGGGCGGATTGGCTATGATGTAGCGTCGAAGGACATGGAGCATCTGTGCCAAATTCTTGCCGTTCCCTATGTGGCTCAGCACGAATTGCAGCCATCTAGAGTTGTTATTTCCCTGTCTGATCGCCCGGTGGAATTTGGTGACACCGCTCCGGACGCGACACAGTATTTTGAAGCCTACCGGCTGGAGCAGTCCCGGTGTATCTGGGAGGGGCTTTGACCATGTACTTACGCTGTCATGACTCCAAAGCATCTCAGACCAACGGTGCGGCTTTGGAGGTGCGCAACATGATCCCATCCCAGTTCGGGTTCGAACTATTATTGTCTGCGACAAACAGCTGTGGAGTGTCGCCATGCTAAAACATCGCGGGTTCCCCGGTCGCCTTTCGGGCACCGATTATCAGTTCACAATTCGGCGCGCCAATCCCAAAGGCGTTACACCGCTGACACGGCGGGAACGGTTCCGGGACCGGAAACCAGCGGACAAGCGCGCAGATATCGCGTTCATGGAAGCTTTGTGGGCCCATTTCGGCGATCAGCCGTTCGAGCGGGGCAATCTGGATGCGGGGCGTCTCAGCTGGTTGTTCGGGCGCGAAGTCATTCCGGCGGAAGACCCATTTGATCCCGCAAGTTATGACGCAATGCTGGTGATCGATGTGAACGCTGCACGTGCGTCTTTTCCGGACATAATCGACGGGACAGGCTGATTGTGATTCAAACCGCCGCATATCAGCCCTTTAAGACCGGTTTCGGGATGACCCTGCCCGAAGCCGGGCAGGATCCGTGCGCGGAATCAGAAGTTCAACTGAGCGGCGAGCTGAACGCGGCTTCCGTCAAAGGTTCTGCCGGTCGGCGCGTCGTTCCGTTCGCCATAGATGTACTCGGCGCTGAGTGTCAGATCCTCAGTTGCCTTGTAAAATGCGTTGACGTGGATTGTTTCCAGCTCGGTAAACGACAGGGTTCCGGTCGAAGTCGGCAGGTCATAGTCTTCTTTTCCGTATGCAATGCCAACATTCCATTTCGGGCTCAGATCCTGCCGGAATTCGATGGTGTAGCCATCCACGTCGTTGGCCAGGCCATTCACGATGGGATCACCAAGGCCGATCAGGTACGGGCCGAGTGCCTCGCCGTTTACATAGTTGACCTGGAACAGGCCGCCCTGCCATGGGCGAACAGAGCCGGATATCGTGAACCCGGTTTGATCGACTTCGACATTGCCGGATTGCGCCTTGCCGTAGAGGCCGGACACACGCGCGACATACGTCCCGTCATTGTACTCGGCGGATGCGGTCAAAACCGGATCATCCGAATTCGAACCGCTGACATTCTCTTCGATCGAAACTGCGAAGGACGTGTTCGTTCCGAAAGAGTTGGTATAGCGAACCTGCGGAACCCGTGCGAAGGGAATGCCAACAGGGCCGTTGAACTCCACCGAGGTCGGGTAGGTATCCAGCGGCATGAAGTTGGTCCAGGTCTGACCGATCAGCCAGTTGTCACCGATGGTGATATTGGCGTGGCGTACACGCAGTTCGGCTGTTCCGCCCGAACCAAACAGATCAAGTTCCAATTGCCCGCCGATATCGCCGATGCCGCTTGGGGTGGTGGTGCGCAGGCCGATCCGCGATTGGCGGACGGTGGCACCAAATGTGCCATCGGTCGCAGCCGAGGGTTCCCCGATGACATTCACGAACGCCGTATCCCCCTGATCGAAATCGAAGTCGTAGAAGAAGTCGGCCTTCACGTAGCCATAAACATCCAGAACGGTGTTACCGATGCGGAAGTCTCCGTTGGCGGGGCTGCTCTTGCCAGATTCCAGCGCCTCGACCCGGGCGCGCAAGGCGTCAAGCTCGGCTTGAGTTTGGGCATCCTGAGCAAAACCAAGCGTGCCGGTCACACTGAGAGCAGAGGCAGCAAGCAGGAGTGCTTTTTTTCTAGTCTTCGTCATGTGGGTGTTCCTTTGAGTGCGAGTGTGCACAAGGACCGTTTCACGAGGTGCAAATCTTGGGAAATCACGAGAATGGGAAGTGAAGACTTTGATTTTTCAAGCAAATGTGTGTTTTTCACGGCGCTGAAACACGACGTCTTGAGCCGCTTGGACAACTCATTGGCGCAAGGCGTTTCTGTATGTCCAACGCTGACAGAGAGTCGTGATGCTGCAACTGCGAAGCGCGCTGACAGCAGCTTGATCTGTCACGAAACCGTGACGGCAAAGCAGCTTGAAATGCCCGAGCAGTATCGAACGGGTATCGGCGCGAAGTTGCGCGGCATTTCCCGGTGTGGGCAGATTCCAGCCGAAATCCCGATTGGAAACAATACTGTGTTTGCTGGCAATATTGTGCTGTGCAAACTGGATGAGCCGTGCGGCTCTACTTTGCCTGCGCCGCACATGCACCTACTATTCCGTACCCCTTCCTTGCGCGGGCAGGCTTGTGTTCCCCACATAGTCCTGTCCGCGTTTTTCTTTTTGCCTGTAACGGACAAAAAGAGGCAAAATCCCGCACAAAATTCGCCTGCGCGTCCGTTGATATTGAATAACAATGCGTGTTTCGCGCATCTGACCCGAAAAGGACCAAGAAACCAAAAAGGGCAGATACTATGCGATTCTCACGCTTCATCCTTGTTGCGACGACCTGCGCGGGCCTGGCCGCCTGCGGAGACACCACGGGCGAACAGGCAATCCTCGGCGGAGGTGCCGGGGCAGTGGGGGCAGCGGTCCTCAGCGCGGACCCGTTGTTTGGCGCAGCAGTCGGTGCGGCGGGCAACGTGCTTTACTGCAAAACACAGAACACCTGTAACTAACGCATATTTTGCGGGGCGCGTGTCGTCCCGCCCGTCATCGCGTATCACGCCGTCGTGGGGATTGTTCTCTGCGGCGGCGTTTTGCGTTTCCAGAACACCAAGCCAAAGGACGTTCCATGTTCAATAAGATCCTGATCGCCAACCGGGGCGAGATCGCCTGCCGGGTTATCAAGACTGCCCGCAAGATGGGTATCGGCACCGTCGCCATTTTCTCCGACGCGGACAAGAACGCGCTGCATGTGTCGATGGCGGATGAAGCCATTCATATCGGCCCGCCACCTGCCAACCAGTCTTACATCGTGATCGACAAGGTCATGGATGCCATCCGCCAGAGCGGCGCGCAGGCGGTCCATCCGGGTTATGGCTTCCTGTCCGAAAACGCCAAGTTTGCCGAGGCGCTGGAAGCCGAAGGCGTGGCTTTTGTCGGTCCCCCGAAAGGTGCGATCGAGGCAATGGGCGACAAGATTACCTCGAAGAAAATCGCTCAGGAGGCAAACGTATCGACAGTTCCCGGATACATGGGGCTGATCGAAGACGCCGACGAGGCAGTCAAAATCTCGAACCAGATCGGCTATCCTGTCATGATCAAGGCCAGCGCCGGGGGCGGTGGCAAGGGTATGCGGATCGCGTGGAATGATGACGAAGCGCGCGAGGGCTTTCAGTCGTCAAAGAACGAAGCCGCAAGCTCGTTCGGGGATGACCGGATCTTCATCGAGAAATTTGTGACCCAACCGCGTCACATTGAAATTCAGGTTCTGTGCGACAGTCATGGAAACGGCATCTATCTGGGCGAGCGCGAATGCTCGATCCAGCGCCGGAACCAGAAAGTCGTGGAAGAGGCACCGTCGCCGTTTCTGGACGCAGCGACACGCAAGGCCATGGGGGAGCAGGCCGTGTCTCTGGCCAAGGCCGTGGGCTATTCCAGCGCGGGCACAGTCGAGTTCATCGTTGACGGTGAAAAGAACTTCTACTTCCTTGAAATGAACACGCGCTTGCAGGTGGAACACCCTGTTACCGAATTGATCACCGGCGTTGATCTGGTCGAACAGATGATCCGCGTCGCAGCGGGTGAGAAGCTTTCAATCACGCAGGATGACGTGGCGCTGACCGGATGGGCGATCGAAAACCGCCTGTACGCCGAGGATCCGTATCGTGGCTTCTTGCCGTCGATTGGCCGTTTGACCCGGTACCGCCCGCCACAGGAGACGGCAGCCGGACCGATGCTGGTCAACGGCAAATGGCAAGGGGACGCGCCCGAAGGGGATGTTGCCGTTCGAAATGATACCGGCGTCTATGAAGGCGGTGAGATTAGCATGTATTACGACCCGATGATTGCCAAGCTGTGTACCTGGGCTCCGACCCGCGAGCAGGCGATCGAGGCGATGCGCGTGGCGCTGGACAGTTTCGAGGTTGAAGGCATTGGCCACAACCTGCCGTTCCTGTCCGCCGTGATGGATCATCCGAAATTCATCAGCGGCGATATGACCACGGCGTTCATCGCAGAAGAATACCCGGACGGGTTCGAAGGCGTGGAACTTCCGGAGGCGGACCTGCGTCGGATTGCAGCGTCCTGCGCGGCGATGCATCGCGTTGCCGAAATTCGCCGGACCCGTGTGTCGGGCCGGATGGACAATCACGAACGCAAGGTCGGCACCGATTGGGTTGTCACCCTGGGGGGCGAGATCCAGTGGCCTGTCAAGGTGATGGCGGATCAGGATGGGGCCACGGTCAGGTTCGACAATGGTCAGGAAATGAGGGTGACGGGCGATTGGACCCCGGGCGATCAGCTGGCCACCATGATGGTCGACGGCGCGCCGCTGGTCATGAAAGTGGGCAAGGTCTCGGGTGGGTTCCGCATCCGTAACCGCGGCGCGGACCTCAAGGTGCAGATACGTACCCCGCGTCAGGCCGAACTGGCGCGTCTGATGCCCGAAAAACTGCCGCCCGACACCTCGAAAATGCTGCTTTGCCCGATGCCCGGCCTTGTCGTGAAGATCGACGTCGAAGTGGGGCAAGAGGTGCAGGAAGGTCAGGCGCTGTGCACAATTGAGGCGATGAAGATGGAAAACATCCTGCGCGCCGAGAAGAAGGGCACCGTTGCCAAGATCAATGCGGGCCCCGGCGACAGCCTCGCTGTGGACGAAGTGATCATCGAGTTCGAGTGATCATGATCGCGCGTTTGTCATACCAGTCAAAGCCTCCGGCATTCCGTGCCGGGGTCTTTCGGGGTGGCGAAAGCGTTCAGCCGCCTTCGCGGCGATCGCGGATTTCGCGTTCGCGCAGGGGGGTCTTGTCGATGGACCGGCCAATCTCGCGCACGCTCCACGGAGAAGGTTTGCGCAGTTTGACCACACCGTCCTTGTCGACGAATACCATCTGGAAACCACGCGGCCGCAACTGTGACCGGATCGGGGACCGCGCCGACGGATCGGTATCGGTCAGAACCACCACGTCGCGTTCACGCATGGCGGCCTCACCTTCGAGCAACATGTCGATCTGTTGTTGGAACCGCGGGTCCGCCGGCGTGTCGGCAAAAACCACGATCGGGCGGCTGACCCAGAGAAAATCGCTGAGTTCGCTGTCACCTACCGGGCGGACAAAGCTGTCATCCGTCGTCGCTGTGCCATCCGCCGCCCAGACGGACAGCGGGATTAGTGCCGAGAAAACAAAGGCAAGCGTGCGTATCATGTGGCCTCCTGTTCCTTCGAATATAGCCTCTGTGCCACCGATTGCGACCGACGATTTGTACCAAACACTCAAAATGTCGCGCTTGCGCCTGAATGAAACGGCCAAGTGCAGGACCTCAATGCGGAAGCTTTCGACTGCCGCCATCCGAATTGACGAGAGGAAACCGAAATGACCGACACGAAGGACTGGAAAGCGCTGGCCGAGAAAGAGCTGCGCGGACGTCCGTTGGACGACCTGACCAAAGAGACTCTGGAAGGCATCGCGGTCAAGCCGCTCTATACGCAGGAAGACACCGCCGATTTGCCGCATATGGGCTCGCTGCCGGGCTTTGGTCCGTTTACACGCGGCGTGAAGGCCACGATGTATGCGGGCCGTCCGTGGACGATCCGTCAATATGCGGGCTTTTCCACCGCCGAAGAATCCAACGCATTCTACCGTCGCAATCTTGCGGCCGGTCAGCAGGGGGTTTCGGTCGCGTTCGATCTGGCGACGCATCGCGGCTATGACAGCGACCATCCCCGGGTGGTTGGTGATGTTGGTAAGGCTGGCGTGGCCATCGACAGTGTCGAAGACATGAAGATCCTGTTCGACGGCATCCCGCTCGATAAGGTCTCGGTCTCGATGACCATGAACGGTGCGGTGATCCCGATTCTGGCGAATTTCATCGTTGCGGGTGAAGAACAGGGTCACGACAAATCTGTCCTGTCCGGCACCATTCAGAACGACATTCTGAAAGAGTTCATGGTGCGCAACACATATATCTATCCGCCCGAACCGTCGATGAAGATCATCTCGGACATCATTGAATACACCTCGAATGAAATGCCCAAGTTCAATTCGATCTCGATCTCAGGCTATCACATGCAAGAGGCCGGGGCGAACCTGGTTCAGGAGCTGGCCTATACGCTGGCCGATGGGCGCGAATACGTTCGGGCCGCGACCGAAGCGGGTATGGACGTCGACAAGTTTGCAGGTCGCCTTTCTTTCTTCTTTGCCATCGGCATGAACTTTTTCATGGAAATCGCCAAACTGCGTGCCGCACGCACGCTGTGGCACCGGGTCATGACCGAGTTCGGGGCAAAGTCCGAGCGCTCAAAGATGCTGCGGACACACTGCCAGACTTCGGGTGTCAGCTTGCAGGAACAGGACCCCTACAACAACGTCATCCGTACCGCCTATGAGGCCATGAGTGCAGTACTGGGCGGCACACAGTCGCTTCACACCAACGCGCTGGACGAGGCGATTGCCCTGCCCACGGATTTCTCTGCCCGCATCGCACGGAACACGCAACTGGTGCTTCAGGAAGAAACCGGTGTAACCGATGTGGTCGATCCGCTGGCCGGGTCCTACTATGTCGAAAGCCTGACCAATGAGTTGGTCGAAAAAGCCTGGGCCCTGATGGAAGAGGTCGAGGAAATGGGTGGTATGACCAAGGCCGTGGCCTCGGGTATGCCCAAGCTGCGGATCGAGGAAAGCGCGGCACGCCGTCAGGCCATGATCGACCGGGGTGAAGAGGTCATCGTCGGCGTCAACAAGTACCGTAAGGAACAGGAAGACCCGATCGATATCCTGGACGTCGACAACGTGGCCGTACGCGAAGCTCAGGTCGCACGGCTGGAACGTATCCGTGCAACGCGGGACGAGGCCGCCTGTCAACAGGCACTGGACGCACTGACCACGACCACCCGCGAGGGAGGAAACCTGCTGGCCGCCGCCGTCGAGGCCGCCCGTGCCCGCGCATCCGTAGGAGAGATCAGCATGGCAATGGAGAAGGAATTCGGCCGCCACCGCGCCGAGGTGAAAACCCTGGCCGGCGTTTATGGCGCGGCCTATGAGGGTGACGAAGGCTTTGCCGCGATCCAGAAATCCATTGAGGAATTCGCCGAGGCCGAAGGCCGCCGCCCCCGTCTTCTGGTGGTCAAGATGGGGCAGGATGGACACGACCGGGGTGCCAAGGTCATCGCGACCGCTTTTGCCGATATCGGGTTTGACGTGGACGTGGGCCCCTTGTTCCAGACACCGGCTGAGGCTGCGCAGGACGCGGTCGACAATGACGTGCATGTGGTCGGCATTTCCTCGCAGGCGGCAGGGCACAAGACATTGGCCCCGCAACTGGTGGAAGAGCTGAAAAAGGCCGGGGCCGAGGACATCATCGTGATCTGCGGCGGGGTGATCCCGCAGCAGGACTACCAGTTCCTATACGATCATGGGGTCAAGGCCATCTTTGGTCCGGGCACCAACATTCCCGAGGCCGCTCAGGACATCCTGCGCCTGATCAGCGAAGCGCGCGGTTGACGAAGGTCAGGTTTTTCTTCGAAACCTCTTGTGATCGCGCCTCTTTGGCGAAAACATACGGCCAGATCCGCAAGGATCTGGCCGTAAAACTTGCAGGAGGTGGCGCATGTTACTGGATCATCTGGCCGTCGCGGGTGAAACGCTGGAAGACGCAACTGCCCATATCGAACAAGCGCTTGGCGTTGCGCTGCAACCCGGCGGCAAGCACGAGACGTTCGGGACATACAACAAGTTGCTGGGTCTCAGGGGCGGGCTCTATCTGGAAGCGATTGCGATCGACCCGCAGGCGCAAACTCCGGGCAGAACGCGGTGGTTCGATCTGGACCGATTTGAGGGCAGCCCGCGTCTGACCAACTGGATTTGCCGGGTCGAGGATATCGAAGCCTCGCTTTCGATGTTTCCCGATGGTGTCGGGAAACCGATCGACCTGACCCGGGGGGCGTTACGATGGCGCATGGCGGTTCCGCCAACCGGGCGCTTGCCGTTCGACAACCTGTTTCCCGCACTTATCGAATGGCAGGGCGACCTTCACCCGGCCGACATGCTGCAAGACAGCGCCTGTCGGCTGCGGCGTTTGGTTGTGTACCACCCGGATGCATTGACGCTGGCCAAACATCTGGGTGCATTGGATCATGTGGTGTTCGACACCGGCCCGGCCGCGCTCAGGGCGGAATTCGAGACTCCTCATGGGATTCGGGTGCTGGAATGATCATTCGCCCGGCCATGCGGGCGGATGCGCCGGCAATCGCCAGGATCACCAATGCGATCATTCGCGAGTCCTTGATCACGTTCACGACCGATGAGCGTAGCACGACGCAAATTACCGAGGACATCTCGGCGCGGGGCACCGGGTTTCTGGTCGCCGAACATGATGGGCAAGTTGTTGGTTTTGCCACCTATGCCCAGTTTCGTGCGGGTCCCGGATACGCGCAGACGCGCGAACACTCGATCCAGCTGTCACCGGACGCGCGCGGAAAGGGCGTTGGGCGTGCTTTGATGCAAGCGCTGGAGAAGGCCGCACGAACCGACGGGCTGCATGTGTTGGTTGCAGGCATCTCCTCGGCCAATCCGGGCGCTGTGGCGTTCCACGCGGCGCTGGGCTTTTTGCAGGTTGGTCGAATGCCCGAAGTAGGGTTCAAATGGGGTCAACGGCTGGATCTTGTGCTGATGCAGAAAATTCTTTCGCCTGAGTGATCTGTCGCACCTGACAGTCCCGGATTGTGACGCTAGTGTATGCCCATGTCGATCTGGACCCGCATATCCGAAGCGCTCAGTGCGCTGGCCCAAGGCGAAAGCCTGACCGCAGTTTTTGAAAAACTGCGTTCGCCCCCGGAACGTTCGGTGGCGTTCACGATTGCAGTGATTGCGCTGGGCGCAAAAATGGCCAAGGCAGACGGTCAGGTGACACGAGACGAGGTTACGGCCTTCCGCGATGTGTTTCAGATCGCGCGTGAAGACGAAGAAGGTGCCGCGCGGGTCTTCAACATGGCCCGCACGGATGTGGCGGGGTATCAGGACTATGCCCGAAAGATCGCCCGGATGTTTGCCGAAGACAGCACCACGCTTTGCGACCTGATGGAAGGGCTGTTTCACATCGCCATGGCCGATGGGTTCTACCACCCCAATGAGAACGCGTTTTTGGAAGAAGTGAGCAAGATCTTCGGGCAGACCGACGCTCAATTCAAAGCATTGCGGGCGCGATTTGTGCCGGATGCTCCAAAAGATCCTTACACGGTTCTGGGTGTGCCGCAGGACATGCTATTGCCCGATATCCGCAAAGTCTGGCGACAACTGGTCCGCGAAACGCACCCGGACGCCATGATGGCGCGCGGTGTCCCGGAAGAGGCGATCAGACTGGCCGAGAAAAAGATGATCGATATCAACCGCGCCTGGGATGAGATCAACGGGGCGCGGGCCTGACAGGATGCGGCTGGCGACCTATAATATCGAATGGTTCGCAAATCTTTTTGATCAAAAAGACAATCTGATTGTCGATGACACCTGGTCCGGTCGGCATGACGTCACCAAGGCGCAGCAGGTCGAGGCGATTGCCAAAGTGCTGACCGCGATTGACGCAGACGCGGTATTGATCGTCGAGGCTCCGAACACCGGTAAACGCCAGAATACGGTGCGGGCCCTGCAAACCTTTGCCGAGGCATTTGATCTGCGCACCTCTGACGCGGTGATGGGGTTTGCCAACGACACGCATCAGGAGCTGGCGCTGCTTTACGACAGGACCGTTCTTACCGCGCGCCATGATCCCAGGGGTGACATCGACGACCCGTTGGCCCCCCGGTTCGATAGCGAGTTCAGGATCGATCTGGATATAGATGCGACCGAGGATGTTGTGCGGTTTTCCAAACCACCGATGGAATTGGCGGTGACCACGCAATCGGGCCGCGAGGTCCGGCTGATCGGCGCTCATTTGAAATCCAAGGCTCCGCATGGGGCTGAGTCGCGGGATGAGGCGATCCGTATCTCGATTGCCAACCGCCGCAAGCAACTGGCGCAGGCGGTCTGGCTGGCCAGGCGGGTCGAGATTCACGTTGCAAGCCAAGAACCTGTCATTTTGCTGGGCGACCTGAACGACGGTCCCGGGCTGGATGAGTTCGAACATCTGTTCGGCCGGTCTTCGGTCGAGATTTTGCTGCAAGCGGGGTTGTTCGACCCGCACGCGGTGACTGCTCATGGATTTCGGCCCGGATCGATACCCTCTACGGCCCGCTTTACCCGCCCGAAAGAAGGCAGGTTTCTCGAGGCTCTTCTGGATTATATAATGATTACCCAGGATCTGCGTGCATACCGCCCGGGCTGGCGTATTTGGCATCCGTTTCGCGACGCGGTCTGCTGGTCCGCACCGGACCTGCGACAGGCGCTGTTGACGGCGTCGGATCATTTCCCGGTCACGCTGGACATCGACCTGTGACCTTTCACGCCTGCGGCAGGGCGACTATATATCAGGTATGAAACACGTTTTGCTGATCAGCATGATCACGGCTGGCATTGCCGCACCCGCCATGTCGCAGGAGGAAAACAGCAAATCCCTGATGGAGCAGGGGGCTGAACTGTTTTTTGAAGGTCTGCGCAAGGAAATGGATCCGGCGCTGGATGAGCTGCTGGGCCTCGCGGATGAGTTTGGCCCGGCGTTGCAGTCGTTCTTGCGGGAAATGGGCCCGGCACTGGCCGAGCTGGGGGCTGAGATCAAGGACTGGAGCGCTTATGAAGCGCCCGAGATCTTGCCCAATGGCGACATCATCATCCGAAGGAAGCAGGCCGAGGAACTGCCAGAGCCTGAAGACGAGAGTGATGAGTTGCCCGAAGGGGCAACTGATATCTGATCGGATCGATGGTCAGCCCCTGATGATCACGCGCGTATCGGATTTCAGGGCGTTTGCCAGAGAATTCAGGCGCGCTTCGGCAACTTCGCTGAACAGGGGGGCCGCTGCTTCGGGCAGATACAGCTCCAACTCGCGCTTTTTGGGGTAGAATTTCAGGCGCCCCATATTGGCGTCATTATGCATCCACAGCATCGCGCCAAAGCGCATCGCCTTGCCCAAGATCTCGGCCTCTTTCTGGCCTTTTTCGTCCAGCAGATCATACAAGGGTGCAAACCGGTTGCCCTCGCGTTTGTTGCGATACCGGTGCTGCAAGGCCAGCCCGATAAAGACACGTTCGGAATGCTTCAAACCACCCAGATTGGCGCGGGTGACGTTGTCGAAACAGACTTCGGCCCGGTAGTCGGGATGAGCACGCCAGCTGACATCGTGCAGCAGGCACGCAGCCTTGATCAGTCGAACGCTGCTGGGGGGGGCAGATTTGAACAGCGGCATCACGAAATCGTAGAGGTTGCGACCAAATCCGGGCAGGCGGGCATCCTTGGATTCGGAAAAAAGGCTTGCTTCGATCAACGGGTCGCGGTCGCGTAATTCCTGCGACATCTGTTCATACAGCAATCCTTCACGGATACCGTAGCTGGAAATGGCGATATCCTTTGGTTTGAACGTTCGGATCAGCCGGGCCAGAACATCCATCGCGTAGGGGATGAGCGACATGCGCGAGCTGGATACACCGGCCTGGCTGCGCAGCTTTTCATGATCGTTCTTTTCAATGAACTTGATCGTTTCGCGGACCTGTTTTGTCGTCATGCGGTATTCATGCAGAACGATCAGCGGATAGCCTCGCCGCAGCATGTCCAGCCGGGCAAATGCCCGCCAGCTGCCGCCAACCAGAAACAGACGATCCCGCTGCGGACCCATCTCATCGCGCAGCTTTTCCATCGTGCTTTTGATATGGGCCTTGCGTGCACGCCGTCCGCCCTTGATATCTCGCAGTTTCAGTGGCCCGAGCGCCGAGGTCAGGCGGCGGCCCACCTGACCGTCCCCGATCTCGGCCAGCTCCATCGAAGATCCGCCGATGTCGCAGATCAGGCCATAGGCGCCGGGCCATCCCAGCAACACACCCTGAGCTGAAAAACGGGCTTCTTCTTCTCCGGTGATGACTTCCACGTGCAGCCCGGTTTTCGCCTTCACCTGATTGCAGAAATCCGGTCCGTCCTTGGCCTCGCGTACAGCTGCCGTGGCCACGACATGCAGACCCGGCAATTCCAGATCCATCGCCAGATTCTGAAACCGTCGCAGCGCCGCCAGCGCACGTTCGCGTCCACGCGGATTCAGTCGACCGGTCTCGGACAGGCCCGCGCCCAATTCGCACATGACCTTTTCATTGTAGAAATAGGCCGGCGATCGGGCCGCACCGTCAAAGATGACCATTCGGACCGAGTTGGATCCGACATCGACAACTCCGACACGCGACAATGCCCGGGTTCCAGGCTCGTCGAACAGTGGCTTTCCGAAGGGCCCCCAATCAGGGATGTCGGTTGCAGCGGTCTGATCCATGTGTCTTCCAGATAATGCTGTGTGAGGATGCGAAATTGGCGGGTGCTGGTCAATCACCCGTCTCGATCCTTTCCGGGCTCATGTTCAAAACCCGCACGGCCAGGGAACGGGTGATGTCGCGCTTTTCCATGAGGGCCAATTGATCCAGCTGCGCAACCACGTCGGCCGCAGTTTCAAATCGCCGATCCATGTGTTTGACCAGATAGGCGATTACCTCGGGGCCGGGGTTCAGCTGCCGATCTACGAACAGTTTGGCCAGAACCGCACCCAGCAACGCATCGTCGGGCGGATCCAGCGCCACGTGATGGGCGCCTTCGACCCGGCTTTGCAGGTCGGCCAGTGGCAATTCCCAGAATTTCGGGGCCAGCCGACCAGTCATCAGCAGGGCGTTCCCTTCGGCCAGAACCAGATTGTGCAGATGAAAAAGCGTTTTTTGCTGGTCGGTATCGTCGGCGATCATGGGCACGTCTTCGACGGCAATTGGCCTACGTGCCAGATCCGGCACATCGTCATACCGCAGGTCAGCGGCCTGAATGATGCGTCCGCCGGTTTCCGCGGCCCAGACATGCGCCAGATGGGTTTTCCCTGCGCCAGCCGGGCCAGTCAGAACGAGCTTGTTTCCCGGCCAGGATGTGGCCGAGATCATCGCCACGGCCAAAGCATTGGCTGGCGACACAAAGAAATCTTCTCGCCCGAGCGCAGTCTTGGCGGGCAGATCAAAGCTGAGTTGTCGGGCCATCTACTCGGTTTCCTGATCCTGACCTTCAAGACCGGTATAAAGTCGGCTGTCCAGGTACAGCGATGTGGCAAATCGGGTCAGCACGCCCAATGCTGCGGCCACGGGCACGGCGATAAGCATGCCGACAAACCCGAACAAAGCCCCAAAGACAGACAGGGCCAGCAGCAGCCAGACCGGGTGCAGCCCGACAGAGCTGCCCACCAGCTTGGGTGTCAGGAAATTTCCCTCGGTGACCTGTCCGATGGCAAAGATGCCTGCGATCAGCCCGATATGAGCCCAATCACCCCAGAACTGAAACAGCGCCAGCCCGATGGCCAATGAGCCACCGATCAGGGCGCCCAGATAAGGGATGAACGTGACCAATCCCGCAATGAAGCCCACAATCAGGCCAAATTGCAGACCGGCAAGCATCAGGGCAACCGCATAATAGGTGCCAAGGATCAGGCAGACCGTTCCCATCCCGCGCACGAAAGAGGCCAGCACGGCGTCAATCTCACCGGCCAGCCGCCTGATGGTGGGGGCATGGTCACGCGGCAGGAGCTCTCCGATGCGGGCGATCATGCGATCCCAGTCCAGCAGCAGGTAAACAGCCACGACGGGTACGATCACCAGAAGGACAACAATATTTATCGCAGACCCAAGTGAAGCAATAACCGTTTCCAGAACATCCCCTGTCTTGGATTTCAGTGTTTCGCCGAAGGACAAAAGCATCTGATGCGTGTTCGACTCTCGATCCAGTAAGGACGGGAACTGTTTTTCAATGAACCCGCGCAATTGCTTGAACAGATCGGGCAGAACGTCGATCAGATCCAGCAGCTGGGTGATCAGAGCAGGTACCACCATCAAAATTGCAAGTACAAATCCCAAAACACCTACGACGGTGATAATTGCCGTGGCGGCCATACGCGACAGGCCCAGCCGCTCCAGCCGATCCGCAACGGGATCAAGGAAGTATGCAATTGCTCCGCCAATGACGAAGGGCAGCAGGACATCCCCCAAGGCCCAGAGGATCAACACAAAGACCGCAGCGGCGACGCTCCAGTATCTCAGCTGATCCTTTACCGGCAAAGCCATGGCGATCCCCTTGTTCAGGCCCTTGCCGGTGTTCTTGGCGTATCAAAGCCCATGATGCAAGCGCTTCATTGGGAAGGGCTTTGCCGGCTTCAATCGTGCAACGTCCCCAGTTCCGGGGTGCCTTCTTCCGCGGTTTCATCGGGCCAGTTGGTGCGCCAGATTTCCGCCGACCAGTGACCACAATGAACTGCCGGACGGTCGAAGCCGGGCAGGGCGGGCAACAATGGTTCAACAATGACGTCATGGCGGGGTACGGCGAAATAGGGGAACGAGTACCGCTCTTTGCCCGATCTGTTCACCACCCGATGTGGCGTGGATTTCAACCGCCCGCCTGACCACAGCTCCAGCATGTCGCCGATATTCACCACAAAGCCGCCAAGTGGGCAGTCCGGTGAAATCCACTTGCCGCTGCGGGTCTGCACCTGGAGCCCGCCCACCGGGTCGGGCGCGATGATGGTCAGTGCGTCCGTATCCTTGTGCGGATGGATGCCATAGCCCGCTTCATCCGCAGCCTGCGGGGGATAGTGTAGCAGTGTCATATTGGTCATCGGGTTTCGGAACGCGTCGCGCAAAATGCCAGAGGTCAAGCCCAGGCCGGATTCCAATGCGCCCAGCAACAGATCAGTGACACGGTCCAATTGACTCCAATAACTCAGGATGACCTCTTTGGCCTCGGGGACTTCAGCGGGCCACAGGTTCGGGCCGTACAGGGCACACTCAGCGCGCACGGGATCGGTGGCGGCAACCTCGTGGTGCAGTTTGTAACCCTCGTATTTGTCGGCTTTGCCGGATCCATCGTTGGGTGTGAAAAAACCCATCGGGATATAACCGCGATAGTTCTCGCGCGTGATAGCCTGATCCCATTTGCGGGAGTCTGTGATGGCAAAGATCTCTCGTGTGGCTTGACGGACGTAATCCACACATTTCTGAGACACATCTGTCCCGGTGATGGACAGAAACCCGATCCCCGCGCAGGCTTCAATAATGCTTTGTACCGTCGCATCAAAGGCTGCGGTGCCATGATCGTACAGCGGCGAAATGTCTATTGTTGGAATGTTGTCCATCAGTGAATCCTGACCCCCTGACGCTCTAGTTCCGTGTGTACAGGTGCCAGATTCAATTGATCCAGTTCCTGATTGCCCTTCAGCGACATCGCGGCTGCAACGCCCGCGCCCTGACCCATGACTGCGCAGCAGGCCATGTTTCGCGTGGCAGCATGGGCCACCCGGTCGGCACCGTGTGACCGTCCCGCAACCAACAGGCCTTTGATGCCCCTGGGCAGCATCGAGCGGTACGGGACCTGCATATACCGCCCCGTGGTCGGCAGGATCAGGATGCCATACCCGTCGATGAATTCGGGGTAGATGCCGATCGTGTCCTCGAACCGGCCCTGATAACGGGCGTCGTTTTCGGTCATGTTGTACATCGCATCGATCTTGCGAGTGTCACGAATACCGATGGTCATCCCGAAATTCCGCAGCCGCGCGTTCTCGCAGCCGGGCATAAACCGGCGCAAAGCTTCGATAGCCATCATCGATTGGCGGCGCCCTTCGATTTCACCGCGCGTCAGGCTGTCGGGGTCGGTACCATCGATCTCGGCCAGGTGGATGAGGTTCATGTAGGTGAGTTCGCCTGTGTCATGCATCGCGCCCCAGGTGCCGGCGATGGTGTTCAGATGCGGCGGGATCAGACCTTCATCAATCGCCTGCTGGAAGGGCTTGTGCACGAAGGGTGAGAACATGTCGTCCTCTTTCCCGCTGGTTTCGATATTCCACTCACCGCCGCCGCCCCAGTCCTTGTAGGTCTGCGGGTCTGCTTTGACGCCCTCGATAAAGGCACGTTTGTCGACGCCCGCCAGGTGGAACATGACAGAGGCGGCCATCATGTCTTCCCGTGGCGTTTTATGCGTCGGAGCCCCCGCGCGATGGGCCACATCGGCGTCGCCGGTGGCATCGATTACCACCTTGGCCAGTATCGCCTCACGCCCGGCCTTGGATTCGGTGATGATGCCGATGATCCGGTCACCTTCCATGATGGGGGCGACGAATTGCCGGTGCAGCATTGGATAAACACCCACCTCTTCGACCAGCTTGTCCGCCACCAGCTTGAACCCTTCGCTGTCGAGTTCATAGCTGAGCGACTGGCTTTCGGGCACCGCCGCGCCCATCTCTTTGGCGCGGGTTTCAAATTCCATCCCGATGCCGCCTGCCTCGACGGTTTGCTCGTGCCGGTACCACGCGAATCCTTCGACGCCGACGGCGGTGATGTTGCCGCCCATGCACCCGAACCGGTCAACCAGCGAGACGTCCACACCGGTCCGCGCTGCGGCCAGTGCTGCGGCCAAACCGGCAGGACCGGACCCGACGACCAGCACGTCTGTAGAGTGGACAACGGGAATGCTGCGGGCGGGTTCCTGAATGGTCTGCATCAAGGCCTCATGGGTTTTGAGTTTGCGCCACAATTGGAGTTCCCGATTGGAGGGTCAATCAAAAAACCGACTGATGCGAAGTCGCAAAAACACCAATGCCCGATTGCCCCCGGCGGTGGTTTGACATAATCACCTTTGAAGTCGAAATTTACCTTTGAAGGTTAACCCATGCGCCTCAGCCGTTACTTTCTGCCCGTTCTCAAGGAAAACCCTTCCGAGGCCCAGATCGTCAGCCATCGGCTGATGCTGCGTGCCGGGATGATCAAGCAGGCCTCTGCGGGGATTTATTCCTGGCTGCCGCTGGGTTTCAAAGTGCTGCGCAAGTTGGAAAACATCGTCCACGAAGAACAGGCGCGGGCCGGTCACATCGCGATTCAGATGCCCATCATCCAGTCGGCGGATCTGTGGCGTGAATCTGGGCGGTATGATGATTATGGTCAGGAGATGCTGCGGATGAAGGACCGACATGACCGTGACATGCTGTTCACACCCACAGCCGAAGAATTGGTAACTGATATCTTCCGTGGCCACGTGAACAGCTACAAAGACCTGCCGCTGACGCTCTATCAGATTCAGTGGAAGTTCCGTGACGAAATCCGCCCGCGTTTCGGCGTGATGCGGGGCCGTGAGTTTTATATGAAGGACGGCTATAACTTCGACCTCACCAAGGAAGACGCGCTGCACGCCTATAACCGCCATCTTGTCAGCTATCTGCGCACCTATGAGCGCATGGGCCTTCAGGCGATCCCGATGCGTGCAGATTCCGGACCCATTGGCGGCGATGATACGCATGAGTTCCTCGTGCTGGCCGATACCGGTGAATCCGAGGTCTTCTATGACAGCGCCGTCACCGACCTGACCTTTGGTGATCGTGAGATTGACTATGACAGCCACGAGCAGTGTCAGGCCATTCTGGAAGAGTTCACCTCGAAATATGCACGCACTGATGAAACGCATGACGAGGCGCTGTTCAATCAGATCCCCGAAGAACGCCGCCGCGTGGCGCGTGGTATCGAAGTTGGGCAGATCTTCTACTTCGGCACGAAGTATTCCGAGCCACTGGGCGCGACTGTGCAGGGCCCTGATGGAAAACCGGTTCCGGTGCATATGGGCAGCCACGGGATCGGCGTCAGTCGTCTGGTTGGCGCGATCATCGAGGCCAGCCATGACGACAAAGGCATCATATGGCCCGAGGGTGTGACCCCGTACCATTGTGGCATCGTGAATCTGAAGCAAGGTGATGAAGAAGCTGACGCCGCCTGCGACAAAATCTATAACGCTCTGACGGCCTTGGGGCTGGAACCGCTCTATGATGATCGCAACGAACGGGCAGGGGGCAAGTTTGCGACCATGGATCTGATTGGTCTGCCGTGGCGGATCACGGTCGGTCCGCGTGGTCTGAAGAATGGTGTTGTTGAACTGACCTGCCGCCGGACCGGCGAAAGCGAGGAACTGAGCCCCGAGGTCGCCGTTACCAAAGTTGCTGAAATCTACGAGCAGATTGCCTGAGCACAAGCATCCGTACCTGCTCTGATTGTCACGTTAAACTGACCTGATCCATGAAGGCGGCCATGATATTGCTCTGGCCGCCACTCGCGGCCTGACCAGGACACCCGGTTCAGACTTCAGCTTTGGTCCGCTGTCGGACGCTTTGCCAGGATGTCCCCATTGGCCCCGTCGCCCCGTGCCACCACGATCGGTCGGCCCAGTCGACTGACCAGTTCGCGAAACTCAAGGCCCAGAAACTGCAACCCGCAAACCCGCGCGTCCGTGGTTCGATCCGTTAAACACAGACGACCTTGCCGGAAAACCAGACGGTACCCTTTGTCTTTCAGAATATCCGTCAGATTGCCCCAGCTTGCCGCGCTGGCAAAGATTGGCCGAATGGCCGCACGCAGCAGCGCCGCTGTCTCGCAATCCAGTTCTGTCGATGCTTGGCGGGACGGAATAACACCCGCACCGTTGGTTGAAATTTGAAAATTCATTGAGCGACCCCCGCTCCTTAAATGTGTTCCCCCGTAGACAGGGTGACAAAGTTTCTGAAAATAATCAAAAAGAGTAATAAAATTTCGCGCCCATTGTTGCCTTTTCGATTCAGGAGCTCACAAAGCGCGATGATTAACTTCATACATGAAACAATATCGGTTTGTCTGTGATGCGCTTCACAACTCATGGTGTAACGCCAACTTCCGAAGTCATCCGTTTGGCTCAATCGTTCCAGTTGCACACCGAGTTGATTCGGCTCATTCAGGCTGAGGAGTCGGGTCAGAGGGACAACCGGCTTGACCATCGGGTGAAATGCCGAAACTGTCCCCGCGAACAAGAACACCCGGAGCAGGTATGGCCAAGACCCCCCCGCCCTTTGCCTCTTTTGAATGGAAAATAGCCTGGCGTTATCTGCGGGCCCGCAGGGCCGAAGGCGGCGTCAGTGTGATGACCTGGATTTCCCTGATCGGGATCACACTGGCTGTGTTTGCCCTGATCGCGACACTGGCGGTCCGGTCCGGATTCCGTTCGGAATTTGTTGGCACCATTCTGGGCGCCAACGCGCATGTGACGGTCTATTCGTCAGGCGAGATCGATGCCCAAGGGCGGGTGGATCGCACAATCGCCGACTATGAGGAACGCGCCGCCCGTATCGCACAAGTGCCCGGTGTTCAACGCGCAGCTCCTTTGGTGAAGGGGCAGGTGCTGATCACCAACCGCGACCGCAGCAGCGGCGTTGAAGTGTTTGGCATCCGCCCCGATGATCTACTCGATCTGCCGGGTATTGCCCAGGCAGAGCAGGCTGTGGGGGACTTGTCAGAATTCCAGACGGGTGAGGATGTCATTGCAATTGGGTCAGGCGTGGCGCGCAGCATAGGCGCCACCGTGGGGGACGTCGTCAAATTGACCTCGCCCAACGGGGTAAAAACCGCCTTCGGTACTTCGCCCCGCGTGAATGCCTACCGCGTTGTCTATGTGTTCTCGGCCGGGCGCTATGACATTGACCGCACGCGTGTCTACATGCCGTTTTCGCAGGCGCAGGGCTTTTTCAATCGCGAAGGTGTGGCGGATGAGATCGAAGTGATGGTGGAAAAGCCCGAAGAACTGGGGCCGATTCTGATTTCCATCCTCGAGGCATCGGGCGAGCGCAGCCAGATCTGGACCTGGCAGGATGCATCCGGTGGGTTCCTGCGGGCATTGGAAGTCGAGGATAACGTAATGTTCATCATCCTCTCGATCCTCGTTCTGATCGCCGCGATGAATATCGTCTCGGGCCTGATCATGCTAGTCAAGAACAAGGGCCGCGATATCGGCATCCTGCGCACCATCGGCCTAAGCGAAGGATCGATTCTGCGTGTCTTTTTCATCTGCGGCGCTTTTACCGGTCTGATAGGAACGGCTTTGGGGGTCATCCTTGGGTGCCTCTTCGCGATCTATATCGATCCGATCTTTTCGTTCGTGAATTACGTGATGGGCGGCGGCGTCTGGGATCCGTCGATCCGGGGCATCTATGCTTTACCTGCCGAGCTGCACATGAACGATGTGCTCAAGGCCATCGGTCTGTCGCTTGGCCTGTCCTTTGTCGTCACCTATTTTCCTGCCCGTCGAGCGGCGCGGCTGAACCCGGTCGAGGCGTTGCGCTATGAATGATGTCACATTGCGTCTGAAGGGTCTGACCAAGACCTATCTGAAAGGCAAACCGGGCGAAGTGCAGGTCTTGCGCGGAGTTGATCTGGATCTGCGCGCGGGTGAGGCCGTAGCGATGGTTGCGCCCTCAGGGGCAGGTAAATCAACGCTTCTGCATATCGCTGGCCTGCTGGACATGCCCGACGAAGGAACCGTCGAAATCGGCGGGCGGAATGTGTCGGGCAAAGGCGACCGGATCAGAACCGCACTGCGTCGGCAGGATGTCGGGTTCGTATATCAATTCCACCACTTGCTGCCGGAATTCACAGCATTGGAAAACATCACTCTGCCGCAACTGGCCAATGGTGTGTCGGACAAGGCCGCACAGGCCCGAGCGCTGGACCTGCTGGACCGTGTCGGCGTAGCCGCACGCGCCAGCCACCGCCCCGCGGCGCTCTCTGGTGGGGAGCAACAACGGGTGGCGTTTTGCCGGGCATTGGCCAATGCGCCCCGTATTTTGTTTGCGGATGAACCGACGGGCAATCTGGACCCCGAAACCTCGGATCAGGTCTTTGATACATTGATGAAGCTGGTACGGGACGAAGGGTTGTCGGCGTTGATAGCTACCCACAACCTTGACCTGGCGGCGCGCATGGACCGGATGGTTCGGCTTGAGAGCGGGGTCCTCAGGCCAGTTGAGTGATCGCAACGCCAATGGCCATGACAGCGATCCCGCCCATCCGCATGAAAGTAAGCGGCTCGACCTGTGCGCCGAACAGGCCGAAATGGTCGATGGCCGCGGCGCTGATCAATTGCCCGAGCAGCACAAAGAATACAGCGTTGCCCACGCCAAAATGTGGTGCGACGTGGGTGATCGACAGGACATAGAAAGCAATCAGGACACCTGCAAGCAACAGGTGTTTCGGCGCCTGGGCAACCTTGGACAAGGCCGCAAATCCGGGAAACAGCGCCATGATCAACGCCGAGGCGATGAAGGCAATGGCAAACAGCACAACAGCAGCCGTCGTTGGCGACCCGATGACTTTGCCCAGCGCCGCGTTAAGCGCGGCCAGGATCGGAATTCCAAATCCGGCGGCCAGCATGATGGCGGCGTATTGTGTCATTGCCCGAACCCTCTGCAGCATTTTCGTTGATCTGGATCATTGCGCCAAGACGCCCATCGGGCAACCCTGCAAATGTCAATCTTGGCAGGAGGATACGATGTTCAAGGCAACAATCGGAGTACTGGTTCTTGGGGTTTCGGCTGCTGCCTCGCAGGCCGTTTGGGCACAAGACGCTAAGACCGGAGAAGAACTTTATCTGCACCATTGCGCGACCTGCCATGGGATCGATGCAATGGGGCAGGGTCCGATGGCAGCCGTGTTGGTGGTTCAACCGAGCGATCTGACCACTTTGTCCAACGAAGAAGGCGTGTTCCCGACTGCCAGCGTTGTCGCCCGCATTGATGGTCGGGACCCATTGGTCAGTCATGGTAGCCCGATGCCGGTTTATGGCCCTTATTTTGACGGGCAGGACACATCCATGAAAACGCCGCAAGGTCAGCCTATTCTGACGAGCCAGCCCATCGTGGATCTGGTGGCCTATCTTGAAACACTGCAGCAGAACTAGGTTCCGCTGCAAATTCCGTCGATCTCGGCCTCGCTCCAGGGAAGTAAGATTGCGCGCTCACGCCCTTTTTGCGGAAGCGGTGACAGATCAAAATGCGCGCTCAGCATCGCGTGCAGCCGTTTGGTTCGGGTGGCCTGAGGGTCCAGCGCACGGCAGCAAACGTATTCCTCGACAATGGCGCCCTGCTGTTCAAACCCGTAGGACAGGAAGTCCGGCGACGTTTCGAGGTCGAAAAGATACGGATCGCTGCGCCCACCATGTTCCGCCGCAGCACGCAGCGGGTGGTAACCGGTGGTCCGGCGGTTTTGCCACTGCCAGACATGCGTCAGTTCATGGGCCAGTAACATTGCGGCCACCAGGTTCATCTGATCCGGAAAATCAGACATGTAGTCTTCCAGATACCAGTCGCGCGCAAAGTAAACCTTGTTGAACAGGGCCACGGCTGCTGGCCTGCCTGTCACCGGCCCGGGTTCCACCGGAGGAAGGATACGCTCGCGGCAGGCCAGACGTGGGCGCTCCTCGCGGAAATACGTCACATTGGCAACCGGCGCACCTTGGACCAATCGCACGCTGTCAAGATTAAGGGTTTCGCCCTGAATGGCATCCGCAAAATCACGCTCTTGCTTTGTCAATTGACGACCGCAGGAGGGCAGCAACAAAAGAGCACACAGGAATACGCGCAGAACCATGAGGTGAATCCTAGTCCGCTGCTTGCGATCCGCAAACCGTTTTCACAGGCTCATGGCCAAAACCCGGCTGATTTCCGTCAAAGACCGGCTGGATTGATCCATCCATGAATTAAAGGCCCATTGCACCGCC
This sequence comes from Ruegeria sp. CDSC085, assembly GCF_059610465.1. Taxonomy (NCBI): domain Bacteria; kingdom Pseudomonadati; phylum Pseudomonadota; class Alphaproteobacteria; order Rhodobacterales; family Roseobacteraceae; genus Ruegeria; species Ruegeria sp. CDSC085. The sequence continues at coordinate 565,063 of NZ_JBXWNR010000001.1, read as the reverse complement.
GCCATGGCTTTATTCGACGTGGCGGGCTTGTCGATCACGCCTTCGGCGATCAGACGGGCGGTGACGTCCCGAGACAGAATGAAACTGTCGCGCCCTGCGAAACGCATCGCATACTGCGCCGAAGCTCCGCCAAGACGAGACCCGCGTTTGGCCAGCATGGCAAGAAGGTTGATATAGTCATCAGAGGGCCAGCCGCCCAGAACCTTGCCCGCGCCGCCTTCTTCGCGCAGTTCCAAAAGGAACGCCGCGTTGTCCCGCACTGCTGCGATCTTGGTTCCATTGCGGACAATGCGTGTGTCTTGCAGTAAGGCATCAAACTTTTCATCATCCATGAACGCGCACCGACCCACATCGAAACCGTCAAAGGCGGCTTCGAACCCATCCCATTTGTTTTCGATGACCTTCCAGTTGAAACCGGCCTGAAAGACGCATTTCGTGATGATCGATAGCCACCGGTCCTCGGGCATTGCCGCCAGTTCTTCGTGGCTTTTGGGCTTGTTCAGCTGTGCTTCAAAGGCTTCGGCCCCACCGTGGCGAGAGGCGGCAATATCATAGATCTCTTTAAATGAACGCATAGACCCAACCTCAAAGCTGTCATGTAAAGAGTGTTTTGTTTTGCCTTCCTTTTGCAATGGGAATTTTGAGTGTTTGAAACTCACCTGTCAGGGCTCAAAACTCAGGCTCAACAAGAAAAAAGATTTGTTACCGTCAAAGAAATCCTCGACAAACGGGCTTAAAACGGTTTGTGATTGACTCGTCAGTCAACATTCCGCGCCCGGGGCTAGGGATCCGGGGCTAGGGATAATGACGGGTCGGGCAGGGGCCTTTGCGGCGTCTGCGGGGAAACATCAACGGTTTGGCGGGAAGAAAACTGCGCCGTTACAAACTGATCACTTTCCTTTTCCGACTGAATTTGTGCATGTTGCGACATGGTATTGTCATCAGACAAAGATACCGGCGGGAAAAACCTCGCCGGGGTGGGCAAAACAAATAAGACAGGGAGAAAATCCATGAAAAAACTAAGTGTAAGCCTTATGGCCCTAACCGTTGCCAGTGCAGCGCACGCGGCGGATATGGGTGCCGTGGACGAGCCGATCAAACTGGCGATCAACGAATGGACTGGTCAGCACGTGACCACGCATGTGGCGGGTGAGATGCTCAAGGCAGCTGGCTATAACGTGGAATATGTGACCGCTGGTATGATGAACCAGTTCCAGGCGCTGGCCGATGGAGACATCGACGCGACGCTGGAAATCTGGTCGTCCAATGTGTCGGATGAATATGCCAAGAAGATCGAGGAAGGCACGGTTGTCGAAATCGGCGATCTTGGCCTGGATGCCAAAGAAGGTATCGCATACCCGGCGCATGTCGCCGATCTGTGCCCGGGACTGCCCGCGTGGGAAGCGCTGAAAGACTGCGCGCAAGTCTTTGCCACTGCGGAATCTCTGCCCGGTGGCCGTCTGGTCGACTATCCGGCCGATTGGGGCACACCTGGCGCGGATCGTATGGTCGGCCTGGAACTGCCGTTCAAGGCTGTCCCCGCCGGGTCCGAAGGCGCCTTGATCGCCGAACTTCGTGCTTCGACCGAGCGCAAGTCGCCACTGCTGATCACATTCTGGCAGCCGCACTGGGCGATGTCTGCCTATGACGTACAGTTCGTTGAACTGCCCGCAGGTGAAGAAGCGTGCTTTAACGATCCGGCGTGGGGTCCGAACCCGAACGCGGTGAACGATTGCGACTTTTCGCCCTCACGCATTTTCAAAGCTGGCTGGAGCGGTATGGAAGAGAAATGGCCGGCCGCCTATGAAATTCTGACCAATTATCAACTGGCGGTCGAAGACCAGCAACCGATGATGGGCGCGATCGACGTTGACGGCGGAAAGGTCGAAGAAGTCGTCGCCGCCTGGATGGCAGAGAACGAAGGCAAGTGGCGTCCGGTCGTAGACGCAGCAACCCAGTGAGCGCACGTAAGTGACTGACGCGACTATGCCAGCCATCGCCTGCCGGAATCTCTGGCAGGTCTTTGGCCCCGGCGCTGACAAAGCCCTGACCGACGCGCTGTCTCGGTCAGGGAACGACGCCGAAAAAGCCGCCACCGACCTGCGCGAACGAGGGTTTATCCCAGCCGTTCAGGACGCCAATTTCGAGGTCAAGGAAGGCGAGTTGTTCGTCATCATGGGCCTGTCGGGCTCGGGTAAATCCACGCTGATCCGCTGTATCTCGCAACTGTTACCCGGCACGGGCGGTGAGATCCGGGTAGATGGCGAAAACGTCATCGGTGCCTCAAAAAAGGCCCTGACCGATCTGCGCCGTAAAAAGCTGGGCATGGTGTTCCAGCATTTCGGCCTGTTCCCACACATGACCGTTGCTGAAAACGTCGCATATCCTCTGCGCGTTCAGGGCGTTGGCAAGAAGGAACGGCTGGATCGTGCGCAGGAAGTGATCTCGCTGGTCGGACTGGAAGGGCGCGAAGACAGCTTCCCCCGGCAACTGTCAGGTGGTCAGCGTCAGCGTGTGGGGATTGCGCGATCTTTGGCCGTGAACCCTGACATCTGGTTTCTGGACGAGCCGTTTTCTGCGCTTGATCCGCTGATCCGTCGCCAGTTGCAGGACGAATTCCTGCGCATACAGGCGACCCTGAAGAAGTCGATCGTCTTCATCACTCACGATATTCAGGAAGCACTGAAGCTTGCTGACCGCATCGCCATCATGCGGGACGGCAAGATCGTACAGATCGGCACGCCTACGGATATCGTCCTGCGACCTGTTGATGACTATGTGCGCGAATTCTCCAAGGATGTCGCCAAGGGGCAGCATGCCAAGGTCGCCTCGGTCATGCGGAGCGAGGCAGAATGTGGCCCGGATGATCCCGGCCTGACCACGTCGATGACACTGGACGCAGCCCTGGCCCATTGCATGGAACTTTATGAACCCGTGCCGGTGCGTGATGCCGATGGCAATGTCGTTGGGACGGTGCACCCGTCTGATCTGGCTGCCGCACTTCAGGTGGATGAAACATGACCGCCGTGACTGACTTTCCGACGCAACGCAGCGCGCAGTTGACGGCGGGTGCGAAGGCCGCCCTGATCACGGTTATCGTCGGTGCGGTCTGCCTTGCTCTGGAGGGCATCGCCCCATGGCTGGTCAAATGGCCCGCCGCGTGGGAGTTGCCCGCAACCCAATGGGTGGGCGCGTTTCTGGACTGGTTTCTGAACCTGATCAAACCAGCGATGCGGTTGTTCTCGGATATGATGACCTATCCGATGAACTGGGCGAATTACGTGCTTGGCAACACACCGTGGCCCATCCTGATCGGAATCGTGACCGCGTTGGGCTGGTACCTGGGCGGCTTGCCCATGGCCGCTCTCGGCTTTCTGGGCCTCAGCTTTGTGTTGGCGTCAGGCTACTGGGCTGAGAGCATGAACACGCTGGCCTTGGTCGCAGTATCCGTTCCGGTGGCGTTGATATTGGGTGGTGGCATCGGCATCCTCGCCAATGAGGTGCCGCGGGTCAAATCCTTCGTGCAGGCTGTTCTGGATGTGATGCAGACCGTGCCGACCTTCGCATATCTCACGCCTCTGTTGTTGCTCTTTGGCTTTGGTCCTGTTGTTGGCCTGATCGCCTCGGCCATCTACGCCGCGCCGCCCATGGCGCGCAACGTGATGCTGGGGTTGGAGCGTGTCGAGCCCGAGATTAAAGAGGCCGCCATAATGTCGGGCGGCACCCGGTTCCAGCAGTTGTTCCAGGTGGAAATCCCGGCGGCTGCGACGCAGATCATGGTGGGCGTGAACCAGTGCCTGATGGCGGCGCTGTCGATGGTGATCATCGCCGCCGTCATCGGTGGGTTCAACGACATCGGCTGGGAGGTCTTGTTGACCATGCGCAAGGCGCAGTTCGGGGAATCTCTGATGGCGGGTTTGGTCATTGTGGTCTTTGCCGTGGTGATCGACAGAATGAGCGGCACCTTGGCGACCGAGCGCAAACGTTATGACGGTCGCGTTGTCTGGACAATTCTCGGGTTTGCCGTGCTTTTCACTGCCGCCTTCGCGGCATGGCTGCCGAACCCATCCGAACTGACCTTGCTGGACCCGATGGCCGAGGCCGTGGACGGTGGCCTGACTGCGTTCACTCAAGCCAATGGCCCGTGGTTGGATGCGCTCAAGAACAATTCACTGTTCTATGTGCTGCTGCCTTTGCGGATCGGTCTGGATCAGGCCGTTCTGCCCTTTACCTGGGGCTTCCAGTGGACGCCGGGCATGAGCTTTGGCCTGTTCGCCGCAGGTGCGGGGATCGCGCTGTTGATGGCTTGGCGTGGTCGGCTGACAGGAGGTCTGATCGTCCTGATCCTGATCGGCATGCTGGAAACCGGTATTGCAAACCTGCCGTGGCCCTTTGTCCTGACCGGTGCCGCTGCTCTGGGCTGGGTGGCGGGGGGCTGGCGCCTGGCGGCGCTGTGTGTGGGGCTGCTTTGCACCATCCTCGTTTCGGGTCTGTGGGAGAGAGCGCTGCTATCGCTCTACCTCAGCGGTGCGGCAGTGTTTTCCTGTGCGGTCGCCGGCGGGCTGATCGGTCTTGCCAGTGCGGTCTGGGAGCCGGTCTGGAAAGTGGTTCGTCCGATCTGCGACATGTTGCAGACAATCCCGCTGTTCGTGTTCCTGATCCCGGTTCTTATGGTGTTCCAGATCGGTGAGTTCTCGGCCTTTCTGGCGATCTGTGCCTATGCGATCGTCCCGATGATCCGCTACACGCGGCACGGGCTGGTCAACACGCCGGACGAGATGATGGAGGCCGCGATTTCAAGCGGTGCGACCGAGTGGCAGATCATGCGCGACGTCCGCGCGCCCTATGCCGCGCCGACCATCCTGCTGGGACTGAACCAAACCATCCTCTATGCCTTTGCGATGCTGGTGATCGCCGCACTGATCGGCACCACGGGTCTGGGCCAGTCGATCTATCTGGCGCTGGGTCAGGCAGATGTGGGGCTTGGCATTTCGGCCGGGGCCGCGATGGCAATTCTGGCGCTGATTGCCGACCGGATCGTGCAGGGGTTTGCCGAAGAACGCCGTGCGGCGCTTGGGTTGTAACACAGCACGGGGGCGGTGAACCCGCCCCTATGCCTGACTTGATTTCGGACAAGGATACCACCGCCATCCTGATCTAGACCGATCCCAATAACGCGGAGATCTCCATGACCGGTTGGGCCCTATTCCTTGCAGCGCTCATTTCATTCCTTCTCAGCCACGCGATTCCCGTTCGGCCCGCCGTGCGTGGATGGCTGATCGATACACTCGGACGCCGGGGGTATTTCACAGCCTATTCGGTTCTGTCGTTGGCCGTCCTGGCGTGGTTGATCATGGCCGCTGCAAACGCCCCTTATGTCGAGGTTATCCCGCCATTCGCGCTGCTGCGTTGGGCGCCGGTTCTGATCATGCCTGTGGTCTGCTGGCTGGCTGTTGCAGGGCTGATTATTCAGAACCCGTTCTCTTTCGGAGGGCTGGGCAATCGGCCCTTCGATCCAGAGCAGCCCGGTATCCTGCGCACCACCCGACACCCGATCCTTGCCGCGCTGATGCTGTGGGCGGTGGCACATCTGCTGGCCAATGGCAGCCTGTCACATGTGATTCTGTTCGGTCTGTTTGCAGGTTTCGCGGTCATGGGCATGGCCCTTGTCGACCGGCGCAAGTCGCATGAGATGGGCTTTGAATGGGTCCGCTTGTCCCGCAACACGGCGCGGTTCTCACTGTGCGCACCACGTCCCTGGCCTCGTCCCGGGGTGTGGCTGGCCGCGTTTGCCGTCTATGCGGTTCTGCTTCACCTGCACGCTCCTGTGATTGGTCTGTCCCCGCTTCCGTAAACGAGGGAGTGGCCGGGCGGTGCCTTGCGTGCTATTTGAAACGTCACAAACGAATTACAAGAGGTCCAAGATGCATCTGGCCTATGTCACCACCACCGATCGCGGCGCGACGGACCGCCTTCTGAGCGCCGTCGCGGAACGTCTGCTGGCGTCAGGAGCAAAACTGGCCGGTGTTGTGCAAACAAACACGGAATGCGCCGACAGCAGCAAATGCGATATGGATGTGCGGGTGCTGCCTGACGGTGAAACCATCCGCATTTCGCAGTCGCTGGGCACCCAGTCGCGCGGCTGCCGTCTGGACCCGGCAGCGCTGGAACAGGCGGTGGGATATGTGACCGCCTCGCTGGAGGGCGCGCCTCAGCTACTGATCATCAACAAATTTGGCAAGCACGAATCCGACGGTCGAGGGTTCCGCCCCGTGATCGGCGAAGCGCTGGCGATGGATATCCCGGTTCTGGTCGGCGTGAACGGTTTGAACGAAGAGAAATTCCAGACCTTCGCGGATGGTTCCGCGGAAGCCCTCCCGGCGGATCTGGATGCAATCGAGGCGTGGTTCAACAAGGTCTCGGGACTGCGCCCGGCGGCGGAGTAGAACCTTCCAAATTTGTTTGAGAGACAAAAAACGGCGCTGATCAACAATCAGCGCCGCCTTTTTTTATGTTGGGTGCAACTAGGTTGTCTTAAGCCTGCGGTACCCGAACAGGCCCAGAACGGCCCCGATCAAAAGCAGCCCGCTTGCGGGCAAGGGGACCGGTGCAACGACAAGGTTGTCTACCCACATTTCCCCGCAGTAGTCGATACACCAAGCCGTGTTTGGAGTGGTGATTAATTGGCTCCTTAGTGGAGACGGGCTGTTGTATGTCACCAGCAAAGCGTCAATTGCCGTGAAAGCGCTTGAAAATGACAGTGTGGTCAAAGCCATCGGACCGAATGTCTGGCTGGCCACAACTGACCCATTCAGCAACCCAGAAAAGGTCAACGTCGGAAAGGTCGAAGGCCCTGCGGATAACCATTGATTGTATGCAGCGGTTCCGAAAGCGGGAGCTGGACCGGAACCTGTTGTGAATGCTCTGGACCAGCCTTGCAGATCAACCGTCTGAAGTGTGAACTTGCCACCGATCACGGGCTTTATTGTGGTAGACAGTACGCCACTATCATCGTGGAAATTTATATAGTTTCCGAAGGTGTAAACGTCTGCGTAATTGAACGTGAAACCTTGGCTTATTCCTTGCCTAGTGCCGGATGCTGTGATCGGATCATTCGGAAAGTTGTTGTCAAATGTAATAGTCAGCGCATTCGCTGCGCCCGCGACACAAACGGCAAGCGCCGCCAAAAGCAGTCTCATAACAAGTCCCTCGCAAAAACGTGTTCAGACTAGCGGGCCACGCCCGGTTTCGCAACTTTTACGAGTCTTTGCAGCCGTCTTTGCGCATAAGCATGCACGTAAGCACGCGCGGGCAATGCAATCTGACCATCTTTGAAACCTGCTGGAAAGATGGTGGGCGACCCTGGAATCGAACCAGGCGTGCGTCTCCGCGAGGGAGTTACAGTCCCCTGCCACACCTTGCGGCCTGTCGCCCACTGTCAGGCGTTGCACCTGACGTGGAGGCGTGATTACTAGCGCACCAAAGAAGCGTCAACAGGAAAATTTCGCTTTGGCGCAGGAAACCGAACTCTTGGCCCGGAGGCCTGAAAAATGAAGAAACCCAAATGGGTCGTTGAGAAGGAACAGGCGCGCAAGGCCGCGGCTGCTGAAACCGTTTGGCTGTTCGGTCTGCATGCGGTTCGCGACGCCTTGATGAACCCAAATCGGCAGAAACTGCGCCTGATCGTAACGCGCAATGCGCGGGATAAACTGGCGGAAGCGATTGAATTCTCTGGTATCGAGCCCGAGATGGCTGATCCGCGCAAGTTTACGGCGCCCATTGATGCAGGCTCGGTGCACCAGGGGGCCGCGCTGGAGGTGAAACCACTGGACTGGGGCGGTCTGGCCGAAAACTGCATCGGTCGGGAAAACCCGCGCGTCATTCTTCTGGACCGCGTCACGGACCCGCACAATGTCGGCGCGATTCTGCGCTCGGCCGAGGTTCTGGGTGCCAGTGCCGTGATTGGCACGCGCCACCATTCCGCGCCCGAGACCGGGGCACTGGCAAAAACCGCCAGCGGCGCGCTGGAGCGTCAACCTTACCTGCGGATGCGCAACCTTGCCGACACAATTGTTGAACTACAGAATATGGGATTTCTGGTCCTTGGGCTGGACGGAGAAGCAGACGTGACGATCGAAGGCGCGCTGAGCGACGGTCGGGACCGCCCCGTCGCACTTGTTCTTGGGGCGGAAGGCCCGGGATTGCGCCAAAAGACGAAGGAAACCGTAGATCAATTGGTGAAAATTGACGCAGCCGGGGGATTCGGATCGCTGAATGTCTCAAATGCGGCGGCAATCGCCCTATATGCATCCCGGCCCTGACAAAAAAGGAGAGCGCTATTCCCGGTCCATCAAAAATCGCGACCTGCTGCTATTGCGGGACCCGGGCAGCGTTGGTCCTGAGGGGCAAGGAGCGGCACGAGCTGAGCTGTTCCAGTTGTGGCGCACCTCTGCATGATCTGAAGATGCTGCCCAAGCGGAAGGCCGCGCCTTCCAAAACGGTACGATCTGCGGTTTCTCACACCCCTCCGCGGAAGGCCAAGCGAAAAAAGAAGAAAAAGAGCATGTTCTCGCGCGTATTCGATGAAGCCTTGGATGTGATCGAAGATATCTTTGATTGAACGAATTTGGGTGAAGATCGTTCACATCCACGTCAACAGGGGTTCCGCATGCAGCAAAAAATTGCATCTTCATACCCCAGTGAATTCAGATTCTGACATGACAATGCTGACCCGACGTTCCACACTTGGCGCGCTGTGCGCTTTTTTTCTGGCACCTGCCACGTATGCGCAGGAAAGGCCCGTGTACTACACCACCGAAGGGGTGGCGTTGGCCGGGTATGATGCCGTGTCCTTTTTCGACAGTTCTTCGCCCATCATGGGCATGCCCGAGAATTCCGTGATGTGGAAAGGAGCGCGGTGGCATTTCACCTCGCAGGAGAACCGCGAACTTTTCGAAAGCAACCCCCGTGCTTTCGCGCCGCAGTTCGGTGGGTATTGTTCATATGCGATGGCGATGGGCGTTCTGAAGAGTGCAGACCCCAAGGCCTGGAAAGTTGTGGATGGTCGTCTGTACCTGACGCACTCGATCGAAATCGAAGAAGTCTGGCAGCGGGATCAGGCAGAATACATTGAGATGGCTGAACAAAACTGGCCGGCACTCCTCTATCAGGAATGAGCGGGAATCAGGTAATCGTGAAGAGTCATCACAAAAATGCGCCGCTCCTCTTTTTTTTCCCAAATATATGCCTAAATGTCACAGTGACCGCGGAATGGAACTGCCGCGGGTCATTTCACTGTCCCTCGTTCCAACAACTGGCGCCCAAGACTTCTTGGGCGCTTTTTTCTTTTTGGAACCCTGCTAAGGATAGGGCATGTCAGACTATTCCGATCAGCACCTGAGAACCATTCTGCAACGCACCAAGACCGTTGCCGTTGTCGGGGTGTCCATGAACCCGGTGCGACCCAGCTATTACGTCGCCCGCTACCTTTCGTTGAAAGGGTTCAGCGTGATCCCGGTCAATCCGGGCCATGCCGGGAAAGACCTGTTTGGCCAGACGGTACGAGGCAGCCTTTCGGAGATATCCGAACCCGTGGACATGGTAGACATCTTCCGGCGGTCCGAATCCGTGCCGCCCATTGTGGACGAAGCGTTGGATGCATTCCCGACGCTCGGCACGATCTGGATGCAGATCGGGGTTGAACACCCCGATGCGGCAGCCAAGGCCGAGGCCCGCGGTGTTGACGTGGTGATGAACCGCTGTCCGAAGATCGAATATCAGCGCCTGTTTGGCGAGCTGCGCATGGGCGGGTTTTCCACCGGGATCATCTCGTCCAAGCTTTAGGGCGTTGCTGGCTGATATGGTTTCAGGCGGGCCACCTGTTCCTGTCGTCGTTTTTCCAGCACGACGTCACGTGGCACCCACTCATAACGGGTATCCTCGACAAGTGGTGCCCAGAACAACACCCCGCCATAGCGCCAGGGGTCCAGCACGACGCCCTCATACAACGACTCTCCCTTGCGACTGATAATCGCGGTGCTGTGGTCGATCCTCAGCGGATTGTCGGCGTTGGCGATGGCGCGGTGCAATTCCAGCGTCTGGAAGTCTTCCTGTTTCAGGCGACGCTCGATATCCTCGGCCCAATGCCAGCACAGACCACGCGGGCGCAATCCCTTGTTGACCTTTGCATTGTGGATCAGCGGCGGATCGGTGATCTGGTATTCGTCCACCAGCTGCGCGGTATAGGAATAGGCGACTTGCGCCGCCCGGCGGGCCTCTTCAGGATCGATATCCGGGCCAAGCCGCTGAATTTCGGCTGTCAGGCGTTGTACCTCATCCCCGGTCGAGGGGGGAGGCGCCGCACATGCCGCAACGGTGGCAAGCGTTGCCACAAGCATCAAAACTCGGATCATGTCGCGCCCTCGGCCTGTCATTCTGACGCCCGAGTATAGCGGCCGTTGCGGCGGCGCGGAACCCGGCCGTTACCCTTTGGGGCGGGCGGCTTTTTCGGCAATTCCGCTGACGCCCTGACGGCGCGCAAGCTCGGCCAGGACATCTTCCAGCGCCACGTCTCGCGCGGCCAGCATGACCAGCAGGTGGTACAGCACGTCTGCGGCTTCGGCGGTCAGCTTGGCCTGATCGCCCTTCGTGGCTTCGATGATGGCTTCGATGGCTTCTTCACCAAATTTCTCGGCGCATTTCTCGGGACCCTTTGCAAGCAGCTTGGCTGTCCAGCTTGAATCGGGATCCGCCCCTTTACGTGCCTCAATCGTGGCAGCAAGGTCGTGTAGAATACTCATGTCAGCCTCATCGGAATGCCAGCGGCGGCCATATGTTCTTTGGCTTCGCGGATCGTGTATTCGCCGAAATGGAAGATCGAGGCAGCAAGCACCGCACTCGCGCCGCCTTCGGTGACGCCTTCGACAAGATGGTCCAGATTGCCGACACCGCCGCTTGCGATCACGGGCACGTCCACAGCATCGGAAATCGCACGGGTCAGGGGCAGGTTGAAACCAGCTTTGGTGCCGTCGCGATCCATCGAGGTCAGCAGGATTTCTCCGGCGCCTTTGGCGACAACGGTTTTTGCGAATTCTACCGCGTCAATGCCCGTGGGCTTGCGTCCGCCATGGGTGAAAATCTCCCACTTGCCGGGACTGACCGTCTTGGCGTCTATGGCGCAGACGATGCACTGGCTGCCGAATTGATCTGCCGATTCCGCGATTACGTCGGGATTGGCAACGGCAGCCGAGTTGAAGCTGACCTTGTCTGCCCCGGCCAGCAACAGGGCGCGTACATCATCTTTGGTCCGAACGCCGCCGCCGACTGTCAGAGGTACAAAGCACTGCTCGGCCGTGCGCTGTACCACGTCGAACATGGTGCCGCGGTTTTCGTGGGTGGCGTGGATATCCAGAAAACAGATCTCGTCCGCGCCTGCGGCGTCATACGCCTTGGCCGATTCCACGGGATCGCCGGCATCGCGCAGACCGACGAAATTCACGCCTTTGACCACGCGGCCATCGGCAACATCAAGGCAGGGAATGATCCGGGTCTTCAGCATCTGATCGTCCTTCTTTGCCGGACCTTTACCGACAAAGCGCCGCTGATGCCACAGACGTTTTGACGCCCATGGCCCGGATCGCACCGGCCATGGGCAGCGCAGGTGTCCTGCTTTAGTGATCCCGGTTCTTCAGCAGTTTCAGCGCCGAGAGCAAGTTTGCCTTGTCATCGGTCCACGGCTGCGCGCCGTCGGTTTCAACGACTTGCCAGTTTCCGTCCTGCACAAAACTCTCAATTCGGGATTTGTCCGGGCTCAGGATCACAACGCTGCTGGTGGCGGCTCCGGTTTCAACCTGTTCTTCACCCACGGCCAGCCGTTGATGCGCAGCTGTCAGGTTCAAACTGTCGGCAATTCGTGCCAAAGGCTGGACCAGATCGTAGAACCGGTTCGTGATGTGGAACACCAGAACCCCATCGTCGGTCAGGCGGCTCGTGTACATTTCTACCGCCTCCCGTGTGATCAGGTGAAGCGGAATCGCGTCCGAGCTGTAAGCATCCAAAACCAGGATATCGAAGGCAAATGGCCTTTGCTTCAGGACGATCCGGGCATCACCCAGATGGGTTTCTGAATCGGGCGTGCATTCAGACAGATAGGTGAACAGCGAAGGGTCGCGTGCGATCTGGTCTACAGTCGCGTCGATCTCGAAGAAGTCCCAGTTTTGCGAAGGCTGCCGGTAACAGGCCAGCGCCCCTGTTCCCAGACCAACTATTCCGATGCTGCTGGATTGTTTGCCGAAATCTGACGTGATGACCTGCGCCATTGGTCCCTCGGGGTGATAATAGGACAGCGGTGTGGGCCGAGTGCCATATTCGGATTCGCGTTGCCAGCCATGCACCGTGGTGCCGTTCTTGTAGACGCGGTAGCCCTCACTTGAATACACCGAATGCACACCAAAGAAGCTGCGATCTTCGAACACCGGATTGTTCTTTACTGCAAATGCAGGCAGCAGAACGACGGCAAGAACCACCGGGATACGCAAGGCCTGAGTCCGGAACAGGTACAGTACTGCAAATATCAGCACGAACAGGGCGCCTGCGCGCGGAATGTCCGCGCTCATGGCCGCGACGCCCCGTGTCGCACCCGCGATGACGAGGATGAAAACACTTGCCGCAATGCCCATGATGACGTGGCGAAGGGCAAATCCCGGCGCGCGGACAAGGAATAATCCTCCGGCCAGGATCATGGTGATTGGCGCCTCCAACTCACGTGTGAAGACAATTGGCGCAACGATCGAGTTGAACAACCCGCCAATCGCTCCGCCCACGGAAAGGGCAATGTAGAACACGGTCAACTGCTCGGCTGACGGACGCATGTCGTAAAGCAGGCGATGTGCAAAAAGAGCGATGACGAACAACACCGGGACATAGAGCAGGATGACCACCGGCGCGTCATGTTCGCTGACCACTTTGGACACCAGTACGACACCCGCCGCCAGCGCCGCCAACATAGGCAGGTTCAAAGTGTCAAGCGTCAGGTGTTTCCATTTGGCGAAGGCAATGATGAAGGACAGGATGTAGACCGCCAGCGGAACGACCCAGATCAGCGGGAGAGCACCAAGGTCCGTGCTGACCCGCGTTGTGAAGGACAGCATCAATGAGGAGGGAATGAATGCGACGAACACCCAGATAGCTATTTGCCGCAGGGTGGGGAAACTGGCTTTAAGTGCTGTTTGCACCGACGACTCTGTGTGACGTGACCCCCGCAGGGCGATCATGCCACTGCCAAGCAAGAGCGCCCCGAACAGCACAAAGCCGAACAGCCACACGCGGCTGATCTCAGCGGCCCCAAAAAATGGGTCTGCAACCAGGGGGAAAGCCAGCAACGCCAGCAATGATCCGACATTACTGGCGCTGTAAAGGAAATACGGATCATCCGCCGACGGTCCGCCCGACTTGGCGTACCATGACTGCAACAGGGGCGCATTTGCCGACAACACTGCAAAAGGTACACCTACACCTACGGCGAACAGGCCAAGCGTTTGCACTGCGGTCGAGGTCGTGGCGTTATAGCTCCAGCTTTCGCTGGTGGACAGCGGCAGGAAAGTCAGCGCTGCGACCCAGAGGGCAAAATGGGTAACGATCTGCCAGCGCAAGGGCAGAAATTTGGTCAAAAGATGTGCGTACACATATCCGAGAATCAGCACCACTTGGAAAAACAGCATGGCGGTGGTCCAAACTGCCGGCGCACCGCCAATCTTGGGAAGAACCAGCTTGGCAAAAAGCGGCTGGACAAAGAAAAGCAGACTCGCGCTTGTGAAAATCGCCGCGCAGAAGATCGCAATGGTTGCTGATCTGAATCTGGACGTGTTGGGAACGTCTAGGTTCGAAATACTCACGTTTGGCACCCGGGTTGTTGTGTTTGACGAGGGAATTAAGCAGGGATTCCGCCCGAATTATGGCTCAACGCAGTAAAATGTTTGGCTTTTGGTCGGATTGTTCGCAAAAGCAAGGGTAAAATGGGCATCTCCAACTCAGGCAAGGCTTTGCTGATGCCAGACTTGTGATTGTCAGATTTCCAAAACCTGTGAGAATTGGGGTGAATTTTATAGAAGGAAAACCGATATGCGTACTTTGATACTGGCTTCAATTCTTTCGTTCGGAGGGGCTCTTGCCGCCATGGCTGACGACATCATCAAAGTTCAAACGAATAAATCCGTAGTCGAGGCGCTGGATGATCTGGAGGCAGCGGTAGGCAACGCAGGAGCCACGGTGTTCGCCCGCATCGACCACGCGGCGGGGGCGGAAAAGGTCGGAACGCCCATCCCGGCCAATCAAGTGCTGATTTTCGGCAATCCTGCGCTGGGAACGCCGGCCATGCAGATCGATCCGCGTGCGGGGTTGTTCCTGCCGCTCAAGGTGCAGGCATATGAGGACGGCAACGGTCAGGTCTGGCTGGCCTATGAAGATCCCAAAGAGACGATGGATGAACTGGATGACGTCGAAAAATCACCCGTCATCGAGAAAATGCGCGGCGCACTGGCCAAGCTGACCGCCGCCGCTGCGGGTTAAGACCTTTTTGGTTATGCGCTTGCGCTTTTCACACGCGCAAGCGCGTTTCGCGCGATCAGGATGTGAAACGGCAGGATCGCAGCAAGGTACAGTCGCCCACCCCAATTGTGACGATGTACCCAGGTGGCCAGCGAGATTCGGCCGTTTTCTGACAGGATTGAGACACGAAAATCCAGATGGCGGTCGTTGAATCCTGCAATCACTTCGGCCTCACCATCATATTCAACCGGAAAAATCCCCAGCTTGTCCGCAGCCTCAGGTCCTTTCGAACTGAGGCCGAAAGGTGCGACCAACGCGCCACGTAATCGCACCAGCGCCATCGTCCATGCCGGAAACGCGGTAATGATTTCTGCGGCTCGACGAGGCGAGAGTTCCGATTCGACGCTGAAGCAGTCAAGAAAATCGCCGTCTTTATACCGTTTGTGCAGCAGGCTTTGCGCGGACAAATCAGAACGCTTTACAGGCGAATGGAACATTGAACTATTCTCTGAGAGTTGTCAGAGCCTCTTTCAGATCAATCGCCCCATCATAAAGCGCACGTCCGGAAATGGCACCGTTCAGGGCTGCGCCACAATCGCGCAGGGCGATCAGATCGGCGATCGATGACACGCCACCGGATGCGATAACAGGAATGTCTACCGTTCTGGCGAGGTCTGCCGTGGCCTCGATATTGGGGCCCTGCATGGCGCCGTCACGGTTGATATCTGTGTAGATGATCGCGGCCACGCCCGCGTCTTCGAAGCTGCGGGCCAGATCAGTCACCTGAACATTGGTTTCTTCGGCCCAGCCTTTTGTGGCCACCATGCCGTTGCGCGCGTCGATGCCCACGGCGATCTTGCCCGGGAACGCCTTGGCGGCTTCACGCACCAAGTCAGGGTTTTCGACGGCAACCGTGCCCAGAATAACCCGCGCCAGACCCTTTTCGACCCAGGTTTCGATGGTCGCCATGTCACGGATGCCGCCGCCCAATTGCGCGGGCACATTGCAGGTTTCCAGAATCGCCTCGACCGGGGCGGCGTTGACCGGTTCACCCGCGAAGGCACCGTTCAGATCGACCAGATGCAGCCACTCGCACCCGGCCTCGACAAAGGCGCGCGCTTGTGCCGCCGGGTCTTCGTTGAACACGGTGGCCTTGTCCATGTCACCGCGCAGAAGGCGCACGGCATTGCCGTCTTTAAGGTCGATGGCGGGGTAGAGGATCATGTCGGGCGGCCCTATATCACTGTTACACGCGCGGGATATCGCACAGGCAGGGCAGGGGATGCAACGCGACGCTGGGTCATTCTTGCCCGTCGCTGAATGCCGGGTCAGACTGCCCTCAAAACAGGGAGAAAACTATGAAGAGATTTACTTTTGCAGCGGGTTTGATGTTTCTCGCAACCGGCGCGATGGCTGCAGATCCCGTCGACGGTCTGTGGAAGACTGCACCCGGTGATACCGGCGGCTATCTGCACGTGACGATTTCCGAATGCGGTAGTGCGATCTGCGGAACCATCGACAGCGCGTTTGATGCGGATGGCAACGAGCAGCTGGAATATGAAAACCTCGGTAAGAAGATCATCTGGGACATGGTGCCCGAGGATGGCGGAAGCTATGACAGCGGCAAGATCTGGGCACCGGACCGGGACAAGACATACAATTCGAAAATGTCGCTGGACGGCCAGAACAAACTGACCGTCAAAGGGTGTGTGGCGGGCGGTCTGATCTGCCGCGGACAAACCTGGACGCGTGTTCAGTAGGCCTCAGGGTTTCCAGGTCAGGAAGTTGCCCAGCATGCGCAGGCCAACGTCCTGACTTTTCTCGGGGTGGAACTGCATTCCAACCATCGTGTCGCGGCCAATGACGGCCGTGACTTCCTGCCCGTAGCCCACATAGGCTAATCGCTGTGCCGGGTCGGATACGCGGAAGTGGTAAGAGTGGACGAAATAGGTGTGATCGCCGGATTTCACCCCGTTGAACACCGGGTGATCGCTGTCCAGAACAAGATCGTTCCAGCCCATATGCGGCACTTTCAGCGCTGTGTCTGACGGTTCGATCCTGACGACATCGCCGGAAATCCAGTCCAGACCATCCGTTTCGCTGTATTCATGGCCTTTGGTTGCCATCAACTGCATGCCCACACAGATGCCCAGAAACGGGCGGCCTTTCTGTTCGACCGCCTCGACCATCGCGTCATAAATACCTTTGTGACCACGCAGCTCGGCGGCGCATGCCGGAAACGCTCCGTCGCCGGGCAAGACCAAACGATCCGCGCGTGCCACAGCATCCGCGTCCGAGGTGACGACAACCTCACCCGCGCCGACCTCTTGCGCCATGCGCTGAAACGCTTTTTCCGCCGAGTGCAGGTTGCCGCTTTCGTAGTCGATGATGGCGGTCAGCATTTACAACGCGCCTTTGGTCGACGGAATCGCGTCTGCCTTGCGCGGATCGGTTTCGACGGCGTCGCGCAGCGCGCGCGCAACGGCCTTGAATGCAGCCTCGGCGATGTGGTGGCTGTTGAAGCCGTGCAACTGGTCGATATGCAGCGTGATGCCGCCATGGGTGCTGAGAGCCTGAAAGAATTCACGCACAAGCTCTGTGTCAAACGCGCCGATTTTCTGTGTCGGCAGCTCCACATTCCAGATCAGGTAGGGGCGGCCCGACAGGTCCAGCGCACAGCGCACCTGAGCGTCATCCATCGGCAGGTGGCATTCGCCATACCTCCGAACACCTTTCTTGTCGCCCAGAGCTTGCGTCAGTGCCTGCCCCAGCGCGATGCCGGTATCTTCGACCGTGTGGTGGTCGTCGATGTGGTAATCGCCCTTGGCTCGGATCGTCATGTCGATCAGTGAATGACGTGCCAACTGGTCCAGCATGTGGTCAAAGAAGCCTACGCCGGTCTGGTTGTCATACTGGCCGGTGCCGTCCAGATTGACCTCGACCGAAATTTCGGTCTCGGCGGTCTGACGGCTGATCTTTGCGCTGCGCATGGGCGAATTCCTTTTGCTACAGGCGCGCTTATAGACGGGGTTGGGCCAGTTGATCCAGTGCCCGCGTCGCGATCGCTTCAAACTGTTGCAGGGGATTGCACCCAGGTCCGCGCCATGCCAGCCTGCCGGAAACTCGATTCAAAAGGCCCGGCTCATGTCCACCTGCGTTTTCATACAAATCCGTTGCAAACCCGGTACCACCTACAAGGTCGCCGAAGAGATTGCGTTACGCGAAATTCACTCGGAACTCTATTCCACCAGCGGTGAGTATGATCTGATGCTCAAGCTCTATATCCCCGAAACCGAGGATGTGGGCCATTTTATCAACGAGCACCTGCTGGTGATTCCAAACATTGAGCGGTCGCTGACCACGATGACGTTCAAGGCGTTCTAGCCCAACTCAAACGTCGTTACGCCAAAGATGCGAGTCAGGTCGATATCGGGTTCGTGATCGGAATACATTCGGGCCGTTTCGAACACCTTGTCCAGCCCAAGCTCGTCGGCCAGCGCAAAAGCAGCTGTGTTGGGCTGAGGCATATCGACGAAGACCTCGTGTTCGCTGTGGTCTTCAGGAATTGCCTCCAAAAGTGCCCGCAGCAAAGCCTTCGCAATTTTGGACGTATCTGCGAACAGCGGGCCAACCTTATAGCCGGTGAGGCAGGGGCGCAGAGTCGCGTAGCCTCGGATTTTGCCATTCTCAGTGTAGAGTTTCGAGACATGGCTAAAGGCACTCAACCAGCTTTCCAGAAACAGATCGCGCGGGGCAGGGAATAGCTTGCGGTCGTAAGCTTTCAGGTCATCAGATGCGCTGTTCAGATCGGTTATGTGGTCAATCGGCGCGGTGCCCAACTTCGCTAAAACCCGTGTCTTCGTCCCGGAAAAACGGTAGTTGTTGTAGGCGAAGGTGAAGCCGGATTTGCGATAGTTTTCCTGTTGTTCCACCACACCATCCAGACCCATATTCCGGCCGGTGCAATGCGCCAGCGCGTGTCGCGCAATCTCAAGCCCGTGTCCATGATGCCGGAAATCAGGTTTTACGATGTAGAAACCAAGAAACGAAAACGCGTCGTTGTAATTAACTGCCGAAACCGAGGCGATCATCTCACCATCCAGGAACCCGCCCAGAAACCCTTCCGGGTCGGTCGGGCGAAAGCATTCGGCATCGTGGAGGCCCGGATTCCATCCCTCACGCCCAGCCCAATCCACGGCGTGTTGGACTTCTTCGCGGGTCAGAGGGCGGATGATGTAATCAGACATGGGTAATGATCCTATAGTGCGCAATGCAGCCAGAATGGCGCAACGCTCTACAAAGAACCAGCTTGTTTGGTGAGTTTGGTATCTGGAGCGGGCGAGGCGATTCGAACGCCCGACCCTAACCTTGGCAAGGTTATGCTCTACCCCTGAGCTACGCCCGCATCAGATACATATGTGGTCCAAAGACCTCTCAATGGAGCGGGCGAGGCGATTCGAACGCCCGACCCTAACCTTGGCAAGGTTATGCTCTACCCCTGAGCTACGCCCGCGCCGTTGAGTGAGGAGGGATGTATAAATTCCCACGCGGGGCTGCAAGCGGAAAAACACAAAAAAGAGGAAAAATCTTTCGACGGAACCCGGCTTCCGGTCCGTTCAATCTCAAACGCAGATCAAAAAAGGACATGGGTGGAAGGGCTTTCATGATATCCGTTGCAGACATGAAGATAATGGCGCTGGCCGCAATGATTCTGCTGGTCACTGCGATGCCAGAACCGGACAATCACGCACACAATCGGATCACGCCCGTTTTGTTGAAAGCGCCCTATGTGATGACGACGGATCTGACGGGATAGCATCCGCCAGCCAACCTATAGCGCCAGAATCAGGTTTGTGATGGCCGCAATCAGAATGGCCAGGAAAGTCAGGCTCATGCCAGCCTGCCGCAGGATGACGATCTGGGGCGTGCGCCCAAATCCGTATGCGTGCAAAAGACGCCCGGCCAGCAACATCAAGCCCAGTCCATGCAAAATCAACCCACCTGCGCCCTGCAACTCTACCATAGCAATCAGCAAAAGGGCGATTGGGGCGTATTCGGCGCAATTTGAATGTGTCCTTATCGCCTTGATCATCAATTTGCTGCCCCCATCCCCGACAGAGATTTTATCGCTGCGGCGCTGCAGGATCACTTTGACGCTGAGTGCAACGTAAAGGATAGCAATCAGGGCCGCATAGATCGGGGTGATAGCAAGCATGGTGTTTCTCCGGTTCAGTATAGAAAAAGGGCCGCGTGGTTTCCCGCGCGGCCCTTTGAACTGTAACCGGTTCGTCAGCTTATTCCAGCTCGACCAGAAGGTCCTTTGCGTCAATCTGGCCGCCGGGCTGCACATGAACGGCCTTGACGGTCGCATCGCGCTCGGCGTGGATTCCCGTTTCCATCTTCATCGCCTCAATGGTCAGCAACATGTCGCCTTCCTTGATCTGTTGACCCGCAGTCACTGCGACGGTGGCCACAACACCCGGCATCGGCGCGCCGATATGATCCGGGTTGCCAACCTCGGCCTTGGGGCGCGCTTGCGTGCTTGACGTGACCATCCGGTTCGGAACCCGGATCACGCGCGGCTGGCCGTTGAGTTCAAAGAACACTTTGACCTCGCCCTTTTCATCCGTTTCGCCAGTGGCCTGACAGCGGATTTCCAGCGTCTTGCCGGGGTCGATTTCCGCCGTGATCTCTTCACCGGGCTCCATGCCGTAGAAGAAAGTGCGCGTAGGCAGGGTACGGACCGGGCCGTAAATCCGGTGACGTCCCATGTAGTCCAGGAACACCTTGGGATACATCAGGTATCCGTTCAGATCCTCGTCATCGACCTCTTTGCCTTCCAGTTGCTTGGACAGCTCTACGCGGGTGGCCTCAAGATCAACCGCAGTCACGTCCTTGCCGGGGCGTTCGGTGTTGGGGGCTTCGTCCTTAAGCACCTTCTTGATGATGGTGTCCGGAAAACCGCCCGGAGGCTGACCCAGATTGCCACGCATCATGTCCACGACCGAGTCCGGGAAGGCCACGTCGGTATCGGGGTCCTCGACCTGTTCGCGGGTCATGTTCTGGCTGACCATCATCAGCGCCATGTCGCCAACGACCTTGGAAGACGGCGTTACCTTCACGATGTCACCGAACATCTGGTTCACGTCAGCATACATCTGCGCCACTTCGTGCCAGCGCTCTTCCAGACCCAGGCTGCGCGCCTGTGCCTTGAGGTTGGTGAACTGACCGCCGGGCATCTCGTGCAGATAAACTTCCGAGGCCGGAGCCTGCAGGCTCGACTCGAACGCCGCATACTGGCCTCGGACGACCTCGAAGTAATCGCTGATTTCACGGATCGCCTTGATGTCCAGACCGGTGTCGCGGTCTGTGTGGCGCAGCGCTTCGACCACCGTACCCAGCGTCGCCTGGCTGGTGTTGCCCGAGAAGCTGTCCATCGCGCAGTCAACAGCATCCACGCCCGCCTCGGACGCGGCCAGAATGGTCGCGCTGGCAATACCGGCAGTGTCATGTGTGTGGAAGTGTATCGGCAGCCCGACCTCTTCTTTCAGCGCGCGGATCAGGATCTTGGCCGCGGCGGGTTTCAGCAGGCCCGCCATGTCTTTCAGGCCCAGAATATGCGCGCCGGCGTCGCGCAGCTCTTTCGCCATGCCGACATAGTATTTCAGGTCGTACTTGGCACGGTCCGGGTCAAGAATATCGCCAGTGTAACAGACGGTACCTTCACAAATCTTACCGGTTTCGACGACCGCATCCATCGCCACGCGCATGTTCTCGACCCAGTTCAGCGAGTCGAAGACACGGAACACGTCAATTCCTGTCGCCGCCTGACGCACGAACTCCTGCACCACGTTATCAGGGTAGTTCGTATACCCCACTCCGTTTGCGCCGCGTAGCAGCATCTGGGTCATCAGGTTCGGCATCGCCTCTCGCAGGTCGCGCAGGCGCTGCCATGGACATTCCTGCAAGAAGCGGTAGGCGACGTCGAAGGTCGCACCGCCCCAGCACTCGACCGAGAACAGCTGCGGCAGGTTCGCCGCATAGGTCGGGGCCACTTTGATCATGTCGATTGACCGCATCCGGGTCGCCAACAGAGACTGGTGCCCGTCGCGCATGGTGGTGTCGGTGATCAGCAGTTGGCGCTGCGCTTTCATCCAGTCTGCCACCGCCTGCGGGCCCTTCTGCTCCAGCAGGTTGCGTGTACCCATCTGCGGTTCGGCTTTCAGCGCGGGCGGCTTGGCCTCTTTCAGATCAGCGCGCGGTTCGGGGCGGTCCTTGGTCTCGGGATGTCCGTTCACCGTGATGTCGGCGATATAGGTTAAAACCTTGGTGCCCCGGTCGCGGCGCTTCTTGAAGGTGAACAGCTCGGGCGTGGTGTCGATGAACTTGGTGGTGTATTCGTTCGACAGGAAGGTCGGGTGCTTGAGCAGGTTGATGACGAAATCGATATTGGTGCTGACACCACGAATACGGAATTCTCGCAAGGCACGGTCCATCCGGCTGATCGCTTTTTCGGGCGTCGGGGCCCAAGCGGTAACCTTGGTCAGCAGCGAGTCATAATACCGGGTGATCACACCACCCGCATAGGCCGTCCCGCCATCCAGGCGAATACCCATACCGGTGGCCGAGCGATACGCGGTGATGCGGCCATAGTCGGGGATGAAGTTGTTCTGCGGATCTTCCGTCGTGATGCGGGTCTGCAGCGCGTGGCCGTTCAAATGCACGTCTGCCTGGCTTGCAGCGCCGGTCGCCTCTGCCAGAGGTTTGCCCTCGGCGATCAGGATCTGCGCCTGCACAATGTCAATGCCGGTGACTTCTTCGGTGACGGTGTGTTCCACCTGCACACGAGGGTTTACTTCGATGAAATAGAATTTGCCGGTTTCCATATCCATCAGGAACTCGACGGTTCCGGCACATTCATAGTTCACATGAGCGCAGATCTTGCGGCCCAGTTCGCAGATTTCGGCGCGCTGTTCGTCGCTCAGATACGGAGCAGGGGCGCGTTCAACGACTTTTTGGTTCCGGCGCTGGACCGAGCAGTCGCGTTCATAGAGGTGATAGATTTCACCGTGTTTGTCACCCAGGATTTGCACCTCGACATGGCGCGCGCGGATGATCATTTTCTCCAGATAGCCTTCGCCATTGCCGAAGGCGGCCTCTGCCTCGCGACGGCCTTCCAGGACTTTCTCTTCCAGTTCTTCTTCCGACTGGATCGGGCGCATGCCGCGCCCGCCGCCGCCCCAGGACGCCTTGAGCATCAGCGGGTAACCGATCTCGGCGGCCTCCTTGCGGATCGCGTCCATGTCATCGCCCAGAACTTCGGTGGCAGGAATAACCGGAACACCTGCTTCGATGGCTACGCGTCGCGCGCTGGCCTTGTCGCCGAGCGCGCGCATGGTGTCCGCCTTTGGACCAATGAAGGTGATACCGTTCTTGACGCAGGCATCGACGAAATCCGGGTTCTCGGACAGCAGGCCATAGCCCGGGTGGATCGCGTCGGCACCACATTGCTTGGCAACACGGATAATCTCGTCGATCGAAAGATACGCGGCGACCGGCCCCATGCCTTCACCGATCTGATACGCCTCGTCCGCCTTGAACCGGTGCAGGCCCAGTTTGTCTTCTTCAGCGTAAACGGCGACGGTTCGTTTTCCCATTTCGTTTGCTGCGCGCATGACGCGGATGGCAATCTCGCCGCGGTTGGCGATCAGGATCTTGTTGAAGTCTGTCATGATAGGTCCCGGACTTTCGTGTATAGGCGTCTTATTGGGCGGAGAATACGCACGCGTATATCCGTTCTTCTGGGTAGAACCGGCATGTTAACGCTCGCAAACGCCCTTTGGTCGCAGTGCCTTTATACTCATGCCGCGTCGCAGCATCAAATATTTAACGTTAACTCTCAATCTGACACAGGCTTGCCAATCCCATCTGCCCCATATTCGCGTGCAGATCCTGTCTCAGGATATCGATGACATGTGCGGGCCCTTGTGCGCCAAGTGCGGCGAGTCCATACAAAAAAGCACGCCCGAGCATGACGAAATCCGCGCCAAGTGACATTGCCCTCAAGATATCCAGACCGCCTTCGACGCCACTGTCGAAGATCAGGGGCAGGCGGGTCGCATCCCGGATAGAGGGAAGAACCTCAATACTGGCCGGGGCCGCGTCAAATTGACGACCGCCATGATTCGACACCCACAAGGCGTCGACACCAACCTGTTCTAACCTGCTCGTATCCTCCGGGCGCAGGACGCCTTTCAGGACAAGCGGCCCGTCCCAATGGTCGCGCAGCCATTTGACATACTCCAGGTCTGGCGATGTTCGAAGCAGGTATCCGACATGTGCAGTCGGGGGCAGATCTCCGGGGTTTTCAATATACTTGTCCAGCGTTCGCATGTGCGGCACACCGTTGCGCAGCATGCCCATCGCCCAGGCGGGTCTCTGGGCGATCTGCGCCAGCACGCGCGGGGTCAGCTTTGGCGGTTGCCGCAAGCCCGATCGTCTCTGCCTTTCCCTGCGTGATGCGACGGGAACATCCGCTGTGAGAACCAGGGTTTTGAACCCGGCCTTGCGGACCCGGTTCAGCAGGTCCTTTCGAATATCCGGATCTCGGGGCGGATAAAGCTGGAACCAGGCATTGTCCCCAAGATGCGGTGCCATGTCTTCGGGGCTTTGGCTGGCTACTGTCGACAGAGTGTAGGGAATACCCGCCTTTGCGGCCGCGCTGGCAAGCAGCTGTTCCGCGCGGGGCCAGACCAGCCCGGACATTCCGATCGGTGCGATTCCGAATGGCAACGGATACGGAGCCTCAAGAAACGTCTTTGACGTATCAAAGTCCAGCTCGCCGTGCAGGATCGAGGGGCAGAGGCGCACGTCATCCAGGGCTTGGCGGTTCCGGTGCAGTGTCGTTTCCATCCCGGTTCCACTGTCGATATACTCCCACACGAAATGCGGCAGGCGACGGCGCGCACGGTGTTTCAGATCCGGTATGCCGGGATAGGTGCTGTGCAAGTCCATGCAGATTGATCCGACCTGCCATGCGATTCGGCAAGTTTATTAAGCTGCATCCTTAGATGGTTGCTGGCTTTCAGGTGACGTACGTTGGGCCTGGTTCTTGGTGCCACTTGAGACATGCACTTGGTTGCGGCCCTTGTCCTTGGCGACATAAAGCGCATCATCGGCCGCGCGCAGCAGGTCCTGCGGCATGGTGCCGTGGGCCGGGTAATGTGCGACCCCAAGCGATATCGTAATGCGCGGCAATGCCTTCTCACCATACCGTACGGATACAGCCTCGACCGCCTGGCGCAGCTGTTCGGCGCGGGTCATGGCATCTTCGGGGCTGTTGTCAGGCAGGATCAGCATAAACTCCTCACCACCGATGCGGCAGGCGACTTCGTCCCGGTCGCAACCTTGCTCCAAGGCGGCGCCGACTGCGCGCAATACCATGTCGCCAGCATCATGCCCGTGAGTATCGTTGAACTTCTTGAAGTGATCCACGTCCACTGCGATCAGGCTTAGTGCAGCGCCCGTCTGCTGGCTGCGGCTGATGGACTTGCGCAGCATCTCGGTCATATGGCGGCGATTGAACAGCCCGGTCAGCGGGTCTCGTACCGATTGGTCATGAAGTTGATCCCGCATCCGGACATTGGCGATCGCCATACTGATCTGTTCGGCGCACAATTGGGCCAACTTGCGGCTCTTGTTGAAGCAGTCTTCGCGCCCCTCAAGTGCCCGAAGATGCAAGAGGCCAACGGTTTCCCCATGGGCTAGAATGGGAAAGCAGAAATAGGGCCGACCGTCATGCGGTTCGGCGTGTTCGCAGACAAAATCAATCTCGGATGCGCCGAACTCATAGGTCCGGCCGCGTCGCAAGCCCCAGCATCCTTCGGGATGAATGTGAGATTTATGAGTTCCACCGTTCCAGCTTGCGCAGCCATCCAGCACGTCGCGTGAGTTGGAGTAGACATACACACTGCCTTCGGCCTCTGGCAGGATATGGGTCATGAAGCGAGACACCATGTCGAACAGTTCATCCAGCGATCGGCTTGATTGCAGCCATTCGTTCAATTCACCCAGCAGGCGGACCTCGCGGGCAAGGCGCATCTGTTAGTCCATCAGTTCCCGCTCTTTTATGGCCCGTTTGCGCAGATCGCGAACCTGTCGACGATTGGTACGATGAACAATCAGGATAACTGTCGTCAGCGCCAGCAGGGCTATCCCGCTGAGCAGCGCCAGGGACAGGCGAACACGGGTGATGAACAGGTTCCGCAGGTCCGTAATGTCAGAATAGAACTCGATGGCGCCCAGGAACGTCGCATCCTTGATGATCGGCGTGTAGACCTCGGCCACATGGCGGCTGCTCAGTTCCGTATCCCGGGAATCGCCGACAACAAAGGAATCAACTTCGGCAATCGGCTTCTCTTCGTGTTTGTAATAAAGACCCCCGGCGGCGACGATCGACTGGAAATAGGGTTTCGTATTCACGAACCCGACGTCGCTTGCACGGGTCGACCAGAACACTTGCCCCGAAGCATCAAACAGCTTGAAGCGGTAAATGTCCGTGGTTTCGGGCAGTAGCTCCAAAAACACCTGGTCATGCTCGGTCAGTGCGTGAAAACGGAATGTCTGGCCAAGATCGTTCAGATGGCTTTCGATCTGGCGGCTCATCCGCATCGCGTTTTTTCGCAGGTCTGCTTCCAGCATGCGATCAACCACTGGCGCCGGGGCGGCATAGATCCCCCAGCCCGCTGCTGCCGTCAGCGCGAGCAGCATCAGGGCCACGCCCATCATTTTAAGCCTCGTGGACTGACCTGTCAGTTCCGCCTGTTTCATATGTCCGCTCCCACAACACTCTGACAAGCATCCCAGTCTGGATTTGACAGAGAGTTAACAGGGGCGCAGGGCTATGGCGTCTTTGTTTAGAATTAAATGTAAAAAGAAGTGCGAAAAGTCTGCGAACAAGCCGTGAACAAACCCTTTCCCTTCGCGCTTTTCCAGCGTAGTTTGGGGCAATGAGCAGTTTTGACGAAATGGACGCCTTCGAGGGCGCATCGCTGTCGACGCGGGCAATGGCTGCGCGCCCTTCGCCCTATCTGGATGAGCTGAACCCGGCACAGCGCGATGCTGTCGAGCGGCTGGACGGTCCGGTTCTGATGCTGGCCGGGGCTGGCACCGGCAAGACCAAGGCGCTGACGGCTCGGATCGCACATCTTCTCAACACTGCGCGCGCGCGTCCGAATGAGATTCTGTCGGTCACGTTCACCAACAAGGCCGCGCGCGAGATGAAAGAACGGGTTGGCCGCCTGCTGGGACAGCCCGCCGAGGGGATGCCATGGCTGGGTACGTTTCATTCGATCTGCGTCAAACTGCTGCGCCGCCATGCGGAACTGGTCGATCTGAAATCGAACTTCACCATTCTGGATAAGGACGACCAGATTCGCCTGCTCAAGCAATTGGTGCAGGCCGCCAATATCGACGACAAGCGCTGGCCCGCGCGGATGCTGGCCGGCATCATCGACGACTGGAAGAACCGCGCTCTGACACCTGACAAGGTGCCCACTGCCGATGTCGGGACCTACAACAACAAGGGCGTCGAGCTTTACGCTCAATACCAGACCCGCTTGCGCGAGCTGAATGCGGTGGACTTCGGCGATCTGCTTCTGCACATGGTTACGATCTTCCAGACCCATCAGGATGTTCTGGAGCAATACCAACGCTGGTTCCGTTATATCCTCGTGGATGAGTATCAGGACACCAACGTCGCCCAATATCTGTGGCTGCGCCTGCTGGCCGGGGGGCACAAGAACATCTGTTGCGTCGGCGATGACGATCAGTCGATCTATGGCTGGCGCGGGGCCGAGGTGGGCAACATCCTGCGCTTCGAAAAGGACTTTCCCGGCGCGTATGTGGTGCGACTGGAACAGAACTATCGCTCGACCCCGCATATTCTGGCGGCTGCGTCGAACGTCATTCGGGGCAATGAAAACCGTCTGGGCAAAGAGCTCTGGACCGATGCCGAGGAAGGCCACAAGGTCAACCTGATAGGCCATTGGGATGGTGAGGAAGAGGCCCGCTGGATCGGCGAGGAGATTGACGCGATGCAGGGCGGTACGCGGGGTATTCGCCCTATGAACCTCGACGAGATCGCCATCCTCGTCCGAGCCTCGCACCAGATGCGGGCCTTCGAGGACCGGTTCCTGACCATCGGTCTGCCCTACAAGGTGATCGGCGGCCCCCGATTCTATGAACGGATGGAGATCCGCGATGCCATGGCCTATTTCCGGCTTGTGGTCAGCCCCGAGGATGATCTGGCGTTCGAGAGAATCGTGAACACGCCAAAACGCGGACTTGGTGACAAGGCGCAGCAGACAATTCAGATGACAGCGCGTGAGAACGGGGTGTCTCTGATCGACGGCGCGCGGATTTCAGTCGACAATGGGCTGATCAAGGGCAAGGGCGGCAAGGCGCTGCGCGAGTTCATCGACGGTCTGGCGCGTTGGAATGCGATGACGCGTGGACCACGGATTGAAGTGGACGACGAGTCCGTGATCGATGACGGTTCACCCATGCGGTTCGGTGCGCCCGAACACACGCATATCGAGCTGGCGCAGATCATCCTCGACGAATCCGGTTATACGGCCCATTGGCAGAACGACAAGACGCCCGAAGCTCCGGGGCGCCTTGAAAACCTAAAGGAACTGGTCAATCAGCTGGACAATTTCGAGAACCTGCAAGGGTTTCTGGAGCATGTCAGTCTGGTGATGGACAACGAGCAGGACAGCGACGGGGCCAAGGTCTCGATCATGACCCTTCACGCGGCCAAGGGGCTGGAGTTTCCCGCCGTCTTCCTGTCGGGATGGGAGGACGGGTTGTTCCCCTCGCAACGGTCAATGGACGAATCCGGCCTCAAGGGGCTCGAGGAGGAACGTCGCCTGGCCTATGTTGGCATCACCCGTGCCGAGGAGGTGTGCACGATTTCTTTTGCCGCCAACCGGCGGGTGTTCGGGCAGTGGCAGAACTCCATGCCATCCCGGTTCATCGACGAATTGCCGGAAGATCACGTTGAGGTGCTGACTCCTCCGGGTCTTTATGGTGGCGGTCAGCACACTGCGGGCATTGAAACGCGTGCGGTCGAAGCCAATGTCTACAACTCGCCGGGCTGGAGGCGGTTGCAGGCGCGGCAGGGGCAGCATGGCATGTCGCAACCCAAAGAAAGCCGGAACACGGTCATCGACGCCACCGCAGTGGCCAGTTTCACACTGGGCGAACGGGTGTTCCACCAGAAATTCGGCTATGGTGCGGTGATCGGGATCGAGGGTGACAAGGTCGAGGTCGACTTCGACAAGGCCGGCACCAAGAAAGTGGTCTCGCGTTTTCTGAGCAACAAGGATGACGTCCCGTTCTGAGGCGTCATATCCCTTCGACCAGAATCAGATTGGTTGCGGCGGTGGCCTGCCAGATCTTAGCCAGTTCGATGTATTCCGGGTCGTCTTTCCAGGCTTTCGCCGCCGCAAGGTCCGGAAACTCCATCAATACAATCCCGCCGTCGGGCCAAACGCCTTCGATCCGTTCGACCGGTTTGGATGAGATTGTCAGCAAGCGGCCTCTGTGGCGGTCGAAAATCGGCATGAAGCCAGCCAGATAATCCTGATGCCCGTCCGGGTCGTGGATGTCGATCTGCGTGATGAAATAGGCTGCTATAACGTCCTCCGGATCAGAAATCAGGACGCTGTTTTACACCCCTGCTCGAAAAATAAAAAAAACGGCGGTTCCCAGGGAGGAGGAGGGGAACCGCCGTCTTGTCAACATCAGAGCAGGGAGGAGGAGAGCCCCGATGTATTCGTGCCCGGGTTTGAGCCCGGTATGAGGAAGACGCGGCGACGTCAGGGAGGAGGAAGACGTCGCCGCGCGCTTTCAACATCGAGGCAGGGAGGAGGAGAGCCCCGATGTATCAGGATCCGGCGGGTTGGGGCCGGTATAGGGTGCGGCAACGTCAGGGAGGAGGAAAGACGTTGCCGCTGATTACAGACCCTAAGGGAGGAGTAAGGGCCTGATCTCAGTATTCGTGGCGCGCTTATTGCGCGATGTGATCGTTGGCGGCCTGCATGGCCACCCGGCGGATCATGGACCGATGCAGGCCCAGATCGGCCAGTTCACGATCCGACAGCCCTGCCAGTTCATTGACGGTCTGGCGATACATACGATAGCGGGTAAAGCGCGTCTTAGCGTTCTCCACCATGGCTGCGATTCCGAACGCCGGTGCGCTCTTGGGTGCTGTATGTGTGCTTGCGACTGCCATGCTCATCATCCGTGTCTATTTGCTTTGCCGATAACGTTCGGCCCTTGCTTGAGATTGAAAATAGGCAAATGCTGCAATTGCACAATAGGTCGCGTCGTCAATGCTGCTATGCAGCAAGCGCATAGATTGGTTCAGTTTTTTGCCTCGACTGGAAATGCGCCTTGAAAAATTGGGCATTACCCTGGGTCACTGGTGATGGCGCAAACATGGCCTTCTGGCGGCTTGCCCTCTAATTGAGCGGTGTTGGCTGGAATTTGGGCGAATAAACAACTCGGGTAGCTCCCGTGAGAGAAGCGGCAAGGCGAAGCGTGGCGCTTCACCAGCCCCTGAAGCTCAGTTTGCCGGTTTCAGGTTGCGGCGCGTGCAGCCGGAGATCCGCGGGAATTCATGGGCAGGTGTGGTTTCCGAGGGCTCATGTCGCCGAAAACGCGCACGAACTTCGAACGATTCTGTGAGGCCGCAGCACAAGGACACGCAGTATTTCCACCCTTCGCGGCGGATTTCAAATTATTTCGGGAAATCATGGGAAAAAAGTTTTACGCCTCAAATTATCTATATATAGAGGTTGGGTCGTCGTATTCTTCCACAAGTGGTGTCATTACGTTCCGATTTTAGAGTGATACTGTGTCTTGAGTGTGTTTCATGGGGTGCGGTTCGTAAAATTCCTGTTGATTTCCATGAATTCCCATGGCATCCCTTGTACATCCGATGAGGACGAGGCAGCAGGGGCACCAAACGACCCCGACCAAAAATAATCAGGTTTCATACAGGCATCTCGCTTTCATCAATCAAGAGATCCGGCGCGCGGGCGAGCAGACATCCCCCCAGGTGGCGCGTGCAGCTGGACATCCCGCGAAGCGGGTCAATGCGGCGGGTTGATCAGTGGCAGCAGATCAACCCGCCGTTTTTCATCCGGGGGAACGTGAATTTCAAGTGGGGCGCAAGCGAAAGGGACAGTCGTCTTGGCGCGCAGGTTTAGAGGTGAAAGCCACCATAAGGTGGACACGAAGGGCAGGGTCTCGATCCCGGCCTCGTTTCGCCGTGTGCTTGAAGCGTCCGATCCCAACTGGCAGCCCGGAGACAATCCAGAGCTTGTGATCGTCTACGGCGATCATCGCCGCAAATTCCTTGAATGCTATACCATGCAGGCCATTGACGAGGTTGATGCCAAGATTGATGCCTTGCCGCGCGGGTCAATGCAGCGCCGAATGTTGCAGCGCATGTTCCATGGTCAGTCCTTTCCGACAAATGTGGATGAAACCGGGCGTCTGGTGTTGCCTGCCAAGCTGCGCAACAAGATCGGCCTTGAAGGTGAGGCGTTCTTTATCGCCGCCGGTGATACATTTCAGATCTGGAAGCCCGAGACCTACGAAGTCGAGGAGCTGGCCAAAACCGAAGAATGGATTAACGATCTGCCAGAGGACTTCGATCCTATGCAGTTCCTTGATGGCACCGAGGATGCGTAACGGCATGGCCGGCGCTGAGATCTCCTCCGACAAACCTCACGTTCCCGTTCTGTTGCGCCCCCTGCTGGCCGCAGTCGCACCTGTGTCCGGCGTCTGGCTGGACGGCACCTTCGGCGCAGGCGGGTACACCCGCGGATTGCTGGAGGCCGGGGCAGACAAGGTCATCGGTGTTGATCGTGATCCGCTGGCTTTTGATATGGCGTCAGAATGGGCGGGCGCCTATGGCGACCGGCTGGTGATGCAGCCCGGTGTGTTTTCTCGTTTGGACGAATATGCGCAGGATCTGGATGGCATTGTGCTGGACCTTGGCGTTTCCTCAATGCAATTGGATCAGGCCGACCGTGGATTTTCCTTCATGAAGGATGGCCCCTTGGACATGCGCATGAGCCAGGAGGGCGAAAGTGCCGCCGATCTGGTCAGCACCGCAACCGAGGCGCAGCTGGCCGACATCCTGTTCCACTATGGTGAAGAACGCGCCAGCCGACGGATTGCCAAGGCGATTGTCAAAGCCCGCGCGGAAGAGCCGATCACCACGACCCTGCGTCTGGCCGAGATCATCGAATCCTGCCTGCCACGTCCGAAACCGGGGCAATCCCACCCGGCCACGCGCAGCTTTCAAGGGCTGCGGATCGCCGTGAATGCAGAATATGAAGAACTGTTTCAGGGGTTGATGGCCGCTGAGCGCGCATTGAAGCCTGGCGGGCAACTGGCTGTTGTCACATTCCACTCCATCGAAGACCGGATGGTGAAACGGTTCTTTCAGTCCCGCGCAGGCAAGACGGGGCGTGCGAACCGCTATGCGCCGGAAATTGAACAGGAACAGCCCCAATTCACGTTGAAAACCCGCAAGGCGGTGGGTCCTGACGAACAGGAATTGCGGGAAAACCCGCGTGCACGGTCAGCCAAACTGCGCGTGGCAATACGAACAGAGGCTCCGGCGGGGGAAATCGAATCGCGGGCCATCGGGATGCCGCAACTGGGGGGAAGGGCAAGATGAAGAGTGTTTTGTATGTGTTGACTGCTCTGTCCGTATTCGGCCTTGCCTTGTGGGCCTATCAGGAAAACTACCGAACCCAACAAGTGGTAAAGGAAACGCAGTCTTTGCAGCGCGAGATCGGAATGGCACAGGTGCGGCTGGCCGTTCTGGACGCGGAATGGGCCTATCTGAACCGCCCGGACAGGCTGCGCGAACTGGCCGACCTGAACTTTGAGCGCCTTGGCCTGCTGCCTTTGCGGGCCGAACAGTTCGGACGTGCGGATCAGATCGCCTATGCCGAAGACCCGGACCTGCCCGTGGTTGATCCGATTGAATTGCAGGCCATCACCGATATTCAGGCTTTGGGCGAGGTGCAGATTCCATGACACGCACCCCTTTGCGCCCCCTGGCCCGAATCCTTGATGCCCGCGCCCGGGGCGAAAACCCCAAGGCAATCGAACGTGAGAACATCCGCAAGCGTCACGAAGAGATGAAAGATCGCGCCCGCGCCCGCGCCGAAGGGCGTTTGCTGGTGCTTGGTCTGTTCTTCTTCTGCGCTTTTTCAGTCGTTGGTGTCCGCATGGGCATGTTGGCAACCTCAGAAGCACAAGAGCCACTGGCCAGCGCGCCGGGGGCGGCGATTGCCATGCAGCGCGCCAATATCGTCGATCGCGAAGGGCGCATACTGGCCACCAATCTGGACACTTATTCCGTCTACGCGCAGCCCCCTCTGATGATCGACCCCGGGGCGGCCGCGGACCAGCTGGTCGCGATCTTTCCTGATCTGGACAAAGAGCGGCTGATCAAAGACTTCACCAGCAATCGCAAATTCCTGTGGATCAAGAAACGCATTTCGCCCGAGCAGAAGCAGGCCGTGCATGACATCGGCGATCCGGGCATCCTGTTCGGCCCGCGAGAAATGCGGCTTTACCCCAACGGGCGGCTGGCCGCTCATATCCTGGGCGGGTCCGGTTTTGGGCGTGAAGGCGTCAGCGCCGCCGAAGTGATCGGCGTGGCCGGTGTGGAAAAGCAGTTCGACGACTATCTGCGCGATCCGGCCAATGGCAACAAGCCTCTGCAACTGTCGCTGGACCTGACCATTCAGGCCGCAGTTGAACAGGTTCTCTATGGCGGCATGAAGATCATGAATGCCAAGGGGGCCTCGGCCGTTCTGATGAACGCGCATACGGGCGAGGTCATTTCAGCTGCTTCGCTACCTTCTTTTGATCCGAATGACCGTCCGCGCCCGCCGACCTCGGGCTTTGACCCCTCGGACAGCCCGCTGTTCAACCGTTATGTGCAAGGCGTGTACGAACTGGGGTCCGTTTTCAAGATTTTCACCGCCGCGCAGGCCGTTGAACTTGGATTGGTGAATTCGAACACCACCATCGATACGTCCGGGCCGATGAAGATCGGCCGCTTTCCCATCGGCGAATTCAACGGCAAGAACTACGGCAAGATCAGCGTGGCGGATGTGATCGTCCACAGCTCGAACCGTGGCACGGGGCGTTTGGCTTTGCAAATCGGGGCCAAACGGCAGCAGGAGTTTCTGGACGCGCTTGGCATGTTCGATCCGACCCCTTTCGAGATTGTCGAGGCCAAGGGCGGCGTGCCGCTGAAGCCGAAGAAATGGGGCGAGCTCAGCACCGTGACAATTTCCTATGGCCATGGCCTGTCGACCAGTCCGATGCATCTGGCCGCCGGATATGCGGCGATTGCCAATGGCGGGCATTACGTAAGTCCGACCATCCTGCGCCAGAACGGCTCGCAATACGGGCCTCGTGTCATGTCACAGGACACCGCGCGTCAGGCGCAGAAAATGCTGCGCAAGGTGGTAACGGACGGCACCGCCAGTTTCGCCGAGGTCAATGGCTATGACGTGGCGGGCAAAACCGGTACGGCCGACAAGCCCAAACCGCGCGGCGGGTATTACGACGACAAGGTCATTGCCACCTTTGCGACGATCTTCCCGGCCTACGACCCGCAATACGTTCTGATCGTCACGTTGGACGAGCCTTCGATCGTGGCCTACGGTGAAAAGCGTCGCACGGCCGGTTGGACTGCGGTGCCTGTTGCCGCCGAACTCATCGGTCGCGTCGCACCGTTGTTGGGGCTACGTCCCCGGCTTGAGCCTGAGGCGGGCGCTGCTATAACGCTGACCTCAAACTAGGCTGTCCGGCAAGAGGTGGGTCATGGGCACAAGGACGAAGAAACTCAGCCAGCTGGCCCTGACCGCAAGAGAGGGCGCAAACCCAGATATCACTGGTCTGGCCGTTGACAGCCGCGAGGTGAAAGACGGTTTTCTGTTTGCCGCGCTGCCCGGTTCCCGCGTTCATGGCGGAGAGTTCATCCAGTTTGCCCTGCGCATGGGGGCCGCTGCGATCCTGACCGATGCCAGAGGGGCAGAGATCGCCGAGGCCGAGCTGGCAGCCTCAGACGCAGCGCTGGTCGTGGTGGAAGACCCGCGTCAGGCGCTGGCCGGTGCCGCGGCGCTGTGGTTCGGGGCGCAGCCGCAAACCATCGTGGCCGTCACGGGGACGAACGGCAAAACGTCTGTTTCCACCTTTGTCCAGCAGATCTGGACCGAGCTTGGCCATGCCGCCATCAACCTCGGCACCACCGGGGTCGAGGGCGCCTGGACAGCGCCGCTGGCCCATACCACGCCCGAGCCGATCACCTTGCACCGCTGTCTGGCCGAGGCGGCTGAGAACGGCGTGACCCATGCCGCAATGGAGGCGTCGTCCCACGGCCTTGAACAGCGCCGTCTTGATGGCGTTCACCTGACCGCCGCCGGTTTCTCGAACTTCACGCAGGATCATCTGGATTACCACGAAACTTTCGAGGCCTATTTCAACGCAAAGGCCGGTCTGTTCGACCGGGTTTTGCCGCAGGATGGAACAGCTGTCGTCAACCTGAGCGACCCTAAAGGGGCTCAGATCAGGCGGATTGCCGAGGCGCGTGGTCAGTCGGTGCTCACGGTCGGGCTGGGCGATGCTGATCTGTGCCTGATCAACCAACGGTTCGACGCGACGGGGCAAGACCTGCGCTTTGCGTGGCAGGGTCATACGTTCCAGACCCGCCTGAACCTGATCGGAGGATTTCAGGCCGAAAACATTCTGCTGGCCTGTGGGCTGGTCATCGCAGCCGGGGACGGCCCCGAACGCGTTTTTGAAACTCTGCCCCACCTGACAACGGTTCGCGGGCGGATGCAACTAGCCGCCACGCGTGACAATGGCGCGACGGTGTTCGTGGACTATGCCCACACGCCTGACGCTGTCGCCACAGCACTCAAGGCGCTGCGCCCGCATGTGATGGGCCGTCTGATTGCCATTGTTGGCGCGGGCGGGGATCGCGACGCCACCAAGCGCCCGTTGATGGGCAAGGCGGCAGCCAACCACGCTGATGTGGTCTTTGTCACCGACGACAACCCGCGCAGCGAAGATCCGGCTGTGATCCGTGCGGCCGTGATGGCAGGCGCTTCAGAGGCCGCCGGCAAAGCCAGCGTGACCGAAGTCGGCGACCGTGCCGAGGCCATATTGCGTGGAATTGATGCGTTGCAACCGGGCGACGCTCTGCTGATTGCCGGAAAGGGCCATGAATCCGGACAGATCGTGGGGGATCAGGTTCTGCCCTTCGACGATGTGGAACAGGCCAGCATTTCCGTGGCAGCACTGGACGGGAGGGTCGCATGACGCTCTGGACAGCATCTGATGCGGTTGAAGCGACCGGTGGGCAGGCCACGATCGACTGGGTGGCAAATGGTGTTTCCATCGACACCCGCACCCTTCAGCCCGGCGATCTGTTCGTGGCGCTGAAAGCGGCGCGGGACGGGCATGATTTCGTAGCTCAGGCGTTGGAAAAAGGGGCAGGCGCCGCGCTGGTTTCCCGTGTTCCGGACGATGTACCCGTAGGAGCCCCCCTGCTGATCGTCCAAGACGTGCAGGCAGGTCTTGAAGCGTTGGGGCAGGCGGCACGGGCACGAACTGGTGCGCGCGTGGTCGGCGTGACGGGCAGTGTGGGTAAAACGTCGACCAAGGAAATGCTGGCGACAATCTTGGAAACGCAAGGGAAAACCCACGCCAGCGTCGCCAGTTACAACAACCACTGGGGCGTGCCACTGACCCTTGCGCGGATGCCACATGACACCGAGTTTGCGGTGATCGAGATCGGCATGAATCATCCGGGTGAAATTGCCCCTCTCGCCAAACAGGCCCGCCCGCATGTGGCGCTGGTTACGACCGTGGCGGCGGTGCATCTGGAAGCCTTCGAGTCGGTGGCCGACATTGCGCAAGAAAAAGCGGCGATCTTCGAAGGGCTCGAACCCGACGGGGCTGCAATCGTCAACGCAGATATCGACCACGCGGACATCTTGCGCCAAACAGCGGTGGAGCAGGGGGCAGGGGTTGTCGATTTTGGCCGGAACGCAGCGGACTACCGGCTAACCGATGCTCGGGCAGAAGCCGACGCAGTGAATGCCGAAGCAAAGGTTGGTGATCACGTGATCCGGTTTGAGGTGAACTCTGCCGGTACGCATTTCGCCATGAACGCTCTTGGCGCACTGGCGGCCTGCGTCGAATTGGGGGTCGATCTGGATCAGGCCATCGCGGGCCTGAATGCGTGGTCGCCCGTCAAGGGGCGCGGGGTACGCGAAAGCTTGCCATTGTCAGGAGGTGGGCGGATCGAACTTTTGGATGACAGCTATAACGCAAACCCGACCTCGATGGAGGCTGCTCTGGATGTATTGGCCGCCTCTGGCGGTATCCGCCGCATTGCGTTTTTGGGTGACATGAAGGAACTGGGCGCCCAGGAAGAGGCCATGCATGCCGCCATGGCAGGTATCAAGGCGATGGAGCATGTAGATCAGGTCCATTGCATCGGGCCGTTGATGCAGGCGATGTACCACGCGCTGCCAGAAAAGAAACGTGGACTCTGGTTCGCAACAAGCGCCGAAATGGCCGAACATCTGCCTGCGTTGATCCGAGATGGCGACACGGTGCTCGCCAAGGGTTCACTCAGCATGGCATTGGCCGTGATTGTTGACGGTCTGCGCAAAATGGGGCAAGGGGGCGCGCTTGATGGGTGAACATGCCCGCGCGCCTCGTGTGAGAAAGGTATTGTCATGCTGTACTGGTTGACCGCTCTGTCGGACGGAGGGGATTTCTGGAACCTCTTCCGGTATATCACCTTCCGCGCAGGCGGTGCCTTCATGACCGCGCTGATCTTTGGGTTCATCTTCGGAAAACCCCTGATCAACGTGCTGCGCAAGAAACAGGGCAAGGGCCAGCCAATCCGTGACGACGGCCCCGAAGGGCATTTTTCCAAGGCAGGCACACCGACGATGGGCGGGTTGCTGATTGTCGGCGCTCTGGTCACGTCAACCCTTGTCTGGGCGCGGTTGGACAACCCTTATGTCTGGATGGTTCTTTTTGTGACCTTGTCATATGCGGCAATCGGTTTCGCGGATGACTACGCAAAGGTTTCAAAACAGAACACCCAAGGGGTTTCGGGCCGGATGCGTCTGGCTTTGGGCGTGATCATCGCCGTGCTGGCCTCGCTTTGGGCCACGTTGCACCATCCCGAAGCCTTGCAGAACCAGCTTGCGGTTCCAGTGCTCAAGGATACGCTGCTCAATCTGGGAATTTTTTACATCCCGTTTTCGATTGTCGTGATCGTGGGCGCGGCCAACGCGGTGAACCTGACCGATGGTCTGGACGGGCTGGCCATCATGCCGGCGATGATTGCGGCCTCGACTCTGGGCGTGATCGCCTATGCGGTGGGTCGGGTCGACTTTACCGAATATCTCGATGTGCATTACGTCCCGGGCACCGGTGAGATCTTCATCTTCACCTCTGCACTATTCGGCGCGGGGCTTGGGTTCCTGTGGTACAACGCCCCCCCGGCGGCTGTGTTCATGGGCGATACCGGATCGCTGGCCCTTGGCGGCGCATTGGGCGCCATTGCCGTGGCCACCAAGCACGAGCTGGTTCTGGCCGTGGTCGGTGGTCTGTTCGTGGTCGAAGCGCTGAGCGTGATCATTCAGGTCCTCTACTTCAAACGCACTGGCAAACGGGTCTTCCTGATGGCCCCGATCCATCACCACTATGAGAAAAAAGGCTGGGCCGAGCCGACCATCGTCATCCGCTTCTGGATCATCTCGCTGATCCTGGCGATGATCGGTCTGGCGACGCTGAAGGTGCGGTGAAGTGATCAATTTTCTTGAATACCTACGACCACACATTGAATGGGTTGCCAATTCAATTCAATCACTTGTTGCCGCATTGATTCTGGCGTGGGGTGTTTGGTACATGGCTGAGTTGTTTGCAACGGAGAGTAACGCGAAGAGGTGGTTAGCCTTTTTCTCGGCAATAACGGTGATTTTACCGTTCATTTATTGTTTGTTGTGCAATGCACTCCTGATTTCGCTTCGAGGGCTGAAATATATTTCTCAGGATCAAGGCTTCAAACCTGTTGAGAAGTT
Organism: Ruegeria sp. CDSC085; assembly: GCF_059610465.1. Taxonomy (NCBI): domain Bacteria; kingdom Pseudomonadati; phylum Pseudomonadota; class Alphaproteobacteria; order Rhodobacterales; family Roseobacteraceae; genus Ruegeria; species Ruegeria sp. CDSC085. Next base: position 526,304 of record NZ_JBXWNR010000001.1, on the reverse strand, counting down.
GGGTTGGGGTCTGCAGTTGCGGGTAATAGCCATAGCCTTAGGAATCGCATTGATCTTGTTGCCCTTTACGGTTGTAACACTCTTTGACGGATACAGGGCCGCGTTGTCGATTTCTTGGGGTATCCTGATTGTCTACACGATCGTTGCTGCTCTGTTAGTATTGTTGTGGAGCAAAAAAGGAACGAAGGTTTGATCCCGGTCAAAGGCTTTTCAGGACAGAAAGTTGCGGTTCTGGGGCTGGGCCGGTCCGGCTTGACCACAGCCCGCGCCTTGCACGCAGGCGGGGCAGAACCGGTCTGCTGGGATGACAACCCAGCGGCCCGTGAAACCGCCGAGGAAGAAGGCTTCACCTGCACCGACCTGCGCAAGCATGGAGCGTTTGACGACATCGCCTCGCTGATCGTCTCACCGGGCATTCCGCATCTCTATCCCGAACCGAACCCTGTGGTGGCCGCAGCCCTGGAAGCCGGTGTGCCCGTCGACAATGATATCGGTCTGTTCTTCCGCTCTTTCGCAGGGCCGGAATGGCATAACCATGACACCCCGCCTCGGGTGATCGCGGTGACGGGCTCGAACGGCAAATCGACGACTGCCGCTCTGATCCACCACATTCTGACCGAGGCCGGTCGCGAGGCGCAGTTGGCGGGCAACATAGGTCGCGGTGTTCTGGATATCGATCCGGGCGGTGATGGTTCGGTCGTGGTGCTGGAGCTTTCCAGCTATCAGACCGAGCTGGCCCGCGCTCTGACCCCCGATGTGGCGGTTTTCACCAATCTGTCGCCCGATCATCTGGGCCGCCATGGCGGCATGGGAGGGTATTTCGCGGCCAAGCGGCGTCTCTTTGCCGAAGGCGGCCCCGACCGCGCGATCATCAGTGTCGACGAAACCGAAGGCGCGTTTCTGGCGGGGCAACTGGCCGAAGGGCCTGCGGATGACCGGGTGATCCGTGTCTCGGTCGCGCGGAAACTGACCGGGCCGGGCTGGCAGGTTTTTGCGCGCAAAGGGTTCCTGTCGGAATACCGCAAGGGGCGGCAGGCGGGGTCTATCGACCTCCGCGCGATCAAGGGTTTGCCTGGTGCGCATAATCACCAGAATGCTTGCGCGGCCTACGCGGCCTGCCGGTCGCTGGGCCTTGCTCCCCGCGTGATCGAAGACGCGCTGCATTCCTATCCGGGTCTACCGCATCGCAGCCAGATCATCGCCGAGGCGGATGGGGTCACCTATGTTAACGACTCCAAGGCGACCAATGTCGACAGCGCCCTGAAGGCGCTTATGGCGTTCAAAAAGATCCGATGGATTTGCGGTGGTCTTGAGAAAGAGGGCGGTATCGCAGCCCTGAACACGGCGGCGGGCGAGGTCATCAAGGCGTATGTGATCGGACGCGAAGCGGCTGGTTTTGCGATGCAGCTCGAGGCGGATACGCAGGTCTGTACGACGATGTCTGAAGCCGTTGAGCAGGCCATGGCGGATGCCCGACCTGGCGAGACAGTCCTACTGGCACCGGCTGCTGCCAGTTTCGACCAGTATGACAACTTCGAACGGCGCGGAGAGGATTTTGCAACGCAGGTCAGGCTCAGGCTGACAGAATAGCCATTTGCAATAGACCGCCGGCTGGGCCAAACTTGGATGCTATCAGCTTGACGCGGCACCACTATTGGTTTTGCTTGCCTGCAGACTCAACACGAGGTTATGACTATGCCATTTCGTAGACTTTCTCTGATCCTGCCTGCCATTCTTGTTGCGGGGGCCTGCACCAATACGGGTGCCAACTATCAGCCTATCGTGGACGGTCCGGTCGGTCCGAACTACAACGTGGACCTGCAGCAATGCCAACAACTGGCGGCATCGCAGGGCAGCGTTGATGGCTCTACCGCAGGGAACGCAGCAATTGGCGCAGTGGGTGCCGCGGCCGTTACTGGGATCGTTCAGGACAGCAGCGACAATCTTGGTCGCGCGGCTGTGGCAGGTGCCCTGGTTGGCGCTGGCGCAGATGTCATCAATAAAAACCAGAACAAAGAAGTCGTGGTGCGCAACTGCATGCGTGGGCGCGGGTATAACGTCGTAGGCTAATGCCCGGCGGCAATTGCAATACCTGCGGCATGGCCTGATGACCATGCCCACTGGAAATTGTAGCCGCCCAACCACCCGGTGACATCCACCGCTTCACCAATCGCATAGAGGCCGGGGACATCCCTGGCCTCCATCGTTTTCGAGGACAAGTCATCCGTGTCGATCCCGCCCAAGGTGACTTCGGCGGTGCGATACCCTTCGGTTCCCGACGGCACCAGTTGCCACGCAGACAAGGCCGAGGTCAGCTCGGCCAGTTTCGCGTCTGACTGATCCGCCAGCTTCCCGGACATCGGAATGATCCGGCACAGGTAGTCGACCAGCCGGGCCGGCAGATGCCGCGCCAATTCAGTGGTCAGCGCCTTGCGACCTGCGCTTTGCCGCTGTGCGCGCAACAGATCAAGCAGGGGCAGATCGGGGATCAGGTTCACCCGGATGGCCTCACCTTCGCGCCAGTATGACGACAATTGTAAAACTGACGGTCCGCTGAGGCCGCGATGGGTGAACAGCAGCGCCTCGTCAAAGCTGGTTCGATCATTCGACAGTCGCACGGGCAGGGAAACGCCGGACAGGTCCCTGAACCGCCCATCCGTGAAGGTAAATGGCACCAATGCAGCGCGTGTTTCGGTCATACGCAGACCGAATTGCCCGGCAATGTCATAGGCCAGCCCGGTCGCGCCCATCTTGGGGATCGATTTTCCGCCCGTTGCCAGCACCAGATTGGTGCAGGTCAGGTGCTGCCGCTGTCCTTCACGTTCAACCTCCAGTGCAAAGCCGCTTTCGGTCTTGCGCAGATCACGCAGAGAGGTTTGAACCCACAGCTCTGCTCCTGCACCGCTCAATTCATCCAGAAACATCCGGATGATCTGTTTCGAAGAGCCATCGCAGAACAGCTGGCCCAGGGTTTTTTCATGCCAGGCAATGTTGTGACGTCCGACCAGATCGATGAAATCCCACTGCGTGTACCGTGCAAGGGCGGATTTGCAGAAATGCGGGTTCTGCGACAGAAAATTGCCCGGCCCGGCATACATGTTGGTGAAATTGCAGCGTCCACCGCCCGAGATGCGGATTTTCTCGCCGGGTGCCTTGGCGTGATCAATCACCAGCACGCGCCCACCGCAATGGGCCGCACACATCATGCCGGCAGCCCCGGCTCCAAGGATTATCGTGTCGTAGGTCATGTGCTGCGCATGGCGTGGATTAATCGGGATGGCAAGGCCTCATGCCGAAGTAGTGCATGAGACGCACTACCCGCGCATTCCCAGATTTGAGGTCGACCGACATGGCGATTGCCAGATGTTCAGCGTGCTGTCATGCTGCTGCTTTAACGCAAAGAGGCTTTGACAAAACAAGCTGGCAAAAGGAATTTCCAATGCAGTTTCCCGAATTTATTTCGTCATTTCCAAAACTGGATGTGCCTTTTCCTGAAGACGTGGTGCAAACGGCCGTCATTCGATCAGATGCAGGGCTGGTCGCTTTCTTCACTTTCCTCAAGGACATGGAGCTTCCCCTGCATTCGCATGGTGCCCAATGGGGGACAGTGGTCGAGGGGGAAATTGAACTCACTATCGGTGGCCAGACCCGCACGTACCGCCCCGGCGACAGCTACTCGATCCCAAGCGGTGTGGAGCACGGAGGGATCATCAAGGCGGGGTCTCGTGTCATCGATGTGTTTGAAGAGCCCGATCGATATCCGATCAAAGGTTAGCGCAAAGAGCAACGCCTTGTAGGTTTAATCACACGCCGCTCCACCAAGTGGCGCGGCTAATACTGCAATTTCCTAGGTCAGCCAGATGCAGAAGGGGGACACCTTGGGCATGGCAGGTTGATTTCTGCCTTATTGCTTCATTCTGCTAGCCCAAAAACAAAAATCCCTGTAATGTCTCAAGCAGACCCCGAAAACGGGGCGTTGACGAGGCAGAGAGTGGCGGTATCTCATGACTGAGATGGTGTATGGCGCGGTCCAGGACCAGCGCGGCGAACCGATTCTACCGAAATGGTGGCGTACAATCGATCGCTGGACGATGTCCTGCGTTCTGATCCTGTTTGCCATCGGTCTGTTGCTGGGGCTGGCGTCTTCGCCACCGCTGGCCGGGCGAAACGGGTTCGATCCGTTCCATTATGTCGAACGTCAGGCCATCTTCGGCGGAATGGCGCTGATTGCGATGCTGCTGACCTCGATGATGTCGCCGACGCTGGTGCGGCGGCTGGCAGTGCTGGGCTTCCTTGGGGCATTCGTGGCGCTGGTTTTCCTACCCGTGTTCGGAACTGATTTTGGCAAGGGCGCGGTGCGCTGGTACTCGCTGGGGTTTGCCTCGCTTCAGCCGTCCGAGTTTCTTAAACCCGGCTTCATCGTCGTCGCTGCATGGCTGCTGGCTGCCTCACAAGAGATAAACGGCCCACCGGGGCGGATCTGGTCGTTTGCCCTTTGCATGGCGATAGTCGGCATGCTGGTGATGCAGCCTGATTTCGGCCAGGCCTGCCTGATCCTGTTCGGCTGGGGGGTGATGTACTTTGTCGCCGGGGCGCCGATGCTGCTGCTGGTCGGAATGGCCGGGTTTGTTGTCCTGGGTGGTATGTTTGCCTATTCCAATTCTGAACATTTTGCCCGTCGTATCGATGGCTTCCTGAATCAAGAGGTCGATCCGACCACGCAGTTGGGCTATGCCACCAACGCCATTCGTGAAGGTGGTTTGTTCGGTGTCGGGGTGGGTGAGGGGCAGGTGAAATGGTCTCTGCCGGACGCGCATACCGATTTCATCATTGCCGTCGCGGCCGAGGAATACGGCCTGATCCTGGTGCTCATCATCATCGCGCTCTATTCGTTGATCGTGGTACGCTCGCTGCTTCGCCTGATGCGGGAACGCGACATGTTCATCCGTCTGGCGGGCACCGGTCTGGCGTGCATGTTCGGCGTGCAGGCGATGATCAACATGGGTGTTGCGGTACGTCTGCTGCCCGCGAAGGGTATGACGCTGCCTTTTGTCAGCTATGGCGGCTCATCGCTGATTGCAGGCGGTATTGCGGTCGGCATGCTGCTGGCCTTTACCCGAAACCGCCCACAGGGCGAACTTGGCGATATTCTACGCGGACGAGGATAATGGGGACTCCATATCTGTTGATTGCGGCTGGTGGGACCGGGGGGCACATGTTCCCCGCTCAGGCGCTGGCCGAGGCGATGCTGAACAAGGGCTGGCGAGTGCGCCTGTCTACCGACCCGCGCGGCGCCCGCTATACCGGAGGTTTCCCGCATTCGACCGAGATTGTCGAGGCGTCCTCAGCCACTTTCGCGCGTGGCGGCCTGGTGGCCAAGGCTATGGCCGGTCCCAAGATCGCGGGCGGCATCGCCAGCACGGTGTTCCAGATGATGCGGGACAAGCCCGATGTTGTTGTGGGCTTTGGCGGGTATCCTTCGATCCCGGCGCTGAGCGCAGCGACCATGCTTAAAATCCCCCGCATGATCCACGAACAGAACGGAGTGTTGGGGCGTGTGAACCAGTTGTTCGCCACCCGCGTCGCGCAGGTGGCCTGCGGTGTCTGGCCCACGGGCCTGCCCGAAGGCGCACGTGGCATCCACACTGGCAACCCGGTCCGGGCTGCCGTTCTGGACCGCGCCGCAGCCGGTTACATTCCGCCCGGTGATTACCCGATGTCGGTCCTTGTCATGGGCGGGTCGCAAGGCGCCCGCATCCTCAGCGATGTTGTGCCCGGAGCCATCGCCGAACTGCCCGAAGACATCCGCAATCACATCCGCGTCTCGCATCAGGCGCGGGACGAGGACGGCGAGCGCGTCACAGCCTTTTACAACGACCACGGCATTCGCGCCGATGTGCAGCCCTTCTTCGGTGATGTCCCCCGTCGCATGTCGGATGCCCAGCTGGTGATCTCACGTTCAGGCGCGTCCAGCGTTGCCGATATCTCGGTCATCGGGCGCCCGTCGATCCTGATCCCCTTTGCCGCAGCCGCCGGAGATCATCAGACTGCCAACGCACGTGGGTTGGTACAGGCGGGCGGGGCCATCATGATCCCGGAAAAGGCACTTGACGTTCCTGCGTTGACACAGCAAATCACCACGGTTCTCACGAACCCTGAAGCCGCACAGAAAATGGCCCACGCCGCCTTGTCTGTCGGGGCACCTGACGCCACCGAGCGTCTGGCTGCCCTCGTCGAGCAATTGGCGCAGAAGGAGACCACATGAACCCAGCAACCAAACTTCCGCAGGACGTGGGGCCGATTCACTTTGTGGGGATCGGCGGGATCGGGATGTCAGGTATCGCCGAGGTGCTGCTCAATCTGGGTTACCGGGTGCAGGGCTCGGACCTCAAGGCATCGAAGATCACCGACCGGCTGGCAAGTTTGGGGGCCGAGATCTTTGTCGGTCAACGTGCTGAGAACCTTGAAAATGCTGCGGTTGTAGTTGTTTCGACCGCGATCAAACCGGGCAATCCGGAACTGGACGAAGCCCGGGCGCAGGGCCTGCCTGTTGTCCGCAGGGCTGACATGTTGGCCGAACTGATGCGCTTGCGCTCGAATATTGCCATCGCGGGGACTCATGGCAAGACGACCACGACCACCATGATGGCAGAACTGATGGTGGCGGGGGATTTCGACCCGACTGTGATCAATGGCGGCATCATCCATGCCTATGGCTCGAATGCCCGTATGGGACAGGGCGAATGGATGGTCGTCGAAGCGGATGAATCCGACGGCTCGTTCAACCGCCTGCCCGCGACCATCGCAATCGTCACCAATATCGACCCCGAGCATATGGAGCATTGGGGCGATTTCGACAAATTGCGCGACGGCTTCCATGAATTCGTATCGAACCTGCCTTTCTACGGTCTGGCCGTCTGTTGCACGGATCACGCCGAGGTGCAGGCGCTTGTCGGGCGTATCACCGACCGTCGCGTGCGCACTTATGGCTTCAACGCGCAGGCCGACGTGCGGGCCGAGAACCTGACCTACAAAGTCGGCGTTGCGCATTTTGATATCCATCTGCAATATGAAGACAAGGTGATCGAAGGCTGCACCCTGCCGATGCCCGGAGACCATAATGTCTCGAACGCGCTGTCCGCCGTGGCCGTTGCCCGCCATCTGGGCATGAAAGCCTCGGAAATCCGCGAAGCGCTGGCCAATTTTGGTGGCGTCAACCGCCGCTTCACCAAGGTCGGAGAAGTCGACGGCGTCACCATCATCGACGACTACGGCCACCACCCGGTCGAAATTGCGGCTGTTCTGAAAGCCGCGCGTCAGGCGACCGAAGGCCGCGTGATCGCTGTGCACCAACCGCATCGCTATTCGCGCCTGTCCAACCTGTTCGACGATTTCTGCACCTGTTTCAACGACGCCGATGTCGTGGCCATTGCCGACATTTTTGCCGCCGGCGAAGACCCGATCGAAGGCGCATCGCGTGATGATCTGGTACAGGGCCTGATCCGTCACGGTCACCGTCACGCCCGCGCGCTGCTGGACGAAAACGATCTTGAACGACTTGTGCTGGAACAGGCCCGTCCTGGCGATATGGTGGTCTGTCTCGGGGCCGGCACGATCAGCGCCTGGGCCAATGCTCTGCCCGAGAGATTGCAACGAAAACAAGCTGTTTGACGTCCCTTCTGTTTGGCGCACAACCTGAAAGTGTGGTAACCTGCCCGCAACTGTCGCATATCCTCGGAGGGGACAAGTGGACTATTCGATGATCCTTGCCGCCCTCTGGGTGATCTGTGCCACGATCGTGGCGTTCTTACCGATGCGCCTGCAGTTCCCGCCGGGTGTGACCCTGCTGATCTGTGCTCCGGTTCTGATCGTCTGGCTGGGTTATGACCACGGTTGGTTCTGGTCCGTTTTTGCCTTTGGCGGTTTCGTTTCGATGTTCCGCAACCCCATCCGGTTCTATTGGCGGAAATGGGTGCGAGGGGAGGTTATGGAGTGAACTGGTCCATCGCCCTTGCCGGTCTGTGGGGCGTTTCCGCGAATCTGCTGGCAATGATCCCCAGCAAAGACAACCACTGGACGCGCGCCTATATCCTGATCGCCGTGGGCATTCCGATTCTGGGGTATGTCACCTATCAAAACGGCCCGTGGATCGGCTTGCTGGTGCTGGCCATGGGGATGTCCGTGCTGCGCTGGCCCGTCATTTATCTGACCCGTTGGACAAAGACGAAAATGCAGGGCATGAAGGCGGCTGACGAATAACCGGCCAGTTTCAGGAGGTCCGCCATGGCGTCGGTCGCTACATTTGCCTATCTGCCAATTCTGTCTTTTCTGCTTGGTGCCGCCGCCGGTTTCACCGCGGGCCGCTGGCTGGGCCTGCGCGGCTTGTTATGGCTGATCGGTCTGGCCTCGGCCGTCGGCTTGGCGTTGATCGTCGTGCTGGCCGGAATTGGCACTGGTGAAGAAGAACAGGCGTTCGGCCCGCTGGTCTGGCTGACCGCCGGCGTACTTCCCTTTCTGTTCGCCACGATCATGGGGGGTGTGGGCGGACGCAGCCTGGCGGTGCGCGCAGACATATGACAACGCTTCCTGCTCCCAAAGGTCGCCTGTCTCGGGCGCGTCCTCTCTCTGACCTCACGTGGCTTCGTGTTGGCGGTCCGGCCGATTACCTGTTCCAGCCTGCCGATGTCGAAGACCTGCAAGCGTTCCTGCGGGAACTGCCCGCAGAAACCCCGATCTTTCCGATCGGTGTCGGTTCGAACCTGATTGTTCGGGATGGGGGTCTACGGGCCGTTGTGGTCCGGTTGGGGCGCGGATTCAATACGATCTCGGTTGACGGCAATACGGTTACGGCAGGGGCTGCGGCGCTGGATGCGCATGTGGCACGCAAGGCGGCGGACGCCGGTGTCGACCTGACCTTTCTGCGCACCATTCCGGGATCCGTCGGCGGTGCGGTGCGCATGAATGCAGGGTGTTATGGCAGTTACACGGCGGATGTGTTGCGTAAGGCCATCATTGTCACCCGGCAAGGGGACCTTGTGGACCTGACACCCGAAGACTTGAATTTTCGCTATCGCCAGACGGACCTGCCGGAAGGTGCAGTGCTGATTTCGGCTGTGTTCGAGGCCCCTTCAGGCAATCCCGAAGATCTCCATACCCGTATGGAGGCGCAGTTGAAAAAACGCGACGAAACCCAGCCCACCAAGGATCGCAGCGCGGGGTCGACCTTTCGCAATCCGGCCGGGTTTTCCTCGACCGGGCAGGCGGATGATGTGCATGATCTCAAGGCGTGGAAGGTGATCGATGACGCGGGCATGCGCGGCGCGACGCTTGGCGGTGCGCAGATGAGCCCGAAACACTCGAATTTCCTGATCAACACCGGCTCGGCCACCGCTGCCGACCTCGAAGGCCTTGGCGAAGAGGTGCGAAAAAAGGTTTACGAAACAAGCGGCATCACGCTAGAGTGGGAAATCATGCGGGTCGGAGATCCGCTGAAAGAATAAAGCCCGGACCGTCAGACCAAAACAGGCAAATTCAGGCGACGGATCAAAGGCATAAACGCAGTACGGACCACCATATAAGGTCCGGGGACATTGAGGCGCACGTTGGGTATGTCGAGCAGGACAAACCCCAAAGTGGCGGTATTGATGGGTGGCCCCTCGGCGGAACGCGAGGTGTCTCTCAGCTCTGGGCGCGAATGCGCAGCCGCCCTTGTGGGAGAAGACTTTGAGGTGGTCGAACTGGACGCAGGTCCCGACCTCTGCGCGCGCCTTGCGAACATCAAGCCAGATGTGGTTTTCAATGCCCTGCACGGCCGCTGGGGTGAAGATGGCTGTGTGCAGGGCCTGCTGGAATGGATGCGCATTCCCTACACACATTCCGGCGTGTTGGCCTCGGCCCTGGCAATGGACAAGCAACGCAGCAAGGACGTCTATCAGGCCGAAGGTCTGCCTGTCGTTCCAAGTGTGATCGTTCCAAGGCTTGAGGTGATCGAAGCCCACGTGATGGAGCCGCCCTATGTGGCCAAGCCAAACAACGAAGGCTCCAGCGTTGGGATTTACATCGTCCACGAAAATGCCAATGGCCCGCCGCAGCTGTCCGAAGACATGCCCGATCAGATCATGGTCGAGAAATATGTTGCGGGGCGTGAACTGACCGTAACGGTGATGGGCGACCGCGCCCTGACCGTGACCGAGATCATGACCGATGGTGGTTGGTATGACTATGATGCCAAGTACAAACCGGGCGGATCATGGCACGTTCTGCCTGCCGATGTGCCACCGGACATCTTTGATCGCTGCATGGATTACGCCCTGCGCGCGCATGTTGCCTTGGGGTGCAGGGGCGTCAGCCGCACCGATTTCCGCTGGGATGACGGCATGGGCGCCGATGGGCTGTTCCTGCTTGAGACCAACACCCAGCCCGGCATGACGCCGACATCTCTGGCCCCGGAACAGGCCGCCCATCTGGACATGACATTCGGCCAGCTTTGCGCCTGGATGGTGGAGGACGCCTCATGCGACCGCTGACCGCCAGACGCGCGTTGGAAATCCATCGAACCAAACCCGTTGCAGGCCCGGATGCGGATTTTGCATCGGCAGACACTGAACAGCGCGATGGTCAACCGCTTCTGCGTCTGCGTGGCGCGCGGGTGTTTTTCCGCGCGGCCCGTCGCAGCGACCCGGCGCCGTCGCGCCTCAGCTACCGGCTCCAGCGCTGGATGCTGACACCTGGCATTCGCCTTGGTGTCAAGGTCGGCCTGCCGATCTGCGCCATTGCTGCAACTGTCGGCATCTTCTTTGCCTCGCAGGACCGTCGCGACGCACTTGCCGCTTATATCGCCGATGTGCGCACTTCGATTCAGGAGCGCCCCGAATTCATGGTCAACCTGATGGCCATCGATGGGGCGGGAACCGGCCTGTCCGAGGACATCCGCGCAATTGTGCCGCTGGATTTCCCGATCAGTTCCTGGGATCTGGATGTGGAACAGATCCGCGACACGATCACCGGGCTGGACCCGGTAAAATCCGCAACCGTCAGAATCCGCCCCGGAGGCATCCTGCAAGTCAATGTCGTCGAGCGTCAGCCAGTAATTGTCTGGCGAACGCATGGCGGGCTCGAGCTTCTCGATGAGACAGGCGCGCATGTCAAGGAAGCCACTTCTCGCAAGGACCACGCTGATCTGCCGCTGATCGCGGGGGCGGGCGCCAGCGATCATGTGGGTGAAGCGCTGGAGCTTCTTCAGACCTCGCGCAGCCTGGGCAATCGCGTGCGCGGTCTGGTGCGCGTGGGAGAGCGGCGCTGGGATCTGGTGCTGGACCGTGGTCAGCGCATCATGCTGCCGACCGAACGTCCTGTGCGCGCGCTGGAACGCGTGCTTGCCGTGAACGAGGTGCAGGACCTTCTGGAACGTGACGTGGCCGTGGTCGACATGCGCCTCGGGCAGCGTCCAACCATCCGAATGACCAAAGCCGCCAGCGACGACTGGTGGAACACAAAAGTGACAGTGAGTAACGGGCAGTAACGACCATGATGACCGATCTTTATCAGTCCCAACGCGCCATGCGTCAGATGCGGCGGCAGGCTTTGCAACGCGGTGTGATTGCGATTCTGGATGTGGGCAGTTCGAAAATCGCCTGCCTAGTGCTGCGCTTTGACGGAACTGGTCGGCTGAGCGAGGACAACACCATCGGCTCCATGGCGGGTCAGACGGGCTTTCGCGTCATCGGCGCCGCGACCACCCGGTCGCGGGGTGTCCAGTTCGGCGAAGTTACCGCCATGCAGGAAACCGAACGTGCCATCCGAACCGCGCTTCAGGCCGCACAGAAGATGGCCGATATCCGCGTCGACCATGTGATCGCATGTTTCTCGGGCGCGAACCCGCGCTCTTACGGGTTGGATGCACAAGTCGACCTAGACGGTCAGATCGTGACCGAGGCCGAAGTGGGTCGCGTTCTGAACGCCTGCGACGTGCCGGATTATGGCGACGGGCGCGAAGTGCTGCACGCTCAACCGGTGAATTTCGCGCTCGACAACCGCTCGGGCCTGATCGACCCGCGCGGGCAGATGGGCCAGAGCCTTGCAGTCGACATGCATATGCTGACCGTGGATTCGACAGCGATCCAGAATATCGTGCGCTGTATCAAGCGCTGCGATCTTGAACTCGCAGGTATTGCCAACTCGGCCTATGTTTCGGGCATCTCGGCGCTGGTTGAAGACGAGCAGGAACTGGGCGCGGCCTGTATCGACATGGGTGGCGGCACCACGAGCGTATCGATCTTCATGAAGAAGCACATGATTTATGCCGATTGCGTGCGCATGGGTGGCGATCACGTGACCGCCGATATCTCGATGGGTCTGGGTGTGCCTGCCGCCGTGGCGGAACGGATAAAGACATTCAATGGTGGCGTTCATGCCACCGGGGCCGACGACAGGGATATGATTGATATCGGTGGTGACACCGGTGACTGGGAACACGACCGCCGCACCGTCAGCCGTGCCGAGCTGATCGGTATCATGCGCCCGCGTGTCGAGGAAATTCTTGAAGAGGTTCGCGTGCGGCTGGACGCCGCCGGGTTTGAACACATGCCAAGCCAGCAGATCGTGCTGACCGGCGGTGGCAGCCAGATCATGGGGCTGGACGGGCTTGCCACCCGCATTCTGGGCCAGCGCGTGCGCCTGGGCCGCCCCTTGCGCGTGCATGGCCTGCCGCAGTCAGCCACCGGGCCCGGGTTCTCGTCCGCTGTCGGCCTCAGTCTGTTTGCGGCCCATCCTCAGGACGAATGGTGGGATTTTGAAATCCCGGTCGACACCTACGCCGCGCGCCCGTTCAAGCGCGCCGTGCGGTGGTTCCGTGACAATTGGTAAGCACCTGCGCGGGTGTGCACTGGGCGCGGCCTTGCTGCCCGGCGCGGTCTCGGCCCAGACCATAATTACGCCCGAGGCGTTTCTAGATGCGGCTGTCGGCAAAACCCTCACGTTCTACGAAATTCGCAGCGGCGGTCTGGTCGGAACAGAACAGTTCCTGAACCGAAGTGTCTCGGTCTGGCGCGAAGAGGGGCAGGGCTGTGTCTACGGGCAGATCACAACGCCTAACGGTCAGATATGCTTTCTTTACGACAATGACCCGGACGGCATTCCGGTCTGTTGGTGGCCATTTTTGCACGAAGGCCGGCTGATGGTGCGACTTGCCTCTTTCGCCGAGGGGGAAATACAGGAAGTGCGCACCATGACCGAGCGCGGCCTGAACTGCCCAGGTGCTCCGCTCAGCTAAAGAAACCGGTTGCAGCAATTCAATTTATCCCTCAAGATATCCTCAAGGCCCGGCAGAGGCCTCGCGGCAGGACCTGAGCAGTTTTCCGCAATGTAAATGACAATGGATCAGAGCGCGATGAACGAATGAGTCCTCGCGTTCATGTCGGTTGTCTTGTGATGGTCGCCGTTGTTTCCGCTATATCTGGCATGTCCTGCGAAATGCCGCCGGTTTCTGCCTTATTTCCTCCATATTTTGTGGGAAAACGCGATTTTTGACGTGACCTTTTGGCATCAGGCCGCTAGAATCGGACAAGGATAGGTAAGAAAAACACCGCTTTGGCGGGACATAAATACAGGCGGACAGAGCATGACATTGAATCTTTCGATGCCCGGGCACGACGAACTGAAGCCTCGGATTACAGTATTTGGCGTTGGCGGTGCAGGCGGGAACGCTGTCAATAACATGATTGAGAAACAGTTGGACGGCGTTGATTTTGTGGTCGCCAACACCGACGCGCAGGCGCTGCAACAAAGTCAGTCCTCGGCACGTGTGCAATTGGGTGTTAAAGTCACCGAAGGTCTGGGGGCAGGGGCCCGCCCGACCGTAGGTGCAGCCGCCGCCGAAGAAAGCATCGAACAGATCGTTGACCACCTTGCCGGCGCGCATATGTGCTTCATCACCGCTGGTATGGGCGGCGGTACCGGCACGGGCGCTGCTCCGATCATTGCGCAGGCCGCTCGTGAGCTGGGTGTTCTGACCGTCGGTGTTGTCACCAAGCCCTTCCAGTTCGAAGGCGCCAAGCGGATGCGTCAGGCCGAAGACGGCGTAGAGGCATTGCAGCAGGTTGTCGACACGCTGATCATCATCCCGAACCAGAACCTGTTCCGTCTGGCCAATGAAAAGACCACCTTCACCGAGGCGTTTTCGATGGCCGATGACGTTCTGTATCAGGGCGTCAAGGGTGTGACCGACCTGATGGTGCGCCCTGGCCTGATCAACCTCGACTTTGCGGACGTTCGTGCGGTGATGGACGAGATGGGCAAGGCAATGATGGGCACCGGCGAAGCAACCGGCGAAGACCGCGCCGTCCAGGCGGCGGAAAAGGCCATTGCAAACCCGCTGCTGGACGAAATCAGCCTCAAGGGTGCCAAGGGCGTGCTGATCAACATCACCGGTTCACACGACCTGACCCTGTTCGAGCTCGACGAAGCCGCCAACCGCATCCGCGAGGAAGTGGACCCAGAGGCCAATATCATCGTCGGCTCGACGCTGGATACGGCCATGGAGGGCGGAATGCGTGTATCGGTTGTTGCAACCGGTATCGACGCCAGCGAAAAAACGACGGAAGTCCCTGTGGCTCGCCGCTCGATGTCAGAACCACTGACCCGCACGGTTTCGGCCGAAGATCATTTTCAGGAAGAAGCACCGGTTGCTGCAGAGGTGGCAGAGCCTGCCCCGCAGCGGGAAGAAAACCGCGAGCCTTCGCTGTTCGAAACCGCTGAAGAACCGGCGCAACCGCAATTCCAGCCGCGCGACGAGCGTGAAGATGACAGCCTGCCGCCGCCGGCCTACCAGCCGCGTGTTGCCGAATTCGAGCCGCAACCCGAGCATATTGAGCCAGCGCCCGAGGCATTTGTGGCACCGCGCGGACATGCCGCCGGCACCCCGTCGCCCGAAGCACTGCAGCGTTTGCAGGCTGCTGTTCAGAAGGTTCCGTCAGCGCCGCAGCGCCCGGCGGCGCCCCGACAATCCGATCCGGTTTCGCAGTCGGAACCCGAGGAGCGCTCGCGTTTTGGCTTCAATCGTCTGATCGATCGGATGACTGGCCATGCGTCTGATACGCCGGCACAATCGCCCCGGCAGCAACCCGTTTTGCGGCAGTCCGAGGCTACGGCGCCAATTCAGGAAGAGGTTGATCCGGATCAGGAGCGTATCGAAATTCCGGCCTTCCTGCGCCGTCAAGCCAACTGATCGCGGTAACAAAATCCACTCAAGGGGCTGCCATTTGGCGGCCCTTAATCATTTATTAACAGCATCTTGCAGGCATGTAAGCAGGGTTTTGCCGATCTGTCACATACATGTTTCAATCGGTTGCAAAGAGTGAGTTGAGCCTTGACGCGGGCTTCCTTAACTGAGTGTCCAACACAGTCCAAGCAGGCTGGACACCACTCACCGAGGCCCATTTTGCAACATACGCTCAAATCTCCGGTCACGTTTACAGGCGTCGGGCTGCACAGTGGCAAGCCGGCGACCATGGTTCTGAAACCGGCGGCAGCTGGTCACGGGATCTGGTTCAAGCGGACGGATATTCAACTGGGCGATGCGATGATCCCGGCGCTCTACCATGTGGTCGAACGGACCCCGCTTTGTACGCGACTGGTGAATGATGCGGGTGTCTCGGTTTCCACAGTCGAACATATCATGGCTGCTCTGGCTGGTTGTGGCGTGCACAACGCGCTTATCGAGATCGACGGTCCCGAAGTTCCGATCATGGACGGCTCCTCGATTGAATTTGTGCGTGGCATCATGGCCAGGGGCGTGCGCCGTCAGGCCAGCCCGGTATTGGCCTATGAGGTATTGAAGACTGTCACCGCATCACGCGAAGGTGCCAGCACCAGCATTGCACCCGCTGACGGGCTGATCATCGACTTCCACATCGATTTCGAAGACAGTGCCATCGGCAGCCAGAGCAAGACGCTGGACATGCGCAACGGTTCGTTCGCGCGCGAACTCAGCGATTGTCGCACGTTCTGCCGTCGCACAGATGTCGAGGCGATGCGCGAAAACGGGTTGGCTTTGGGTGGCACGCTTGAAAACGCCGTGGTCGTTCAGGGCGTCGAAGTTCTGACACCGGGCGGTTTCCGCCGCGTGGACGAGGCCGTGCGCCACAAGATGCTGGATGCGCTGGGTGATCTCTATCTGGCTGGTGGGCCGATTTTGGGTCACTTCACCGGAAACAAGTCGGGTCATTCGCTGACCAACACACTGCTGCGCAATCTGTTTGAAACGCCGGGTGCGGTGCGCCCGGTACTGTGTACGCCGGAACAGGCCGCGCGCCTGCCGGGGCAGGGGTTGGTCGTGCACGAAATTCCCGAAGTGGCCTGATCAGATCAACTCTGACGACATTTGCGCCAGAAGTCGCATAAGGCGTTTTGCACCGGAATTTTATGTGCTAGACCATGGCTCAAATCGGGGCAAACCCCATTAAGCAAGACGACAAGGATGGGCGGTATGGTTGGCAGCAAAGCGGCAGTCAGATTCGCGGGTGCGATTCTTCTGGCAGCAGTTTTGACGGCATGCGGCAACGGCGGCGGCCTATTTAGTCGCAAGGGCGCTGACCGTGATCAGAACCTGGAAGGGTTTACGCCGGAACAGATATATACCCGTGGTGAATACGAACTGTCGCAGAATCGGTCGGACGATGCGGCGTGGTATTTTTCGGAAGTCGAACGTCTGTATCCGTATTCCGACTGGGCCAAGCGTGCGCTGATCATGCAGGCGTTTTCGTTCCATTCGGACCAGAATTACGAAGAAAGCCGCGCGGCGGCTCAACGCTATATCGACTTCTATCCGACGGATGAAGATGCGGCTTATGCGCAGTATCTGCTGGCACTCAGCTATTATGACCAGATTGACGAAGTCGGGCGGGATCAGGGCCTGACCTTCCAGGCGCTGCAATCTTTGCGGACCGTGATCGAGGTTTATCCAGACAGCGAATACGCCACATCTGCGGTTCTGAAATTCGATCTGGCTTTCGACCATCTGGCGGGCAAGGAAATGGAGATCGGGCGCTATTACCTGCGTCAGGATCACTATATCGCAGCCATCAACCGGTTCCGTGTTGTGGTCGAAGACTTTCAGACCACCTCCCATACCGCCGAAGCGTTGTATCGTCTGGTCGAGGCCTATCTGTCGCTTGGCCTGCTGGACGAAGCGCAGACTGCCGGCGCCATTCTTGGCTACAACTACCAATCCACGGAATGGTATGACGATGCGTATAAGCTGTTGACATCTCGCGGGCTTGATCTCAAGAGCCGTGGCAACAATTGGCTTAGCACGGTCTATCGTCAGACCATCAAAGGTGAATGGTTGTAATCGCGATGGCCTCGGGTCCGGGACGCTGAAGACCTCATGCTGCGCACCCTAGATATCCGCGACATGCTGATCATCGACCGGCTGGAACTCTGCTTTCAGCCGGGCCTGAACGCCTTGACCGGCGAAACCGGTGCGGGCAAATCGATTTTGTTGGATTCACTGGGTTTCGTACTTGGCTGGCGTGGTCGGGCTGAACTGGTGCGGCAGGGTGCCGCGCAGGGCGAGGTCGTCGCCGAGTTCGAACTTTCTGCCGATCATCCCGCACATGCGGTATTGGCCGAAGCTGGCCTGCCGGGTGGCGAAGAACTGATCCTGCGCCGGGTAAATACTGCCGAGGGGCGCAAGACCGCCTGGGTCAATGATCGCCGGTGCTCGGGTGAGGTGCTGCGGGCGCTGTCCGAGACCCTGATCGAACTGCATGGTCAGCATGATGATCGTGGTTTGTTGAACCCACGTGGTCATCGGGCGATGCTGGACGAATTTGCCCAGGTCTCGGAGCCGCAGTCAAACGTGCGAACGGCCTGGGCCGCGATGTCCCGTACCCGAAGAATGCTGGCCGAGACCGAGGCCGCTCTGGCTGCCGTCCGCAGCGAGGAAGAATTCCTGCGCCACGCGGTCGCCGAGCTTGACCAGCTTGATCCACAACCCGGTGAGGATGCCGAACTGGATTCCCGTCGCCGCATGATGCAAGGGGCCGAGCGGATTCGCGACGATGTTGCGCGTGCTTTTGCCCTGTTGTCCGGGGACGGGGCGGAAGGGGCCATGTCCGACGCCACCCGCTGGCTGGAAGGCGTCTCGGACAATGCGGGCGGCCAGCTGGAAGAACCGATTGCAGCGCTCGGACGCGCAATGATCGAGTTGGGCGAGGCGCAGGATGGTGTGAATGCTTGCCTTCAGGCGCTGGACTTCAATCCGGCAGAATTGGAACAGGCCGAAGAACGCCTGTTTGCCATCCGTGCGCAGGCCCGAAAGCATGACGTGGCCCCGGATGATCTGGGTTCGTTTGCCGACACACTGCGTGACCGGTTGAACCGGTTGGAGGCAGGAGATGCCGACCTGGCCGACAGACGTGCGGCCGTGGACGCGGCGCAACAGGCCTATGATGCTGCCGCAATCGAACTAAGCGCCGCGCGCAAGGCCGCCGCCGGGCAGCTTGACGCGGCCGTCATGGCGGAACTGGCCCCGCTCAAGATGGAACGTGCTGTGTTCCAGACCGAAATCACCCCGGCTGAACCCGGCCCCGAGGGCACCGACGCGGTGGCATTCACCGTGGCCACCAACCCCGGTGCGCCGGCGGGGCCGTTGAACAAGATCGCTTCGGGGGGTGAGCTCAGCCGCTTCCTGCTGGCGCTCAAGGTCTGCCTGTCTGGCGACGACAGCGCCCGGACGATGATCTTTGACGAGATTGATCGCGGTGTCGGTGGGGCAACCGCCGACGCGGTCGGGCGCAGGCTGGCGTCATTGGCGCAGGGCGGGCAGGTTCTGGTTGTCACACACTCTCCGCAAGTTGCCGCACGGGCAGCGCATCACTGGCGGGTGCAGAAACAGGTCGCGAATGGGCAAACCCTGTCCACGGTTGTCCCCCTGGCCGAATCGGATCGGGTGGACGAAATCGCCCGCATGGTGGCGGGCGATACCATTACCGAAGAAGCTCGTGCCGCAGCACGGGCTCTGTTGCAGGCCTGATGGGGCGGTGGCGTAATTTGGTGCTCACACTGTCGCTATCTCACTTTTATATGGACGCCCCGTGGCTTACTAAGGGTTAAGTGATGATCCCTGAGGGCCAATGACCCAATCGACCCGCACCGTTCTGCGCAACCAGTTCAATCAGGCTCTGGCCGCGATCAAGGATGCGTGGCGGGTGATGCTGCGCCGGGGGCCAAGCCAGATCCAGTTCTGGTTCATCGCACTGGCCATCGGGATCGCAGCGGGTTTCATGGCGCTCGGCTTCCGCAAGGCCATCCGTGCGTTGCAGGCCTATCTTTACGACACCGATGACATACTGCTGCTGCACAGCCACGCCGAGAAACTGCCTTGGTTCATGGTTCTGATCATTCCCATCATCGGCGGTTTGATCGTCGGCGTGATCCTGAACCGGTTCACCAATGACGGGCGCGTGAGGTCGGTTGCCGATGTGATTGAAGGTTCGGCCATCACTGACGGGCGGGTCGAGGTCAAGGCCGGCATCGCGTCGTTTTTTGCCTCGCTGATCACTCTCAGTTCGGGCGGGTCAACGGGGCGCGAGGGCCCGGTGGTGCATATGGCCGGGGTCATCTCCACATGGGTCAGCAACCGAATTCACGCGGATGGGATCACGGGCCGTGACCTGCTGGGCTGCGCCGTTGCTGCGGCCGTGTCGGCCAGCTTCAACGCCCCCATCGCCGGGGCATTGTTCGCGCTCGAGGTCGTGCTGCGCCATTTCGCCGTTCACGCCTTTGCACCAATCGTCATCGCCTCGGTCGCGGGAACGGTGATCAACCGGCTGGAATATGGCGACGTGACCGAGTTCACTCTCGAGACGCCGGGATCGCTGCAATTTTATGTCGAGCTTCCGGCCTTCCTGATCCTGGGCCTGATCTGCGGATTTGTCGCGTTGCTGCTGATGCGGTCGATCTTCTTTGCCGAGGATATCGGCAGCCATATCCAGAACCGTCTGTCAATTCCGAGCTGGCTGCGCCCTGCGGTGTCCGGGGCGATGCTGGGGCTGATGGCAATCTGGTTTCCGCATATCATCGGCGTTGGGTATGAAACCACGATCCGCGCTTTGACCGGTGATCTGGTGCTGACAACGGCAATCCTGTTTGCGGTGACCAAAACGGTTGCGGTTGCCATCACGATGGGGGGGCGCATGGGTGGCGGTGTTTTCTCGCCTTCTCTGATGGTTGGCGCGCTGACCGGGCTGGCCTTCGGGCTGATCGCGACCGGGTTGTTGCCGGACGTTTCGGGCACGCACACGCTTTATGCCTTTGCCGGTATGGGGGCCGTGGCTGCGGCGGTGCTTGGGGCGCCTATCTCGACCACTCTGATCGTCTTTGAGCTGACCGGCGACTGGCAGATCGGCCTTGCGGTTATGGTCAGTGTGTCAATGTCCACGGCGCTGGCCTCACGCCTGGTGGACCGGTCTTTCTTCCTGACCCAGCTGGAACGACGTGATGTCCACCTGGCCGCGGGGCCGCAGGCGTATCTGCTGGCAATGCTCCGTGCCGGGGCAGTGATGCGTCCGCTTGGGGATCAACGGTCGATCACGAAGGAAGAGGCACAGGGGCTGATCGAACAGGGCATGTGCATTCAGGCCAGCGCCACGCTGGAAGCCGCCATGCCTTACTTCGATCGTGACGACATCCCCTGCATTCCGGTTATCATTCTGGAAAAAGACGGATCCGAGACACCCGTTGGCGCGCTCTATTACGTCGACGCTCTCAAGGCATATAACAGGGCGCTTGCGGCAACGGCCGCTGAAGAGCATTCCTGAGTTTCACTCACCATACACGCTGGCTGCGTCACCCAGATAATTGTCCCACGCAAACCAGTACGAAATATGCCCGGCGACCCGAGGCAAACGCGCGCCCTCAGGCCCGATCAAAGCCTCTTCCGTGACGTTCCAACCGTTCCCTGCGCTATCCTGCAACCCGCTTTGCGTTGCCCGGAACTCATGAGATTTTCGTTCATAAGCACGCACACTACGCTCTTTGGGATCGCCAATCAGAACCAAAGGTGTCTGGCCGATCGCATCGTTGATCACAGGTTTGCCCTTGAACGCATCCAGAGGCCAGGCGCGGGCGGCGCCAAACTGGCGCACGGCAAAGATGTAATCCTTCTGCCGATGCCGGGACCGATCCACAACAGCCGGGAACATCAGCTCGCTCGAGGCGAAATAGTCGCGATAAACAACGCCCGATCCGTAGTTGCGCCGATGCCCGGTGTTCAGCGACAGAACACGGGTTTTGCGATGCGAGGTCTTCCAGCTGGCCCATGTCGTGATCACCACCGGGCGCTGTTTCAACGTGATGCCGCTGTTCACCAAAGGCCCCACAACAGGCTTGCCGGTATACTGGTTCCACAGCGAATGCGTTTCGCGGTCAAACATCAGCTTGTTCGATCGATAGAGGAAACCTGACGACCCGAAAACGAACGGCTTTCGCCGCCCCGCCACTTGGGTTTCGAACAGGATGCCCGACCCGCAAAGCGTGCAATAGGCCAGCGCCACGGGCACGCCTCCGATCACCTCGTTGAACATCTCGTGCCATCCCATGATCCGCAGGGGATAGGCACGCTCATCGCCGTTGATGGCCACGCCAAACACCAGATCGTCGCCCTTCAGATACCCCGCATTTGAAGCAGAGATCAGGGTTGGGTTGTCCAGGGACGGAATACCATCCTTGGACACGCCGCCCCAGGCGATCTCTTCCAGGCGGATCTTCATCCTGTCACGTTGCAGATACTCAGACCGCAGAAACAGATCGAAATTCGGGTCGATCCCCAATAGAACCTCGCGCTTGAACGGGATCAGCGAAGGATGAGGGACAATTTGTGGGTTTCGTTCCTGCCACAGCATCCACTCGAACCAGTCATTGCCATAGCGCTGCCCGGTCACAGCCTGCATCACCTCGACGATCTCGTCCCGCCGCCTGTCAGCATAGCGCATCGCGGTCAGCAACCCGGCCACAACATCCGGCTGGCCGCGATCTTTCAGGTACGCCATCTGTGCCTCAAACGCGGTCCGACGCCCGTTCAGCGTGCTGCGCAATGCCTCCAGAACCGGATCCTGCTGCGCCCAAAGCGCTCCGGGTGCAATTGCTCCAGCCCCGATCATCCCGGCTAAACCGCGTCTTGAAATCTGCATGGAAGCCTCCGGTGGATATCCGGAAGAAGTGTGCCGCAAATGCCGCTCACATGCATGCCACAGCTGCGTGAGGTGGGCTTCGAAGCAAGATTTCTTGCGAAGCTGAAATAAGAACCGGCTGGATGAACGATGAGCCGTTTCCGGAAATACTCCGGCCGGCTTAGCTTTTCCGCGACCAAGGTTGCGCCATTTTTGCAAGCCAAACACCAGCCGGACTTTTCGCCCCACGCATCATTCGCTGCTGTGCTGGATTGATTTTCGTTGACGCGAAGATTGCGAACAGGCGAGGTTTAAGGGTCAGTTCGGATCATCTGAATGCGAGAATTCATGCGCCTACTCATCTTTGTTCTTCTTCCAATTCTGTTTGTCGGGATGATTGCGTTTCTGATTCTTGGATTGAAACCACCCAACAGCATACGGCTAGCGACCGGGGTGAGCGGCGGGGGGTATTGGCAGATCGGTCAGCTTTACAAGGCAGAGCTGGCGCGAGACGGCATTCACATTGATTTGGTTGAAACCGCAGGTTCTGTAGAGAACATAAAGAAGCTTGTTTCCGGTGAAGTCGATGTAGCGATTGTTCAAGGTGGTCTGAATCTTCCTCGGGAAAGTGGATTGCAATCGTTGGGGGCCATTTTTCTTGAACCAATGGTGGTGTTTCGAGGAAAGCCCAGCCCAATTGGTGGCAATGCGGGGGAATGGGAGGGCATCCGACTTGCCGCTGGGGCAGAAGGGTCCGGAAGCCGTGCGGCTGCCATCGCCCTGATAGAAGCGGCGGGGCATAAGGATACCGGCATTACGCTTGTGGATGCAGGAGGACCTGATGCTATCGATGCGCTCTATTCCGGCAAAGCCGATGCTGCGTTGTTTGTTGCACCACTGGATGCGCCATATCTCATGGATGCGATTTTTGACCCTAACATAGAATTCGTCCCCATGGCGTTGGTCGACGCGCTTGCATTGAAACTCCGGGGGGCAAGTTCGGTTACCGTGCCCGCTGGGTCAATCACTCTCGACCCTCCAAGACCGCCCGTGGACGTAAAGATCTTAGCTTTGAGGGCATCAATGATTGCCGGGCCTGATCTGCACCCGGCAGTCGCAGATCGGTTGGTTACCGCAGCGAAGATCATTCATGGTCAGCCCGGCATATTGCAGAGTTCAAGGGAATACCCGAAAACGGAGTCTCCGCCCGCTCCACTAAACGAAGTTGCTGAAGAGCTGATAAACACCGGGCCAAATTTTCTACATGCCGTTTTGCCCTATTGGATTGCTGCTCAGTTTGGCCGGGTTCTTCTATTGCTGTTGCCTTTACTTTTCCTCGCTCCGCTTTTGCGGCTCGTTCCATCCGGGTATGTGTGGTTCCAGAAACGCCGTGTCTGGCGTTTCTACCAGAAAATCGCAGCGCTGGAGGAAGAATTGGGGCAGGCTCGGACGCTGGGCGACGTAGACGCAGTGGCGGACAGCATTGAGGAACTGGATACCAGCATTGCTAACCTCAACCTACCGCTTGCCTACCGTCAGGTCGCGTATGACGCGCGATTGCATATCGATTTGATTCGACAAGAGATTGCGCGCCGCAGAGCTGCCGAGTCAGAGTGGCAGGGCCCTGATTTCAGCCAGCTGGGCTCTTAGCCAATTGCGCCCCAATGCTGCCAATGGGTCACCGGCAGTCGACAGTATGTCAAATGAGGGCTTTAAATCTGCTCCACCTTCACCGACTCGGCGGGATAAAATGCCAGATGGTCCTTGATCTCGGCCACTGCCTGGGCCGGGTTTTCATAGCTCCAGACCGCATTGGCGGTCACGGATGACTTGTTGACGATGGAAAAATGCGTCGCGTCGCCCTTGCCAGAGCAGTGCGTTACCTTGTCGGTCCGGTCCAGAAATGCCATCGCAATATCACCGCGCGGGAAATAGATCACCGGATCCTTGTCGCCTTCATGCAGTTCCAGCGCGTTGTTCGTTTCGCCCAGAATCGCACCGCCCGAGCGGACACACCATTTACCCGGCGCTTTCCGGATCGTGATCTCAGCCATTCCATTTCCTTCCGTCGTCGTATTTGGGCCTCTCCTCTGCCCGTTCTGTGTAACAGACCGGTGTCAGATTGGGGCAGTTGCGGCATCCAACCACAGTTGCGCGTCTTGTCCCAGCCTTGGGCGGATTTTTTCCGCAACGTCGCGGTGATAGGCATTCAGCCAGTCGCGTTCGTCCGCCGCCAACATTTCGACCATGATCAGCCTGCGGTCAATCGGCACAAAGGTCAGAGTACGCCAGTTCAGCATTGCGCGTTCGGCGTCGCTGGAGGGCAGGGCAGGCGCCTCTTCGACCACCACAAGGTTCTCGATTCGAATGCCAAAGGCACCCTCGCGGTAATATCCGGGTTCGTTTGACAGGATCATGCCGGGTTGCAGCGGTACATGGCTGACTTTCGACAGGCGCTGCGGCCCTTCGTGCACGCTCAGATAGGCTCCGACCCCATGCCCGACCCCGTGATTGAAATCCTGCCCCGCCGACCACAGCGGCGCGCGGGCCACGCATTCGATATCCCGCCCTGCAAGGCCCGCAGGCCAGCGCAGCATCGACATGCCAATCATGCCCTTCAGAACACGGGTAAAGCAGGTTTTCTCCTCTGTTCCGACGTCACCAATGGCAATGGTTCGGGTGATGTCGGTGGTGCCGTCCAGATATTGCCCGCCACTGTCCAGCACCAGAATATGACCGTTTTCCAACTGGCTGTCGGTCTCTTCGGTCACACGATAATGCATGATCGCGCCGTTCGGACCCGTACCTGCAATGGTATCGAACGAGATGTCCTGAAGCGCATTGTCCTTGCGCCGGTTTTCTTCCAGCCGGGTGACAACCTGTGTTTCGGTCACGCTGCCCGGGGCCTTTTCGTCCAGCCAGCACAACGTTTCGATGACCGCCACTGCATCGCGCAAATGCGCCTCGGCGCTGCCCGCGATTTCAGGCGCATTCTTGCAGGCTTTGGGCAGGGCACAGGGGTCGCCGCCATCCGTCATCGCATCGCCTAACGCATCCGCCACGATCTGAGGCACCGAAGCGTTATCCACCTGCACCGGCCCGGCCAGAGCCGCAACCGCATTCAGAAAATCTTCCGGCGCGCGCAAGGTCACCAGTGTGTCCAGATGATCCCTTACCCCGGCCAGTTTCGTGGCCGCCATGAACAGATCGACCTGACCTCCTGCATGCAGTATGGCAAAACCGTGGGCCACCGGATTGTAGGCAATATCCGACCCACGGATATTCAACAGCCACATGATCGAATCCGGCAAGGTGATCACCGCTGCCGTGTGTCCGGCCCGCCGTAGGTTGCCGGCTAGACGGGCGATCTTGCTGTCCGCACCTTCCCCGGCAAACTCAATCGGATGCGCCTTGACCGGGTTCATCGGTGGGGCCGGCTGATCTGCCCAGACCCGGTCCACAAGGTTCTCACATCTCACCAGATCGATGCCCGATCCTTCCAGATCACTTACCGTGCTTGAAATTTGCCCCGCCGCATGCAGCCACGGATCAAAACCGATCCTTCCCCCGTTTGGCAACCGCTCTTTCAGCCAGGCGCTCAGGCTCACCTCTGGCCAGGGGACCGGAGTGAAATCCTCTGCAACCTGTGCCTTGACCTGGGTGCGATACCGCCCGTCGACAAAAACTCCGGCCACGTCGCGCAGGACGGCGCAGAACCCGGCCGAGCCCGTGAACCCGGTCAGCCAGGCCAGACGCTCATCGTGTGCCGCGACATATTCGCCCTGATGCGCATCCGCGCGGGGGATCAGAAATCCGTCCAGCCCTTCTTGCACCATCTGTTCGCGCAAGGCGGCCAGCCGCGGGGCCCCCTGTTCCGGGCGGGCGGTCACTTTGAAGGATTGGAACATGGGCGGCCTCATTCACAGCTTTTGGGCGTGACCCTGAGGCGCATTTCAAAAAAAGTCCAGACGGGATCACCCCGCTTGAAAAAGCCGATGTTCAGCAAAGCCAAACACCCCATCATTGGGAAAATACCCCCGCTGGACGCAAAGTCAGATTCAGCTGACCTTTCTCATCCCCATTACCCGCGCCCGTGCCCGCGGGTCACTGTCGAAAAGGGCTGCCAGTTGTTCGGTCATTGCACCAGCCAGCTGTTCAACATCGGTAATCGTAACGGCCCGGTCGTAGTACCGTGTCACGTCGTGGCCGATCCCGATAGCCAATAATTCGACCATCTTGCGCTTCTCAACCATTGCGATCACGTCGCGCAGGTGTTTTTCCAGAGAGTTGGCCGGGTTCACGCTCAGCGTAGAGTCATCGACTGGTGCGCCGTCTGAGATCACCATCAGGATCTTGCGTTGCTCGCGCCGTGCAAGCATCCGCCGGTGCGCCCATTCCAGCGCCTCGCCGTCGATGTTTTCCTTCAGCAGGCCTTCTTTCATCATCAGCCCCAGATTGGGCCGCGCGCGACGCCAGGGGGCATCGGCCCCTTTATAAATGATGTGACGCAGATCGTTCAGACGCCCGGGTTGTTGCGGGCGGCCATCATTCAGCCACGCCTCACGTGCCTGACCGCCTTTCCACGCCCGCGTGGTAAAGCCCAGAATCTCGACCTTCACATTGCACCGCTCCAGCGTCCGCGCCAGTACATCGGCACAGATGGCGGCGATCGAAATCGGCCGTCCTCGCATAGACCCCGAATTATCCAGCAAAAGCGTGACAACCGTGTCGCGGAACTCTGTGTCTTTTTCGACCTTGAAGCTCAGCGGTGTGGTTGGGTTCGCCACAACGCGTGCCAATCGGCCCGCGTCCAGAATACCTTCCTCGCGGTCGAATTCCCAGCTGCGGTTCTGCTGCGCTTGCAGGCGGCGTTGCAGTTTGTTGGCCAGACGCGATACCGCCCCCTTCAGCGGTTCCAACTGCTGATCCAGATAGGCCCGCAGGCGTTCCAGCTCGGCAGGTTCCGCCAGGTCTTCGGCGGCGATCTCTTCGTCATGGGTGTCCAGATAGACCTTGTAATCCGGGTCTGCCTCGGATGCAGGCGGCGGGGCAGGTGGCTCCAGCGGCGCTTCGCCATCCGGCATCTCAGCCTCGTCGCCCATCTCGTCCTCGGCCATTTCATCCATCGAGACCTGGGCCTGAGACTGATCCTGCTGCTCCTCCTGAGTCTGCTCAGGGGTCGCATCCGCGTCCTGATCGTCCTGATCGTCCTGGCCGGTACTGTCGGGATCGGGCTGGTCCTCGGCGTCTTCCTCGGCCTGGTCTTCCTGCTCGTCGTCCAGCTCATCTGGGTCATCCCCAAGCTGGTCGCCATATCCCAGATCCTTGATCACCTGACGGGCGAATTTGGCGAATTCCGCCTGATCCGAGAGGATTTCGTCCAGATTTTCCAGCGTTCCACCAGCTTGCTCTTCGATGAACCCACGCCACAGGTTCATGATATTTTCAGCGGCAGGGGGTAGATCACGACCGGTGGCCAGATGCCGGATCAGGTACCCTGCCGCAACCGACAGAGGAGCATCGGCGGGTTGTTTGCACTGATCATACCCCCGCCGGATCGCTTCGTGCCCGATCTTCACATCAATGTTGCTGGCGGTGCCCGGCATATCCCGCGCGCCCATCGCTTCGCAGCGGGCGGTCTCCATCGCCTCGTACAGATCCCGCGCCATATCGCCCGGGGGCGCATAGCGCGCATGGGTCGCGTCGTCATGATACTTGCGCTGCAACGCCAAGGCATCCGCCGTGCCGCGCGCCAACAGCACTTCTTCGCGCGTCATCCGGCGCGAGACCTGTGGCAGCCGCATCGACTCGCCCGACATGCCCGAAGGGTCGACGGTATAAGTCACCGACAGCTCGGGATCATCGGCCATGACCTTGGTGGCTTCGGCCAGGGCCTTCTTGAACGGATCAGCAGGGTTGTCGTTCTTCTGTGCCATGTCCTTAAGACCTCATCAAAATGACCTGCCCGGCGTTGAAAACTGTAACGGATCCGACTTCATCTGGCCCAAAATATCCCTGCCGGAGGCATTGCGCCCGGAACGGGCGCAATTTGGGTGCTTACCCCAAGCTTGCACTCGCGGCACTCTCAGGCAACTCCTCATCGAAGCAGCGCTGATAGAACTCGGCCACGGTCTGACGCTCCAACTCATCGCACTTGTTCAGGAAGGACAGGCGGAACGCATAGCCCACATTGCGGAAGATCTCGGCGTTTTGGGCCCAGTTGATGACGGTCCGCGGGCTCATGACGGTGGACAGATCGCCATTCATGAAGGCGGTTCGGGTCAGGTCGGCGACGGTGACCATCTGGCTGACGGTCTTGCGGCCCTCTGCGGTGTTGTAATGCGGCGCCTTCGACAGAACGATCATCGTCTCTGCATCATGGCTCAGGTAGTTCAGGGTCGACACCAGCGACCAGCGGTCCATCTGCGCCTGGTTGATCTGCTGCGTGCCGTGATACAGACCCGTCGTGTCGCCCAGACCGACCGTGTTGGCAGTGGCAAACAGGCGGAAATTCGGGTTCGGCGTGATGATCTCGTTCTGGTCCAGCAGGGTCAGCTTGCCGTCATGCTCCAGCACGCGCTGAATCACGAACATCACGTCGGCGCGGCCCGCATCATATTCGTCGAACACGATGGCGACCGGGTTGCGCAGCGCCCAGGGCAGGATGCCTTCGTGGAACTCAGTCACCTGCTTGCCGTCGCGCAGTTTGATCGCATCCTTGCCGATCAGGTCGATCCGGCTGATATGGCTGTCCAGATTCACTCGTACGGCAGGCCAGTTCAGACGGGCGGCCACCTGTTCAATGTGGGTCGATTTGCCGGTGCCGTGATACCCTTGGATCATGACACGACGGTTATGGGAAAAGCCCGCCAGAATCGCCAGCGTGGTTTCCGGATCGAACTTGTAGGTATGGTCGATGGCCGGCACTCGGTCGCTGCGCTCGGCAAAACCTTTGACCGCCATGTCGCTGTCAATGCCGAACACGTCACGGACCGAGATATCCTCGGTAGGTTTTGCGTTGATATCGATCGATCCGTCAGCCATGCGCCTTGTCCTTATCCTTTGCCCCGCCTTGCCGGGTTTGAACCCGTGTGTGGTGCAACATATTGCGGGCAAGGGCAAGGGAAAGAGGCGCGTGTGCGAACTTAGGCGGGTGTTTCTTTGAAACTGGCCTTATTGACACCGGGCTACCTTACGCTCCGATATTCGCGGCTCGCTACGCAGATCTCAGATGGTGCAATTTCCAACGTGAGGCGTAGGTCATCCAATTTCTGAATTGCTCAAATTGCAATTTGAGAATTCATCGAGTTAAACTATTTCATTGTCTGCGCATAAGTAGCTTTCGGCTTGGTGTTAAACGGTAGAGGTTCGAATGTCGCTAACAATTCAGGGTCCCTCTTCGATTGCCATCCCAAGTGGATCGTCTTCCGTTATGCAGCAATACACGGCCACCAAAGCAGGCGCTTCGTGGAATGTGATTGTTTCAGGGACAGGAGGACTGGCCCCAAGTGATTATTCCGTTTCGATTTCACCGAACGGCGTTTTGACTGTCGATCTGACCTCTGGTGTTGTTATTCCTCCAAACACGCAACTGACCGTCGAGGTATTCGCGTCGACAGGTCCCGGTAACGGTAACAATGACTCTCTCATCGTGACCGTCGCTCTTCCGGCCGGAACAGTACCGTGTTTCGTGAAGGGTACGCTGATCGAAACTGAAAAGGGCTATCGTGCTGTTGAGGAACTATCAGTTGGGGATAAAGTGCGTGCTTCCAGTGGGGAAATTCTTCCAGTTAAGTGGATCGGAAAAAGGACTCTGAAGGCGGAAGATTTGAAACGTAACCCGCAATTGAGGCCCGTTTGCATCGAAAAAGGAGCGATAGGAAAAAACTTGCCTAGCCGTGATTTGTACGTTTCCCCGCAACACAGAATTGTTCTGGAAGGGTGGCGCGCAGAATTGTTGTTTGGAGAGGCAAAAATCTTCACCGCAGCAGTTCATCTGATCAACGACAAAACCATTCATCGGGTTCGATCCAATGAGTGCGTCACTTACTACCATATTGCCTGCAGTCGCCACGCAATACTGATGTCGAACGGATTGCCAACCGAAAGCTTGTTTCTGGGTGATATGGCGCTGAAGTCTTTTCGCCGTGAGGACGTTGAAGAACTGCTCGCACTGTTCCCCGAATTGCGTGACGGCACTGCAGAGTCGCAACAGACTCGCTTAAGTTGTTTGAAGCGCCGGGAAGCAATCGCATTGCGAAGCTCATACCCGGACAAAAATCCGAATAGTTGAAATTCGAACTGACTCTGGTCTGATCCTTTGTCTCAGCAAGTTCCTTCAAATGTGTTTTCTCGGATCGATTGCCATGGGCTACTTCAGGACGCAGCGCCATTTTCATGGCCTTGCGCGTTTCTGCCTTGCATCGACCGTCGCTTGCCTACAGCGAAAACCAAAGCTGGTCTTTGCGAAAGCCGCCTTTCACGAGGCGATCCGCGTTCAACACATCCGGAAACTCGTCTACCCAATCCCGAAACCTGTCATTTGTGACGATGCGTGCCTTGCTGTCCCGCGCCGCCTGCAAAATCATCGGGTCCGCTGGCATGCCTTTGGGGGCGACCATGACCTGCTTGGCGCGCAAGCCCAGGGCGCGGCTCAGCGTCCGGTCGTTCATATAGTGACCTTCGACCTTGTACCCGACATTCGCATCGAACATGACGCCCGGTTTGAACCCGGCTTGCTTCAAAGTCTCAAGGACCTTCTTCAACGTGCCCAGATCCGGGGTGCCTTCTTTCCAGTGCATGACGTTCGACCCGTCCACGATGATCCATGTATTGGCCCTGCGCCACCTGAACCAGGCTCTTACGAAAAGGATTGCGCTGGCTATCACGCAAATCAACGCCAGAAGGAACAGCCAATCCGCGTCAGTCGGAAAAAAGCTGGCAGCGATTAGCCCGCATAGCGAGACGAGCAACAGGAAAATGGTCGTGCGCAACGTAACTGATCCCTGAAAATACCTGCCCGAATCCTCCACCACTTTCGCGGGGATTGAAACAGATTTCCGCACCGAAATAGCGCAGTTGTTTCAGGTTGTGTCATCCGCGGCACCCAACCATTCAGGTTAAGCGTGCCGCGGAGGTAAAGCTGGGAAAGCTGTGACCGTTACTTGAAGTTCCGGCTGTCCTTGATCTGATCCCAGGCCCAGACGACCTCTTGCAATTGTTCTTCCTGCGAGCGGTCGCCACCGTTCATGTCCGGGTGCAGCACTTTGATCAGTTTCTTGTATGCCTTGCGGACTTCAGCCTTGGTCCAGCCGTCATTTGCCTCGAGAATCTCGATCGCACGGCGTTCGGTCGGCGGCAGGCGGCGTCCGCCACCCGTGTTGCGGCCCTTGTTCTGCGTGCTGTTGGCGCCGAGCACCTGATGCGGATCCTCGATCCCCAAACGGGCCCAGGCGCGCGCTTCGGGGTCGCCCATCGGCTTGGTCTCGCGCTCCCACACTTTGTCTTTTGATCGCTGCGCGTTCAACTCGGCCTCGGTGGTGCCGTCAAAGAAGTTCCATTTCTGGTTATACTCCCGCACGTGCTGTTGACAGAACCAAAAGAAATCATCCAGGACATCAGGTGCCTTCGGCGCGCGGAACTTACCCGGCTCTTCACATCCCTCGTGATCACAAACCCGGACAGAGGTTTCGGACGCACCTGACATGCCTCGACGACCCCGCGGATTCTTCTTCTTGGCGCTGGAAACGGACATATCGAATCCGAAGGGGTCTGATTTCGCCATGCTCTAATCCTCAAGAACGCGTCTTTTCGACTCGGAGGCAGCAGTTTAATCTAAGCAGCCGAAAGTAGAAGAGGGGTGCGGCAATATTTTTGCCGCTGAGCGAAAAAATGAGTGTGACAGACGAAATCCGAACCCGCCTGCAAGCCGCCTTTGATCCGCGCGAGCTTGAAGTGATCGACGACAGCGAAAGCCACAGGGGCCATGCGGGCTATCAGGAAGGCGGCGAAAGTCACTTCAACGTCCGTATCCGTGCCAGCGCATTTGAAGGTAAATCCCGCGTCGCCCGCCACCGTGCCGTACACAAGGCGCTGGGCGACATCGTGCCGCGCATCCACGCGCTGGCTCTGGATATTGGTGACTGATGATCTTTGCGTGTCAGTCCGCCTTCATCTGTGCGGACGGCGTCGATGCCGAGATGGAATATTCTTCCTCCGTCATGCCCTCTTCGATTCCCTCGAATAGCGGGGTCGACAAGTAACGCTCGCCGGTGTCCGGCAGCATGACCAGCATAACGGACCCTTCCGGCGCGGATTCCGCCAACTTTATGGCCACCGCAAAGGTTGACCCGCCTGAAACCCCTGTGAAAATCCCTTCCTCCGAGGCAAGCCGGCGAGACCATTCTATCCCTTCTGGCCCGGGAATGGGGATCAGTTCATCATAGTAGGAATTGTCGATGGCTTCCTGCAGGACCCACGGGATGAAATCCGGTGTCCAGCCTTGAATCGGATGGGGTTCGAAATCGGGATGGCTTTCGGTCGGCTGGTGATCATCGTTTCGGGTGTTGACGTAACCCGATGACACGATGGCTGCGTTGGCCGGTTCGGTCAGTATGATTTTTGTTTCGGGACGCTCTTTCCGCAATACACGTGAAACACCCGAAACGGTGCCGCCGGTCCCATAGCCCGTCACCCAATAATCCAGTCGTTGCCCTTCGAAATCGGCAAGAATTTCCCGCGCCGTCGTGTTTTCGTGAATATCGGCATTGGCAGAAGTTTCAAACTGGCTGGCAAGGAACCATCCGTTTTCCTCGGCCAGTTCCTTGGCTTTGGTATACATGCCGAACCCTTTTTGCGCCTTTGGCGTCAGAACAACCTTCGCGCCCAGGAACCGCATCAGCTTTCGCCGCTCGACCGAGAAGCTCTCGGCCATCGTCACGACCAGAGGGTATCCCTTGGCCGCGCATACCATGGCCAGCCCGATCCCGGTGTTGCCAGAGGTCGCTTCGACAACGGTTTGTCCGGGTTTCAGCCGCCCGTCCCGTTCTGCGGCCTCGATGATATTCAACGCCAGCCTGTCCTTGACCGAGCCTGCCGGGTTGAAGGCCTCGAACTTTACATAGACGGTCACATGCTCTGGCGCGATCCGGTTGACCCGAATGCACGGCGTGTCACCGACCGTGTCGAGAATGCTGTCATACAGGCGTGCCTGCCCTTGTGTCTGCCGAATAGCCATTTCGATGTCCCTCCAGAATATCCGGCTAACATGCCACAGATTCCCTGAGGGTATAGCCCTTATTGCTTGCCAATATGGTTATGAAGACACGGGCCGTACCCGGATCGACTTGACGAACGTCAGGGCAAAAACGGACGTTCTGCACAAGGCCACAGGCCGATTGCATTCGGTCCGGCGGCCGTACCAGTCCCCAAGACTATGTTTTCGACGCGCCGCTTGCATCAGGTGCGTCATCAGACCGCTTCAACGACAAAGGAGGCTCGTCCGCCTCTGCTGCAATTGGTTTCGGCGCCTGCACCTCGTCGGGGCCCGGGATCGGCTGGGCCAGTGGGGTGTCATCCATCTCAGGTGCTGCACCGACCCACGAGGCATCGACTTCTTCTTCCACCACGCGGCGAAACACCAGCACATTGCGCCAGTTCGTGGTCGATCCGGTCAGACCCGAGCGTTCCTCGCTGGGCAGCAGCTCGGCTCGCTGGTATTCCCAGCCATCCTGACCCATCTGGTTCAGCAGTTGCTCGACCGAGACGGCAAAGCGGCCCTCAGCCGTTTTCACGCCTTTGGCTTTGACACCTTTTTGCGGGGCGGGGATGACCTTGTATTCGTAGCGCTTCATCTACTGTTCCTAAATGCGTTTCCGCGCCAACTTAACACGCTGCCCCCCGGGTGAAAGGGCCGTTGCCCATCTGGCGGAATTCAGCACGGACCATTCGCTTCAGCTTGTGCTGCCTTGGCCACAACCGACAGGCACAGTTCCGTCGCCAGTGCCATGTCCTGCACTGAAATCCACTCCAACGGGCCGTGGGCGCATTGCATCCCGGTGAAGATGTTGGGGCAGGGGGTGCCGAATTCGGTCAGGCGCGATCCGTCCGTGCCGCCCCTGATCGGTACGGAAAGCGGTTCAATCCCCAACTCGCGACACGCATCCCGCGCCAGCTCGACCGGGGTCATGTCGTTTTCCAGCCAATAACGCATGTTGCGGTACTGGTGGCTGATGTCGCAGGTGATGGTTGCGCGCGGTTCCGTGGCCTGCACGGCGGCGCAGACCTGACGCACGATGCCCCGTTGCGCCTCCAGCCCGTCCATCTCGAAATCACGCAGGATCAGCTTGATCTCCATCTCGGATGATCCGCCGTTCATGTCAGTGACATGGACGAAGCCTTCGCGCCCGTCTGTGGTTTCGGGCGTCATGGTGGCCTGAGGCAATGTCTGCACGATCTTCGCCGCCAGATGCGTGGCATTCACCATCTTTTCCTTGGCCAGCCCGGGATGGATCGAAACGCCCTCGATCCTGATCACGGCGCGGTCGGCCGAGAAACTTTCGTACTCGATCTCACCCGCTTGCTGCCCGTCCAGCGTATAGGCAAAATCCACTCCCAGATCCTTGGGCAATTGCTCCGTGACACCCCGGCCGATCTCTTCATCCGGAGTAAACGCGATGCGGATCGGACCATGTGGGATGTCCTGATTTTCGATCAAGTGCCGTGCCATGGTCATCAGAATCGATACACCGGCCTTGTCATCCGCACCCAGCAGAGTCGTGCCCGATGCGGTGATCAGGTCATGGCCGATCTTTTCGGCCAGATAGGGGTTTTCGTCCGGGGAAAGAACCAGGTCCGGGTTGTCGGGGAAGGTGATATCGCCACCGTTATACCCCTTGATCACCCGCGGCTTGACGCCGGTCGCGTTGAACTGAGGAGCCGTATCGACATGAGCCAGAAAACCCACGGTCGGACCCGGTGCTGTTCCGGGAATGGTCGCGACAACCACACTGTCGCCTGTCATCTTCACATCCTGCGCGCCGATCCCGGTCAGTTCATCGCGCAACAGGTTCAGCATGTTGAACTGGATCTCAGTGCTCGGTGTCGATGGGGATGTCTCGTCACTTTGACTGTCGATGGCGGCATAACGCACCAGCCGGTCTTCAAGTTCCTGATCAAATCTGTCTTGCATAATGGCGCACCTCTCTGGAACGGAAGAAAGAGCGCAAACAGGGGGAAGTCAAGCCGAAGGCTTGACCTCAAAACACAAGAAATCGCGATGTTTTCCATTGCACAAACCCGCCAAAGATTGCTGGCAGGCTTGTACAAAATGAAAGGTTTACGACCCCAGCTTCTTGCTGACCAGTTCGTTGACGGCTTTCGGGTTGGCCTTGCCGCCGGTCGCTTTCATGACCTGGCCCACGAACCAGCCCGCAAGCTTCGGGTTCACCTTGGCCTTCTCGACCTGTGCCGGGTTGGCGGCGATAATCTCGTCCAAAGTGGCTTCGATGGCACCGGTGTCGGTCACCTGTTTCATGCCACGATCTTCAACGATCTGCGCCGGATCACCGCCTTCTGTGTAAACGATTTCGAACAGATCCTTGGCAATCTTGCCCGAGATCGCATCCGACGAGATCAGGTCGATAATCCCCCCCAATTGTGCTGGTGACACGGGTGAATCGGTGATGTCGTGGTCTTCTTTCTTCAGCCGACCGAACAGTTCGTTGATGACCCAGTTCGCAGCCAGTTTGCCATTGCGGCCCTTTGCGACCTCTTCAAAATAGGCGGCGGATTCCACCTCGGCGGTCAGAACCGAAGCATCGTAATCGGTCAGGCCATATTCGCTGATGAAGCGCGCCTTTTTGTCGTCGGGCAATTCCGGCAGTTTGGCGGCGATATCATCAACCCAAGTCTGTTCGATCTCCAGCGGCAGCAAGTCAGGGTCGGGGAAGTAACGGTAATCATGCGCTTCTTCCTTTGACCGCATGGAACGGGTTTCGCCCTTGTCCGGGTCATACAGACGCGTTTCCTGCTCGACGGTGCCTCCTCCTTCGACGATGGCGATCTGTCGGCGGGCTTCGACCTCGATCGCCTGCTGGATAAAGCGCATCGAATTCATGTTCTTGATCTCGCAACGTGTGCCGAGATGCGAAAAGTCCTGTGTTTCCTGATACTTCTCATACGCACCGGGCAAACAGATCGAGACGTTCACGTCGGCGCGCAGGTTGCCGTTTTGCATGTTCCCGTCGCAGGTGCCCAGATACCGCATGATCTGGCGCAGCTTGGCGATATAGGCAGCGGCCTCTTCGGGGCCGCGAATATCGGGACGCGAAACGATCTCCATCAGGCAAACGCCCGTCCGGTTCAGGTCGACGAAAGACATATGCGGGTCCATGTCGTGTATCGATTTGCCCGCATCCTGTTCCATGTGGATACGCTCGATCCGCACCATTCGTGCGGTGCCGTCCCCCATCTCGACCAGCACTTCGCCTTCACCCACAATCGGATGATAAAGCTGTGAGATCTGATATCCTTGCGGCAGGTCGGGGTAGAAGTAGTTCTTGCGGTCAAAGGCTGATTTCAGGTTGATATTCGCCTTCAGGCCCAGCCCGGTGCGCACCGCCTGTTCCACGCAGTATTCGTTGATCACCGGCAGCATCCCCGGCATCGCCGCGTCCACAAAGGCCACGTTTGAATTCGGTTCGGCCCCGAATTGGGTGGATGCACCCGAAAACAGTTTGGCATTGGATGAGACCTGAGCATGCACCTCCATCCCGATTACCAGTTCCCAATCGTGCTTGGCCCCGGCAATGGTTTTGGGTTTGGGCATTTCGTATGTCAGATCGAGCATGGCGCGCCTCATTTCCGCAGAAGTCTAAGCCTGCGTATTAGGCCCGGCAGGGCCTAGGGGCAAGGGGGAATCCTGTCGTGTTCAGTTCTGGGAAAACTGCAGACCCGATGGTGTAAATGTCACATCCATACCGCTGCGCAGTTCTTCCCGAAACAGATCCGAGATCGCGCGCAAGGCATCGCGCTGACCGCGCGCAGCAAATCGTTCGGGTGAGTTGATGCGGACAGAGTTGTTGAACCCGTTGGCCGCGTGCGCCCAGATCAAGGGGTGCAATTCTGTCAGATGATCTCGGATTAGCCAATTTGCCGTGTCGCGCATCTGAGACCGGACAAGGTCAGCCTGATCGTTCAGACCCTGGCCGTTCTGGACGGTGATCGCACAGTAAGATGATAGCATGTTAATCATCTGCTGATCGGGCCGCAGGCGCACGATATCGCGCAGACCTTCAAGAAAATACTCTATATCAACGCGGGCACAGGCCTCGTCGTCCAGTGCGATGGCGTCAAACTGAACCCATGTGTATCCACCCGCGCCCCAGATATCCTGTGTTCTGGCGGCCGTGCGCAAGGCTTGCAGCTCCAGCTCTTCGTAACTGCCGAACCAGCGGGGCAGAAGGTGGCTGCCCATAGCGCGCATGTGGCGCTGATTGTGTGGATCCATAGTGATCAGGCGTTCATATTCGTCAGACACCCGCGCGTTGGATTTGCGTTGACCAGCCAGTAATGCACACCGGGCCGCTGCAATCAGGGGGCTGTCGGGGGCGTTTTTCCTGCACTTAGGCAGGATCGCTGCGGCGCGGTCAAAATGAGCGGCGCAGCGTGACCGGTGCAAGGGTGGCAGCGTCGTGTCCGAGGCCGTGCCGCGCCAAGCCCATGCCAGATCGATATGGGCAAGGGCTACGACGGTGGCGATCATTGGATCATCGGGGTTGTCCGCCATCTCGCCTTCAAGTTCCGAGATGCCGCCCAACAGGTCGTAATCCGAGATGGCCTTGCCATCCGAAAGCGCATGTTCAGCAGCCAGGACCACGTCAGATCTGGCGCCGAACGCCAACAGATCGGCAACCGGCATACCATCTGAAACAGCGGCGCGATCCTGATCAGCCACGCGCATCTTTTCCGACAATTCCGTCCAGCGGTCCTGCCGGGTCAGGTAACGGCCATGTTCGATTGTGGAATGTCCGATCAGATCGTCGCTGCCGGTTTTTGCGACAGGAATATTGAGCTGGCCCTGCTCGGGCAAGGCTGCCGCCAGCGCGGATTTTGTCGCGCACAGGTCTGCTGAAGTATTTGTAGGACTGGCTGTGGATGGGGCGAACAGTGCCCTTAGCGACCGAAACATGGCGAAACTCAAAACTGAAAAAACTGATAACTGACACCGAAGTCTGGCGGGATATCGGGTTCAAATCAAGTATATTGCCGAATAGTTTTCCTTTTTAGTGTCCAATTCACCCTTCAAAGGTCCAGTGTTTCAGAAAACGGTGAAATGATGCCGTTCTACGCGAATTCCGGCTTGGTTTAGAAGGGTTTCCAAATCCCGATGCGCCGGACGCGACTCATCCGGCAGACGGATTCGTTTACCGGAATGCAGAACAATCGACACACGAACGGAGAAATCCCAACGGGTGTCAAAGCGGAAATGGTCGATGTCGCGCAATGCAATCTCTCCCTGTCGATTTCCCGTGAACCAGCTTATTGCATCCTGATCCACGTGCATGCCCGCGCCGGTGTTCTGAACCAAGTCCCAAAGTGCGGGCAAGGTGGCCAACGAAAGCAGCCCGGCGATCCACCAGGCCGTGTCAAACAGGACAACCAATGCCAGCAACGCCACGTAAACACTGGCCAGGATGGCCAGCGTTTTTAAGTTCCGGTTGCTACGGGCGAAGCTGTAAGGCGTCATGCGCCGAGGATGCGGGACACCATTTCGGTTGTGTCCCGCGACAGGTTCGGTGTTTCCGCAATGCGGGAAAGCTGCGCACGCATCAGGGCCTGACGATCTTCATCATACCGTTTCCAGGTCTGGAACGCAGAGCACATTCGAGCAGTGGTCTGTGGGTTCACCGGGTCCAGACGGATCAGCCAATCTGCCAGCAGGGCATACCCGGCACCATCCGGCTGGTGGAACCCTGCGTGGTTCATCGCCAGGGCGCCCATGACGGCGCGGAACCTGTTCGGGTTTTTCCAGTTGAAATCTGAATTCCTGGTCAGAGTCGCGGCTGTTGTGGCTGCCGCCTCTGGTGCCGCCATTGCGATCTGCAAGCCAAACCACTTGTCCATCACCAGTCGGTCGTGCCGCCACTGGTCGTGGAAGGCAGCCAACTGAGCCTCACCTTTGCGGGCGCGAAGAAGGCAAGACAATGCAGTCAGTTGCAATGTCATGTTGTCTGCCTTGTCATACGCCTCAGCCGCCATCGCCCCGCCGTCCAGACGAGAGGTCAGTGCCAGCGCGGCGCTGCCAAGTGCCCGTTTGCCGGACTGTTCTGCGTCTGGGCTGTAGGGACCGTCCACCAAAGCCTCACTATCCAGGCGGGGCAGCAAATCCTGTACGTTCTGGGCAGTTGCCTGTCGCAGCGTTTCCACCGCGGCCCAGATCGCCATAGGGTCGGGCGTTTGACCGCGGTCATGCAGGGCTGCTGCCAATTCCGACTGTGTCGGCAATCCCAGCATCAACGCACGATAGGCCGGGTCAAGTTCGTCATTGCGCAGCACGGCCAACACTCCGTCAAGGTAATCGGTATCCGGTGCCGCATCCTCCAGGATCATCCGCATCAGGGTGTCCTGTGCCAGATCTCGTCCTGCCTGCCATCGGTTGAACGGGTCCGTGTCATGCGCCAGAAGAAACGCGCGCTCCGCGTTCGACTGGTCATGCTCCAGAATAACAGGTGCCGAGAAATCGCGCAGGATCGAGGGCGTGGGTTTCGCCGTTAGGCCGGTGAACTCAAAGCTCTGTTCGGCCTGTGTCAGTTCCAGCACTTCGGTCGCGCGAACCTCATCGCCGTTGGGTCCAAGCAAGCCAATTGCGACGGGGATGACCTGCGGCAGTTTCTCATCCTGTCCCGGCGTGGGGTCGGTTCGCTGTTTCAGCGTGAGAGTATACATGCCGTCGGCCCAGTCTTCCTCGACCCTGACGCGCGGAGTGCCCGACTGGCTGTACCAACGTTTGAATTGTGTCAGATCACGCCCGGTGGTGTCTTCGAAAACCTTCAGCCAATCCTCGATCGTGCAGGCCTGACCGTCATGGCGTTCAAAATAGAGGTCTAGCGCCTTGGCATAGGCCGCATCCCCGACCAACCGTTTCAGCATGCCGATGACCTCGGCACCCTTCTCATAGACGGTGGCGGTGTAGAAGTTGTTGATCTCCTGAAAGCTTTCTGGGCGCACAGGATGCGACAACGGACCGTTGTCCTCGGGGAACTGCCGGGCACGCAGGTCTATGGCATCGTGGATGCGTTTCACCGGGGCCGAGCGCATGTCGGAGGTAAATTGCGCATCCCGGAATACTGTCAGACCTTCCTTGAGGCACAGCTGGAACCAGTCACGGCAGGTGATGCGGTTGCCGGTCCAGTTGTGGAAATACTCATGCGCGATGATCGCCTCGATCCGTTCGAAATTTGCGTCGGTCGAGGTTTCGGGACTGGCCAGAACGGCCGACGAGTTGAAGATGTTCAGCCCCTTGTTCTCCATCGCGCCCATGTTGAAGTCATCGACGGCGACGATGTTGAACACGTCCAGATCGTATTCGCGGCCATAGACGTCTTCGTCCCATTTCATCGATCTTTTCAGAGCCTCCATGCCAAAGGCGCACTTGCCCTCGTCACCCGGGCGAACCCAGAGGTTCAGCTCAACGTTTCGGCCCGATTTGGTGGTGAACTGACCGGGATGTGTGATCAGGTCACCGGCGACCAGCGCGAACAGATAGGCAGGTTTGGGCCATGGATCGACCCATTCGGCCCAGCCTTCACCCTTGCCCGACGGGTTGCCGTTCGACAGCAAAACCGGCAAGTCACCATTGATGCGCACGGTGAACGTGGACATCACGTCCGGCCGGTCAGGATAAAAAGTTATCTTCCGGAAACCTTCCGCCTCACACTGTGTGCAGTACATCCCGTTCGACATGTACAGACCCTCCAGCGCGGTGTTGTTGCCGGGGTCGATTTCCACCTCGGATTCCCACAGGAACGGCGCGTCGGGGACATCCGCGGTTAGTCCTTTGTCGGTCACGTCTGGCTCGATGCCGGCACCGTCAATGGCGGCGTGGATCAAGTTCAGTTCTTCCCCGTGCAGAAAGAATGTGCGGTCAGTGGCGTCGGGATTGGGCCGGAACGCTATGCGCGAGGTGACGCGCGTGGCGTGCGCGGCCAGATCAAAGGTCAGGTGCACGCTGTCCACCAGGTAGCCAAACGGTGTGTAGTCTTTCAGGTGGATCGTGGTGGGGGCAGCGTCGCGCATCTTGGGCCTCGTATCTGTTCGGGACTTGCGCGACGTTAGGGGCTTCGTTCGGGCGCTGCAACCGGCTCCCGCCATTGCCTTGTGGTTTTTGAAACAGCTTCAAGCTGAAGCGAATGCCCCAAATGACGGGATGAAAGTTGCCTATCGGAAACTTTCCGCCTAAGTCACGATGCATACAACGGCGCACAATCGCAGGAGAGCAGGAAAATGACGGACAGACAGACCCTGAGCGGACTGCAAATCGATCCGGTTTTGGCTGAGTTCATCGAGACGCAGGCGCTGCCGGGGACGGGCGTCTCTTCGCAGAAGTTCTGGGCTGGCATGGCGCGGATGGTGAGCGAACTGGGACCGAAAAACCGTGAGTTGCTGGCCAAACGGACCGAGATCCAAAGCCGCATCGATGGGTGGCATATGTCCCGAAAGGGGCAGAACACCAATGCCGCTGAATATGCGGCTTTCCTGGAAGAGATCGGGTATCTGGTTGAAGAAGGCGACGAGTTCCAGATTGAAACGGCCAATGTCGACCCAGAGATCGCCCTGACCCCAGGTCCGCAACTGGTTGTGCCGATTACCAACGCACGCTTTGCCCTGAACGCGGCCAACGCGCGCTGGGGCAGCCTGTATGATGCGCTTTACGGAACGGATGCAATGGGTGATCTGCCGGCAAGCGGTGGCTATGATGCGGCGCGCGGCGCGCGGGTGGTCGCATGGGCCAAGGCGTTTCTGGATGATGCTGTGCCTCTGGCGTCGGGATCATGGGCAGATGTCACCGAATTGGGTGTCACCGACGGTGTGCTGACCCCTGCGCTGGGCGATCCCGCCCAATTTGCCGGGTTTGGTGGTTCGGCGGACAAGCCCGACTTCGTGCTTCTGAAAAACAACGGTCTGCACATCCAGATCATGATCGACCCCACAAGCAACATAGGCGCGACCGATCCAGCAGGCATTGCAGATGTCCGGCTGGAATCCGCGCTGTCCACTATCATGGATTGCGAAGATTCGGTTGCCTGCGTCGATGCTGCCGACAAGGTTGTGGCCTATGGCAACTGGTTGGGCCTCATGAAGGGCGACCTGACCGAAGAGGTCACCAAGGGCGGCACCACGTTCACTCGGAAACTGGCAGAGGACCTGAGCTTTACCACTTCGTCGGGTGATCAGGCCAAGCTGAAAGGCCGGTCCTTGATGCTTGTGCGCAACGTTGGTCACCTGATGACCAACCCGGCCGTGCTTGACGCAGAAGGGCGCGAGATCGGCGAAGGCTTGATGGATGCTCTGTGTACCACCCTGATCGCCATGCACGACCTGAAGCAAGACGGGGGCAATTCTGTCGAAGGCTCTGTCTATGTGGTGAAGCCCAAGATGCACGGGCCCGAGGAAGTCGCGTTCTCGGTCGAGATATTCGACATGGTCGAAGATATTCTGGGCCTGCCGCGCAATACCGTGAAACTGGGCATCATGGATGAGGAACGCCGCACCTCGGTCAACCTCAAAGAGTGCATTCGTGCCGCAAAATCACGGGTTGCCTTTATCAACACGGGTTTTCTGGACCGGACCGGCGATGAAATACATACCTCGATGGAGGCGGGTCCGATGCTGCCCAAG
The DNA here is from genome assembly GCF_059610465.1 of Ruegeria sp. CDSC085. NCBI lineage: Bacteria > Pseudomonadati > Pseudomonadota > Alphaproteobacteria > Rhodobacterales > Roseobacteraceae > Ruegeria > Ruegeria sp. CDSC085. Next base: position 483,237 of record NZ_JBXWNR010000001.1, on the reverse strand, counting down.
GGCGACATCAAGAATACGCCATGGATTGCGTCCTACGAAGATCGCAATGTCGATATTGGTCTGGCCTGTGGTTTGAAGGGCAGGGCGCAGATCGGTAAGGGTATGTGGGCCATGCCGGATCGCATGGGCGATATGCTTGAGGCCAAGATCGGCCACCCGATGGCCGGAGCGACATGTGCCTGGGTACCGTCGCCCACGGCCGCGACCCTGCATGCAACGCATTACCACAAGGTCGATGTGCTGGCCCGTCAGGACGAGCTGGCGGCAGGGGGTGCGCGTGGCACGTTGAAGGATCTCTTGACCATCCCTTTGCTGGCTGGATGCAACCTGAGTGACGAAGAAATCACGCGTGAACTTGAAAACAATGCGCAGGGTATTCTGGGCTATGTCGTGCGTTGGGTCGATCAGGGCGTGGGCTGTTCCAAGGTCCCTGACATCAACGATGTCGGCCTGATGGAAGACCGCGCGACCTGCCGGATTTCGTCGCAGGCGCTGGCCAACTGGCTGCATCACAGCATCGTGGATGAAGCCCAGGTAATGGCTGCTCTGCAGAAGATGGCCGCCGTTGTGGATCGCCAGAACGAAAACGATCCGGGTTACACCCCGATTGCTCCGGGATTTGACGGCATCGCCTTTCAGGCGGCATGCGATCTGGTGTTCAAGGGTCGGGTTCAGCCCTCGGGCTATACCGAGCCGGTCCTGCATGCGCGCCGGCTGGAGTTGAAAGCCAGCCAAAGATAATCCCAATCAAGGCTCTCAGGCGGGTCGTTTGAGGGCTTTTTCGAACTCCAATCCGACAAGAGGACCATCAGATGTCAATTTCCCTACGCAAAGCCCGCACCATTATCCGCAAAACTCTGGAAAAGGGCCACGAGATGGAGTTGAAGCCGCTCTCTGTTGTAGTGCTGGATGCCGGTGGGCACGTTATTGCGTTTGAGCGCGAGGATGGTGCTGCACCGGGCCGTTTCGGGATTGCGCAGGGCAAGGCCTATGGGTCGGTCATGCTGGGAATGGCGGGCACCGCGCAGATGCAGCGCGCCGAAGCACAGGCCTATTTCATGGCCTCTGTGAATGGCGTCTATGGTGGTCAGGTCGTGCCGGTTCCGGGCGGAGTTCTGCTGCGTGATCGCAAGGGGGCCGTGATCGGCGCCGTGGGGGTTACCGGCGACACATCTGACAATGATGCGCTGGCCGCAATGGTGGGAATTGAGGCAGCCGGCCTGATCGGCGAGATTTAACAAGAGCGTTGTATTTATGCGTCTTTCCAGTTGAAGTGTGGATATATTCCTTCTTTTTGCTTATTTTCGGGAAATAATTCCGATTAATCAGGAAAGATCAGGACATACGGTGCGTGTTCGAACACGTCCCTGCGCTTTCATGCAGGGCGTGTATTCTTGCACGTTAAAACTGCTGCCGCTAGCTTCCTTGACAGTCATAACAACAGCAGGGAAAGCGGAATGTCTCGGCCTGTCGTCGGTATCATCGGCAACTCGTATCTCATGAACGACCAATACCCCACACATGCTGGGGGAACGATGAACTCGGATGCCGTGGCCAACGTGTCAGGATGTCTGCCGCTGCTGATACCGGCAGATCCGCGGTACGTGTCGGTCGATGAGTTGCTGGAGGTCTGCGACGGCTTTCTGCTGACTGGCGGTCGCCCGAACGTGCATCCGGAAGAATACGGTGAACCTGCAACCGATGCACACGGCGAATTCGACCGGGCACGAGACGCCATAACTCTGCCGCTGGTTCGCGCTTGCGTTGAAAGGGGTACGCCGTTTTTGGGCATCTGCCGGGGGTTTCAGGAAGTCAACGTTGCCATGGGCGGAACGCTTTATCCCGAGATACGCGATTTGCCGGGGCGGATGAACCACCGGATGCCGCCCGATGGAACCCTGGAGGAAAAGTTTGCTCTGCGTCATGTTGTGACACTGGAAAACGGAGGCGTTTTTCACAAACTGTTCGGCGCAGCCGAGGTCATGACCAACACCTTGCACGGTCAGGGCATCAAAACGATTGGGCAGCGCGTGGTCATTGATGGCCATGCACCGGACGGGACGCCCGAGGCGATTTACATCAAGGATGCGCCCGGCTTTACCTTGTCGGTTCAATGGCACCCGGAATGGGACGCGATCAATGATCCGGTCTCGCGCCCCCTGTTCGAAGCCTTCGGCGATGCGGTTAGAAACTGGAATTGTAGCAATCGTTCTGCAAGGCTAAGGCAATCTGCTTGACCGGCGCCTGCGGGCTGCCCTCGATTCCCCGTCTCTGAATCGCAACATTCGAATATTTGTTTATGAGACGAGCCCAATACCCTTGTTTATCCGCCAGCAGGTCTGAATGCTTGCCCCCAATGCCACGAAACGGTGCGAGATTGAGACATGCAAAGGTCAACCCAAAGGCGACTGCGTTCAGTTAGGTTTCTGGCAGCGACATTTTTCGCAACTTCCAGTTTTGCAGCTGAAGTGATGGCGCAGCAGTGTGGTTCTTTAGGTGAGTTGCTTTACATCGGACGCACGCGTGATTCAGCATCCTCCGTTTGGTTGTCTGCGACTGAGCAAGGCGGTTTTCGTTTGGAAGCCGCGCAAGGCAACACAACGGTGGACACTTGGAACAAGTCTCGCAGAGGCGTTCATCTAAGCTTTTCACCCTTTGTCTCAAACGGAAATGGTGGAGTGCACCGATTGTTCGAAATCGGTGGAGCACCAAATGGCAAGGATTGCCTGATCGATACACAAAACCAACAGAGAAACTGGAGCTTGCCCGGTGGAGGTGGCGGCGGAGGCGGCTCCGGTGGCGGTTCAGGTGGCTCTGGCGGCGGCTTTGGAGGTGGAGGCGGTTCAGGTGGCTCTGGCGGCGGCTTTGGCGGTGGAGGCGGCTCAGGTGGCTCTGGCGGCGGCTTTGGCGGTGGAGGCGGCTCAGGTGGCTCTGGCGGCGGCTTTGGCGGCGGTGGCGGTTCCGGTGGCTCCGGCGGCGGCTTTGGCGGCGGTGGCAGTTCAGGTGGCTCCGGTGGCGGAGGTGGTTCTGGTGGCTCCGGTGGCGGTTCCGGTGGCTCTGGTGGTGGTTTTGCTGGAGGTGGAACTGCGGCCGCTGTACCTCGTACTCGGCCACAAAGTGCTGCTGACGGGGTATACGCTGTCGGTGTTGAGTGTGTTGACGCAGCGACGGGTAAACTTGACGCGGCTTTATGTGATCCCTCTGTTACTGCTCCTATTGTAGGCCCTCCTTTGACCGAAGGCCGAGATCTCGCGCTGCCGTCCACATGGAATGTATGGACAGATTTCACCTATACCGAAATCGAAGACACGCGCGGGGTCGGAGAAGTCGACATAAATGACAACTATTTTGCGGCAGGGTTTGACAGGCTTGTCAGGCCGGACTTGGTCGTTGGATTTCAGGTTGAATATGAAAACCTTGATGTCGAAGGGTTTCAGGGTCAATTCAGACAAGACACTAAAGGGCTTGCTGCGGGCCCCTATTTTGCCTGGCGCATGTCCGAGAGGTGGGTGCTGAATGGACTGGCGACCGTCGGCGAGTTTTCGACGGATGTGAACGTGCTGGGCTTAAGTGGCGATTTCGACCGGACCCGGTGGCGAGCCAATCTGGAGGCGATCGGTCAGTACGAGGCCGGGAATTTCCTGTTACGTCCGTCGATTGCCTTTGACTATTATAACTACAGCGCAGAAGACTATGATCTGAGCGGCACTGTGGCAGGTGTTCCGGTCAACATAATTGGCCAAGTTGCTTCAGCGACTTACAGCGCCTTAACCCCTGAGTTGGAAATCAGCAGGCCATTTGTCACTTCGCGATCGATCGTGTCTCCTTTTGCGACGCTGAGCGCGACATACTGGTTCGACCGGGACAATGTTGGAATAGGCGCTGGATCCCAGACCGACTTGACTTGGGCCACGCGCTTAGGGGTGCGCGGGCGCGCGAGTGAGGCCGTTTATGTCGAGGCGACACTGGGATATCTGAGTTTGTTCGAAGATGATTTGGATACGACCGAAGCGTCCGTTTTTCTTTCTGTCAGCTTCTGAACCTCAAGGGGCGAAAAAGGGGGGCGCCGCCTCCAGTCAAGAGGCGGCGCCAAAACGATCAGACCAGCAGGTTGAACTGATTGATCAGCGGAAGCGAGCGTGCGCGCTTGCCCGTCAGGTCGAAAAGCGCATTGCCAAGCGCCGGCATCGAAGGCGGTGTTCCGGGTTCGCCCGCGCCGCCCATATGCCGATTGGTTTCCAGTACGCGCACCTCGACCTGCGGGGCAGTGTGCATTCGCATCGCGTCATAGTCGGGGAAGTTGAATTGCTCGACTTCGCCTTCCGCAAAGGTGATCTCGCCGAAACATGCGGCAGACAGGCCGTACATCATACCGCCGAACATCTGCGCCTTGACGTTTTCCGGGTCCAGCGCCAGCCCCATGTCGCAGGCAATCCAGGCCTTGCTGATGCGGATGGTGCCGTCTTCGTCGACCACTTCGATGACCTGAGCCACCGGGGTGCCGAAGCTATATGTGAAGGCCACGCCGCGGCCGACGCCTTCGGTCGTCTGGCCGGCCCAGCCTGACATCTCCTTCACGGCTTCCAAACATCCCGCCGACGGCGCGTGTTCGTTCTTCATCAGATCCAGCCGGAACTCCAGCGGATCGCGGCCTGCGGCGTGAGCCATCTCATCCATGAATGTCTCATGAAAAAAGCCGTTGTGGCTGTTGCCGACCGAGCGCCAGAAGCCCACTGGGACAGCCAGATCAGCAATGTGACCGCTCATGCGGTAATTCGGTACTGCGTAGGGCTGGTTGAAGAAACCTTCGACCAGCACTTTGTCGGGGCCTCCGCCGGGAAACCCGGTGTAGCGCTCGACCGCCTGTTGGGTCGGAGATTGCGCAGCGACCTTCCCGTCTATGAGAACGGCCGTGCCGTCCTGAACCGCGCCGCGCATCCGGGCGATGGCGCCGGGGCGGAAATAGTCGTGACGCATGTCTTCTTCGCGGCTCCAGGTTGTCTGAACCGGCGTGCCGGGCATGGCCATGGCAACCTTGGTGGCGATTTCGCCAAAATCCAGTTCTCCGCGGCGACCGAACCCGCCACCCAGATAGGTGGTGTGGATTTGGACGGCTTCGGTATCCAGACCGGCGGTGTTGGCAACGCGGAACTGGATCAGGGTCGGGGCCTGGTTTCCGCACCACAGTTCCAAAGCGTCGCCGGTAAACAGCGCGGTGGCGTTCATCGGCTCCATCGTTGCATGGGCCAGATAGGGCACGCGATATTCGGCGGTGATTTCCGTCGCGTTTTCCGGGCTTGCGCTGACATCGCCGTCGTCGCGCATGGTCGAGTTCGGTGCGTCGTCAAACGCCTCGGCGATTCTGGCAAAGATGCCCTCGGTTTCCGGCGGATAGGGCGCGTCGCCCCAATCAACGTCAATGGCCTCAACCGCCTGATTGGCCAACCATGTGTTGCTTGCGATCACGGCCACGCCTGTGCCCAGATCGACAACCTTCTCAACCCCGGGCATGGATCTTGCGGCGCTGTCGTCAAAACCATTCATTGCACCGCCCAGTTTGGGATTCATTCGGACGCTGGCGAATTTCATGCCGGGCAGGCGAACATCGACGCCGAATTCAGCGGTGCCCGTCGCCTTGCCCACCATGTCGAGACGCGGTTGGCTTTGGCCCAGATAACGCCATTCAGACGGGTCTCGCAACGGCACCTCAACGGGCTCCAGCCCGGCGGCATCCTCGGCAAGCATTGAATAGGCAGTCTTGTCGCCGTTGGGGGCAATGACATGGCCTGACGCCGTTTTCAGATCCGAGGGGTCGACACCCAACCGGTCTGCGGCAGCACGTTTCAGTGTTTCACGAGCCGAAGCACCGGCTTGCCGCATCCGGTCAAACCCATCTTTCATCGAGGTCGAGCCACCCGTGACTTGCAGGCTGAGCGTTTTGCCCAGAACGCCCAGTGCCTCGCCCAGATTGTGCTGGAAATTCGAGATATCGTACCCTTTGTTTGGCAACCCTTCGCCCACAAGGGCCGAGTTGTAATAGGCCGCCGCAGCGGGACCGTGAAGAACGGTGATCTGATCCAGATCGACATCCAGTTCTTCGGCGATCAGCGCGGCCCATGTGGTTCGGACGCCCTGACCCATTTCCGCGCGGGGCGCGAACAAGGTGACACCGTTCTGGTCAATCAACACAAACGGGTTCAGTGCCGCCTCGCCTTCGCCGGGTTTCAAGGGGTTGGCCGCGGGGCGTGTAACGTAATAGGTGCCAAAGGCCACGCCGCCAACTATCGCGGCAGAGCCGATCAGGAACGTACGGCGGAGGATTTTTCCAACGGAAGCCATTGCTTACGCCTCCTTCAGCTTGGATGCCGCGTCATGGATCGCTGCGCGGATAAGGGGATAGGTGCCGCAGCGGCACAGGTTGCCCTGCATCGCTTCGTCGATGTCTGCGTCAGAGGGGTCCGGGTTTTCCGCCAGCAATGTAGCGGCCTGCATGATCTGGCCCGACTGGCAGTATCCGCACTGCGCGACCTGATGTTCGATCCAGGCCTGTTGGATCGTGGCCAGCGCGTCCGGTGAGCCGAACCCTTCGATCGTGGTCACGTCACCCCAGACATCCGACAGCGCCACCTGGCACGAGCGCACGGCCTCGCCATCGATGTGCACGGTGCAAGCCCCGCATGCGGCCACGCCGCAGCCGAACTTGGTGCCGGTCAGGCCGACCTCATCCCGCAGAACCCAAAGAAGGGGGACGTCATCAGGCAGGTCCACCTGATGTTGCTTTCCGTTGATCTTCAGGATCGTCGCCATGGCGCACCTCGTGTTGCTGTGGCTGGTTTGTGACATAATTGTATAAAAGTGTCAGGATGTCAATTGACAAATTGAGCAAAAAATGTCAGATCTTCAGGCATGAAAGATAACAGTGACGGCTCACGGCAACAGGCGATCCTGAATTCGGCGTTTCAGGCCTTTTCTACTTACGGATACCGAAAGACCTCAATGGACGACATCGCGCGCGGCGCGGGGATGTCTCGGCCGGCGGTGTATCTGCATTACAAGAATAAAGAGGCGATCGTCAGCAAACTGACTGAGTTGTACTATGCCGAAAAGAGCGTCGCGGTGGCCGAAGCGCTGGCGACGCAGGGGTCGGTGCCCGAGGTTTTGACCCGTGCAGTTCAGGCGCAGACCGAAGGGATGGCAAAAATTCTGGCCTCACCCCACGGGCTTGAGATGCTGGACAACACCAAGTCCCTGTCTTCCGAAATCATCGCAGCGGGTGAGGCCAAATTGGCAGGTATCTATGCGGACTGGCTAACGCGTCAGGAACAATCGGGCCGGGTGCGCCTGCTGGCTGATGCGGCGGAGACCGGACGGACGATAACCGCCACACTCAAGGGGTTAAAGCTGATTGGCGCCGGTGCCGAGGTCTATGAACAGCAGGTCGCACAGGTTGCGGCCCTTTTCGGCGCCGGGCTCGAAGTCAGGTAACGCGCTGACGGATCTTGTATTCGGGCGTGTCCCACAGGCGGTTCTGCATGATATCGGCGATAATCTCGACGGCGCGTTCGACATCGCCTTCGTCGATATACAAAGGTGTAAAGCCGAACCGCATTATGTCGGGTGAACGAAAATCTCCGATCACGCCGCGGGCGATCAGGGCCTGCATGGCGGCATACCCTTCCTTGAAACGGAACGAGATCTGGCTGCCACGCAGCTCTGGATTGCGGGGGCTGGCCAGTTGCAGATCCGGGCAGGTTGCCTCGACGCGTTCTATGAAAAGCTCGGTCAGTTCAACCGATTTGGCGCGAACGTCGGCCATGTCCGCCATATCCCAGATGTCCATGGCGGCCGACAATGCCGTCATCTGGATGATGGGTGGCGTTCCCACCCGCATCCGCTCAATGCCGTTGCCGGGGCGGTAATCGAGATCGAAGGCAAAGGGCGCTTCGTGCCCCAGCCAACCGGAAAGGGCGGGGCGTGTGTTGTCTGCCAATCTGGGTGCGACATAGATGAAGGCCGGTGCGCCGGGACCTCCGTTGAGGTACTTGTAAGTACACCCGACCGCTAAATCGGCGTTGCACCCTGAAAGGTCCACGGGAATGGCCCCTGCGGAATGGGCCAGATCCCAGACCGTCACTACACCGTTGGCATGTGCCAGTTCGGTCAGCGCTTTCATGTCGTGCATGCGGCCCGAGCGGTAATCCACCTCGGTCAACATAAGAACGGCGACCTCTTCGGTGATCGCGTCGGCTACGGATTCGGGATCGACAATCCGCAATTCGTAGTCGTCGCCGAGTGACCGCAACAGGCCATCCGCCATGTACAGGTCCGAAGGAAAGTTCCCGTTATCCGACAGAACCACTTTGCGATCCGGATTCAGTTCAAGGGCCGAGGCCAGGGCCTGATAGACCTTGATCGACAAAGTGTCCCCGGTCACCACGCTGCCGGGCTCTGCTCCGATCAGACGACCAATCCGGTCGCCAAGCCTGGTAGGCAAGCCCATCCAACCGGCCTTGTTCCAACCGGTGATCAGCATCTGCCCCCATTCGTCGGTCAGCATTTCCTGTACCCGCGTGCCTGCCGTCTTGGGCAACGGCCCCAGAGAGTTGCCATCCAGATAAATGACGCCTTCAGGCAATTCGAACATGGCTTTGGTTGCTGCAAAATCTGTCATGAAGGCTCGCTAACTTGTGTGATCGTCGTTGATTGCTTTTGAGGTAGCCGATCCTCAAATGTGAGTCCATGCGATGCGACATACTGGTCTTTTGCCATTTTGACCCAAAAGCGGTAGGACATCGCTCAGATGCGACATGTGCTCGATCTTGTCGTCACTTAATGAGGGCTCTGCATGCGCTGGATAGATGTGCCACCGGTTTGGCTGATTGCTTTTGCTGCGCTTGCCTGGTTGCAGGCCAAGTATCTGAAACTCGGCCTGTCGCTTGAGGGCGGTTTGACGGACCTTCTGAGCGGGGTGCTGATCGGAGGTGGCCTCCTGATGGCTGTCCTGGCAGTGGTCGAATTCCGCCGCCACAAGACAACTGTTGTTCCGCATGAAACACCGTCGTCTATGGTGCAATCAGGTATCTACAAGCGCAGTCGGAATCCGATCTATGCAGGCGATGTTCTGATCCTTGCAGGTCTTATTCTTCGTTTTGACGCCGTATTATCCCTGGTTCTTGTACCAGTCTTCGTCTGGGTGTTGGAGCGTCGGTTCATCCTGCCGGAAGAAGATCGCCTGCGTCGAACCTTTCGCGCCGACTTCGCGCGTTATGAACGCAAGACACGGCGCTGGATCTAGGGTGAATTCTGCAATGACATCACGTCAGAAATGCTGCGCTTGCGAAATAATGTTGCGCAGGATACATCTTTGCTTAACAAAGAATACCGATCACCCGCTCAGACAGAGTAAGAATTAGGGGGACTGCCAGTGAAGATAGGCACGCCAAAGGAAATACTGGACGGCGAGAACCGGGTCGCGATGACACCGGACTCGGCCGTGCAACTGCAAAAACTGGGCTATGAGTGCCTGATCGAAAAAGGAGCGGGTGTTGCCGCCGGTTTTTCGGACGCGGCGTATGAGGCTGCGGGCGTAGAGGTGGTCAAGACAGCAGCGTCGCTGTGGAAAACCGCGGATATCATCGCCAAGGTTCGGATCCCGACCGAGACCGAGCTGAAACGTCTGACCAAGAGCAAGACGCTGATTTCCTTCTTCAATCCCGCGGGCAACGAAGAGGGGATGGAACTGGCCAAGTCCAAGGGCGCGAACGTGATCGCGATGGAGATGGTGCCGCGAATTTCGCGGGCGCAGAAAATGGATGCGCTGTCGTCGATGGCCAATATCGCGGGCTACCGCGCGGTGATCGAGGCGGGCAACAACTTTGGCCGTTTCTTCACCGGTCAGGTGACGGCGGCCGGCAAGGTGCCGCCTGCCAAGGTGCTGATCGTTGGCGCCGGTGTGGCCGGTCTGGCCGCGATCGGGACGTCGACCTCGTTGGGTGCGATCACCTATGCCTTTGACGTGCGCCCGGAAGTGGCCGAACAGGTCGAATCGATGGGGGCCGAGTTCGTCTATCTGGACTTCGAAGAGGAACAGCAAGATGGTGCAGCCACGGGTGGCTATGCTTCGGTTCAGTCAGAAGAGTTCCGCAATGCGCAGCTGGCCAAGTTCCGTGAACTGGCCCCGGAAATAGACATTGTCATCACGACGGCCCTGATCCCCAACCGCCCGGCACCAAAGCTGTGGCTGGAAGATATGGTCAAGGCAATGAAGCCGGGCTCGGTCATTGTTGATCTTGCGGCTGAGCGTGGCGGAAACGTCGAAGGCACGGTGCCTGACGAAAAGGTCGTAACCCCCAATGGCGTGACCATCATCGGCTATACCGATTTCCCCAGCCGGATGGCGGCGCAATCCTCGTCACTTTACGCCACCAATATTCGTCACATGATGACCGACCTGACGCCCGAAAAGGACGGTCAGATCAATCATGACATGGAAGATGACGTGATCCGCGGCTCGACCGTGACCCATGAGGGCGAGATCACTTTCCCGCCACCACCACCCAAAGTGCAGGCGATCGCGGCTCAGCCGAAGGTCGAGGTCAAGGAACTGACCCCGGAAGAAAAACGCGCGCAAGAGGTTGCCGCGTTCAAGGCGCAGACCAAACAGCAGTTCACCCTGCTGGGTGTTGGTGGCGCGCTGATGCTGTTGGTGGGGCTGATCGCTCCGGCCAGCTTCATGCAGCACTTCATCGTCTTTGTGCTGGCCATCTTTGTAGGCTTCCAGGTGATCTGGGGCGTTGCGCACAGCCTGCACACACCGCTGATGGCGATCACCAACGCGATCTCGTCGATCATTATTGTGGGGGCGCTCATGCAGATCGGGTCGGGGTCATTCCTGGTCATTCTGCTGGCGGCACTGTCCGTGTTCATGGCCGGGATCAACATCTTCGGCGGCTTCCTCGTAACCCGGCGCATGCTTGCCATGTTCCAGAAATCTTAAGGAGGCCGGGCACATGGATTATGGCTTCACTACTGCCGCTTATGTCGTTGCGGCTGTCCTGTTCATCCTTTCGCTCGGCGGTCTGTCGAACCAGGAAAGCGCCAAGCGCGCGGTCTGGTATGGCATCGTCGGTATGGCGCTGGCGGTTTTTGCCACGCTGGTCGGCCCCGGTTCCGGTCTGTGGCTGCTGTCGTTGCTGTTGATCGCGGGCGGTGGCTTTATCGGCCAGTATGTCGCGAAACGCGTGCAGATGACCGAAATGCCGCAGCTGGTGGCCGCGATGCACTCGCTGGTTGGTCTGGCCGCTGTGTTCGTCGGCTTCAACGCGCATTTCGAGATTGGCAACGTGGCGCAGGTCATGGCCATTTCTGACAGTGCAAGCCAGGCGGACCTGTCCGATCTGGGCGCTTTTGCCAAACTGATCGCCAAGAAAACCCCGGCTGAGCTGGCAATCCTGCATGTGGAACTGTTCCTGGGCATCTTTATCGGTGCGATCACCTTTACCGGTTCGGTCGTCGCCTATGGCAAGCTCGCAGGTAAAGTGACCTCGGCAGCGACCAAGCTGCCCGGAGGCCATGCGCTGAATGCGACGGCGGCAGGTCTCTCGCTGATCTGCCTGATCTGGTACACATCGACAGGGGGCCTGTTCCCGCTGATCCTGATGACGCTGGCGGCTTTGTTCATCGGCTATCATCTGATCATGGGCATCGGCGGGGCCGACATGCCGGTGGTTGTGTCGATGCTGAACAGCTATTCGGGCTGGGCGGCTGCGGCGATTGGCTTCTCGCTGGGCAACGACCTGCTGATCGTGGTGGGTGCGCTGGTGGGCTCGTCCGGTGCGATTCTGTCCTACATCATGTGTAAAGCGATGAACCGTCATTTTGTCAGCGTGATCCTGGGTGGCTTTGGCGGCCCTCAGGGTGAGCAGATGGCCGTTGAAGGCGAGCAGATCGCCATCGAGGCCGACGGTGTGGCTGCGGCCTTGAACGACGCTGACAGCGTGATCATCATCCCGGGCTACGGCATGGCCGTGGCGCAGGCGCAGCAATCGGTTTCTGAACTGGTGCGCAAGCTGCGGGCCAAGGGCAAGAATGTTCGTTTCGCTATTCACCCCGTTGCGGGCCGCTTGCCGGGCCACATGAACGTATTGCTGGCCGAGGCGAAGGTGCCGTATGACATCGTTCTGGAAATGGATGAGATCAACGATGACTTTCCGGACACCGATGTGGCCATCGTCATCGGCTCAAACGACATCGTGAACCCTGCGGCGCAGGAAGACCCCAACAGCCCCATCGCCGGGATGCCGGTTCTGGAGTGTTGGAAGGCCAAGCAGGTCTTTGTGTCCAAGCGCGGTCAGGGCACTGGCTATTCGGGCATCGAGAACCCGCTGTTCTTCAAAGAGAACACCCGCATGTTCTATGGCGATGCCAAGCAGTCGCTGGACAAGCTGCTGCCCATGATCGACTGATCTTCAGGTTTGATCAGAGTGCAAAGGGCGCCTTAGGGCGCCCTTTTCTTTTTGAGTGTGCATGGGGGCGTTGCCCCCAAAACCCCCAGGATATTTCCAGCCAGATGAAGCAGGCGGAGTGTGGTAGTCTGGGGTGGAGCCGAGGATTGCAGGAGGTCGAAGATGGAGAAGGTGAACGGCATTGGCGGTGTGTTCTTTCGCGCCCGCGACCCAAAGGCGTTGAGCGCCTGGTATGAGAAGCACCTGGGCGTCAATTACTATGACCCCGTGCCCTGGAAGCAGCGTGAAGGCTATACGGTCTTTGCGCCATTCGCCGAGGACACCGAGTACTTCGGTCGGGCCGATCAGCAGTGGATGATCAATTTCCGTGTTGATGATCTGGCCGCGATGACGGCGCAGCTTGAGCAAGCTGGAATTACAGTGGAAGCCGATCCGGACTGGGACAGCGAGGTTGGAAAATTTGCCCGCATCCATGATCCCGAAGGCAACCCCATCGAGCTGTGGCAGCCAAATCAATGAGATAGCAGTGTTGTATACCATTGTATCCTTGTAAGTGTATGAAATAAAAAGAGAATTGATGTATCGTTTATGTGTCGTATAGTGCGCGAGACGAGGCGGAGCCCTGAATGACACCGATAGATGACCATCCCCTTCGCTATGCGCTGGCCAATGAACTGCATGCTCGACCGTTCCCGGTCGCGTCAATGCCCTGTACGGTGGTCTTTCTGGCGATCAAGAAACCAGAGGCTGCGGTCGCTCGTGATCGTTGTGAGGATTTGGCTCACTTGATCGACCTGCTGGACCGCCACGGCGCGCAGCATCCTCAACCTGATGCAACACATTACGCGGGTCAGATTGGTCGCCACTGGTTGAAGTGGGAGCAGCATACCGAATTCGTGACCTACACCGCGATCGCTCAGAACGTGAGTGATCGCGCCTTCAACCCGGCCGACTTTGAAGTCTTTCCGCCTGATTGGCTGATGGCCAGCCCGGGGCAAAGGGTAACGTCGGCGATGGTGCGCGTCGTTAAACGCGAAAGTGACGATGTGGTGAAGTCAAAACTGCTGGATTGGTTCGAGCCGGAAAGCCTGGCCGTGGCCAGAGTATTGGACGATGCCGCCATTTGCGCCAGTGACTTTCGTATCGATCCGGCAGGACATATGCGTTTTGCTTTATTCGTGGCCGAGGGCACCGGACGGCGCCGGACGGGGCGAATTATTCAGCGACTATGCGAAATCGAAACGTATAAGGCGATGTCGATGCTGGGTTTTGCGCGCGTCAAGCAGCTGATGCCGCGTATCGGGGAACTGGACGGGCAACTCACCCGGTTGATGGGGCAGATGACCGACAACTCGGCTCAGCCTGACGTGCTTTTGGAGGATTTGCTGTCAACGTCGATTGAACTCGAAACTTTGTCGGCCCGGTGCTCCTTCCGGTTCGGCGCCACGGGCGCTTATGAGGCTATCGTCAACCAGCGGATCGAAGTGTTGCGAGAACAGCGTTTCGAGGGTGGTCAGAATTTTGCCGATTTCATGATGCGTCGCTATGACCCCGCAATTCGCACCGTGAAATCTACGGAACGCCGCCTTCAGGCCTTGTCGGACCGGGCCATCCGTGCTGGTGAACTGCTGCGGACTAGGGTGGATGTTGAACGCAGCGCGCAAAACCAGGCGTTGCTGGAAAGCATGGACCGTCGCGCCGATCTGGCACTTCGTTTGCAGCACACGGTAGAGGGGCTTTCTGTCGTTGCCATCAGCTATTATGCGGTTTCGCTGGTCAGCTACCTTTTGTATCCGTTGACGGCCTCTGGCATCAGCAAAGGCATGCTGACAGCGGCGGTTACGATCCCTGTTGTCGCCGGGGTGTGGTACGCGGTCCGACGTATTCGCAAACGGCTCGGTTAAGCCGCAATTGCCAAGTTTCATCTGGCCTGTAGAAAGCGGGCACTTGGAACGCAGAGCGAGGGAGTCATATGATAAGCGTAGTTGCCGCATGGCGTGCTGTCGCCGCCATGTTCATTCTGAATGGTGCCCTGTTCGGGATCTGGGCGTCACGCATTCCCGCCGTGCGAGACAGGTTGGAACTGTCTCATGAGGCACTGGGATACGGTCTGTTGTTCATGGCGGCGGGGGCCGTCTGCTCGTTTCCGATAACCGGGCGACTGACGGATCGTTTCGGCGCTGTCGCAATCACCCGGATCATTGCGGTTCTGTACACAGTGTCGCTGATCTTGCTTGCCCTGGCTGATGGGTTCTGGGGGCTGGCGGTGTTCCTGTTTATCTTTGGCGCCTTCCACGGGTCCATGGATGTTGCGATGAATGCGTGGGCCGCTGAGGTTGAGCAGGCGTACGACAAACCTGTAATGTCCTCTTTCCACGCAATGTGGAGCCTTGGGGCCGGTCTTGGCGCACTCAGCGGATATGTTGCGGTTCAGATGGGGCTAACAGTTCTTGAGCATTTCCTCTTTGCTGGTGGTGTGGTTGTTGGTCTGGCACTTGCCTCATCAACGGTAAGCTGGACGTCGAGACGATCCGATGGCCCCCAAAGCTCGGTCTTTGCGTTGCCGTCCGGCACGTTGATACTGGTCGGCTTTGCGGCCCTGTGCGGTGCCTTGGGGGAAGGGGCCGTCGCGGATTGGAGCGCGATTTATCTGCGTGACATCACGGCGGCATCTGAAAGTGTCGCCGCCTTGGGCTATGCGGTGTTTTCAGTGACCATGGTGGCGTTTCGACTTGCAGGTGCCGTTGTTATCACGCGGTTCGGCCCGGTCGTTACGGCCCGTTTCGGCGGTATTTGCGCCGCGTTCGGGGTTTTCGCGGTGGTTTCTGCGGCGACGCCTTTGACTGCGTTGGCCGGGTTTGCCTTGATGGGAATAGGCTATGCCGTGATCATGCCGCTGGCATTCAGCCGGGCGGCCAGCGATCCGAATGTGCCGCCGGGGCAAGCCATCGCAAGCGTTGCGACTTTGGGGTATGGGGGGCTGTTGATCGGGCCGCCGTTGATCGGTCTTCTGGCGGAATTGTTCGGCCTGCGTTTGGCTTTTGCCGTACTGCTGCCATTGACCGTTCTGATCGTGCTGTTGGCCGGCGCACTGAAGCGCGCCGGCTAGGTTTAGTTCAACGACCGCGGATGCGCGGATCCAGCGCGTCGCGCAGACCGTCACCCAGATAGTTGACGCTGAGAACGGTAAGCGAGATCGCCAGACCGGGCCAGAACACGCGCTCGGGGTATTGCTGCAGATAATCGACACCGTCGAACAGCAGGCGGCCCCATGTCGGGAAGTCAGGTGGGAAGCCCAAGCCCAGGAACGACAACGCGCTTTCGGTGATGATGGCCGTGGCAATCCCCAGCGTCGCCGATACCATAATCGGAGACAACACGTTCGGCAGGATATGCCGCGCGATGATTTGCGAATTGCTGGTGCCGATGGACCGGGCAGCCAGAACAAATTCGCGCTCTTTGATGGCCAACACGTCACCGCGTACGATCCGTGCTGTAGGCATCCACGAAGTGATGCCGATGGCACAGACGATCAGGATGAAGATCCCACGCTCCAGCCCGAACGCGGCCGACAGGGGCTCGCGGAAGAGCAGCATCATGACCAGCAGCAAAGGCAGCAGGGGCAGGGCCAGAAACAGATCGGTCAGGCGCATGAGCGGGCCATCCAGCCGTCTGAAGAACCCCGCCAGAACGCCGATGAACGATCCCAGAAACAGCGCCAGCAACATCGCTGTGATGCCCACGGATACCGAAGTTTGCCCCCCCGACATCATGCGGGCCAGAATATCCCGGCCCAGTTGGTCCGTGCCGAAAGGATGCCCCCAGCTGGGTCCCTGATTTCGGGCTCGGATATCGATCTGCGTCGGATCAATGCTCCAGAGATATGGCCCCAGATACACGCCCGCCACGATGAAGATGAACAGGATCGCCCCGATCATTGCGCCTTTGTGTGTCTTGAACTGATCCCACACATCGCGCCATTGGCTGCGGGGTGGGGTGGCAAGTTCTTCCATCACGTCAGCAGTCGGCAGTGCGGTCGAGGCAGGAGCAAGCCCTTCGTCCGGGACCAGCGTATCGGTACGATCATGATCAGTCATAGCGAATCCTCGGGTCCAGAATGCCATAGAGAACGTCCGCGATCAGGTTGAACAGGACGATCAACACGGCAAAGATGAAGGTCAGGGTTTGCACCATGGGCAGGTCGTTTGCCTGAATTGCCCCGATCAGCAACTGACCGATACCATTCACCTTGAACACCTGTTCGGTGATGATGGCGCCACCGAAGATAGCCGGGATACCCAGCGCAATAACCGTCACCACGGGGATCATCGAGTTCCGCAGCACATGGACCATGACCACCGTGTATTCGCTCAGGCCTTTGGCGCGGGCGGTTCGGACGTAATCCTGATTGAGATTGTCCAGCATCGAGGCGCGCATGAACCTGCTGAGCTGCGCCGTGATTTGCAGGGCCAGAACCATGACGGGCATGATCATCTGTTTCAGCTGCAGCATGAAGCTGTCCCAACTGTTGACCACAAGCGTGGTGTCATAGATCGACGGGAACCAGCCCAGTTGGACCGAGAAGATCACGATCACCAGCACACCCGAAAAGAAGGGCGGGACAGAAAAACCGACCATCGACACGAAAGTACCCATCTGGTCAAACCAGGAATACTGACGATAAGCCG
Source organism: Ruegeria sp. CDSC085 (assembly GCF_059610465.1). Taxonomy (NCBI): domain Bacteria; kingdom Pseudomonadati; phylum Pseudomonadota; class Alphaproteobacteria; order Rhodobacterales; family Roseobacteraceae; genus Ruegeria; species Ruegeria sp. CDSC085. The sequence continues at coordinate 466,085 of NZ_JBXWNR010000001.1, read as the reverse complement.
AATAGATCCCGATAGGCAGGGCGATCAGGATGGCGACCACGTAGGCGGTGCCGACAACCCACAGGGTCTGGGGAATCCGCTGAACGACGATGTCCATGACAGGCGAACGGGTCTGCCAGGATATCACGCGCAGGTCGCCTTCGGAAAAGGTTGTACCGAACATCGAGTCGATCAGAACCTGCGGTTCGATCCAGAAGAACTGCACGATCCACTTCCAGAACCGGATATGCATCGGCTGGCCGAGGCCAAGCGCCTCGCGCATCTTTTCTTTGACTTCGGGGGGAACGGTGAGCGGAACCTGCGCCATCGGATCGCCGGGTGCGAGTTCGAGGAGCAGGAAGATGACGAGGCTGATGAACAGCAGTGTTGGAACCGCCAGCACCAGTCGTCTGATTGTAAAATTAAGCATTAAGAGGCGCCTTTATATGCGTCTTCTTGTTGGGGTGGTATGCAAATGGCCGCGCCCCGATAACGATCGGGGCGCGGTTTTGCAAGGTCAGGGCTTAGGAACCGGTCTTGCGGTACCAGTCCGCAATGTTCCACAGCTCGCTGTCCCAAACGTTCAGGACAACGCCACCCAGGGTGTTTGCGTGCGCCGACAGACGACCACGGTGAACCAGCGGGATCATGCCACCGTTTTCAACCATGATGTCGTTCAGCTTTTTCGCGATCTCGGCACGTTGCTCAAGACCCGCAGTTTCAGCCAGCTGACCGTGCAGCTTGTCGAACTCTTCGTTGCAGAAGCGGCTGATGTTTTCTCCCTGCCACTGGGTCTCGGGGCGAGGTGCCTTATCGCACAGGCCGTTGCCCAGATAGGACTGCGGGTCGGTGCCGTTGAAGGTGTTGGCGTACATCTCAACGTCAGCATAGAACTTCTGGAAGGTGTCAGGCGAGCCCGGGTCACCACCGAAGAAGACCGACGCGTTGATGTTGCGCAGTTCGGATTCGATACCGATCTGGCTCCACCACTCCTTGATCAGCGCCTGGAAGTCCTGACGGACAGCGTTGGTCGAGGTCTGGTAGACGATTTTCAAAGGAACACCGTCTTTTTCGCGAACGCCGTCGCCATCGGTATCCACGATACCCGCATCATCCAACAGCTTTTTCGCGCCTTCGATATCCTGCGTGTCGCAGGTCATCGAGGTCGAGTTGAACGCGGCAGGCGCCGGAACCCAGTTGCAGGTCACTTTACCAGCCTGACCATAGCCGATCTCCACCAGCAGCGGACGGTCGATGGCCATGGACATGGCTTTGTAAACGGCCGGATCCTTCAGGAACGGGTGCGGGTGCTTTGCGGTCGAACGCTCGCCTTCCGGCAGGTCGGGCGACGGGTTGGTCTGGTTCATCATGATACGCTCGACCAGCGGGCCGAAGCCTGCAACCGGCGTACCTTTGCCACCTTCCTGCATCTGTGCGATCACTTCAGGCGCCAACTGAAGGTTCCAGGCATAGTCAAATTCACCGGTTTCCATGACGGCACGACCAGCAGCAGTTGCGTCACCGCCGCCCTTGAAGGTCACAGTCGCAAAGGCCGGTTTGGCCGGGTCACGATAATTGTCATTTGCCTTGAATGTAATCACGTCGTTCGGTTTGAACTCGGTGACGACAAATGGGCCGGTTCCGATGGGGTTGAAGTTCTGGTCGGTGCATTCAGGCGCTTTCGCACCAAGGCAATCGGCGAACTGTGCGGCCTGAATGATCGGGCTTTCGCCGCCGACAAACGGGCCATAGGGGAACGGTGTTGGCTTGTCGAAGGTAACTTTGACGGTCAAGTCATCAACAGCTTCGACCGAGGTGACGCCTTCGAACTTTGTCACCTGCGCGCAGCCACCTTCCGGGTGCATACAGTAATCGGCGGTGAACTTCACGTCAGCGGCGGTGAACGGAGAGCCGTCCGACCACTTGATTCCCGGCGTGATTTTCCATGTGATCGACGTCAGATCTTCGCTGACACCGCCATTTTCCACGGTCGGAATCTCGGACGCCAGATACGGCACCATGTTGCCGTCCTGATCGTAGCGGGCCAGAGGCTCGATCACCAGCGAAGCTGATTCCACGTCTTTCGTGCCGCCGGACAGGAACGGGTTCAGGATCGACGGAGCCTGCCAATAGATGATGCTGACATTGCCGTCCGAACCGCGCTCGGCAAAGGCCGCGGGGGCCATTGCCGTGCTTGCGATCGCACCAAGCAAAAGGGTTTTGATTTTCATAAGTCACTCCCGAATTGGACACGTTCGTGTCTCGATTATCTCCGCAAGGCCTGCGGGTTTGGCGTTGCCGTCTTGGGTTAAGGCTTTGACTATCAAAGATAATAGCGCTAACGGTTTCCGTTGGCACCGCCGCCCCAAGCCGGTTACGTTGGGTATCGAAACAGAACTTGAGAAAAATGCAAGTGGTGCCGTCGCGAAAATGTGTAATGGGTTTGACTTTTCCCGGTGGCCCGCCGTAGCGTTCGGCATTCAGAACAAGAATAACGTCGTCAAGGGAGCGCGCACGTGCTGGATCAGCCTATTGCTCAAATCAGAAAACTACGGGTGGAGTTTCAGACGAAGGACGGTCCTGTTGTCGGCGTTGAGGACGTCTCGTTCGAGGTCAAACCAGGCGAAACCGTTTGTATCGTTGGCGAATCAGGCTCGGGAAAGTCGGTTTCGTCATTGTCTTTGATGCGGCTGGTCGAGTTCGGTGGCGGCAAAATCGCGGGCGGAGAGTTGCTGTTTGATCGTCGCGATGGCGAAGAAGTGGACCTGGCCAAGGTCGATCAGGATCTGATGAAACAGATTCGCGGCAATGAAATCGGGATGATCTTTCAGGAGCCGATGACCGCCCTGAACCCCGTTTTCACCGTTGGTCGCCAGTTGACCGAAGGACTGCGTATCCACAAGGAAATGTCGAAGTCACAGGCAGAAGCGCGGGCGCTTGAATTGTTGCGCCAGGTTCGCATACCTGAGCCTGAGCGCCGCCTGAAACAGTATCCGCACGAGCTGTCGGGCGGGATGCGTCAACGCGTTGTCATTGCGATGGCTATGGCCTGTGAGCCGCGCCTGCTGATCGCCGACGAACCCACCACAGCGCTTGACGTGACCATTCAGGCCGAAATTCTCGCGCTGATGGACCGTCTCAAGCGGGAAACCGGCACGGCTGTGATGTTCATCACCCACGATATGGCTGTGGTTGCACAGATGGCCGACCGTGTCGTCGTCATGTACCGCGGCAACAAGGTCGAAGAAGGCACCGTCAAAGAAATCTTTGAAAACCCGCAGCACGACTATACCAAAGCCTTGCTGGCCGCGGTGCCGAAACTGGGCGAGATGCAGGGAAAATTTGCGCCCGAGCCGATGAAACTGCTGGGGGTCGAAGGGCAGAATATTGCACCGATCCCGGGCACAGACGAGGTTCTTCTGACCGTCAAGAACCTGACGACCCGGTTCCCGGTCAAGGGCGGGCTTTTGCGGCGCACGATCTCGAACGTTCATGCGGTCGAGGATGTCTCGTTCACACTGAACAAAGGTCAAACGCTCAGTCTTGTCGGCGAATCCGGGTGCGGCAAGTCTTCGGCGGGGCGCTCGATCCTGCGACTGGTCGAGCCTCTGGCGGGCGAGATTGATATGGACGGTGTTGATATCATGAAGCTTGATCCGTCTGGCTTGCGCAAGGCGCGGCTGGACATGCAGATGATCTTTCAGGATCCGTTCGCCTCGCTGAACCCGCAGATGCAGCTGGTCGATCAGGTGGCCGAGCCGATGCGCAACTATGGCGTGGCATCGGGATCGGAACTGCAGGACCGCGTGGCGCAACTGTTCGACAAGGTGCAACTGCCGCGCAGCTTCATGCGTCGGTTCCCGCATGAAATGTCGGGCGGTCAGCGGCAGCGGATTGCCATCGCGCGGGCTCTGGCCCTGAACCCCAAGCTTATCATCGCGGATGAGGCGGTTTCGGCCCTCGACGTGTCGGTGCAGGCGCAGGTTTTGAACCTGATGATGGAATTGCAGTCCGAACTGGGCCTGTCTTATCTGTTCATCAGTCACGATATGGCCGTGGTTGAAAGGGTCAGCCATTATGTCGGGGTTATGTATCTGGGTCGAATTGTCGAACTTGGGCCCCGGGCGCGGGTATTCGAGAACCCGCAGCATCCCTATACACAGGCGCTGATGAAGGCGGTTCCGATTGCGGACCCGAACAAGCGGAAATCGGAAAAGGATCTGAATTTCAAACCGATCCCATCTCCGATTCATCCCACTGACTACGCGCCGGAACCTTCGCAATATCGAGAGGTTGAGGCCGGGCACTTCATTCTGACCACCGACAGCGGGTATTGACCCCAATGGCGAAACGCTTGACGCCGCTTGAGATCATGACAAAGCTGATCTCATTTCCGACCGTAAGCCGTGACACCAATCTGCCGCTGGTGGATTGGGTTGAGGAATATCTGCAAGGTCATGGAATCGCACCCCATCGGTGGCCGGACCCGGATCAACCGCACAAGGCTGCAATTTTTACGCATGTGGGTCCGATGGAAGAGGGTGCGCTGGTTCTGTCCGGGCATACGGATGTCGTGCCGATCGAAGGGCAGCCTTGGGATTCCGATCCGTTCACGGTGACCGAGAAGGACGGCAAGTATTTCGGTCGCGGCACCTGCGACATGAAGGGTTTTGACGCTCTGGCGATCTGGGTTCTGGTCGAGGCGCATTACGCTGAAATAAAGCGGCCGCTGCAACTTGCGCTCAGCTTTGACGAAGAGGTCGGATGCACCGGTGCGCCGCCCATGATTGAGGCAATGCAACAGGTCTTGCCCAAGGGATCAGCAGTGATCGTGGGTGAGCCGTCAATGATGCAGGCTGTGACGGGGCACAAGGGCGGGTTCGGCTTTGATACTCACATCGTGGGGTTCGAAGTGCACAGTTCGATCATGCATACCGGCGTGAATGCGATCATGGCGGCGGCACCTCTGATCGACTGGGCAAATCACAGAAATGCCGAAAGCATGGCCGCTGAGCCGAGCGAAATCGCGGTCGTATTTGACCCGCCGTGGACAACCTGTCATGTCGGAATGATAGAAGGCGGGACAGCCCACAACATCACTGCCAAAGACTGTCGGTTCATGATGGATTTCCGCACCGTGCCGGATGAGTCAAAGGCGCAATGGCAGGACGCGTATTTTCAGCAGGTCCGCGCGGCCGAGGCACGGATGCAGGCTGTCCACCCTGAAACACGCATCGAACTGAAGGAACATTTTTCAATTCCGGGACTGGTGCCTGAACGGGACGGAGAAGCGGAAGCTTTAGTGCGCACGCTGACCGGGGATAATGCAAGCCACGTTGTCAGCTACGGGACAGAGGCGGGGCAGTTTCAGGAGGCAGGGTATTCAGCCGTGATTTGCGGTCCTGGTGATATTGCCCAGGCTCATCAGCCGAACGAGTTCATATCGATCGCGCAGTTCGATGCGGGGCACAAGTTTATGCAACGACTGGTTGAAAAGCTCGGCGCGGCGTAAGATTCAACATAGCATCAATTGTTCAGAGGAAGGTCTTGAGATGCCTGTCAAAAACAGACTTGCAGAAATGCACGGCGATATTGCCGCGTGGCGCCGCCACCTGCATGCGCATCCTGAATTGATGTATGACGTGCACGAAACCGCTGCTTTTGTCGTCGAGCGCCTCAAGGAGTTTGGTGTTGATGAGATCACTCCGGGAATTGGCAAGACCGGTGTCGTGGCCGTTATCCGCGGGCGGCAGGACACGACCGGGCGCGTAATCGGACTGCGCGCAGATATGGACGCACTGCCGATCGAAGAGGCGACTGGGCTGGACTATGCTTCTACCGTTTCGGGCAAGATGCACGCCTGCGGGCATGACGGGCATACCTCGATGCTGCTTGGGGTCGCCCAGTACCTGGCTGAAACCCGAAACTTCGATGGCACTGTTGTTCTGATTTTTCAACCCGCAGAAGAAGGCGGTGCAGGCGGTCTGGCCATGTGTCGGGACGGCCTGATGGAACGCTGGGGCATTGATGAGGTCTATGGCATGCACAATATGCCGGGGTTGCCAGTGGGCGAGTTCGCGATCCGACCCGGCGCATTGTTGGCCTCATCTGATGAGTTCGAAATCACGATCACCGGCAAGGGCGGACACGCCGCCGCACCGCATGACGCGGTAGACACGACTTTGGTGGCCTCGCATATTGTCGTGTCGTTGCAATCGGTTGTGGCGCGCACCGTCGATCCGATCAAACGCGTCGTCCTGACCGTGGGTACGTTCGAAACGGACAGCGTCGCGTCGAACGTGATTGCGCATACCGTGCGTTTGCAGGGAACCGTCCGGACGCTCGACCCCGAATACCGCACGATTGCCGAAGAGCGCGTGCGCAGGATCGCCGAGGATACGGCTTCGGCCTTCGGCGCAAAGGCAGATGTCGTCTGGACGCCGGGGTATCCGGTAACGGTTAACTCCGAGGCTGAGACGGCGTACGCTGCCGAGGCAGCCGAGGCCGTCGCGGGCAAGGTCAATGACAACACTGATCCGATCATGCCCTCGGAAGATTTCGCCTACATGCTTGAAGAACGGCCCGGAGCCTACATCTTTATCGGGAACGGGGACACGGCCATGTGCCATCACCCGGAATACAACTTTGACGACGACGCGATTCCCGCCGGCTGCAGTTGGTTTGCCGAGATCGTGGAACGACGATTGCGCGTCGCTTAAATCAGGGAGAATGCCATGCCGATCAAAAACCGCCTCGCAGAGATGCACGAAGAGATCACAGGTTGGCGGCGTGACATTCACCAACATCCGGAAATCCTGTACGACACGCACCGCACCAGTGCACTGGTGGCCGACAAACTGAAGGAATTCGGCTGTGACGAGGTCGTAACCGGCATCGGGCGTACCGGCGTGGTCGGGGTTATTCGCGGCAAAAGCGACACGCAGGGCCGCGTGATTGGTTTGCGGGCCGATATGGATGCCCTGCCGATGCAGGAACAGACCAGGCTGGACTATGCCTCGAAAACACCAAATGCGATGCATGCCTGCGGGCATGACGGGCATACTGCCATGGTCTTGGGAGCGGCAAAGTACCTGTCTGAGACGCGCAATTTCGATGGCACCGCAATCGTGATCTTTCAGCCCGCCGAAGAGGGCGGGAATGGCGCAGAAGCCATGTGCAAGGACGGTCTGATGGACCGGTTTGGCATTCAGGAAGTTTACGCGATGCACAATGTGCCGGGCGTGGCGACCGGGCAATTCGCAATCCGCTCAGGCCCGTTGCTGGCGGCGGCGGACGAGTTTGACATCCATCTTGAAGGGCGCGGAGGCCACGCGGCAAAACCCCATGAGACGGTCGATACAACCGTGATGCTGTCGCAACTGATTGTCGCGTTGCAGACGATCGTGTCGCGCAATGCGGACCCGATCCTGCAAGCCGTGCTGTCGGTGACGTCCGTTGAGACGTCTTCGACAGCGTTCAACGTGATCCCGCAATCGGCGCAGATACGCGGTACCGTGCGGACCCATTCCAACGAGATGCGTGATCTGATCGAACAGCGCCTCAAAGAGGTCGCCGAAGGGATTGCAGGAACATTCGGTGGTTCCGTGAAAGTCAATTACACGCGTGGCGTGCCGGTGACGATCAACGCCGAAACTCAAATGGGATATGCGGCAGAAGCCGCGGTCTCGGTCGGGGGCAGCTGCATCGAGGCACCGATGGTGATGGGGGGTGAGGATTTCTCGTTCATGCTGGAGGAACGGCCCGGAGCCTTTATCGTTCTGGGCAACGGTGACAGCGCCGGGTTGCACCACCCTGAATACAACTTCAACGACGAGATCATCCCGATCGGATGCTCATGGTTCGCAGAAATGGTCGAGCGCCGAATGCCGGCGGCTTGAACTGAATTAGGAGAGAGAAAACATGCCAGTCAAAAACCGCTTTGCCGAGTTGCAGGATGAGATCACCGCGTGGCGACGGGATCTGCACGAAAACCCGGAAATCCTGTTCGAAACGCACCGTACCAGCGCAATGGTGGCCGAGAAGTTGAAGGAGTTTGGTTGCGACGAGGTCGTCACCGGCATCGGGCGAACCGGCGTTGTTGGCGTGATCAAGGGCAAGTCGGACAGCAGGGGCAAGGTGATCGGTCTGCGGGCAGATATGGATGCGCTGCCTATCCATGAGGCGACGGGATTGGACTATGCCTCGAAAACACCGGGCGCGATGCATGCCTGCGGCCATGATGGCCACACGGCGATGCTTTTGGGTGCTGCGAAATACCTGTCGGAAACCCGAAATTTCGATGGGACGGTTATTGTGATCTTCCAACCTGCCGAAGAGGGCGGCGGCGGTGGTCGTGAAATGTGTGAAGATGGCATGATGGACCGCTGGAATATTCAGGAAGTCTACGGCATGCACAACTGGCCGGGTCAACCTGTAGGTAAGTTCGCAATCCGTCCCGGTTCCTTCTTTGCCGCAACCGATCAGTTTGACATCACTTTTGAAGGGCGAGGTGGTCATGCTGCCAAGCCGCATGAAACAGTAGACACCACGGTACTGGCTGCGCAGGCGGTTTTGGCGCTTCAGACCATTTCCTCGCGCAATGCCGATCCGATCGATCAGGTCGTGGTGTCGGTGACGTCGTTCGAGACCTCGTCGAAAGCGTTCAATGTGATCCCGCAGACTGTTCAGATCAAAGGCACCGTGCGCACCATGAGCAAGGATATGCGGGATCTGGCCGAAAAGCGGATCAATGAGATCTGCAATGGAATCGCGGCCACGTTCGGAGGCACCGCAAACGTGACCTACATCCGCGGGTACCCGGTGATGGTGAACAGTGAAGAACAGACAGAGTTCGCCGCAGCTGTTGCCCGGTCGGTATCCGGCGATTGTGACGATGCGCCTTTGGTCATGGGAGGCGAGGACTTTGCCTTCATGCTGGAGGAACGTCCCGGGGCCTATATTTTAATGGGTAACGGCGATACGGCCATGGTTCACCACCCGGAGTACAACTTCAACGATGAGGCGATTCCCGCCGGGTGCAGCTGGTGGGCAGAGATCGTTGAGCAGCGTATGCCGGCGGCCTGATCGGACGAGTGGGGGCTCTGCCCCCACACCCCCGGGATACTTTTGGCCAGATGAAGAGGGATCCCGCCCGGTCACGTCAGGTCGAGCGAACAGCATAGCGTGTCAACAACAGAGTCCAGCGCGTTGCTTTGGGTCTTGACGCAGGTTTGGGCGGCGCTGCGGGCCTTTTTCAGGGCCTGACCGTCTGAAAGCCAATGCTCGACCGCTGTGGAGAGATCCTTTTCGGTTCGAACCTCGATGGCGCCACCGGTTTTGATCAACGGCGCGAAAGTTTCTGCAAAATTGAAGTATCCGGGGCCGGTAATCACGGCGGCTCCGGCCTGTGCCGGTTCGAATGGGTTGTGACCGCCGATGTCTTTCAGGGAGCCACCCAGGAACACGATGGGACACAGCGCGTACCATGTGCCGGTCTCACCCAGTGTATCCGCGACATATACCTGGGTCTCGGCTTTGATCGGGGAATTTTCGGATCGGAACGCGGCGTTGAGATCAGAGGCTTCCAGTAGTTTGGCGATAACGCCGCGGCGCTCTGGGTGGCGCGGGATCAGCAGCAGCAGCAGATCGGGCCAGCGTTCCAGAAGTGATTTATGCGCGGCCAGAACGCTTTCCTCTTCGCCTGCGTGGGTCGAGCTGGCGATCCACACCGGTCTGCCAGAGACTTTAGAACGTATGTCATCCAGCGTGTTGTGGTCCACGGGAAGGGGATCGGACATGGCTTTGAGATTGGTGCCGGGCCGGACGCGATCGGCAGGGGCACCCATCGACGTCAGGTTGGCTGCGGTTTTGTCGTTCTGCGTCAGGAACAGGTTGAATTTGTTCAAGACGAACCGCGCTGTTCCGGGGCGTTTTTTCCAACCAGCGACGGACTTGTCCGATAGTCGTGCATTTAGAAGGGCGAGCGGAATACCGCGTTTGGCACTTTCAACAATCAACCGTGGCCAGATTTCACTTTCGACAAAAACCCCGCCCTCTGGTTGCCAATGGCTCAGAAAGCGCCGGACCGGACCTGCCGTGTCAAGCGGCGGGTATTGATGCCGTGTGCGGGGCGGCAGGCGTTTTTCGATAAGAGCCGCTGAGGTCGGGGTGCCGGAGGTGATCAGAAATTCGGTTTCGGGCAGGCGGGCTGCCAGCCGTCTGATCAGGCTGAGGACCGAAAGGCTTTCGCCAACGCTGGCGGCGTGGAACCAGATCAAACGCCCATTTGGCCTAGGCAGGCTGGCATGTCCAAGTCGTTCTTGTTGCCGCTCAACAGGTACGTTTGCTGCCCGCAACTTATTCCGAACAATTCGCCATATCAGAGGTGCTGCAAGAGACGTGAGGGTGCAATACACATGATACAACGCCGTGGGGCGGCCGTTGTGATCCGGCATATCAGCCGCCTGTGTGACTCATGTGACGGCTCATCCTGCCATCGACGGCTTGGCGCGAATAGTCGAAGTCATGCCCCTTGGGCTTGAGATTGATGGCAGATCGGATCGCGTCTTCAAGTGGCTGTTCGGTATCAGGATGATCGCGCAGGGCTCCGCGCAGGTCAGACATATCTTCCTGACCCAGGCACATGTAAAGTTCGCCCGTGCAGGTCAGGCGGACCCTGTTGCAGCTTTCACAGAAATTGTGCGACAGCGGCGTGATAAAGCCGATTTTCTGGCCGGTTTCCTCGAGCCGCACGTAACGGGCCGGGCCACCGGTGCGTTCGGCCAGATCGGTGACCGAATAGTGGTTTTCGTATTCTTTCCGCACGTCTTTGAGCGACCAGTACTGATCCAGGCGGTCTTCGTTGCCGATGTCGCCCATAGGCATGACTTCGATCCAGGTCAGATCCATGTCCCGCTCGGCACACCAGTCCGTGATTTTCGGAAGTTCGGGTTCATTGAACCCTTTCAGCGCGACCGCGTTGATCTTGATCCGCAGGCCAGCCTTTTGCGCGGCGTCAATTCCGTCCAATACCTGTTTCAGGCGACCCCAGCGCGTGACCTTGGCAAACTTGTCATCGTCCAATGTATCCAGAGAGACATTCACCCGCCGCACGCCAGCGGCATACAGGTCTTCGGCGAAGCGGTGCAGTTGCGATCCATTTGTTGTCAGCGTTAGTTCTTTTAATGCACCGCTGTCCAGGTGGCGTGTCATCGAGTTGAAGAACGTGATGATATTCCGACGCACCAACGGCTCACCACCCGTGATGCGCAGCTTTTCGACACCCATCCTGACGAAGGTCGAGCACATCCGGTCCAGTTCTTCCAGTGTCAGCAGGTCTTTCTTGGGCAGAAAGGTCATGTTTTCGGACATGCAATACACGCAGCGGAAGTCGCAGCGGTCCGTGACGGAGACGCGGAGATACGTAATGGCGCGGGCAAACGGGTCGATGAGCGGAGCTGTCATGATGTAATAGGTAAAGCCGTAACATGCCCGCGACAAGGGCGAACTGTGCTTTGCGCTGGAACAGATGGGCGCAGGGCTGTAGGTGTCAGCCATGAAGAAAACACTTGTTTTACTATTTGTGGTCATGGCTGGATGCGACGCCGTGCGGTCAACGACTGACCGAGTTTTAGGCGGTGGCGACGCGCCTGCCCAGACGGCACCCGACGCTGAAGTTGGTACCGCAGTTGCTGAAGAGGTGCTGCAACCCGAACCGGTTTCCGCGCGGCCAAACTGGGTCGGGGCGAAAACCACCATAGCCGGGCTTGGGGATCCGACCACTCCGGGGCGCTGGATGCAGACACCGCTGGTGGACACCGAAGTTACGGCGCGCGTAGTGGTGCCACGAACAGGGGCGCAGGCCTACATCACTTTGGTCCCGGTCTCAGGCCCGGACAGTAGCGGCAGCCGCTTGTCTCTGGACGCTATGAGGGCGTTGTTGGTGCCTTTCGACGAACTCGTTGAGGTCGAAGTCTACGCAGATTGATTTTTCAGGTATTTACCTGCTTCACGGCGGGCAAAGGGTTTCATGGTATCGCCGTGTTGGCTCAGAAAGGTGATGACACGCTTTGGGTCGTGTTTGGATAACTCTCGCAGCCACCAGGCGATGGATTTCTGAATGAACCAGTTGCGGTCCGGAACATATCCGGCAGCCCAGCCAAGGATGCGATCACGGCGGTGCAGGTCGTCGGGCTTGGGGTGGTTCTGTTTGGTCCAGGGCAGGGTTGCAACCAGGGCCGCGCGTCGGGTCCACATGTGATCGGACCGGGTCCAATGTTCAACCTGATCCAGTCGGTCAGGATCTGCTGAAAGCCGCTTTTGCATCGCCATGCACGCGTGATCCGCGACGGCCCATGCATCGAAATCCGGCAGCCAGCTTTGAAGCAAGTCCCAAACCGTCGCGTCAGGTCGGATGCGTGCCTGTGTCAAAAGCTTGGATGCAGCAAGACGCCCTTCGTGGATGTTTGTTTGCCATAACGCGTCCGCCAATGCGATCCGCGCCGGCACATCCAGTTCTTGCCGCCACGCCTTGGTCAGGTCGTTGAGAACCGGGTTTGCGACGCCCAGATAGATGCGATCCGCCTTATGATAACTGGCCATCTGGCTCGCCCGTTCGGGGTCACCATGCGCTTTGATCTGATCGAGATATCCGGTCAGCATGGGGATCACAATGGAACGCCTGTTGGTTTCCCATCAATCGTCTGGCCGTTCCTTTCCATCCAATAGGAACGGATTTCCTCATCTGATTTTCCATCCACCCATTTCTGCATCGTGTCGCGATCGGATTGGAATTCCATGAAAGGCACGGCATAGCCGCAGGAGGTTTGTACCATCTCGATCGACTGGTCATAGATTTGCCGTGCACTGCGGTGACTTGGGAAGAGACCGGCAAGGTCGTCCCAACCTTCGTTGCCAACATGCAGGCAACGCGCTGTTCCATAGGTGCGCAGAATCATCGGACGCGTTGTGAAAGAACACCACATCAGCGTCATCCGGTTGACCTGCAAAAGATGCCCCGCAGTTTCGTTGCCACTGCCAGTCAGGTTCATCCAGACAATGCGGTTTGGTCCCAGTACACGCAGCGAGTCCATTCCTTTTGGGGAAATATTGACCCGACCTTCGGCCCCGGCGGTGCCGACGAAGAACATATGCTGCTCTTCAATGAACTTTTGATGAGAATCATCAAGCTGCGGGAACTGCTTGGCCATAAATCACTCCACCGTTACCGACTTTGCCAGATTGCGCGGCTGATCCACATCCGTGCCCTTGGCAACAGCCGTGTGATAGGCCAGCAATTGCGCGGGAACCGAGTAGAGGATCGGTGCAAGGCTGGTGTGAACATGTGGCATGCGGATGGTGCTCCAGACACCGTCGCCGGCCTCGTCAATGCCATCATCATCTGAGACAAGGATCACTTTACCTTTCCGTGCCATCACTTCCTGCATGTTCGAGACGGTCTTGTCGAAAACCGTATCACGTGGAGCCATGACAACCACGGGCATATGCTTATCGATCAGGGCGATAGGGCCGTGTTTCAACTCTCCCGACGCGTATCCTTCGGCGTGGATATAGCTGATTTCCTTGAGCTTCAGCGCGCCTTCCATTGCCAGCGGATACATCAGGCCACGGCCCAGAAACAGGACGTCGCGCGCCTCGGACAGGCGTTGGGCGGCCTTGCGGATTGCCCGGTTCTGATCGAGTGCCGCGTTCAGTACAGTCGGCAACCCTCGCAGCGCAGCGGCATGATCGGCGATTTCCTCATCCGTCAGCGTGCCCCGGTCTGCGGCGGCCTTGAGCGCCAGCATCAGCAGCACGCTCAACTGGCAGGTGAAGGCCTTGGTCGAGGCGACGCCGATCTCGACACCGGCATGGATCGGCAAGGCGATATCGCTTTCCCGTGCGATCGAGCTTTCGGGGACGTTGACGACCGAAACGATCTTGTCGGCCTTGCCCTCGCAATAGCGCAGAGCCGCCAGGGTATCGGCGGTTTCGCCCGACTGGCTGACGAACAGGGCCAGCGTCCGGTCCGTGATCGGAGGTTCGCGATAGCGGAACTCGCTGGCAATATCGACCTCTACGGGCATTTTGGCCAGTTGTTCGAACCAGTACTTCGCGGTCAGGCAGGCGTAAAACGCGGTGCCACAGGCCACCATGGTCAGGCGATCCAGCTTGCTGAAATCCAGATCCGTGTCCGGCAGCACCACGCGGTCGCCGCCCGTGGGCAGGTAGGACCGGATTGCTTCCGCCACAACGATGGGCTGTTCAGCGATTTCCTTGGCCATGAAGTGCTTGTGTTCGCCTTTGTCCGCGCGCGCATGATCCAGCTTGATCTTGCGCTTTTCCCGGTTTGCCAGCTCACCGGCCTCGTTGCGGATTTCAAGTGACGTCCTGGTCAGAACCGCGCGGTCGCCTTCTTCCAGATATGTGATCTGATTGGTCAGCGGGGCCAGAGCAATGGCATCAGACCCCACATACATCTCACCATCCCCATGGCCGATGGCCAGTGGTGATCCCTTGCGGGCCGCCACGATCAGGTCGTCCTCACCGTCGAACAGAAAGGCCAGTGCAAATGCGCCTTCCAACTGGTCGATTGTCTTGAATGCGGCCTCAACCGGGGACAGGCCCAAGTTCAGGTGGTGTTCAGTCATAAGAGCAACCGTTTCCGTGTCGGTTTCGGTTTGGAAATCAATACCATGTTCGGCTAGTTCGGCCCTCAGGTCGCGATAGTTTTCGACGATGCCGTTATGAACGACGGCCACCGGGCCCGCCTTGTGCGGATGTGCATTGTTGACTGACGGGGCACCATGGGTGGCCCAGCGGGTGTGGCCAATGCCGGATTTTCCGGGAAGAGGATCATGCACCAGAAGGTCGCTGAGGTTGACCAGCTTGCCAACCGCGCGCCGCCGGCCCAATGCGCCGTCGTTGACGGTTGCAATCCCGGCGCTGTCATAGCCGCGATATTCCAGCCGTTTCAGGGCTTCTACTAGAATGGGGGCGGCCTCGTGCTGCCCCAAAACACCTACTATTCCACACATTTCTCAGGCCTTTTTATCGTGGCGAGCCTTTTTCGCCTTGAACATATCAAACAATTTACGCGCATATCCGGGCTTGTTTTCCTGCTTGGCGCGGGCCACGGCCAATGCCTCGGGGTCCACATCCTTGGTCACGACAGTGCCCGTTGCGGTCATCGCCCCATCTCCTACAGTAACCGGGGCAACCAGCATGGTGTTCGAGCCGATAAAGACGTTCTCACCAATCGTGGTTTTATGCTTCATCACGCCGTCATAGTTACAGGTGATCGTCCCCGCGCCGATGTTGGTCGCAGCGCCAACGGACGCGTCACCGATATAGCTGAGGTGATTGACCTTTGCGCCTTCGGCGATTTCGGCATTCTTGATCTCGACAAAATTGCCGACCCGAGTGTTTTCAGCGAGTTCGGCGCCGGGGCGCAGGCGAGCGTAGGGGCCGACGACCGCGCCCCGGCTGACATGGCAGCCCTCAAGATGCGAAAAGGCCCGGATCGTCGCGCCGCTTTCAACAGTGACGCCCGGTCCGAACACCACATTCGGTTCGATCACCGTATCGCGCCCGACCACCGTATCCGCAGCTAGGTACACCGTCTCTGGGGCCATCAATGTGACGCCCAGGTCAAGAAGCTCAGCTCGGGCGCGCGCCTGAAACACGGCATCTGCGGCGGCCAGATCAGCGCGAGAGTTCACGCCCAGTGTCTGTGCCTCATCGCAAGCGACAGCGGTCACGTTCAGTCCACGGCTGCGCGCAATTTCAACCACGTCAGTCAGATAGTACTCGCCCGAAGCGTTGTCGTTTCCGACCTCATCGATCAACGAAAACAGCAGCTGCGCATTGCAGGCCAAAAGCCCTGAATTGCAGAAAGTTATGGATCGTTCTTCATCTGAAGCATCTTTAAACTCGACAATGCGTTCCAGCACATCGCCATTCATGACCAACCGGCCATAACGGGCAGGGTCGACCGCCTCAAAGCCAAGAATGACCAAGTCATTCCCGGACCGTGCATCGATCATCCTTTCCAGCGTGTCGGGCTGCAAGAACGGGGTGTCGCCGTAAAGAACAACCACATCGCCATCGAATCCGCTCAATGCGTTCCGGGCCTGGGCGACCGCATGGGCCGTTCCCAACTGGTCTTCCTGAACGGCGATTCGCACATCTTCATCCTCGGCCATTGCAGCCTTGGCCACAGCTTCGGACCCGTGGCCGGTAATGATCACAGTACGTTCGGGCGACAGGACGGATCCGGCGCGCATCGCATGGATCAGCATCGGAACCTGAGCGATGGGATGCAGGACTTTGGGAAGATCCGAATTCATCCTGGTGCCTTTTCCGGCGGCAAGGATGACAAGGGCATTGCTCATGAAATCGTTTTCTCTTTGTGTTTTGTTGCGGTCCGTTTTATCCGCTGAGGTCAAAGGCGCAAGCCGTTCGGCAATCAAACAAGATTGCCGATTGAAACAGGACACGGCGAAAACCTGCCGAGCAAGGGGGCTAAATGCGCACCGTCATCTTCGATCTGGATGGTACTTTGGCGGATACATCCGGCGATTTGCTGGCTGCTGCGAACCATTGTTTCCGCGAGATGGGGCACGGGGATGTACTGGTCCATGGCACAGATTCAGGTATAGCGCTGCGAGGTGGACGCATGATGTTGACCCACGGGTTAAAACGTGTCGGGGCCTATGACGAGGATACAGTCCAGGCCTACTATCCGGTTCTGCTTGAAGCTTATGCTCGGGACATCGACACCCACACCAGTTTCTATCCCGGCGCACTACAGGCGGTCGAGTTGCTGAGCAACGCAGGTTACGGTGTTGGCATTTGCACAAACAAACCGGAACATCTGGCCGAATTGTTGCTGACACGCATGGGGGTGCGGGACCGTTTTGCTTCTTTGGTCGGGGCCGATACGCTGCCGGTCCGCAAACCGGACCCGGCCCCGCTGCGGGAAGCTGCGCGCCGTGCCGGGGGCGATCCGGACTGGTGCGTGCTGGTCGGAGATTCGGATACTGACCGCAATACCGCCAAAGCGGCAGGCGTTCCTTCGGTGCTGGTTACTTTCGGCCCATCGGGGGATGACATGGCGGCTTTGGAACCCGAAGCACTGCTGCATCATTTTGATGATTTGCCCGGCCTCGTGCCCGATCTGATCGGTGCGGCAGCCTGAAACCTTGACCGGACCCTTTCGGAGCCTCAGAACAAGACCATGACCGACGTATTCTCTGGCAGCTTTACGCAGCAAGAACCCCTTCCGGAAGATGCAATCGACGCGGCTCTGGCCGTTCTGCGCCATGGGCGTCTGCATCGTTACAATGTCGCCCCCGGAGAGTTGGGGGAAACGGCCTTGCTGGAGCAGGAATTTGCCGCCCAGATGGGGGCCAAATACTGCCTGGCGGTTTCGTCTGGCGGTTACGCTCTGGCCACAGCCTTGCGCGCGGTTGGCGTGCAACCCGGAGATTCGGTTCTGACCAATGCGTTTACACTGGCGCCGGTGCCGGGGTCGATTGCCTCAGTCGGAGGGCGGGCAATCTTTGTCGGTGTGACGGACGGCCTGACAATTGATCTGGATGATCTTGAGGTCAAGCTGGATCAGGCTCGTGTTCTGATGCTCAGCCATATGCGCGGACATCTGTGTGATATGGACCGGCTAATGCAGATGTGTGACGCAGCCGGCGTGATCGTGATCGAGGATTGCGCACACACGATGGGTGCAGCCTGGCGCGGTCAGTTGTCGGGGCGGCAGGGTGCAATCGGGTGTTATTCCTGTCAGACCTACAAGCATGTCAATTCGGGCGAGGGGGGCTTGCTGGTCACCGATGACGAGGAACTGGCGGCCAAGGCCACGATGTTGTCGGGGTCATACATGCTGTATGAACGCCACTTGGCCGCCCCGGGGCCAGAAGTGTTCGAGCGGATCAAGTACACCACACCCAATGTCTCGGGCCGGATGGACAATTTGCGCGCGGCGATCCTGCGCCCGCAATTGCGGGATCTGGACCGGCAGGTGGGCCGGTGGAACGAGCGCTATCGCGAGATCGAAACCGGGTTGCGCGGCACTCCGGGCCTGACGATTGTCGAGCGGCCCGAGGCGGAAACCTATGTTGGGTCTTCGATCCAGTTTCTGTTGCTGGATTGGTCGCCTGAACGGATAGCTGAAGTCATCAGCCGTTGCGCGGCTCGTGGGGTTGAGCTGAAGTGGTTCGGAGGTGCTGAGCCGACAGGTTTCACGTCGCGCTATGACAGTTGGCGATATTTTGAAAGCCAGCGGATGCCTGAAAGTGACCGCGTTCTGGCCGGCGCGATGGATATGCGCGTGCCTTTGACGTTTTCCCTGGAGGATTGTCGATTGATCGCCCGGATCATCCGGGCTGAAGTGAGTGCGGTTTATCAGTCTTGACCAAGCGGAGTGCGCCTGCGGCGCACGCTCGATCTTTTGAAACGCCGCCTGTTTCGGGCGGCGTTTTCCATTTCAGACGAGCTGTCACAAAGATTGACCGGGAACAGATTCGCTGCTAGAGATTTATTGAACACTTGTTCATTAAAGCGGAGGGAAGACGCAGATGTTCATGGCCACGATGAAGTTCGATCTGGGTGAGGATGTGAATGCCCTGCGCGAGATGGTGCATCGCTGGGCGCAGGAGCGTGTCAAGCCGATGGCGGCTGAGATCGATGCCACGAATGCCTTTCCGAACGAGCTGTGGAAAGAGATGGGAGAGCTTGGTCTGTTGGGTGTCACCGTGCCTGAAGAGTATGGCGGTGCAGGCATGTCTTATCTGGCGCATACGATCGCCGTGGAAGAGGTTGCGCGTGCATCGGCCTCGGTTTCCTTGTCATACGGGGCTCATTCCAACTTGTGCGTGAACCAGATCAAGCTGAACGGCACCGACGAGCAGAAGCAGAAATACCTGCCACGCCTGATTTCCGGTGAGCATGTAGGGGCGCTGGCAATGTCAGAGCCCTCGGCCGGGTCGGATGTGGTGTCGATGAAGCTGCGCGCTGAAAAGCGTAACGACCATTACCGCTTGAATGGCAATAAATACTGGATCACCAATGGACCGGACGCGGATACTCTGGTGGTTTATGCCAAGACGAATCCCGATGCCGGATCGAAGGGCATCACGGCATTTCTGATCGAAAAAGAGATGAAGGGTTTTTCGACCTCGCCCCATTTCGACAAGCTGGGTATGCGCGGATCGAACACGGCTGAGCTTATCTTTGAAGACGTAGAGGTCCCGTTCGAGAACGTGTTGGGCGAAGAGGGCAAGGGTGTGGCCGTGCTTATGTCGGGGCTGGATTATGAACGGGTCGTGCTGGCCGGCATCGGGACCGGCATCATGGCCGCTTGCCTGGACGAAGTGATGCCCTATGTGGCTGAGCGCAAGCAGTTCGGCAGACCCATCGGCAGCTTTCAGTTGATGCAGGGCAAGATTGCCGACATGTACACCGCGATGAATTCGGCGCGGGCCTATGTCTACGAGGTGGCCAAAGCCTGTGATCGGGGCGATGTGACCCGGCAGGATGCGGCGGCGTGCTGCCTTTACGCGTCGGAACAGGCGATGGTTCAGGCCCATCAGGCGGTTCAGGCGCTGGGCGGGGCGGGTTTCCTGTCGGATTCGCCGGTCAGCCGGATTTTCCGGGATGCCAAGCTCATGGAAATCGGCGCGGGCACCAGCGAGATTCGCCGGATGCTGATCGGCCGCGAAATGATGAATGAAATGCTCTGAGAGCAAAAAACGCCCTGCGGATGAGGAAACCGCAGGGCGTTTTGGAAACGGGATCAGAACCGATGGACGTAGGAAACACCGACCAGCCAGGGATCGATTTCCGCGGTGCCGATGGGGGCGCCGTTGAGCGAGACGTCCGAGTCAATGTCGAACCAGCGCACGTTCAGGCGGATCGCCCCGTTGTCGGTGACCATGTAATCCAGACCGGCCTGCAACGAGACGCCGAAGGAGTCATCGACCTTGATGTTACCCAGGGGCGATTGCTCGTCGAAGAAGATCGTATAGTTGAGGCCGGCACCGACATAGGGTTTCCAGGCGCTGTTGGTCGCGAAGTGATAGTTCAGCGACAATGTGGGCGGCAACTGCTTGACCGTGGCCGCGTCCGTACCGCCAAGGGCAACGGTGTGTTTGAACGGGGTCGCAGCCAAAAGCTCGATACCCAGGTTGTCGCGAATAAAGTACTCAGCAGTGAAAATCGGGCGGGTGTCCGCGTCGACCGTTGCTGCCGCACCAGCCAGCGTGCCGTTGTCGGATTTCGGGTCCAGATAGCCAACACCGATACCCAGCGTCCAGTCCCCTTGCGACTGGGCCAAAGCTGGAGCCGCCAGGGCGACCAGTGCAGTAGACAGTGTCAAAGCGGCGAGTTTCTTTGTCATATTCTTGCCTTTGGTTATGTTGATGCTCTTGGTTTCGCAAAGGCGGTGTCCGGCCACTCTGATCTGCATCAAGTTTGCGTGATGCGTCCGCCCAAGATCACGTCGCGAAGCATCAGGAAAACAAGGGGAATTCGCTTTGCTGCACGCTGAACGCATACCGGGTTTGCGCTCAGAAGGAGGCTGGGACATACCGGACCGGCTGAACATGGCGCAGCAATGTCTGAACCATCCGGCCGATCAGGTGGCGCTTATCGATCTGACCGGATCAGGGCGGCGGCTGACAACCTATGGGCAACTGGCGCAAATGACTGATGGGATTGCCCGCGCCCTGCTGACCCGCGTCCGGCCCGGTGATCGGATCGGAGTGCTGCTGAGCCAGTCTCCCTGGTGCACAGCGGCGCATCTGGCAATCTGGAAGATCGGCGGGACTTCGGTGCCCTTGTTCAAGTTGTTCAAGCAGGATGCGCTGCGGTCGCGGGCTGGCGATGCAGGCGTTCAGATCGTGCTGACCGATGCCGAAGGGGCGGATCTGCTGGGCGATCTGGCCGAACCTCTGATTGCATCCGAAATTGGTGAGGCGGGTCCGGCTGTACCGTTTGCAGCGACCGGGCCTGAAGATCCGGCTGTATTGATCTATACCTCAGGCACCACGGGCAGCCCGAAGGGCGCGCTGCATGGGCACCGGGTTCTGACCGGGCATCTGCCGGGCGTCTCGATCAGCCACAATCACCTGCGCGAAGGAGACTGCCTTTGGACCCCGGCGGATTGGGCGTGGATCGGCGGGCTGTTCGATGTGCTGATGCCTGGCCTTGCGCTGGGTATCCCGGTTGTCGCCGCACGGCTTGAGAAGTTCACCCCCGAAGCCTGCGCCGAAATCATTGCGCGGGGCGGGGTGCGGAATGCTTTCTTTCCCCCGACTGCGCTGCGGATGCTCAAGGCCGCGGATCAGGCGATCCCCGGTTTGCGCTCGGTCGCGTCCGGGGGTGAGCCGCTGGGGGCCGAGATGCTAGCCTGGGGCCAAGGTGCGTTTGGACTGACGATCAACGAGTTCTACGGCCAGACCGAATGCAATATGGTCGTATCCTCCTGCGCCAAGGATTTCCCCGTTCAACCCGGCTGCATCGGCAAGCCGGTGCCCGGGCATGAGGTCGCGGTGATCGACGATGACGGCAACCCGACCAGCGAGGAAGGCGATGTCGCCATCCGGCGCGGCTCGGCCTCGATGCTGTTGGAATACTGGAACCGACCCGAGGCGACGGCTGAGAAGTTCCGGGGTGATTGGTTGATCACCGGGGATCGTGGTGTTTGGGAGGGGGACTATCTGCGCTTTGTCGGTCGCGATGACGACGTGATCACCTCAGCCGGTTATCGCATTGGCCCCGCAGAGATTGAGGATTGCCTGCTGACCCACCCGGCGGTCGCAACGGTCGGCGTAGTCGGCAAGCCTGACCCGCTGCGGACCGAGATCGTGAAGGCTTATGTGGTGTTGAAACCGGGTGCTGAGGCCACGGGTGCCGAGTTGCAGAAGTGGGTCAAGGACCGTCTGGCGCAGTATTCCTATCCACGCGAGGTGGCGTTTCTGGAGGAACTGCCGATGACGGTGACGGGGAAGGTGATCCGCAATGAGTTGAAGGCGCGGGCGGCTGAGGAAGTACATGAATGAAGCGACTGCTGACACTGTGTGTATTGACCTTTGGTGCTACCGCTCCGCTAGCTGCTGAGGAAACGATAGAAACGCTGGATGTCCCTACTTGGTTTGACGGTTGCACAGCGCTGTCCGGCACCCTCATAGCTAACGAAATGGATACTCGATGTATGTCTTCGGCATATGACTACTGTGAACTTGGACATCCGCCCGTGGAAAGGCGCGTTTGTATTGAGAAATTGAACGCTCATCTTCTGGCAAAAACCAAAGAAATCGCAGAGGGCTTGCCTGATCAAGTGGCAGGTTTGAGCGGCTTTAAGAAATGGTCTTACCCGCGTCGTTTGGAGGAATTCAGAAACGATGAATTTGATCCGGACTGCTCTCAGATGACAGAGTTTATGTGTGAGACTTTTAATATCGTAGTGCGATGGAGCGCAGCCAGAGACCTTGAACGATTGTCAGATGCGCCAGGAGGTTTAAAAGCAAAATGAAACTCACATCCAAAGCCATGCCCACCTCCGAGGGCTTCAAAGCAAACCGCACCGCCCATCTCGACGCGCTGGCGCAAATCTCCGAAGCTGCTGAAGCGGCTCGCATGGGCGGTGGTGAGAAATCTCGCGCGCGGCACGTCTCTCGGGGCAAGATGCTTCCCAGACGCCGGGTGGCGAACCTGTTGGACCCGGGCTCTCCGTTCCTCGAAATCGGCGCGACGGCGGCGCATGGGATGTATGGCGATGCCGCGCCCTGTGCCGGGGTGATCGCGGGAATTGGCCGGGTGCAGGGGCGCGAGGTCATGGTGGTGTGCAACGATGCCACCGTAAAGGGCGGAACCTATTATCCGATGACCGTCAAGAAACACCTCCGCGCGCAGGAGATCGCCGAGGAAAACCATCTGCCTTGCATCTATCTGGTGGACAGCGGTGGTGCGAACCTGCCCAATCAGGATGAGGTCTTCCCGGACCGGGATCACTTTGGCCGCATCTTCTATAACCAAGCGCGGATGAGCGCGAAGGGGATCCCTCAGATCGCCGTGGTGATGGGGTCTTGCACGGCGGGCGGGGCTTATGTGCCTGCGATGTCGGATGTGACGATCATCGTCAAGGAACAGGGCACGATCTTTCTGGCCGGGCCGCCTTTGGTAAAAGCGGCGACGGGAGAGGTCGTCAGTTCCGAAGATCTGGGTGGCGGCGACGTACACACACGCTTGTCTGGCGTGGCCGACTATCTGGCTGAGGATGACGCGCATGCGCTGGCCTTGGCACGGCGCGCGGTCGGGTCGCTGAACCTGCGCAAACCGCAGACGGTGGATTGGGCCAGCCCCGAGGGCCCGGCCTTTGATCCCGACGAGATTCTGGGTGTTGTTCCCGCCGACCTGCGGACCCCTTATGACATCCGCGAGGTGATCGCGCGTCTGGTCGATGGCTCTCGGTTCGATGAGTTCAAACCCCGGTTTGGCGAGACGCTGGTGACCGGGTTCGCCCATGTCAAAGGCTGTCCGGTTGGCATCATCGCCAATAACGGCGTGCTGTTCTCTGAGGCCGCGCAGAAGGGCGCGCATTTCGTCGAGCTGTGCTCGCAGCGAAATATTCCGTTGGTCTTCCTGCAGAATATCACCGGTTTCATGGTTGGTCGCAAATACGAAAACGAAGGTATCGCCCGGCACGGGGCCAAGATGGTGACGGCGGTGGCGACAACCTCGGTGCCCAAGATCACCATGCTGGTCGGCGGCTCGTTCGGGGCCGGGAACTATGGCATGGCGGGCAGGGCGTATCAGCCGCGCTTCCTGTGGACATGGCCGAATTCGCGTATCTCGGTGATGGGCGGAGAGCAGGCAGCAGGGGTGCTGGCCACCGTCAAACGCGACGGGATCGAGCGGCAGGGCGGTACATGGTCTGCTGAAGAAGAAGCCGAATTCAAGCGCCCGACGCTGGATATGTTCGAGGAACAGTCGCACCCGCTTTATGCCTCGGCCCGTCTGTGGGATGACGGCATCATCGACCCGCGTAAAAGCCGCGATGTGCTGGCGCTGTCGCTGAGCGCCGCTCTGAATGCCCCGATCGAGGAGACACGTTTCGGCGTGTTCAGGATGTAGGATGAGCGAGAGTTTGAAAGACATCATGGCCCGCTATCCCGGTGCGCAAACCTTCAAATTCGGCGACAACCTCTTGCTGAGTGCAGAGCTTCTGGCTTTGGTCCGTTCTGGCCGTAAAACAGCGACCTGCGATGCGCTCTGCAACTGTCCAGACGGCAGTCCTGAAATGCCGAAGCCCGGTCGACGCGATATTGCGCTGAACTGGGATGACACACCGGCTTTGGTCATTGAAACCGTCGATGTCTCGATCCAGCGTTATTGTGATGTGACCGAGGAATTCGCTTTGGCTGAAGGTGAGAATGAAACGCTTGAAGGATGGCGGGAAGATCATCGCCGTTATTTCCAACGAAACGGCGGCTTTGATCCCGAGATGAAACTCGTGTGCGAACGGTTCCGTCTCGTCGAAGATCTGGCAGTGGAAGGGTGAAAGACATGTTCAGTAAAATCCTGATTGCCAACCGGGGTGAGATCGCCTGCCGGGTGATGGAGACGGCTCAGAAGTTGGGCGTGTCCTGCGTTGCTGTCTATTCCGATGCGGACGCGACGGCTAAACATGTTCAGATGGCGGACGAGGCGGTTCATATTGGCGGTCCCGCCCCGGCAGATAGCTATTTGAAGGGCGATGTGATCATACAGGCGGCGCTGGATACCGGCGCACAGGCGATCCATCCGGGCTATGGGTTTCTTTCAGAAAACCCCGGTTTCGTGGATGCGGTTCAGGCTGCGGGTCTGACCTTTATCGGCCCCTCGGCGGATGCGATCCGCAAGATGGGCCTCAAGGACGCGGCCAAGGTGTTGATGGAGCAGGCCGGCGTGCCAGTCGTGCCAGGTTATCACGGGGACAATCAAGACCCCGAACATCTGGCAGGTGCGGCGGACACGATAGGCTATCCGGTTCTGATCAAGGCCGTCGCAGGCGGCGGCGGCAAGGGGATGCGGCTGGTCGAGAAACCGGAGGACTTCGCGGCCGCGCTGGACAGCGCGCGGGGTGAGGCCCGGACCGCCTTCGGAAATGATGCCGTGCTGGTCGAGAAATTCGTGGCCAAGCCCCGTCATATCGAGGTTCAGGTCTTTGGCGATGGTACGCATGCAGTGCATCTGTTTGAACGCGACTGCTCGTTGCAACGCCGCCACCAGAAGGTGATCGAAGAAGCCCCGGCCCCGGGTATGACATTCGAAATGCGTGAGGCTATGGGGCAGGCGGGCGTTCGCGCCGCCGAGGCGATCGGCTATAAAGGCGCAGGCACGGTCGAGTTCATCGTTGATGCCTCTGACGGGCTGCGCCCAGACAGGTTCTGGTTCATGGAGATGAACACGCGCCTGCAGGTGGAACACCCGGTAACAGAGGCCATCACAGGCATTGATCTGGTCGAATGGCAGTTGCGCGTAGCCTCAGGCGAAAACCTTCCCAAAAAACAGGATGATCTGGCGATCTCCGGCCATGCATTTGAGGCCCGGCTTTATGCCGAGGACGTTCCGAAAGGGTTCCTGCCAGCGACGGGAACGCTGACTCATCTGGTTTTCCCTGCCAATTGTCGCGCCGATAGCGGCGTTCGCGCGGGGGACACGATCAGCCCGTGGTATGACCCGATGATCGCCAAAGTAGTGGTGCATGGATCGACACGCGCCGTCGCGCTTGAGACGTTGAATCGGGTGCTGCAACAGACTGAAGTTGCAGGTACTGTCACAAATCTGGCTTTTCTGGGCGCGTTGACGCGTCACGAAGGATTTGCCTCGGGCGATGTCGATACGGGGCTTATCGGTCGAGATATCGAAGCGTTGGTACAGGAACCTGAGCCATCGGTTGCAACGGCAGTCGCAGCTGCGATGACTGCACTGGATCTTGTGGATGTCGACCCGGAAACCGGGTTTTCTCTCTGGGCGCCGCTGCATCGCGCTGTGCAACTGTCCAGTAACGATGAAGTGCTGAAGTTGGACGTGCAGGTCGACGGGCCGGATCGCCAGATTTGGCAGATTGGCGAGGATCGCGTTGTTGCGGAACGTGCCGCCGGGCGATGGGCGTTGAACGGTAGGCAAATGCCTCGCGTTGCTGCAAGCAATGGGACACTGACGGTTTTCACCAACTACGGTCAGAGCTTCGACATCATCGATTCGCTGGACCGGGATGCCAGCACCACAGGCGACACCAATGTGATCGAGGCTCCTATGCCCGGTCTGGTCAAAGCCGTCTTTGCCACAGCGGGACAAACCGTACAGGAAGGTGATCGTCTGGCCATTTTGGAAGCGATGAAGATGGAGCATTCTCTGCTTGCGGCGCGGGACGGGGTTGTTGCCGAGGTGCTGGTCAAGGACGGTTCGCAGGTCGAAGCCGGGGCTGCCTTGGTGAGGTTGGAGGAAGAAGCTTGACCTGTACCCGCGCAACGCTGCGTGCAAAGGTCAGACGATCTTTGTTTGAAGCGACAACAATCCAGAAGGAGGGGCGACATGGGTGACCTGGTCGAAATCTACGAGGTCGGGCCGCGCGACGGGCTGCAGAACGAAAAGCGCGAGATACCGGTGTCAGACAAGATCGCCTTGGTCGACTGCCTCAGCCGTGCGGGTTTCCGCAGGATCGAGGTCGCAAGCTTTGTCTCTCCGAAATGGGTGCCGCAGATGGCGGGATCGGCTCAGGTTCTGGGCGGAATCACCCGAGTGGATGGGGTGCGCTATGCCGCGCTGACGCCGAACATGCATGGATATGGCGATGCGCTGGCGGCCAAGGCGGACGAGATCGCCGTGTTTGCCTCGGCCTCCGAAGGATTCTCAAAGGCCAATATCAATGCCTCTATCGCCGAGTCGATTGAGCGGTTTACGCCGATTCTGGAGGCGGCGCGCCATGTCGACCTGCCTGTTCGCGGTTATGTCTCATGCGCGACGGATTGCCCATACGACGGTCCGACTCCGCCCGAAAAAGTGGCCGAGGTCGCTGATCGGCTTTTTGCGCTGGGCTGTTATGAGGTTTCACTGGGCGACACGATTGGACAGGGGACGCCGGATAAGGTCGCGCACATGCTTCTGGCGGTTCGCGAGAGGGTTCCGGTGACGCGATTGGCGGGGCATTTTCATGACACCAATGGGCGTGCGATCGATAATATCGACGCTGCATTGGCGCTTGGTGTGCGGGTGTTTGACGCAGCCGTGGGCGGGTTGGGCGGTTGCCCCTACGCCCCGGGTGCCGCAGGAAACGTAGCCACCGAGGCTGTTGTGGCGCACTTGCATCGCCTGGGATACGAAACCGGTCTGGATATCGACGTGATTGAAGAGGCGGCGCAGATGGCCAGGGCTTTGAGACGCTGACATGTTTGAAACGATCACGATCACGACAGATGTGCGTGGTGTCGCCACACTCACTCTGAACCGGCCGGAAAAACACAACGCCATGTCGGGGCAAATGATCACTGAATTGACCGAGGCTGCATCACAACTGGGTCAGGATGACGCTGTCCGAGTGGTCGTTTTGGCAGCGGCGGGAAAGACGTTCTGCGCCGGCGGTGATCTGGGATGGATGCAGGACCAGATGGCGGCCGACAAAAAGACGCGTTTTGTCGAGGCGCGCAAGCTGGCCGAGATGTTGCAGGCTCTGAACACAATGCCAAAGCCTTTGATCGGGGCGTTGCAGGGCAATGCCTTCGGTGGCGGTGTGGGAATGGCAGCCGTGTGCGATGTCGCGATTGGGGTCGACAGTCTGAAGATGGGGTTGACCGAAACGCGCCTGGGGCTGATCCCCGCAACAATTGGCCCCTATGTCATCGCCCGCATGGGCGAAGCCCGCGCGCGCCGGGTGTTCATGTCAGCCCGTTTGTTCGATGCTTCCGAGGCCGTTGATCTGGGCCTGCTGGCGAAAACCGTTTCGGCAGATCGGCTTTCGGACGCGGTTGAAGACGAAATACGCCCCTATTTGTCTTGCGCGCCCGGGGCGGTTGCCTCTGCCAAGGCGCTGGTACGCTCTCTGGGTCCGCGCATCGACGATGCCGTGATCGATCAGACCATAGGCGAGCTGGTCGAACGGTGGGAAACACAAGAGGCACGCGAAGGGATCGCGGCGTTTTTTGAAAAACGAAAACCTGCATGGAATAAGTAGGTTCTACCAGGTTCCGCCAAGCTAAAGCCAAACGCTGGTACTGCGATTCTATGCCGCGCTGTCAAGCGCAGGTTTGATTGCGAAGGGGGCTGTGTTCGGTTGACCCTCTGACCCCGCAGGGATAGAGAATGTCCAGTCAACATGCCAATTGACGGCGCACCCGACAAGATGCGTGCGCAGGAAAGGAGCTATTCGTGGAAGACCTGCTGCGGGAGTACCTCCCGATTCTGGTGTTTCTGGCCGTTGCCGTGGGCCTTGGGATCGTCTTGATCCTGGCCGCCGTCGTACTGGCCGTCCGCAATCCCGACCCCGAAAAGGTCAGCGCATATGAATGTGGTTTCAATGCCTTCGACGACGCGCGGATGAAATTCGACGTCCGATTCTATCTGGTCTCGATTCTGTTCATCATCTTCGATCTGGAAATTGCTTTCCTGTTTCCCTGGGCCGTGGGCTTCAAGGACATCAGCGATGTCGGGTTCTGGTCCATGATGGTGTTCCTGGGCGTTCTGACCATCGGCTTTGCCTATGAATGGAAGAAGGGGGCGCTGGAATGGGAGTGATGACAGGTGCCAACACTGCCGGTGTCGACAAGGAAGTCGCCACCCAGGCCCTGAACGCCGAGTTGCAGGACAAAGGTTTTCTGCTGACCTCGACCGAAGACATCATCAACTGGGCGCGCACTGGCTCGCTGCATTGGATGACCTTTGGTCTGGCCTGCTGCGCGGTTGAGATGATGCATACCTCTATGCCACGTTATGATGCAGAACGGTTTGGTATCGCGCCTCGGGCGTCCCCGCGCCAGTCGGATGTGATGATCGTGGCAGGAACACTGACCAACAAGATGGCCCCGGCTTTGCGCAAGGTCTATGACCAGATGCCTGAGCCACGCTATGTGATCTCAATGGGCTCCTGCGCGAATGGCGGTGGGTATTACCACTATTCTTATTCCGTCGTGCGTGGATGTGACCGGGTTGTTCCTGTGGACATCTACGTGCCCGGCTGCCCTCCGACGGCTGAGGCCTTGTTGTATGGCCTGATGCAGCTGCAGCGTAAAATCCGCCGTACCGGCACAATTGTCCGCTGAGGAGAGAGCTGATGAGCGAAGCACTCAAGGAACTCGGCACACAGTTGGAGCTGAAACGGTCTGATTGTGTTCTGTCATGGGGCGTAACCCACGGCGAACTGAACGTGGACGTGGCACCGTCGAATCTCGTGGAATTCGTCGAATTCCTGAAATCCGACCAGAACTGCAAATTCTCTACGCTGGTGGATATCACCGGCGTGGATTACCCCGAGCGCGCCAAGCGGTTCGACGTGGTGTATCACTTCCTGTCGATGTACCAGAACCAGCGCATCCGGCTGCGGGTCTCGATCCGTGAAGACGACATGGTGCCGTCGATCGTTGACGTGCACCCCTCGGCCAATTGGTTCGAGCGTGAGGTGTTCGACATGTTCGGCATCTTGTTCTCGGGCCATCCGGACCTGCGGCGCATCCTGACCGACTATGGGTTCCGTGGTTACCCACTGCGCAAGGATTTCCCGACCACCGGTTATACCGAAGTGCGCTATGATGAGGCGCAAAAGCGTGTGGTCTACGAGCCGGTCAGCCTGGTGCAGGAATACCGACAGTTTGATTTCATGTCCCCGTGGGAGGGTGCGAACTACATTCTGCCGGGGGATGAGAAACAGGAGACCGAATAATGGGTGGCATCTGGTGGCTGATCCTGTCTGCGCTGACCATCATTCCGATGGTGAAGATTTTGCCGTTCTTCGGGATCAACAAATACTGGTGCCTGCTGTGTCTGGTTCCCTTTGGCACGATAGCCTTGCTGTGGTGGGTCGGGCTGAAACTGCAAGAGTTGGAGCGCCGCTGAGATGATGGGTGAGTTGATCATTCTGGGCGCGTTGGGGGTTCTGCTGGCGGGGGCCGCAGCCAAGGCCGCCGAAGCGGAAAAGGTTCGGGTTCGGGCCGATGCGAAAAAGAAACGAGGGCGTTGATGGACGGCTCAAGATACGATGACGGCAGCACGGACGCGCTGAGCGGAGAACAGAAGATCCGCAATTTCAACATTAACTTCGGCCCGCAACACCCTGCGGCGCACGGGGTTCTGCGCCTTGTGCTGGAACTGGACGGTGAGATCGTCGAACGCTGCGATCCGCATATCGGCCTGCTGCACCGTGGCACCGAAAAGCTGATGGAAAGCCGGACCTATCTTCAGAACCTGCCGTATTTCGACCGGTTGGATTATGTGGCGCCGATGAACCAGGAACATGCCTGGTGCCTGGCCATCGAAAAGCTGACCGGGGTCGAGGTGCCGCGCCGGGGCTCGCTGATCCGGGTTCTGTATTCCGAAATCGGACGCATCCTGAACCACCTGCTGAACGTGACCACGCAGGCTATGGACGTGGGCGCATTGACCCCGCCGCTCTGGGGTTTTGAAGAGCGTGAAAAGCTGATGGTGTTCTATGAGCGTGCCTGTGGCGCCCGCCTGCACGCGGCCTATTTCCGCCCCGGTGGTGTTCATCAGGATCTGCCGCCGGAACTGCTGGACGATATCGAGGCATGGAGCCACGAATTCCCCACCGTTCTGGACGACATTGACGGTCTGCTGACCGAAAACCGCATCTTCAAACAGCGCAACGCCGATATTGGCGTCGTGACCGAAGATGACATCCAGAAATACGGCTTCTCGGGCGTGATGGTGCGCGGATCCGGTCTGGCATGGGATTTGCGCCGCGCGCAGCCCTATGAATGCTATGACGAGTTCGAGTTCCAGATTCCCGTCGGCAAGAACGGCGACTGCTATGATCGCTATTTGGTGCGCATGGAAGAGATGCGCCAATCGCTGCTGATCATCCAGCAGGCCATCGTCAAAATCCGCGACTGCCCCGGTGACGTTCTGGCCCGAGGCAAGATCACCCCGCCGAAACGGTCGGACATGAAGACCTCGATGGAAAGCCTGATCCATCACTTCAAGCTGTACACCGAAGGCTTCCACGTCCCCGCAGGTGAAGTTTACGCCGCTGTCGAAGCCCCCAAGGGCGAGTTCGGCGTCTATCTGGTCGCCGACGGCACCAACAAACCCTACCGCGCCAAGCTGCGCGCACCGGGTTTCCTGCACCTGCAAGCCATGGATTACGTCGCCAAGGGCCACCAGCTGGCCGACGTCGCCGCCATCATCGGCACCATGGATGTCGTATTTGGAGAGATTGACCGCTAATGCTCCGCCGTCTTCATCCCGAACAACCCGAAAGCTTTGCCTTCACCGCTGCCAACCAGCAATGGGCCGAAGCGCAGATCACCAAATACCCCGAAGGTCGTCAGGCCAGCGCGGTCATCCCGCTGCTGTGGCGCGCGCAGGAGCAGGAGGGCTGGCTGTCTCGTCCGGCGATCGAATCCGTCGCCGACATGCTGGGCATGGCCTATATCCGTGTGCTTGAGGTCGCGTCCTTCTATTTTATGTTCCAGCTGCAACCGGTTGGCTCAGTCGCGCATATTCAGGTCTGCGGCACGACCTCCTGCATGATTTGTGGGGCCGAAGATCTGATCGCGGTCTGCAAGGAAAAGATCGCGTCGAAACCGCATGAACTGTCTGCCGATGGCAAGCTGAGCTGGGAAGAGGTGGAATGCCTCGGCTCGTGCACCAACGCACCGATGGCGCAGATCGGCAAGGATTACTACGAAGACATGACCGCCGAGAGCTTTGGCAGGATCATCGACGATCTGGTGGCGGGCAAGGTGCCGACACCCGGTCCTCAGAATGGGCGTTACGCGGCCGAGCCGTTGAAAGGGCTTTCCAGCCTGTCCGAATATGAAGCCGGCAAGCCGAAATACAACGCAAGCGTTGAACTGGCGACAGGGCTGGGGGACACGGTCAAGCGTATCGACGGGACCGAAGTTCCGATTCTGACACCGTGGCTTGGTAAGGATGGCAAGCAGGTGGGTGCGACGGCTGCTGCGAAACCTCCGAAGGCGCCCGAGGCTCCGAAACCGGCTGTGAAACAAGCGGCAGAGGCGAAAGCCAAACCTGTTGCGAAGGACGTCGAAGCCAAACCCGCGGACGTCAAAGAGGATCAACCAGAGACCCTGACCGCTGCACGCGACGGCAAGGCAGATGACCTGAAGCTGTTGAAAGGCGTCGGTCCCAAGCTGGAGCAGACACTGAACGAGCTGGGTTTCTATCACTACGACCAGATCGCTGCCTGGACGCCGGAACAGGTGGCCTGGGTCGATGCGCGTTTGAAATTCAAGGGCCGGATCGAGCGCGATGATTGGATTGAACAGGCGGCCAAGCTTGCAGCGGGTGAAGAGACCGAATTTGCCAAACGTGCCAAATCTGAGGGCACGTACAAAGACTAGACGGATGCCCGTCCGGGGTATCAGGGGAAAATGGACAAGGACAAGGAAAAGGCCATAGCCCGCAAGGGCCGACATATCGGGATGGTCATCGCTGTGACCATGCTGATCTGGCTTGCAATGAACCTGTTCATTGGCCCCGAGCTGGGTTTGACGACCCGGCACGCTCTGCTGTTTGATCTCGCTGCTCTGGCGGGGTTCATCTATGCGGGGATCAACATTTTTCAACTCTGGCGCATGCGTCAGGACAGCTGAAGGTAACACGCGATGCTGAAGGATCAGGACCGGATCTTTACCAACATCTACGGGATGCATGAGCGCACGCTGAAAGGTGCGCAGGCCCGCGGGCATTGGGACGGCACTGCTGGCCTGATTGATAAGGGGCGCGACTGGATCATCCAGACGATGAAAGACTCGGGCCTGCGTGGTCGCGGCGGCGCGGGCTTTCCAACCGGTCTGAAATGGTCATTCATGCCAAAGGAAAGTGACGGGCGCCCGTCCTATCTGGTGGTCAACGCGGACGAATCCGAACCCGGAACCTGCAAAGACCGAGAGATCATGCGCCACGATCCGCATACGCTGATCGAAGGTTGCCTGATCGCGTCTTTCGCGATGAACGCCCACACCTGTTACATCTACCTGCGTGGCGAATATATCCGCGAGCGTGAGGCGCTGCAGGCGGCGATTGATGAGGCTTATGATGCCGGCTTGCTGGGCAAGAACGCCGCCGGTTCAGGTTGGGATTTTGATATCTTCCTGCATCACGGCGCTGGTGCCTATATCTGCGGCGAGGAAACCGCCCTTATTGAAAGCCTTGAGGGCAAGAAGGGCATGCCGCGGATGAAGCCTCCGTTTCCAGCAGGCGCTGGCCTGTATGGTTGCCCGACAACTGTGAACAATGTGGAATCGATTGCGGTCGTGCCGACCATCCTGCGCCGGGGGGCCGACTGGTTCGCTGGCTTCGGTCGCCAAAACAACGCGGGCACCAAGCTGTTTGCGATCTCAGGCCATGTGAACAACCCCTGCGTCGTGGAAGAGGCAATGTCGATTTCCTTCGAGGAGCTGATCGAGACCCATTGCGGCGGCATTCGCGGCGGCTGGGACAATCTGCTGGCCGTGATCCCCGGTGGATCCTCGGTTCCGTGTGTGCGCGGTGAGAACATGCGCGACGCGATCATGGATTTCGATTATCTGCGCAACGATCTGGGCTCAGGGCTTGGAACGGCAGCGGTGATCGTGATGGACAAGTCCACCGACATCATCAAGGCGATCTGGCGCCTGTCGAAATTCTATAAGCATGAAAGCTGTGGTCAGTGCACCCCATGTCGCGAAGGCACCGGTTGGATGATGCGGGTCATGGACCGTCTGGTGCGCGGCGAAGCTGAACTGGAAGAGATCGACATGCTGTTTGACGTGACAAAGCAGGTCGAGGGTCACACGATCTGCGCGCTCGGCGATGCGGCAGCCTGGCCGATCCAGGGCCTGATCCGCAATTTCCGGGAAGAAATCGAAGGCCGCATCAAGGCACAGAAATCGGGCCGTATGGGTGCGATGGCGGCGGAGTGAACGGGATGGACATGTTTGCAGAATACAGCCACGCGATTTCATCGGTTGTGCTTTTCACACTGGTGGTTCTGTTCCTGGCCCCGTTTTCAGCGCTGGCCAAGCAGGGCAAGGGCCTCGCGCCGGGGGCGACTCCAGAGCAGGATTATTCTGACCAGGCCTATCGTCTGAACCGGGCCTATCTGAACGGAACGGAAACGCTTCCGGCGTTTGTGGCCGTTGTGACCGCGGCGGTTTTACTGGGCGCCAGCCCGTTCTGGGTCAATCTTCTGGCGTCTGTCGCTTTGGTCGCGCGTTTGGTGATGCTGGTGGTGCACTTCAAAGGCATAGGTAAGCCAAACAGTGGCCTGCGGTCCGTGCTGTATGTATTGGGCTGGGCCTGCATGTTTGTGATTGGGCTTATGGCATTGGTGGCGGCGTTCTGATGGCGACCCGGCAGATGAGAACACTAAGAGGGATAGTATGACGGCCCGAAAAACCCTTGTAGTCCTGCTGGTACTGGCAAGCGTGTCCGCCTGCGGCATCATCAAGCCGTCGGAAGATCGTCTTCTGTTCGACGGAAAGTCGTTCAAGGCCAAGGCAAAGCCGGTCGACAAGAAAGCATCGCCCACGGACTTTACTGTTGTGGTGAAGGGCGCGTCCGCGTCCTTGGACGGCGCGCGTGAAGCCGGGCGCCATGAAGGAACCAAGTTCTGTGTGCAGAATTTTGGATCTTCCCGGATCGATTGGAAAGTGGGGCCGGATACCGAGCCGCAAAACCTGCGCATCAGTGATGATCAATTGACGTTTGCAGGAAAATGCCAACGGCCATGACACGCGTTTTTGCATATCACGACGTGGATTGCAGGCCGTTATTGCCTAGCAAGACCGGACCCTTTCGTTTTGGAGCATCCAAAACGAAAGGAAGAACAATGTCTTTTGCAGAAACACTCGCCTTGGCCGCCGTGATCACGTTTCCGGCTGTTGCAGAAGCAAAGCCGCCCTTGAGGGATGTCAAAGAGATCGACGACGAACTCTATTACATCGCCATCGCAAATGAGATCTCCGAATTCTGTCCGTCGATCAGCGGGCGGCGAATGAAAGCGATCAGTGTTATGTGGGGGCTGCGGTCCAAAGCGAACAAACTGGGGTACTCGGACAGTGAAATCCGCTCATATGTCGACTCGGATTCAGAGAAAGACCGGATGCGCGCCAAGGGCGAGGCGTATCTGGCTTCGAATGGCGTGACCTATGACAACCCCAACACGTTCTGCACTCTGGGGCAGAAAGAAATCCAAAGAAACAGCGCTATTGGCGTTTATTTGAGGGCGAATTGAGAGCCATGTCTGACCTCCGCAAGATCAATATCGACGGACAGGAAATCGAAGTCGATGGCGCGATGACCCTGATCCAGGCTTGTGAACAAGCCGGGGTCGAAGTGCCGCGCTTCTGTTACCACGAGCGCTTGTCGATTGCCGGCAATTGCCGGATGTGCCTAGTCGAGGTTGTGGGTGGCCCGCCGAAACCTGCGGCCTCCTGCGCAATGCAGGTGCGTGACCTGCGTCCCGGGCCTGAGGGCCAGCCCCCGGTGGTCAAGACGAACTCACCCATGGTCAAAAAGGCCCGCGAAGGCGTGATGGAGTTCCTGCTGATCAACCATCCGCTGGATTGCCCGATCTGCGATCAGGGTGGTGAATGCGACCTTCAGGATCAGGCGATGGCGTATGGCGTGTCCGGATCCCGTTTCAAGGAAGCAAAGCGGGCGGTCGATGATCTGGATCTAGGGCCGCTTGTGGGCACCGCAATGACCCGCTGCATCAGCTGCACCCGCTGCGTGCGCTTCACCACCGAAGTTGCCGGGATAACTCAGATGGGTCAGACCGGGCGCGGCGAGGATGCCGAGATCACCTCGTATCTGAACCAGACGCTGGATTCGAATTTGCAGGGCAACATCATCGATCTGTGCCCGGTTGGGGCGCTGACTTCCAAGCCCTATGCCTTTACCGCGCGTCCGTGGGAACTGACCAAGACCGAAAGCATTGATGTGATGGATGCGCTTGGTTCGAACATCCGCGTGGATACGAAGGGGCGCGAAGTGATGCGGTTCCTGCCGCGTAACCATGATGGGGTGAACGAGGAATGGATCAGCGATAAAACTCGTTTTGTCTGGGATGGGTTGCGCCGCCAGCGTCTGGATAGACCTTATGTGCGTGAAAACGGCAAACTGCGCCGGTCAACCTGGCCCGAGGCACTGACCAAAGCTGCGGAGGCTCTGAAAGGGGCTGAGAAACCGGCTGGGATCGTGGGCGATCTGGCTCCCGTCGAGGCGGTATTTTCGCTAAAACAGCTGATCGAAGGGCAGGGCGGTGTTGTTGAGTGCCGTACCGATGGCGCCAAGCTGCCTGCGGGGAATCGTGGTGCTTATGCCGGGACCGCAGCGATCGAAGATATCGACATCGCCGAGCGCATCCTGCTGATCGGGACCAACCCGCGCGACGAAGCACCGGTTCTCAACGCCCGCATTCGCAAGGCCTGGGCACATGGTGCCGAGGTTGCTCTGGTCGGTCCGGCGGCAGATTTGACCTACGACTATCATCATATGGGTGATGACCGTGCCGCGCTGCAAAAGGTCGTCGACATGGGCGGTGATGACGTGATCAAGGACAAGGCATCTTTGATCATCGTCGGGCAGGGCGCCTTGCAAGAGGCTGACGGCGCTGCTGTTCTGGCTGCCGCGCAAACCATTGCTACCAATACTGAAAGTGGTTTGATCGTTCTGCACACTGCTGCGTCGCGCGTGGGGGGGATGGATGTGGATGCCACCAACGAGGGTGGCATGGACGCCGTCAGCGCCGCTGATGTGATCTACAACCTTGGTGCAGACGAAGTCGAAATTGGCGAAGGTGCCTTTGTTATCTATCAGGGCAGTCATGGAGATCGGGGCGCACACCGCGCCGATGTGATCCTGCCGGGCGCAGCCTATACCGAGGAAAACGGTCTGTTCGTGAATACCGAGGGTCGCCCGCAGCTGGCAATGCGCGCGGGGTTCGCGCCGGGTGACGCCAAGGAGAACTGGGCCATCCTGCGTGCCCTGTCTGCCGAATTGGGTGCAACACTGCCCTTCGATTCGCTGGCGCAACTGCGCACTGCGCTGATCGAGGCGGTTCCGCATCTCGCCCGGATTGATGAAGTGGCGCAGAATGAGGTTCAGGCACTGGACGCCGGACCTCTGGGTAAGGCAAGTTTCCGCAATACGGTCAGGGATTTCTATCTGACCAACCCAATCGCGCGTGCTTCGCAGTTGATGGCCGAACTTTCGGCGCAGGCACAGGCCCGTAAGTCAGAGAAGATTGCGGCTGAATGAACCACTCCTGTTTCATATCGCAACCAGATGTGGCAGCCGGGTGGCAGATGGCCGCGCCCGAATTGCGTGTGAATTTGAAGATTAAGGGTGGCGCAAAGACGGCAGATGCTGTTTACACCAACGCGCCGACCCAGCCGCAAAATGCGCAGGCATCTGGCCTTTGCATCACACGCGGAAAACGGAATACCCACGGTGTGAGGACCAATGGCTGAATTCTTTAACACCCCAGGCGGAATAGCCATCATCATTCTGGCGCAAGTGCTTGCCGTTGTGGCCTTTGTGATGATTTCACTGTTGTTCCTTGTTTACGGAGACCGCAAGATCTGGGCCGCTGTCCAGATGCGCCGCGGCCCCAACGTGGTTGGCGTCTACGGCTTGCTGCAATCGGTGGCGGATGCCCTGAAATATGTGGTGAAAGAGGTCGTCATCCCCGCGGGCGCCGACCGGACGGTCTTTATCCTCGCGCCGCTGACATCCTTCGTTCTGGCAATGATCGCCTGGGCGGTTATCCCGTTCAACGATGGCTGGGTTCTGTCGGATATCAACGTCGCGATCCTCTATGTATTCGCGGTGTCCTCTCTTGAGGTTTATGGCGTGATCATGGGCGGTTGGGCGTCGAACTCAAAGTACCCGTTCCTGGGCTCGCTGCGCTCGGCCGCGCAGATGATCTCCTACGAGGTTTCGATCGGCCTGATCATCATCGGCGTGATCATCTCGACCGGGTCGATGAATTTCGGTGACATCGTGCGCGCTCAGGATGGGTCGTTCGGGTTCTTCAGCTGGTATTGGCTGCCGCATTTCCCGATGGTGTTCCTGTTCTTCATCTCGGCCCTGGCCGAAACCAACCGACCCCCGTTTGACCTGCCCGAGGCGGAATCGGAACTGGTCGCCGGTTACCAGGTCGAATACTCGGCCACGCCCTTCCTGCTGTTCATGGCAGGCGAATACATCGCCATCTTCCTGATGTGCGCGCTGACCTCGCTGCTGTTCTTCGGCGGCTGGCTGTCGCCGATCCCGGGCTTGCCTGATGGCGTGCTGTGGATGGTTGCCAAGATGGCGTTCTTTTTCTTCATCTTCGCAATGGTCAAGGCGATCACGCCCCGCTATCGCTATGACCAGCTGATGCGGCTGGGCTGGAAGGTCTTCCTGCCGTTCTCGCTGGCTTGGGTGGTTTTCGTGGCCTTTGCGGCGAAATTCGACTGGTTCTGGGGCGCGTTTGCGCGTTGGAGCGTAGGAGGCTGATATGACCCAAATCGACTATACCCGCGCTGCCAAGTATTTCCTTCTGCAGGACTTCTGGGTCGGCATGAAACTGGGACTAAAGTATTTCTTCGCCCCCAAGGCCACCATCAACTACCCGCACGAAAAGGGCCCGCTTAGCCCACGTTTTCGCGGTGAGCATGCCCTGCGCCGTTATCCGAATGGCGAAGAACGCTGCATCGCGTGTAAACTCTGCGAGGCGGTCTGCCCTGCGCAAGCAATCACTATCGACGCTGAACCGCGCGAAGACGGCAGCCGCCGCACCACGCGTTATGACATCGACATGACCAAGTGCATCTATTGCGGTTTTTGCCAAGAGGCCTGCCCGGTCGATGCCATCGTCGAAGGCCCGAATTTCGAATTCGCCACCGAAACCCGTGAAGAGCTGTTCTACGACAAGGAAAAACTGCTCGACAACGGCGAACGCTGGGAAGCCGAAATCGCCCGCAATCTGGAAATGGACGCGCCGTACAGATGACTGACAGCCCGACAAACCCGTTCGAGCTGATGATGAAGCAGGCTCAGGACATGGCCAAGGCGATGAACCCGGCGATGGAAAACTTCTCGCCCAAGGGTTTCGAGGCGCTGTGGCCGACCATGCCCAAAGAGGTCATGGAGATGATGTTCGGCAACACCGTCAACACTGACGGGCTGGACGCCAAAACGCGCCTGCTGCTGACTCTGGCCGGGCTGACCTGTCAGGGCGCTCAGGCGGACTCGGCGGTACGTCAAACCGTGCGCCACGCGCTTGAGGCAGGTGCCAAGAAACAAGAGATCGTGGAAACGATCGGTCAGATGTCGGTCTTTGCCGGCATCCCGGCCATGACTCGCGCGCTGGATCTGGCGCAAGAGGTCATGGGTGACAACGAGGATGAGGATCAATGACCGTCTTTGCCTTCTATCTGTTTGCCATCAGCGCCATCACCGGCGGGCTGTTCACGGTGATCAGCCGCCAGCCGGTGCACTCGGTGCTGTGGCTGATCCTGTCCTTCCTGTCTTCGGCAGGGTTGTTCGTGCTGCTGGGGGCCGAGTTCGTGGCGATGCTGCTGATCATCGTCTATGTCGGCGCGGTCGCGGTTCTGTTCCTCTTCGTGGTGATGATGCTGGACGTGGACTTTGCCGAGCTGAAGGCCGAGATGGCGCGCTATATGCCGCTGGCCTTGCTGATTGGTCTGGTTATCCTGATGCAGTTCGTCATGGCCTTTGGGGCATGGGACAGCGCGCAGGGCGCGGCGGCCAATCTGGCCCAGCCGGTGCCAGTGGATCGCCACAATACCGAGGCGCTTGGCGTCATCCTTTATGATCAATACTTCCTTCTGTTCCAGCTTGCGGGCCTGATCCTTCTGGTGGCCATGATCGGCGCGATTGTTTTGACACTGCGCCACCGCAAGGACATCAAGCGTCAAGACATCATCGGCCAGATGATGCGCGACCCGGCCAAGGCGATGGAGCTGAAAGACGTGAAACCGGGGCAGGGACTTTGAGACCATGATCGGACTTGAACACTATCTTACGGTCGCGGCGACGCTGTTCGTCATCGGCATCTTCGGTCTCTTCCTGAACCGCAAGAACGTCATCATCCTGCTGATGAGCATCGAGCTGATGCTGCTGGCGGTGAATATCAACCTCGTGGCGTTTTCCAGCTTCCTCGGTGATCTGGTCGGGCAGGTATTCACCCTGTTCGTGCTGACCGTTGCGGCGGCCGAGGCAGCGATTGGTCTGGCCATTCTGGTCTGCTTCTTCCGCAACCGCGGCACCATCGCGGTTGAAGACGTCAATATGATGAAGGGCTAAGAGAACTATGGAAACCACCATCCTCTTTGCCCCGCTGGTGGGCGCGCTGCTCTGCGGGTTCGGCTGGAAGTTCATTGGCGAGAAAGCTGCCATGTGGACGGCAACGGGCCTGCTGTTTCTGGCCTGTCTGCTGTCGTGGATCGTGTTCTTCACCTTCGACGGCCACACCCAGCAGATCGAGATCATGCGCTGGATCGAAAGCGGCTCGCTTTCGACAAGCTGGGCCATCCGTCTGGACCGCCTGACTGCGATCATGTTGATCGTGGTGACGACCGTCTCGGCGCTCGTGCACCTGTATTCCTTTGGCTACATGGATCACGACCCGCAGTGGCGCGAAGGCGAAAGCTATAAGCCGCGCTTTTTTGCTTATCTGTCCTTCTTTACCTTTGCGATGCTGATGCTGGTGACAGCGGACAACCTTGTTCAGATGTTCTTTGGCTGGGAAGGCGTGGGCGTCGCGTCCTACTTGTTGATCGGCTTCTATTACCGCAAACCGTCGGCCAATGCGGCGGCGATGAAAGCGTTCATCGTGAACCGAGTGGGTGACTTTGGCTTCGCTCTGGGCATTTTTGCGCTGTTCTTCTTGACCGACAGCATCAATTTCTCGGATATCTTTGCGTCAGCCCCCGCGCTGGCAGAGGAAAAACTGCACTTCCTGTGGGGCGAATGGACCGCCATCGAAGTCATCTGCGTTCTGCTGTTCATCGGTGCGATGGGTAAATCTGCACAACTGATCCTGCACACATGGTTGCCAGACGCGATGGAAGGCCCGACGCCCGTGTCGGCCCTGATCCACGCCGCGACCATGGTGACGGCGGGTGTGTTCCTTGTCTGCCGCATGTCGCCGCTGATGGAATTCGCCCCCGGTGCGACCGGGTTCATCACCTTCCTCGGGGCCTCGACCGCGTTCTTTGCGGCAACGGTGGGACTGGTCCAGACCGACATCAAACGTGTCATCGCCTATTCGACCTGTTCCCAGCTGGGTTACATGTTCGTGGCGGCCGGCGTCGGGATGTATTCGGCGGCGATGTTCCACCTGTTCACGCACGCGTTCTTCAAAGCGCTGCTGTTCCTTGGCGCGGGTTCCGTGATCCACGCGATGCATCATGAGCAGGAGATGACGGAGTACGGCGGTCTGCGTAAGAAGATCCCCTATACCTTCTGGGCGATGATGATCGGTACGTTGGCCATCACGGGTGTCGGCATTCCGCTTACCACGATCGGTTTTGCCGGGTTCCTGTCGAAGGACGCGATTATCGAAAGCGCGTATGCTGGCGGCACTGGCTATGCCTTCTGGATGCTGGTGATCGCGGCGATGTTCACCTCGTTCTACAGCTGGCGTCTGATCTTCCTGACCTTCTACGGCAAACCGCGTGGGGACAAGCACACCCACGACCACGCACATGAAAGCCCGATGACCATGCTGGTGCCTTTGGGCGTGTTGTCACTGGGTGCGGTGTTTGCCGGGATGATCTGGTACGGCAATTTCTTCGGCCATGCGGACAAGGTCGGCAAATTCTACGGTATTCCGGTGGCAGAAGCGTCAGAACATGCTGAGGCCGATGATCATGCTGCGGCGGATGCTTCACACGATGAAGACAGCCATGCCGATGAAAGCCACGCAGACGACGGCCATACCGACAATGCAGAACATGGCGAGAAAGACGCGCATGGCGGTGACCACCACTATGTATTCGCGGGCAAACCGGGTGAGGGTGCGCTTTATATGGCGCCGGACAACCATGTTCTGGACGAAGCGCACGCAGCTCCGAAATGGGTCAAGGTATCACCGTTTGTCGCCATGTTGCTGGGCTTTGTCGTGGCCTACTGGTTCTACATCGTGAACACATCGCTGCCGGCGCGTCTGGCTGCAAATCAACGTCCGCTTTACCTGTTCCTGCTGAACAAGTGGTATTTCGACGAAATCTATGACGCTGTCTTCGTCAAACCCACTTTGGCGCTTGGCCGCTTCCTGTGGAAACGCGGTGACGGCAACACAATCGATGGCTTCCTGAACGGAGTAGCTATGGGCGTTGTTCCCTTCTTCACCCGCCTCGCCGGCAAGGCGCAGACCGGGTACATCTTTACCTATGCCTTCTGGATGGTGTTGGGCATAGCGGCCCTTGTGACCTGGATGACGATCGGTGGAGGGGCCCAGTAATGGACTATATCCTTTCGATCGTCACGTTTATCCCCGCCATTGCAGCAGGCATTCTGGCCTTGTTCCTGCAGGGTGACGATGCGGCCGCACAGCGGAACGCCAAGTGGATTGCTTTGCTGGCGACCACGGTGACCTTCCTGGTTTCCATCGGCATCTATACCGGCTTTGACTCGTCGAATCCCGGCTTCCAGATGGTGGAAGAGGGTGAGTGGCTGATGGGCCTCAAATACAAGATGGGTGTTGATGGCATCAGTGTCCTGTTCGTTCTGCTGACGACCTTCATCATGCCGCTGACCATTCTGGCCAGCTGGAATGTCACGGATCGCGTCAAGGAATATATGGTTGCCTTCCTGCTGCTGGAGACCCTGATGCTGGGCGTCTTCATGGCGCTTGATCTGGTGCTGTTCTATCTGTTCTTCGAAGCGGGCCTGATCCCGATGTTCCTGATCATCGGTATCTGGGGTGGCAAGGACCGGATCTACGCCAGCTTCAAGTTCTTCCTTTACACCTTCCTTGGCTCGGTTCTGATGCTGGTGGCCATGGTCGCGATGTATGCCGATGCGGGCACTACGGACATTGCCGCGCTGATGACGCACCAGTTCTCGTCCGAGGGCTTCAGTGTGCTGGGTATCTATGTTGTCGGCGGCATGCAGACCCTGATGTTCCTGGCATTCTTTGCCTCGTTCGCGGTGAAAATGCCGATGTGGCCGGTGCACACCTGGCTACCGGATGCCCACGTTCAGGCGCCCACGGCGGGATCGGTCGTACTGGCCGCGATCCTTTTGAAAATGGGCGGCTATGGTTTCCTGCGGTTCAGCCTGCCGATGTTCCCGGTGGGTTCGGCAGTGATGACCGATCTGGTGCTGTGGATGTCAGCGATTGCCGTGGTCTATACCTCGCTTGTGGCGCTGGTGCAGGAGGATATGAAAAAGCTGATCGCGTATTCCTCGGTCGCGCATATGGGCTTTGTGACCATGGGTATTTTCGCGGCGAACCAGCAGGGCATCGATGGCGCGATCTTTCAGATGCTCAGTCACGGGTTCATTTCGGCCGCGCTCTTCCTGTGTGTCGGCGTGATCTATGACCGGATGCACACCCGCGACATCGAGGCTTATGGCGGTCTGGTCATCCGGATGCCCGCATACGCGCTGGTCTTCATGCTGTTCACCATGGCCAATGTGGGACTGCCGGGTACATCCGGGTTCATCGGCGAGTTCCTGACCCTGATGGGCGCATTCCAGGTCAACACCTGGGTAGCGGCAGTGGCCGCGACCGGTGTGATCTTCTCGGCTGGGTATGCACTGTGGCTGTACCGTCGCGTGGTCTTTGGCGATCTGATCAAGGAAAGCCTGAAGGCGATGACTGACATGAGCGCCCGAGAGCGGCTGATCTTCGCCCCGCTGATCGTGATGACCATCCTGCTGGGTGTCTACCCGTCGCTGGTGACCGATGTGATCGGGCACTCCACAGCGGCGCTGATTTCGAACTATGACACGGCTCTGGCCGCGGCCGAGGCTGCGACCCAGACAGCCGCTTCGCATTAAGGGAGCTTTGGAGAAATGATCCAGGCTGATCTGACAATTATCCTGCCGGAAATCGTTCTGGCGCTTTATGCGATGGCGGCGCTGCTGGGGGCTGTCTACACGACAAAGGACGGGTTGGCGCCTCTGCTTGTCTGGACCACGGCAGGTCTTATGGCCCTTCTGGCAATCTGGATTGCAACTCAGGGTGAGGGTACAAACGTCGCCTTCAACGGCATGTTCGTCGATGACGGCTTTGCCCGTTTTGCCAAGGTGGCCATCCTGCTGTCGGCGGGAGCCGTTCTGGTCATGAGCCAGGAATACATGGCACGCCGTGATCTGCTGCGATTTGAATACCCGTTGCTGGTGGCACTGGCCGCCGTGGGTATGATGATGATGGTCAGCGCAGGCGATCTGATGTCCTTGTATATGGGCCTCGAGCTGCAATCGCTGTCTCTCTATGTCGTGGCGGCACTGCGTCGTGACAGTGCGAAATCGACCGAGGCAGGTCTGAAGTATTTCGTGCTGGGGGCGCTGAGCTCGGGTCTGCTGCTCTATGGTGCGTCGCTGGTCTATGGCTTCACCGGTACTACGTTGTTCTCGGGCATCA
Organism: Ruegeria sp. CDSC085; assembly: GCF_059610465.1. Taxonomy (NCBI): domain Bacteria; kingdom Pseudomonadati; phylum Pseudomonadota; class Alphaproteobacteria; order Rhodobacterales; family Roseobacteraceae; genus Ruegeria; species Ruegeria sp. CDSC085. The sequence goes on along the minus strand of NZ_JBXWNR010000001.1, from coordinate 421,270 downwards.
TCCAGACAGTTCACCATGGCGATGTTTCGCTTGGTCTGCTGTTTGGCCTGATCTTCCTGATCTCGGGTCTGGCCTTCAAGGTCTCGGCCGTTCCGTTTCATATGTGGACACCGGACGTTTATGAAGGTTCGCCTACGCCGATCACGGCCTTCTTTGCCACGGCGCCCAAGGTTGCGGCGATGGCGTTGTTCGCGCGCCTGTTGCATGACGCGTTCGGCGGCATTGTCAAAGACTGGCAGCAAGTGATTGTCCTGCTATCTGTCCTGTCGATGTTGCTGGGTGCCGTGGCAGCTATTGGACAGCGCGATATCAAGCGTCTGATGGCGTTTTCGTCCATCGCCCATATGGGCTATGCGCTGATTGGTCTGGCCGCCGGTACCGAGCTGGGTATCAAGGCGATGCTGATGTATCTTGCCATCTACGTGACCATGAATATCGGCACCTTCGCCTTCATTCTGATGATGGAACGTGACGGCAAACCCATCACCGATATCGACGCGCTGCGCCAGTATTCAAAGCGTGATCCGGGCAAGGCACTGGCTGTTCTGATCCTGATGTTCAGCCTCGCAGGTGTGCCTCCGATGCTTGGTTTCTTCGCGAAGTTCGGTGTCTGGCAGGCCGGTGTCAGTGCTGGTTTAACCGGGCTTGTGATCGTCTCAGCCATCGCTTCGGTTATCGGTGCCTTCTATTACCTGCGGATCGTGTTCTACATGTATTTCGGGGCCGAGAACGAAGAGCCGATCGAAACCCGGTCGACCCCTGTTCTGTGGGTGGCATTGATGGGGTCTGCAGCCCTGATGCTGATCGGTATCTTCTATCAGTTCGGCGTCGAGGGCGCGGCAGCAGCCGCGGCGGCCACGCTTGTCAACTGAACGTTTTGCACAACCGGAAAGAGGGGCTCGGTCGCGCGACCGAGCCTTTTTGATATGACCAAGTGGCCCCAAGGTTATGGCCTGCACGAAGTGCAGGAAGTCGACAGTACGCTGAATGAAGCGGCGCGGATTGCTCCGAATGCCCGTGGCCCCGTCTGGATCATGGCGCATCATCAGACGGCAGCGCGTGGGCGGCGCGGACGAAGCTGGGCCAACCCGATGGGCAATCTGGCAGCGACCTTGCTGATGCGCCCTCAAGGCGCGCCGGATCAGGCGGCCTTGCGCAGTTTCGTGGCTGCGCTAGCCCTGTTTGACGCTTGCGTGGCTGTTACAGGGCGGGCAGCAGGTCTGTCTCTGAAATGGCCCAATGATGTCCTGCTCAATGGTGGCAAGCTCGCCGGTATTCTGCTGGAGAGCACGGGGCAGGGGCGTGGTGTAGCGCATTTGTCCATCGGCATCGGCGTGAATCTGGCAACTGCCCCCGACCCCGACGCTGTGGAACCCGGCGCGCTCCGCCCCGTTTCACTGTTGTCGGAAACCGGTGCGCATGTCTCGCCCGAGGACTTTTTGACTGAACTGGCCGCGGCCTACGCCAACTACGAAACCCAATTCGTTACCTACGGGTTCGAGCCGATCCGCACTGCCTGGCTGTCCCGGGCGGCCCGTTTGGGCGAGGTTATCACCGCTCGTACCGGAACGTCAGAAACGGTTGGGACCTTCGAAACGGTGGACGCAAGCGGTAACCTTGTCTTAAACACCGCCAAGGGCCGCGTGAGCATTCCTGCGGCGGATGTCTTTTTCTGAGAGGGGCGCAGATGCTTCTGGCCATCGATTGCGGCAATACCAATACCGTTTTCTCGATCTGGGACGGTGAGGAATTCCTGTGCACCCTGCGCACCTCGACCCACCATGCGCGCACTGCAGACGCGTATTTCACCTGGTACTCGACGCTGGTGAAGCATTACGGGATCGAAGCGGACATCACCGACGTGATCATCGCCTCGACCGTGCCGCGTGTGGTGTTCAACCTGCGCATCTTCGCCGATCGTTTTTTTGGCTGCCGACCATTGGTCGTGGGTAAACCCGATTGCCTGTTGCCAGTTCCGCCTCGTGTGGATGAAGGGACAGTGCCCGGTCCAGATCGACTGGCCAATGCTGTTGGCGCTTTTGATCGTCATGGCGGCAATGTAGTTGTCGTGGATTTCGGTACTGCAACGAATTTCGACGTTGTCGCTGCCGATGGTGCCTATGTGGGTGGTATAATCGCCCCAGGTGTAAACCTGAGCCTTGAGGCCTTGCACCAGGGCGCGGCAGCACTGCCGCATATCGATATCACCCGACCGGACAAGGTGATCGGAACGAATACGGTTGGTTGTATCCAGTCGGGCGTGTATTGGGGATATTCTGGTCTGATCGAGGGGCTGATCGCCCGGATTAAGGATGAGTACGGAATGCCGATGAAAGTCGTTGGAACCGGAGGGCTGGCCCCCTTGTTCGATCAGGCCGACGTGGGGTTCGACGCAATCGAAGATGATCTGACGATGCACGGGCTGACCGTGATCCATCGCTACAACAAGGATAATGGCTCCATATGAGCAGTGAAAGATTGATCTACCTGCCGCTGGGTGGCGCAGGCGAAATTGGCATGAACGCCTATGTTTATGGCTACGGTGAACCGGGGAAGGAGCGCCTGATCCTTGTGGATCTGGGGGTGACTTTTCCTGATATGGATACAACGCCGGGCGTTGACCTTATTTATGCCGATATCTCATGGCTGAAAAAGCGTGCCGACCGGTTGGACGGTGTTTTCATCACGCACGCCCATGAAGACCATGTCGGCGCCGTGGCCCATTGTTATGAAGCCTTGGGTGCACCGGTCTATGCGCGGGCCTTCACGGCCAATATTGCGCGACGCAAGATGGAAGAAAACGCGCACCCGACCGAGGCGGTGACGACCGTTCCCGCCTGGCCTGAACAGGTTTCCGTCGGGCCGTTCACGGTTGGCTTCCTTCCGGTTTCGCACTCGATTCCCGAAAGTGCCTCACTGGTCATCGATACACCCGCGGGGCGTGTTGTGCATTCGGGCGACTTCAAGCTCGATGCGGCCCCAGTCGTGGGCGAGGCTTTTGATCCTGACCTGTGGGCCGAGGTCGCCAAGCCCGGCGTCAAGGCGCTGGTCTGTGACAGTACGAATGTGTTTTCGACCCATCCGGGACGTTCAGAATCCGAAGTTGGCCCCGGGATCGTCAAGCTGGTCGAAGGCGCGGAAGGCATGGTCGTGGCAACCACCTTTGCCTCAAACGTCGCGCGGGTCAAAACGCTGGCCGAAGCGGGTGCACAGGCCGGGCGTTCAGTCGTTCTGTTGGGTCGCGCAATGCGCCGGATGATCGAAGCCGCGACCGAAACGGGTATTCTTGCGGATTTCCCAAAGGTGATCAGCGCCGAGGAAGCTCTGGATCTTCCGCGTCAGAACCTGATGCTGATCGTGACCGGCAGCCAGGGGGAACGACGGGCCGCAAGCGCCCAACTGGCCCGTGGCAAGTACCGTGGTCTGGAACTGGCCGAGGGCGATATGTTCCTGTTTTCCTCGAAGACCATTCCCGGGAACGAGCGGGGCGTGATCTTCATCATGAACCAGCTCAGCGAGAAGGGCGTGGATGTCGTCGACGACAGTTCAGGCCTCTATCATGTCTCAGGCCATGCCAACCGGCCAGATCTTGAGAAAGTGCACGCACTGACCGACCCGCAAATTGTTATCCCGATGCATGGTGAGCACCGCCATTTGCGCGAGCACGTCAAGCTGGCAGAGCAGGGCGGTAGAACCGGAGTGCTGGCAGTGAATGGCACCATGCTGGACCTCAGCGGCAATGAACCGGTGGTCGTCGACTATGTCGAAACCGGTCGTACCTATCTGGACGGTACAGTGAAAATCGGTGCCCTTGATGGTGTGGTGCGGGATCGCATCCGTATGGCTCTGAACGGCCATGTTACGGTGACGGTTGTTCTGGACGAAGAAGACGAACCGCTGGGTGAGCCATGGTGCGATACCATGGGCCTGCCCGAAACCGGAACCTCGCGCGCTGCTTTGATCGAAGTGTTGGAAGAAGACCTGAACCAGTTCCTGATGCGGGCCGCTGCCAAGACCCTGCGCGACGACGACAAGCTGGAAGACGAAATGCGCCGCATCGTGCGGCAGACAGCCAAAGCCGAGATTGGCAAAAAGCCCGAAGTGACGGTGGTGGTCAGCCGGATGCGGTGAAACCGATCCGTCAGTCGTGGGTTGGCATCGGATAGCCCCTGAGACGCAGGAACAGGTTGGCTTCTTCGTTGTTTTTGTAGAATGGAACCGACGATGGCGGCTCGGGGGACGTAACCCGGGCCGCGATTTCCGCCAGAACGACCTCGGTGATAAACGGCAGATCCAGATCCCGTGCCCGATCCAGTGGCACCCATTGCAGGTGCGACAGTTCATCCGAGGCGTGACTGAAATCATCCATATCACCTTGCAGAGCTTCGGCGTCGACCAGAAAGAACCGCGCATCGAACCGGCGGGGACGACCCGGTGGAGTTACCGCGCGAAAGACGAACTGAAGTGCCGCCGCAGTTGGCAGGTAACCCAATGCGGCAAAGCTCTGCCAATCGGCAGTAACATGCCCGGGCCAGGCACCCGGCTGGCCGAGAACAAGGCCAGTTTCTTCCCAAAGCTCGCGTATGGCGGCAGCGGCGAGGGCGTGTTGAACCTGTGGCTTAGCCTGTTCGCCCAAACGTTCAAAACACAAATCCGGCAAGTCCGTTGCCAAGGGAACATCCGCGTCAGCCGGATCAACCGCGCCACCGGGAAATACGAACTTATTCGGCATGAAGGCCGCCTTGGACCCACGCTGACCCATAAGGATCGTTGGGTTTTCCCATCTGTCCCGCAGTACGATAACAGTCGCTGCGTCCCGGATGGCGGATTTGTCAGGTGTCATGTCCAAACTAATCAACTGGTTAGGTTCACGCGGATTTTTCAAAGCCATGCATGCGACGCGCCCACTGATACGCCACCACGGCACCTTTCAGGCGCGGCAACAGGAACAGGGACAGGGCAACGCAAGCGATGGAGAAGCCAATGGCCATTGTCCACGGATCGGGCCGCCAATGAACATAGGACACGTGCAGAGCCGGCGCCAGCAAATGGCCCACCAGCAGGATTGTCAGGTAGGCAGGCCCGTCATCAGCGCGATGATGAAACAGTTCCTGCCCGCAGTTCGAGCAGGAATCATTGACCTTGAGATAGCTGTGCAGCAGCTTTCCTTCCCCACAGTTGGGGCATTTGCAGCGAAACCCTTTGATCAGGGCGGGCCATGTTTCACGCTCATCTTCGGTGGTCGTCTCGATCGTCTGATCCGTCATAATATAACTCGCGCATTAATCTTTGCCGGATAATGGGCCTGATCGTGCGGATTTAAAAGGGGGGTGCGTCGCTTTGCAACGCCTGCCCGGCACGTCGGCTCGGGGTGATTCCGGACCCTTCAAAAAAACATACCGGGTTCAGCGACGGAAATCCCGGCACAGCCCGTTTGAATGGGTATGAGCGGCGGCACTCGGGCCGCGTCAACAAAAGGAAACGGAAATGAAAAACGTTACATTCATCTCGGCCATTGTTATGTCAGCGGTTGCGATTACCGGTACTTCTGTTCTGGCCGCTGGCCCGGGTGGCCGTGAGCCGGTATCCTTTCAGGAACTGGACGCCAATGGCGATGGCCAGGTGACGCAACAGGAGATGGAGGCGCATCGCGCTGCGCGTTTCACAGAGGCAGACACCAATGGTGATGGACAGCTGAGCCAGGAAGAAATGCAGGCCGCTGCCCAAAAGAAAGCAAACGATCGGGTTGCCAGGATGTTCGAAAACAAAGACGCGAACAAAGATGGCTTCCTGAGTCAGGATGAGTTGCCGAAACCGCGCCGGGCTGACAAGATGTTTGATCGGATGGATGCGGACAACAGTGGCGGAATCTCGGAACAGGAATTTGCCGATGCCAAAGACCGGATGGGACGGCACCAAAAGAAAAAGCATCACAAGTCGAACGCAAGCGATAACTGATGCAGGATGGAGGACCTGACCTCCCACCAACAAGACGCTCGCGGTGCGGATTGCGCCGCGAGCACACTCAGCGACGATGCGTTGCTGAGGCAATTTGCCGACGGCGAGGCGGGGGCTGCGCGGATCCTGACCGATCGTTTGGGGCCACGCTGTTACTCGGTTGCATTGCGCATGTTGGGTAATCGGGCCGAGGCGGAAGACGTGACGCAGGATGCGATGATGCGATTATGGCAGATGGCGCCGGATTGGGTGTCGGGTCAGGCCAAGGTTTCGACCTGGCTGTATCGGGTGACTTTGAACCTGTGTGTGGACATAAGGCGCAAGAAGACACCCGACAGGTTGTCGGACGTTCCCGAACCTGAAGACGGCAAAGCCAGCGTGGTTGAACGTATGCAGGATGAGGCGCGCAAGGATGCCTTGCAGTCGGCTTTGGCCGAGTTGCCCGAACGGCAGCGACAAGCGGTCGTGCTGCGCCATATTGAAGAGCTGCCCAACCCCGAAATTGCCGGGATCATGGGCATTTCGGTAGAAGCAGTTGAAAGCCTGACCGCAAGAGGCAAGCGAAGCCTGACCGCGATTTTGGCCGGACGACGAGAAGAACTGGGGTATGAAAATGGCGGATGAAGACCTGCAACTGGATCATTTGTTTGCACAGGCACAGCGGCAGCGACCGGCACTTCCGGACGATCTTGCTGTGCGAATCCAGACAGATGCTGAAACTGTTCGCCTCAGTCGCCTTGCGCCTGCGCCGCGCCCGAAACCTTCGATATGGAACAGGTTGATAAGCAATGTAGGAGGATGGCAGGGCCTTGGCGGGCTTGTCGCCGCAAGTGCTGCGGGTGTCTGGATCGGGTTTTCCGCGCCAACCTTTCTGCCTGATCCGGCCAATCTGCTGACGTCGGAAGAGACACCCTTCCTGGTGGCGGACCTTGGATTTGACTCGAGTTTTCTGGAGAGCACGGAATGAATGCTGATCCCAAGCCCAAACGCAGGTGGATGCCTGTCTTCCTGGTCGTGTCACTGGCGCTGAACCTGCTGATTGCGGGTGTCGCTGTTGGAACAGTGCTGCGCCTCAAGGGTGGGGACCATGCCAAAGCGCCGCCTGGCTTTGGTCCGGCTTTGTACCGCGCCCTGCCCAAGGACGATCGAAAGGCGATGCGAGCCGAATTGTCGGGCTTGTACAAAACAGGGTCCAAGGGTCGCACTCAGGATTTTGAAGTGCTGAGTCAGGCGTTGCGCGCAAAGCCCTTTGACCCGGTCGCAGTCCAGGTTCTGTTGAAACAGCAAGCGCAGGCCACCGCCAATTTGCAACAAGCCCTGCAAGCGCAATGGCTGGCGCGCGTGACGGCCATGAGTGACGATGAACGGCAGGCCTATGCAGACCGATTGCAGGAGGTTGTCCGACGGGGGCCGCACGGGCACAAGAAAAGAGATTGAACAGATCAGGCGGCGCTTTGCCTGATACTCACCTGATTACGTCCTGCTTTCTTCGCGGCATAAAGTGCTTTGTCTGCGGACTTTATCAGGTTTTCCACGTTCTCGGCTGCACAGTCTTGCCGGGTGAAACCGGGCTGAGACAACTTCAACCCGATACTGACCGTTACTTCAACTTGTGCCCCCTGATCGGGCAACAGGAACGGGGCCTGGCAGATGCTGTCACAAACGGTTTCGGCCAGGTTCAATGCCTGTTTGAGCGACACATCCGGCACACCGATCATGAACTCTTCACCCCCGATGCGAGCGACAAATCCGCGGGATCCCAAGGTATTTTGCATACGTTCCGCCGCTTGTGTCAAAACGTAATCGCCGCTTGCATGGCCATGTACATCATTGATTGCCTTGAAGTGATCCAGATCGGCCAGCATGATCGCAAAGCTGCGCCCCGTTCTGGCGGATTGGCGCGCGATCTGATCCAGTGCTCGCATGGCGTAGCGGCGATTGTGCAACCCGGTCAACGGGTCGATCCAGGATTCCGCGATGCCTCTTTTGAGAGAGACCCGCATTTGATCCAGCCGCGCTTTGCGGGCAATCTGGTTTTCCAGCCGCAGCAGAATCTCCTGCGCGCAGAACCCGCCGAGACAGACGGCATCGGCCCCTCGGTCCAGAGCTTCCGAAGCCTGTCCGGCGTTTTCGTCTTTCAGCACCCCGATCAACACTGTATGCCGAGTAACAGCACGTGATCTCAGGTCGGCAAGGATATTCAGGTCGGACGGGTTCGACCCCAGCTCAACCACGATCGCATCAGGAACAGACCCGGACAATACACCCCGCAGGTTTGACTGAAGATGCCAGTTCAAATCAAATTGACGTTGATCATCCAGGGCCTTTTGCCAAAGCGCGCCGGTTCGGGCCGTATGGGTCAGAATATCAACCCGCGCCGCTTTGGACGGTCTGATGATCGTTGGGGCTGGTTCTGCGAAGCCAATTGGTTGCGATCCGTTGCTGGCCTGCAGGTCCTGGGTGACTGCACGCGCACGCAATAGGCTGCGAATGCGCGCCAACAGCAAGGTGTCTTTGAACGGGTGTGTCAACACATCGTCCAGCCCATCCTTCAGTGCCCGCAAACGGGCGTCCCGGTCATTTTGCGCGGCAAGCGCCACGACCGGGACGTCATCAAGGCCGGGCTCCTTCACAATCGCCCTCTTCACATCCGCAGCCGTTCCGTCCGGCAACGTCTGGGCCGTCAGAACCAGATCAGGTTGCGTACGGCGCACGAGTGCGGGCAACCCTTCAAGCTTTTCACCCTGCACTACGTGATACCAGGCCGCTGTCAGCTGTACCTTCAGCATAATGCGATTGGTTGATACCCCGTCGAGGACAAGGATGGTTCCCTGCACAGACATAGTTGTTCACCGTTGATTGCATGCGTGAACAAAGTGTTTATGAGTCTGGTTAACAAACCCTTTCCAAGACCGAATCTGACCCAAGTTTATGCCGATATCCTCCGATTCCGCCGAAACTCTTGCGTTGACTGCCCTGGCCTGGCTGGTCAGCAATGACGAGCTTTTGCCTGTTTTTCTGGGCTCCACAGGTGCATCGATCGAGGATGCACGCGATCGGGCAAGCGATCCCGAGTTTCTGGCGTCGGTTCTTGATTTTCTGGTGCTTGACGATTCGTGGGTCATGGCGTTTTGTGACGCCAATTCACTCGCCTATGATCTTCCCGCCCAGGCAAGGGCGGTATTGTCCGGCGGCGCTGAGGTACACTGGACATAACCATATTTTTCCGCAGGAGCACCGGATGCCGATAGATGCGATCATCTTTGACAAAGATGGCACGCTGTTTGATTTTGCAAATACTTGGGGAGGGTTCGGACGCTCCATGCTGTTGCGCCTGTCCAACGGGGACGAAGATCGCGCGACCGATCTTGGCCGTGTCATAGGATATGATTTCGCTCAAGAGAAGTATACCGAAGACAGCATTGTCATCGCTGCTACGGTCGAAGAAATCGCAGGGGTTCTGGTTGCCCATGTCGATGGCGTGACCTTGCAGGAGATCATCGATTTGATGAACTCCGAGGCCGCCTCGGCCCCGCAGGTGCCCGCCGTTCCATTGGTTCCTTTCCTGGAAGGTCTGCATAATGCCGGAATAAAGCTGGGCGTTGCGACGAATGACAGTGAACATCCCGCTTTGCAGCATCTCGAATCTGTCGGGATAAGAGGGCATTTCGATTTCGTCGCCGGGTATGACAGTGGTCACGGGTTCAAGCCGGGACCGGGCCAGTTGCTGGCGTTTGCCGCGCATATCGGGGTCGAGCCATCTCGTATCGCGATGGTCGGCGACAGCCTTCATGACTTGCAGGCCGGGCGTGCGGCGGGGATGACCACGATCGGTGTTTTGACTGGTTTGGCCGAGGCCGATGCATTGGCACCGATGGCGGATGTGATTTTGCCGGATATCGGACATATTCCCGAATGGTTGGCCAAAATTTAATTTTCAAATCCGGGATTCGGCAAAACGGAATGAAAAACCGACATATTCTGTCGCAGACGGAGCGGCCATAGGCGTCTCTTCGGGTCTTGCTTGACGAAAGCAAGAACAGGAGGCACCGATGGCCGACACCAAGACACGCAAACGCCGCGGAGGAGGGCGTGCAGGGGCGGCTGCGCGCAGGGGCAGTGCAGCGATTGACCAGATGCCCTGGGACCCGCCGGTCAGTATCGATCGACCCACAGAACCTTTGGATCAGGCCGGAATCGAAGCGATCCATGAAGGGGCGATGCGCATCCTCGAAGAGATCGGGATCGAGTTTTACAACGAAGAGGCAATAGGCATCCTGCGCGAAGCCGGTTGCACCATCGACGGCGACAATGTCCGTATGGGCCGCGACTTTGTCATGGAGATGCTTGCCAAGGCTCCCAGCCAGTTTTCAATCACCCCTCGCAATCTGGATCGCAAGATCGAAATTGGCGGGAAGAACATCCTGTTCGGCAACGTCTCTTCCCCGCCGAACTACTGGGACATGGAGATCGGGAAAAAAGTGCCGGGCAATCGCGAGATGTGCCGGAATCTTCTGAAGCTGACACAGTACTTCAACTGTATCCATTTCGCCGGCGGATACCCGGTCGAGCCGGTCGATATCCACGCCAGCGTCCGCCATCTGGACGTGCTGTACGACAAGCTGACCCTGACTGACAAGGCGATGCACGCCTATTCGCTGGGCAAGGAACGTGTCGAAGATGTCATGGAAATGGTGCGCATTGCAGGCGGTTTGAGCCACGAAGAGTTCGAAGCCGCGCCGCGCATGTACACCAATATCAACTCAACCTCGCCGCTGAAACACGATCACCCGATGATAGACGGATGCTTGCGCCTGGCGCGGCGGGGACAAGCGATTGTAGTCACACCCTTTACGCTGGCCGGGGCCATGGCACCTGTAACTATGGCAGGCGCAGTGGCGCAGTCCCTGGCCGAGGCGCTATGTGCTATTGCGCTGTTCCAATATGTGCGTCCAGGTATCCCTTGTGTGATCGGTACCTTCACGTCGAACGTGGATATGAAATCCGGTGCGCCCGCCTTTGGAACGCCGGAATACATGCGTTCGACCCAGATGACCGGCCAGATGGCGCGGTTCTATGGTTTGCCCATGCGGTCTTCGGGTGTTTGCGCGGCAAATGTGCCGGACGGGCAGTCGGTGTGGGAGACTTCGAATTCTCTTTGGGCAGCCGTGCAATCGGGCACCAATATGGTTTACCACGCAGCCGGTTGGCTTGAGGGCGGTCTGATCGCCAGCCCGGAAAAGTTCATCATGGACTGCGAAATCCTACAGCAAATTCAACGCTATATGAACCCCGAGTTGACCGCCACAGGGCCGGACGAGATTGCATTGGATGCGATCAGGTCGGTCGGTAATGACGGTCATTTCTTTGGTATTCAGCATACCCAGGATCGCTATACCACGGCGTTCTATCAACCCTTCCTGAGTGACTGGAAAAACTATGAAGGATGGGAGGCCGCTGGCGGTATCTGGACGGCAGAACGCGCGCATCACATGTTCAAGGAGATCATCTCAAGCTTTGAGCCCCCTCCGATGGATGAAGGTATTCGCGAGGAACTGGCCGCATTTGTCGAACGTCGCAAAGCGGAAGGCGGCGCGCCCACTGATTTCTGACCGGACAGGTGATATCGAACTGATACTCGGTTGCATTCGCCATAACTCAGGGTGGATTTTGGCTATTTGTTAAGGTTTTTCGGGCCACAGTGCAAAGAACACCAATCTGGGGCATCTCATGCATGGTCTGATCAATCGGGCGATACAGTCCTTTGTCTGTGCGACCTACGGGCGATCCTGCTGGTTGCGCGTGACCGAATCTGCAAGGCTGGGGTTTGTCGAGTTTGAAGCCATGCTCGTCTATGACGATGACATGACGTCCCAGGTAATGGAGGCGCTGAGTGCCGACCTTGATCGGCCGCAAGCCGAAGTTTTTGAGGACCTGGGGACGTATCTCGTGTCGCACCCGAATATGGAAGGATTGCGCCGTCTTCTCAGGTTTGGCGGCGTCAGCTACGTGGAATTTCTTCATTCGCTCGACGACCTGGCGGATCGTGTGCGGCTGGCCGTGTCTGATTTGACCCTGCCAGCCGTGGAATTGAGAGAGCTGTCAGCCACGGAATATCAGCTGAGTTGCTTCCGGGGCCTGCCGGGGTATTCCAATGTCATGGTTGGGGTCCTGCGCGCAATGGCGGATGACTATGGTGCGCTGGTGATGCTGTCACACGAGGGGCAGCAGCAAGGTAGTGACGTCATTTCCATCATGTTGGTTGAAAGCGCTTTTGCTGAGGGGCGGCATTTTGATCTGGGGGCTCGGAACGGATGACAGATACCCAAGAACTGGCTGGTCTTCTGGAAACGCTTTGCCCGATGTTCCTGTTGGTGGACCAAAACGGGCATATTCAGCAAGCGGGTCCGACCTTGCAAAAGTTGCGACCTGAATTGCCGCTGGTGGGGCAGGGTTTTCTGGATGTGTTTGAACTGATCCGTCCCAGAACGATCACAACCGCCCCCGCCTTGATGTCAATGGCGGGGGCGAAGTTGCACCTGAGGTTTCATGATGAACCCCGCACAACCCTCAAAGGGTTGGTCGCTCCTTTGCCGCATTCCGGCGGCGCGGTCATCAATCTGTCATTTGGTATTTCAATATTGGATGCGGTGCGGGACTATGCGCTGACAAGTGCAGATTTCTCGGGCACGGATCTCGCGATTGAGCTGTTGTATCTGGTCGAAGCCAAATCCGCCGCGATGGAGGCATCCCGTTCTCTCAACCTTCGGCTACAGGGGGCGATGCTGGCAGCCGAAGAGCAGGCCTATACCGACACTTTGACCGGATTGAAGAACCGCAGAGCAATGGACCACTTGCTCGAGCATTTGGTTTCGGGAAATTCCACCTTCGCGTTAATGCATCTGGATTTGGACTTTTTCAAAGCCGTGAATGACAAGCTGGGTCATGCGGCTGGTGACTTCGTCTTAAAGGAGGCCGCCCGCATCATGCAGGAGGAGACACGAAACAATGATACTGTTGCCCGGGTTGGCGGGGATGAGTTTGTAATTGTTTTTAAAGACCTGACACGCGAAGATACCCTGTTCTCCATCGCAGGGCGTCTGATTTCAAGGTTGAACGAACCGATGTTGTTCCAGAATCAGCTCTGTACCATCTCGGTCAGTATTGGCACTGCCTTGTCCACGCAATTCAAAAGCCCCAACGCCGCCGACATTCTTCACGCAGCGGACTTGGCCCTTTATCAGGCCAAACGCGATGGCCGGTCTTGCCATCGCCTGTATTCAACGTTGAGCAAGGCGCAAACCTGAATTCGCCCAGAGAACAGGATGGGGATCGTATCGGGGCTTCAGGCAGATTCGAATGCCTCTGTCAGCTTTTTTGCGATCCGGGCCCGGATCGGAGGCAACTCTCCCACCACAGGCAGTAGGACGCCAGAGAACCCTGCACGATCCAGCTCTTGCGGTACATCTTCCTGAACATGTCCTCCGGTACAGGCAAAGAACGGAAGGCACAGCGCCTGATCTCCGGTACCGTTTGCCGCGTCAGAAATGGATGGTGGCTCTTCGACGAAACCGACGCAAACAGATTTGAAAGCAACCAAACCTCTAAGCTGTTCTGCGAACTGCAACGCTACGGTCGATGGGTTCCGACTGCGACCGGAACCATGCGCCGCAATGACCAGATCTGTGGACTGAGCGGCCCAGTGTTTGTCAGACAATTCCGTTCGCAGGGCCTCTGCGGTCAGGGCCGGCAGTTCTGGGTCGATTCCCAGCGGGTCTAAAACCTGCGTCGGATGATCCCCAAGCCGTTTGGGTAAAGCGCTGGTGACAAACCACCCTTTTGCCATGAAAAGTGGGTAGATGACCGGGTTCTCTGGCACGCGGTCCAGCTTCGCCTCCAACGCGCCCGGTGCAGCCAGAGTGGCCGAATGGACAACCACATTCTCTGTCAGCGCGTTGACCTTTGCGGCGAATGTCGCAAGTGCAGCTTCGGCCGGTTCCGGGTCTGATGGTTGGCCATGAGCGACGATAATAGCATGTGACATTCGGATCTCCTGCTGCGTTTTGCGATAGGTGTTTCACGTCGACCTGAAGTCAACACCACAGTTAGCCCAGAAGTGTCAGCCATAGCCAGACAGTCAGAATAGACGAGGCTGTACCAATAAGTACGGCGGACGCTGCTACCCGTTTTGCGCGACCATACATATTGGCGAAAATATAGGCGTTGAAACCCGGAGCCATGGCGGCATTCAAAACGCCCGACCGAAACAGGTCCTGCGGCAGGCCCACGGATTTGCCGAACATCCACACCAGACTGGGGTGCAGCATCAACGAGATACAGCAAACAAATGCGATGGTGCGCAGGTCGCCTTCGGGCTTGTATTTGACCAGCACACCGCCCAAGGCAAACAACGCCCCGGGCAGGGCTGCGCGTGTGATCAACCCCAGTGCTTCGTCGACCACGGCAGGGATCGCCAGGCCAGACAGGTTGACAAGAAACCCAAGGGCGATACCAAGGATCAGTGCGTTCTTGAACATTGCAGACAATACAGACCGTGCCATACGCATGCCTCCATGACCGCGATTTCGCACGACCTCCATCACCGTGATCCCAACGCCGTAACAAAACGGAGAATGGAAGGCGATGATCGCATAGTTGCCGGTCAGGTTCTCGGGCCCATATGCGCGTTCGGTAATCGGCAAGCCCAAGAGGACAGAGTTCGAGAACAGGCAACAAAACCCTATGGCGACGCAATCTTCCCAATCGCGACCGAAAATTATGCGCGCGCCGAACAGACCTGCGGTGAAACATAAAGCAGCGGCGGAATAGAAGCTGGCTAAAAGCCGGGGATCGAAACTGGCGCTGAGGTCCAGATGCGCGATGGCCAGGAACAAAAGGCATGGAATCGCAAAGCCTTGGGTGAACTTCATCAGCCCATCGACATGCGTTTCTTTGAAGTATCCTGTGCGGGTTGCAGTATACCCGGCTCCGATTACAAGGAAAACCGGAAGAATGACATCGATCAGGCTTTGCAGCATATGACCCCCGTGCGACGGGCCTGCAGCGATATCATGCGGGGGGCGGGCAGCGGCCTACTGCGACTGATGGATCACCATCCCATCGAAGGCGGGGGTGATGTGATCGGGGGTTTCGGCGTCGACGGTCGCATAGTCGAGATCGATATGCATGTTGGTCAATACCGCGTGCTTCGGTTGCAACTTTTCGATCCACCCGAGCGTCTTTTCCAGATGCGCATGCGTCGGATGAGGTGAGCGGCGCAGGGCGTCAATGACAAGGCAGTCCAGCCCTTTCATTTCGGGCCAGGCGTCGTCGTAAATCTCGGCAACATCCGGCAGATAGGCGAGTTGCCCAATGCGGAATCCAAGGGAATCGATCGAACCGTGATTCACCTTGAAAGGACGAAACGGAATCGGGCCACCGGGACCGTCGATTTCAAATGGACCGTCGATAGACTTAAGCTTGAGGATCGGAGGATAGGGGGAGTCTTCCGGCTGAATGAACGCATATCCAAACCGCCCCAACAAAGCGTTCTGGGTGTCGCCATCCGCCCACACAGGAACACGGGTTTTCATGTTGAACACGATCATCCGCAAATCATCGATTCCATGCACATGGTCTGCGTGGGAATGCGTATAGACGACCCCGTCCAATCGCCCTGTACCTGTTTCAAGCAACTGGCTGCGCATATCAGGCGTGGTGTCGATCAGAACCGAAGTCGTGCCATCTGGCCCGTCGCGTTCGACCAGCATCGAACAGCGGCGCCGGACATTCTTGGGGTTCGCAGGGTCACAATCACCCCACTGACCGCCCAATCGCGGCACGCCGCCAGAGGATCCGCAACCCAAAATTGTAAATCGCAATCCGGTCATTCAGCGGCCTTGTACAATGCTGCTTTGGTGAACAGCCGGTCGAAGTTTGCCTGCGTCTGGTCAGCAAAAGCGGCATAGTCCATGCCAAAGACTTCGGCCCCCTTACGCGCTGTGTGCGCGGTATAGGCCGGTTCGTTGCGCTTGCCACGGTGCGGCGGTGGAGCCAGATAGGGGGCGTCGGTTTCCACCAAAACGCGATCCACCGGGGCGCTTGCGAAAATGTCCCGTAATTCCTGGCTCTTGGGGAAGGCGGCTATGCCGGACATGGACAGGTAAAAACCTAAATCCAAGGCGGCCTTGGCCAGTTCAGCTGAGGATGAGAAGCAGTGCATCACGCAGGAATACGGCGCGTTACGATATTCTTCGGCCAGAATGCTGGCCATATCTTCATCAGCTGCGCGGGCGTGAATGATCAGAGGTAAACCGGTGCGCTGGACTGCTTCGATATGGATGCGCAAGGACTGTTTCTGAACTTCCGCGCTATCGGCGGTATAGTGATAGTCCAAGCCAGTTTCACCGATACCGACCAATTTCGGATGCTGTGCCAGGGCGACCAGATCTTCGACCGAGACCAATGGCTCGTCCGCGGCGCTCATCGGGTGTGTGCCGGCGGCATAGAAGACCGGCGCGTGGGTTTCGGCAATCGCACGGACAGCGGGTTCGTTGCGCAGCTTGGTGCAAATCGTCACCATGCGGGTCACGCCAGCCTGGGCGGCACGCGTGATGATGTCGTCCAACTGGACGTCGAAATCCGGGAAGTCCAGATGGCAATGGCTGTCAGTAATCTGGGGGGTGTCGCTCATCTGTTCTGACCGGCGGTTTCCTGTATCTTGAACACCGTATCTAGGACCAGAGCGGCAGGGTCAAGGTTGACAGCCTGACCATGTCGCGCCCGGGCTGTGATCGTCGCGGCGACCTCGGCCCAGCAACGGGCTTGATCCGGCGATGCTGACAGACGCGCCAGTGTTTCACCCTCGTTGGGGGCGGCCTCAGGAACCGGTGGTGTGCCTGTTGCCCCGGTCAGGGCCAGCCGTGACAGAGCAACGTCGATCAATGTCAGCAAAAGTTCAAACCGGTCTGCCGCGCCGCGCTGCGCCGCCGCTTCGGCCAAAGCCAGCGCGCGCTGGCGGTCCATGCGGGGCAGGGTGCCCAGTATGGCGATCAGTTCGGCATAGATGTCCAGACCACCCAGATTGATCAAACGCACGGCGTCTCCGACTGAACCCGCCGCAAGCGCAGCAAGGTGTTCAGTCTGAGCGGGAATTTCGGTTTCCGTTTGTGAAAGGGCGGCTTGCATGTCTTGCGCGTTCAGCGGGCCGAGGCGCAGCGTGCGACAGCGCGAACGGATCGTTGGCAACAGGCGTGAGGGTTGGTGTGACACCAACAAAAGGGTGGTGCGTGCAGGCGGCTCTTCCAGCATTTTCAGCAATGCGTTGGCGGCGCTGACGTTCATTTCGTCCGCTGAATCCACGATCACGACGCGGCGGCCGCCGTCAGCAGAGGACAGGCCAAAAAACTTCCCGAGCTTGCGGATGTCATCCACGACGATCTCACTGCGCAGCCGTCCCTGATCGTTCAGCGATCTGGCTATCGCCGCTAAACCCGGTTCTACCCCGGCTTGAATGCGATGGGCAACCGGGTGGTCGGGATCGATGTCGAGCGTCTCGGGCGGAGGCGGCGCGCCGAACAACCCGTCATCCTCTGCAGGAGGTGTAGCAAGCAGGAACCGCGCAATTCGCCAAGCCAGTGTCGCCTTGCCGACACCGCGTGGCCCTGTCAGCAGCCAACCGTGATGCAGACGGTCCGAAGTGTAGGCGGTCAGAAATGCCTGTTCAGCCGCGTCCTGGCCAAAAAGCCGAACGGTTTCGCGCGGATGTGGTGCGCCCGGCACCTGATCCGGAGAAGGGATATCGTCGCTCATCGTCTACCGCAGTACTGCCTGGACGATTTCTGTCACATCCTGCGCCACGCTGTCCATGTCCCTGTTGCCATCCACGATGTGAAACCTGTCCGGGAATTCATTGGCCAGCGCCAGAAAGCCGGCGCGCATCTTCTTTTGCAATTCCGGGCCAAAGTCCTCGAAACGTTCTTCGGTGCCTTGTCGCCCCTTGGCCCGTGCCAGGCCCGTTTCAGGGTCCATGTCGATCAGCAGCGTCATATCCGGTTCGCGCCCGATCATCAGGCTGTGCAATTGATCCACGAGATTTCGCAGGTCGCCCCGGGACAAGCCCTGGTACATACGTGTGCTGTCTGCAAAGCGGTCGCAGATCACGACCTTCCCTGCTGCCAGCGCGGGTTCGATGGTACGCTCCAGATGGTCGCGACGGGCCGCGGTGAACAGCAGAATCTCGGTTTCGGCCGACCAGCGATCCGGGTCGCCCTCCAAAACCAGGCTGCGAATTTCCTCGGCCCCCGCAGAGCCGCCGGGTTCGCGCGTCAGTACCACCTCGTGACCCTGCGCACGCAGATGTTCCGCCAGCATCCGCGCCTGGGTTGACTTGCCTGAACCGTCAATGCCTTCGAAGGTCAGAAATAACCCCGCTTTCGTCACATCGACTCCAGCGGGTTGTTGATCACGTCTTTCAATACGATACTGCCAACAGTCAGCATACGTACCAAAAAACCGCCGATCGCAATATCTTCAGCTGCCACCAGCGGTCGCCGGATTTCCGGCAGCCCTTCGGGTTTGATCACCAGTTCGGCGAGTTGCTGGCCTTTCTTGACGGGCGCATTGATCGGGCCCTCATAGACCACTTCGGCCTCGACATTCTGTGTGCCCAGAACCGGGAACAGCACGTTCAGATCACCATCGGGGACAAGCCCCACGGTCTTTTTCTCGCCCATCCACAGTTTGGCTTCGGCTATCGGCGTTTCCGCGTTGGCAACTGTCCTCTCGACAAAATTTCGAAACGACCAGTTAACCACGGCTTCAGCCTCCTCTGCCCGCTGGCCGGTGCTGTCGAGACCCGTCAGCACAAAGATCACCCGCCTGTCACCTTGTTTGGCGGACCCGACAAGGCCATAGCCCGCTTCTTGCGTGTGGCCGGTTTTCAGACCATCCGCACCGATATCAAGTCGCAGCAATGGGTTGCGGTTACGGGCATTGGACGGTGCGCGGCCATCGAACTCGAAAACCTCTTCGGCGAATAGAGGGTAGTATTCTGGGAAGTCGGAGATCAGACGATCCGCAAGAACGGCCAGATCATGAACCGACATCATATGCCCGGCGGCGGGCCAACCATTTGAATTTGCGAAGTTCGAATTGTTCATGCCCATTTGCTTGGCTCGCTGGGTCATGTATCGCGCAAACCCCGCCTCGGTGCCATCCGGACTGAGCGCTTCGGCGATGACGACGCAGGCATCATTGCCCGACAAAACAATAATGCCGCGCAGTAGATCCTCGACACGAACGCGATCTTGCGTGTTCAGGAACATGGTCGATCCGCCATAGCTCATCGCGTGTTCTGAAACGGGCAGAGTTTCGTCCAGCGTCAAGCGTCCGTCCCGCAACGCTTCGAACGCAACGTAAAGCGTCATGAGCTTGGACATCGACGCGGGCGGCAACGGCTGGTCGGCCTCTTTCGACAGCAGTACGGTACCGGTGGTTTGGTCGATCACATATGCCGCACGGGCAGATGTATCAAAAGCCTGGGCAGGTATCGCCAGAACGGCTAACCCGAAAGCCAGAACGGATGTTCGCATTGAGGATAGCATGTTACGCCTCCCTGAATTAGTCGGTTACCGTGAACGCGTCTTTGAAGCCAAGGTCTTTCACGTCCTTTTGAAAGGCTTTTCGCTCGGCCCGGGTTGCGGCGGGGCCAACCAACACTCGCCAAACAGTACTATTTGCTGTTTTCAATTCCCGTACAACTGTGGGCATGCCGTTCCGACGCACTTTTTGGGCGGCTGACTTGGCGTTAGCCTCGACGCTGAAGGTTCCGATCTGAACAAACGGTTTGCTCAGAGGTGTCGCCGACGTTGTGGCAGCTGCGACAGGAGTGGCTTCTGACGCATCAATTGCGGCTGCGGCCCCCTCTACCGGATCCAGTGGCGTTTCGGTGATCTCGGCGGGGTCTTTCTTTTGCCACCATTTCCGTTTGGCAGGTTGCTCAGCTGGGGGCGTGACCGGTGCATCCGACAAAGAGGGTGACACCACGGCTTCGGCGGCTACGTCTGCGCTGTCAGTCGCCGTATCTGCCGCGGCCACGGCAGTTCCCGCGGCAGCAGCTGCGGGGGCTTTCTTCTGCCACCATTTCCGCTTGGCTGGTTTTTCGGCAGGTGTGTCGACCTGATCGTCCGTAGAAGTGGGCGTCTCGGCGTCTTCGCTTGCGGTCTCGGCGTTTTCAGCCGTTTCATCCGATGCACTGTCAGTCCCCGCTGCAACCGCAGCCGTACCAGCCGCAGCAACGGCAGGTTCCTTCTTTTGCCACCATTTTCGTTTGGCCGGTTTTTCCGGGTCTGTAGAAGCTTGAGTGTCGGAAGCTCCATCAGCAGCCGTGGCGGTGGTTTCCGCTGCCGATTCTTCTGCCTCCGGCGCATCCTCCGGCGATGGTTCTTCCAGCTTTTCCCGGCGCAGTGCGACGACGCTGACTTTTGTCGGCGCGCCCGCAAGCATTCCGAGCTCTTTCGCAGCAGCGGACGAGACCTGAAGCGCGGGTCCGGGCAGATCGCGCTCGCGCCGGAACAGGGCGCCAGTCACGGATTTGTTGCTAGAGGTGTTTCTGATCACGACACGCTCAGGTTGTGAAACGTCCGGGTGAGCAACCCAAACCCCGCCAAGGGACGGGCGGCCATCCCAAAGCCCTGCTTCGGTTGTCTGAAAAACCTCAGGGGCTTCGACATCACGCTTAGAGCCGGTGGTCACGTCGGGCAGGAGTTCTGTTTTCCCCGAATTTTCTTCCGGTTTCTCAGCCGATTCAGAAGTTGAAAAAGCCTCTTCGCATCCGGCCAGTATCGTCAAAGTCAACGCCAGATACGCCAGCCGTTTCGGCCCCGGGCGTGTCTCGATCGCTCGCTTCATCTGCTTATCCCTTGCCTGAAGGGGTTTCGTTTTCCGAACCCCGCTGCCGGTCTGCCGGTTCTGTATGCCAGCCTGTTACGGTCTTTCGAACGGATCATAACGTGGCTGAAGTGTCATGGAAAGACCGCTGCACAGGCTTCGGCAAGATTTCCCGATTTCGGCTTGCCTCTGGTCGAACTTCGCCTTAGACCCTGCTGTCGACGGGGAGGTGGCAGAGTGGTCGAATGCGGCGGTCTTGAAAACCGTTGAACGTGAGAGCGTTCCCAGGGTTCGAATCCCTGTCTCCCCGCCACTCATACCCGTCTCAATTCAGTTGTGTTTTCTGGCCCGGAATTGTGCCGCAATTCCCGCGCGTTGGCGCGTGCGCTTTCAATCAGAGACGGGGCAGATCGTACACTCAGAGCGCAATCCCGGCCGCAGTCTCAGTGCCGCATTTTGGCGGGGTCGCTTTGGGCTGAATTTCCCTGATACCTAGCAATTTACAGGGAATTTTCGTGAAACGGGTCTGAGTTTCGCCATTCCTCACTTCAGAACTGTATGTTTTTCAGAGGCTTATGTTGCAAATTCCCTAAAAGGTGGAACAGGGAATTCTCTCGCACGAACAGGGAATTGTGCCGGCGGATCAGGGAGGGGGAATCCTGTATCAGGGAGGCGGAATCTGGAAGTGTCAGAAGTCGAACAGGTGTTCCTGTTCGGACCAGTCAAGTGGGTGGGGCACGCTGACCAGACGCTTGAGTGTGAGTTCGGGCGGCTGTGTGCCATCGAGAATCGCGGCCTGAATCTTCGGTGAGAGAAAGGCGAGCTGGGCGCGGGTACGGATGAAAGCGCCGGGAACGCTTTCACGGCGTGCAATCTCCATCAATTGAACCCCGGCTTTCAGATCACGGGCCCAGCCATGGGCGCGGATCAACATGGACCGAAGGTAAGGATCGGATTGTGGCGCCATGTCTCCCGCGATGACCTTGGCCTCGACACCGTGGTGGCGCAGATCGAAGGATGCTGTGATGTGTTTAAGATCCGGGTTCAGATGGTCCACGGCGATTCCAAGTGCGCTTGCTAGGGTTTTGCGGTTCAATTCGAGGTCGATCTGGCCCCGTGCAATTCTGCCGTTGGCCAGAATACCAGCGCCGACCTGACCGCCTTGGCCTTGAAGCCGGGCCACAAAATCCGCAACTGAAGTCTGCACTGCCTCGGCTGATCCGGCCTCCGGCTGCGCCAGTACCGGGTGCGCGGCGGCGGCGTCTTGCAGATGTCTTACGATGACATCAATGACGGCGTTTTCCAGCGCGGGGCCGGGCAGTCGCCAGCCGGAAATATCCTTGCCGCCCGAGATCAGTCTGTTGGAAACATAGTAACGCAACCATCGGTCTTTACGTGTGGTGTGGGTTGGCGTCAACCGGTCACTTGTTTCGTCCTGCATCAAACCGGTGAGCCAGGCGCCGGGGTCATTGGAGCGTTGGCGCGTATCGGAGCCGCCGCGTGCCCGGGAGCGGTTCGATGCCTGTCGCATTTTCTCCTGTACGCGATCCCAAACGCCTCGGTCGATGATCGCCGGGTGTTGTCCGTCCCAAATCTTATCCTTGTGGCGGATTTTTCCGAGATAAACCGGGTTGCGCAGCAGGTAATAGATTTGGCCGCGTGACAGCAGAAAATTCCCCTTCACGCTTCCATCCGCCCGAACAACCCGTTTTGACCGCAGCCGTTCTGCCGCTGCCTGATCTTCTACTTTGCGCAGGCAACCCAGCTCGTCATAGAGCCCAAAGAGATGCCGGACCGTTCTGGCCTCCTCCTCATTCACCACCAGCGTTCTTGCCTTCGGATCGGGGTGGCGATCATAGCCCAGAGGCAGGTTGCCACCCATCCAAAGCCCCTTCTTCTTCGACGCTGCAATCTTGTCGCGAATACGTTCGGCGGTGACTTCCCGTTCAAACTGAGCAAAGGACAACAGCACATTCAGGGTCAACCGACCCATGGATGAGGAGGTGTTGAATGCTTGTGTGACGGACACAAAAGAACAGTTCGCCTGTTCCAGCCGGTCGACCAGCTTGGAGAAGTCGGCAAGCGATCGGGTCAACCGATCGATTTTGTAGACCACGACCATGTCGATACGCCCTGCATCGATCTCTTCAAGAAGGCGCTGAAGGGCGGGGCGCTCTAAGGTGCCGCCCGACAGGCCACCGTCATCGTAGCGGACTGGCAAAAGGCTCCAGCCTTCCTGCCGCTGGCTGGCGACATAGGCCGCGCAGGCCTCATATTGCGCATCCAGCGAATTGAAGTCCTGATCCAGACCATCTTCTGAGGACTTGCGGGTGTAAATGGCGCATCGGATTTTACGGCGCGGGCTCATTTGGCCGCCTTGCCGGTGAGCCCCAAAAAACGCGGCCCTGACCAATGCGCGCCGGTAATCTCTCGGGCGATGGCCGAGAGCGAGCGATAGGACCGACCGTTCCAAGTGAAACCGTCCTCTGTAGCGTCGACTACATGTGTCACGCCATTCCAATCACGCAGCAGGCGCCCACCGGGTTTTAGGGCAGGGCATGTAGGCCGGGGTTTCTTCCCAGAGCCCTTTTCCAGCGTGGCTTTGACTTGCCGGGGTAGCCCGCCATGACGGCGGGACTGCATCTCAAAGGCGATAAAGCGGCGCAGGAAGGGTTGGCTGAGCATGGCGGGGGCTGGTTGATCAAACAGTTGCTGCCAAAGCGTGACCAGATCCGATCGCCCCATGGCGGCCAGATCGGCAGTTTCGCCAGTCTTCGTCATGACTCTCCTCCTGTTCCCACCGTCAGGTGATAGGTGGAAGAACCGTCTGGTTTGTCGGATGCCCGCCTTTCAATTGTGACGCCTTTTTTCCGCAGACCGCTTAGAGCCGCTCGGACCGAATGAGGCTGCCACCCCGTTGCTTTGCAGACACGCACGAAAGGCGGCTTACAAGCGCGGTATGCGATTCGATTAAGAACTCTGATCAATAAGTCAAAGAGACAACATGATCGATCAAGAGCAATGAAAAAGAGTTCTCGCTACTTATGATAAGCAGATTAACCAGCGAGGGTTGCCGGGTGTACTTGTGAAACCCATGCGCGCGGATTGGTGTGGTCACAAAATGGCGGTTTGTGACAAAAAAATCGCCGTATTGATCATCAAGGAGCTTCAGGGAGATTTGCAGCGTCACATCTACACGAACCAAAGATCCTGATACAGGGGTGTGGTGCAAAGATGTATCCCGGTGAAGCCATAGAACGGACCTCTAGTCTGACTGATCAGTCATAGATTTCTACCGACAGCGCATCCATCGCATATGAGGTTTCGATGTTGGCCTGGCCGTCCACGTAATTGAGTGGCTGGGACCTGCTCAGTGCCCGCATTTCCCCGCTTATCCAGACTGGCTTATACAACTCGTCGATTTCGAAGCCTTGTTCGTATCGCACATAGACCATCTGATTGGCTGGAGGTGGTGGTGTGTGAATGCAGGCTCCAACTGTCGGAACCAGAAGGAATTCGACCGCCTTTTGGTCAACAATATCCAGGGGAAGGAGATAGCCGGGAAGGCGCACGTTCTCCCCCAAAAGGTCAAGGTTCGGTTCGCGCGCGGCAATCAACCGTTGGTTCATCACAATTTCGCGTTGTTCAAACAACCAATCTGGATCAAGACCTTGAGATACGAGGTCTTCGCGGATCTGAACCGCTTCGGCGCGCTTCTTGTCATCCGCAGTGTCCGCATGCAGAACCTCAATCCGATAAAGCATGGCCAACGCATTGACCTGAGAATATTCTAGGGTGGCAAAAGGATCGTGGTAGGGCCGCTCTTCAGGAAGGAGATCCTGCCAACTTATGTTGCGCGGATCCGCTGCAAGAAGAGGCCCCGCAATCGCAAGGGCGAATAAGATATTCAGAAAATGCGCAATGGTCTTCATTTCAGCGGATCCTCTTATTCAAAGCCGCACCGACAGTCCGTCTGATAGCGTCATACGGTACACCCTTAACGCAGGTATAATACTGGCAAGAAGACCAGAGCAGAAAACGAGGGCTATGAGAAGAACCTCGCGAAAACTCGGCAGGTCAACACCGATGCGGAGCCCAAAATTTGCGGCAAGAATCGGATCTATCACGAGCGTGAGAGCGCTGAGCGCGATTACTCCAAGCACGATGCCGGCCGACAACAATAAAACGGCTTCAAGCAAGATCAGGGAAAAGACGCCGGCTGGTGTTGCGCCCACGGATCGAAGGATCGCAAATTCACGCCGCCGGTTGTCGAGCGAAGCAGACAACATGACCACCATGCCGATCATTCCAGCCACTGCCACAGCGCCTGCCATCAGACGCAGCGCAGTCTCGGCCGTACTCGTAATCGACCAAAGCTGCAACAGCGCAACATTAGGAAGAACAGCAGTCAGTGCCTCGTCGCGATGGTCTGCCAGTTGCCGTTGAACTGAAAGCACCGCTGTCTTCTCCTCAAGCCCGGCAAAAATCGCGTTGATGGCCCCCGGTTCATGATCATGGCCACCGTGATCGTGCTCGCCAGAAGTCCTGACAGCTTCCGCCTCGTCTTCATGGTCGCTTTCGTGGGCATGACTGTCGTCATGTTCCTGATGCCCTTCTTCGTGCTCGTCAGGCTCGTCTAACTCCACATGGCTATGGTCTTCGTGTTCTTCGCCGTGATCCGCATGCCTGTTCGCAAATTCGCTGGCTGCGTGGTCTTCATTATGGGAATGCTCGGTGTCATGGTCTTCGTGTTCTTCGGCGACTTCAGGTGCATCGACCAAAACAAACGGGTCCGCACCCTCTGATGTAGGTTCTTCGTGTAAGGCGTCAAAACCCTCGAGTGAGACAAAAACCATTCTGTCGACGGCCGTCCCGGTATGCCCCAGCACTCCGGTCACTGTGAATGGCGCTTCGTCGTGCACATCAAAGGCGACTTCCCCTGAGCCATGGGCATTCACGATTTCAGTGCCTGACGTGTACCCGAAAGCCTGAGCAACTTTTGCTCCAATTACTGCGCCATCTGGAGATTTAAATGGAACACCTTCAGCAAATATCAGTTGCTGGCCGGCACTATGACGAAAGTGGTCAAAATATTGCTCGGACGTTCCGATCACGGGATATCCACGATGGTTGTCACCCATCATGATCGGCACTGTCCAGCTTATCTGGGGCAGATCTTCGATCATCTCGTAGCTGTCCCAGCTGATACCAGCGCCTGTTGTGCCTACACCAAAAACCGTTGCCATCAGGATCTGCACATCGTTTCCGCGTGCCGCAATGATCAGGTCGATACCTGATGCAGAGTTGGCAAAACCCGCTCGTGCCTCTGTTCGCAGTCGTTCAACGCCAACAATCAAAGCCACGCTCAAGGCAATGCTAAGTACAGTCAACGTAGCGATAAAGCGGCGATTGAGAAGGCTTTTAAAACAAAGATTGAACATCACGTTTTGCCCGCGTTCAGCATCGGCAAGTCAACGCTCCGATCGAAGTGTTTTTCTAGGCTGCGATCATGGCTGACAAATAACAAACTCGCCCCTGATGCTTTGCATTCCTTCAACAACAACTGGACAAACGAGCCTTTTGCGTCCTCATCCAAAGCCGAGGTGGGTTCATCCGCCAAAACTACTTCAGGCGCCCCTATCAGAGCACGCGCCGCCGCAACGCGTTGTTGCTGCCCAACACTCAGTGCGCTGGCAGGTCGATTGATGAGCTCAGTATCCTCAAGACCCAGCTCACTTAGCAACCGTGTTGCGGTAGCCTTGGGGGCTGGCCCCGATCGATTGCGACGGTGCGCTGAAAATCGGCAGGGCAACAACGTGTTTTCAAGCGCACTGAGCCAAGGCAAAAGATTAAAGACTTGGAAAACAATCCCCAGATGATCCACGCGAAAACGGTCACGATCACCTCCGGTCAAAGCCCCGACATCCGTGCCTGCAACGCGAACCGCGCTTTGCGGTACATCGATCACGCCGGCAATCGCCGAAAGCAACGTGGTCTTTCCGCTGCCACTGGGGCCTCTCATAAACACGCTTTCCCCGGCCTCAAGATCGAAGTTATCGACTGAGAGCACCGGATCGTGTTGACCGGGCCACCGAAATACCAAGGATTTGAGTTCGACAGTTTTCATTGATGACACCGATGCTTTGGTCAGGTTTTTCAAAGATAATTGAGCTTTTTGGTGATCCAGAAAAGGATCTCTGCCAAAACACCAATGGCTCCGGCTTTGTCTGTCTTGACCAAAGCTGTTCCTGACGTTCCAAATTGCAATGAATTACTGTCTGCATCTGCAGGTAGTTCAACCAAAACGATGTAGCTGGATATCCCAGCTAGTTCCCGCAACGAGGGAAGACCTGATCTTAGATCAACAGTACCTTCGACAGTTCCGACCGGAAAATCTGAAATACGGCCGGTAATTTCTCCACCGGGTTCCGTTCTAAATGCAAGCCGGATTTCGTCACCGACCGAAACATTGGCTCGACTGGATTGGGGAAGAGTAGCAATTATTGCATAGTCTCCAGGTTCGACAAAAGTAATTGCCCCTTGTAGCGGAGTGGCGCGGTTACCTGGTCGGAGTGAAACAGCCGTAACAACGCCGTTTCCCGGAGCTTTCACAACTGTTTGCTCTAAATCCCAAATAGCTTGCGCAAGCGTCTGTTCAGCCTCCACAACACCTGCGTCACGCCCGTCGATCTTCGCGGCGATACGCCGCTCAAGGCTTGTCTTCCGGGCTTCGGCTGCGCGGATATTCGCGGTCAACTGGTCGATGGTTGAGACAGCCTCTTGCAGTTGGAACGTGGTTGATGCCCCGCGTTCTTCCAAACGGATGATGTCATCACGACGTTGAATTCCGAAAGTCAGCTGAGCAGTCAAGGATTCAATCTCGGCCTCGGCAGCTGATAAATCTGATACCAGTTGATCGGCAGATGACTTTGCAGTTTCCAAGACGGCTTCGAGCCGAGAGACCTCGGCTTTATACACCTCATTGTCTATTCGAAACAGAGGCTCGCCTTTTGCGACTTCCTGGTTTGGCTCGACAATGACTTCTGTAACCGTGCCGGCCACATTCGGAGCAATATTCGTTGAAACACCCTGAATGGATACCGGGCCAGTCGGAGTTGTGTGGTTCAGCGCACCGATGACCACCAGAGCGATAACAGCAGCTACACCGTAAACCAGAGTTTTCCAGAACCCATTCCAGGGGAGAAGGTGAAACTTGGAAAAGACCAACCAGACTATTCCAAAGTAGAGGCCGAGTACTATTAACAAGACTTCATTCCTTCGTGATGTTTCCGGAAAGTTTGAACGACCACCCGAGCTTACGAGTGATCGCCCTGTTTGTCATGATGACTTAATTGCCGTTTTGCTCTTCCAACACTTTGCGGTTGGCTTCACGATGGCGCCACGCCGCGCCCATACTTTCCTTCAGATTTTCGGGAAGCGCATCCAGAGGAACAACAAGATCGTCATCAACTGGCCACTCGGTCAGCAATTCAGGATGATATCCTTCGGGATAGTACAGCTTAGGATCGATCTCCATATCGCGCACGTAGGGTTCTTGAATGTCTTCACGCTGATGCGGCGGCTTGGGCACGATCAACTGACCATTGCTAAAGTCAAACTGCGGCGCTCTTGAGTTCGGAAACTCGGGCAATATGCCTTCGCGAACCCATATCTGATCTTTGGTGACGTTGACAACGATCCCGTCAGGCGCTCCAAAGTGATAGGGGCCTTTCCAGTGCTCTCGGATTTCCGCCACGGTTTCCTCGATCTGATATGGGTCATAGCTCATGTGAGTGTTCATCAGAAGCCTGGGTTGTACCAGATTGGCAATGTAGCCGGCAGCGTAGCTGGGCGTATGATGGGTATCGACGGTATAACGCCCGAGGAAGGGCGGCACGCCTTGAACTCCAGAGGAGATTTCGATGATTTCCTGCTGCTGTTCCGTGACGAAGACATCACAGCCTTTGGCAAAAGGAATGTCGATCATGTTGGGTCGACCGTCACCTGTCCAGATAAAGCACATGCCATTCCAGTCCATCCGGTATCCCGACGCACCGTCTTTGGCATGGCTTCTTTGCCAATGTGTGACTTTGACCCCGTCTTCGTCATAGATCACGCCACCATTGTCACGGAAATCAAATTCGTTGACTTCGATGTCCCAACCTTTGCCAACGGGAAAGACACTGAACGCGTCCCGGTGCCATCCGGTCATCATTTTCATGCCTTCTACCATCGTTGCAGTGCCGTACTCTTTGGTGCGGCCGGATGGGCCATGGACCGTCAACTGCTCGTGCCATCCACCTGCCCAAGTTCCGAACATCCACAGGTACGGCAACCCACCAAAGTGGTCTACGTGCAGGTGCGTGATAAAAACATCAGTGATTTCATTCAGTGCATATCCGCTGGCAATGATGTTTGCAGGTGAGCCTTCACCAATGTCGAACATGAAAATCTTACCGTTGCCCAGCTCAACAAGAATCGCCGTGTTCATTTGCCCAGGGCGAATGAACGGGGCAGATCCCATGAAGATAATTCTCATCTCATTGGGCTGTACATCTTCTGTGCGTGGGAACCAGTTTGCCGCGCTTTTCAACCACGGTTGTGGAGAGATGCCCTCAAAGGTCAGACCTTCTTTCCAACGCCCCATGGGGACGCCGCCGGTCAGTGCAGCCTCAATATCTTCTTGGGATGAGGGCTCCTTTACTGGAGGAGCCTGACCGAGCGCACTAGTGGCGAACAATGTCGCTGCGGCGGCGAGTGCGCCGAGTGAATTAATCGATTTATTGCATCTGTCTTGCAGCATATTTTCAGTCCTTTGTTCGAGCCTTTGTGAATATGGGAGCCACTTCTGAAATTGATTTCGGGACGATTTCTGATTGGATGACCCAAGAAAGATGTTCGGCGATTTCTTCAGCCAGGCCATCAAGGCTTTCCGTGACGGGATCGATCAGACATGCTGGAGTTGTTTTATTGACCTTCTCCGGTCTCTCCAACTCGGCCGAGAGCAGCTCGAAATCCTGGCAAAGCGTCTCAAATCCATGATGAGTCTTTCGCATGTGGCGGATGCGGTTGATTTGGTCAGGGAAAGTGAGTTCTAGTAAACTGACGTCTGTCATCATCCGGCCACTTGGTTCCTCTCTGAGCACGAGCTTGAGGGCACAAGGCGTATCGCGGTAGGGTAACACCGTGAAATTAGGGTGACATCCAGTTGGTCAGGCGGCAGTATTGTTTTGAAAATACAGCAAAACTTGATTTGCGAGATGGCTGAGCAAGATCTGACACTTGATCCGGAACGGCATCCAACCCGCGTAAGGGAAGCCTTGGAACGCGTGTTGACCAGTGACACGTTCGCCAAGGCGGAACGCCTGCGGAACTTCTTGAACTACGTAGTTGAAGAGGCCATTGAAGGCAGGTCCGAGGCTATTCTTGGCAAAACGATCGCTCAGGATGTCTACTTCAAGAGTTTTGCCAGTGATGACGGCCACATCAATGTTGTCCGTGTGGATGCAGGGCGGTTACGGCGGAAGCTCCAACAGTACTATGAAACGGCAGGTGCTGGAGACAATCTGCGCATTCACATTGATAGCGGCGGCTACGCGCCTTGGTTCGAGGACCGCTCTGGTACAATTCGGAGCAATGTCGATCATACGCCATTCAGGCCAGGATTACCCTGGCTGATTGGCATCCCTGCTGTCACCATAGCGATCATTGCCCTTGCTTACTTCTTGGGCGGGCGCATGGAACAGGTTGTTGATCTCAACCCAAAGACATCCGCGCGCTCACTTGAGCGACAGGCTCTATCCGCTAAATCACCCGCTGCAGTACAGGCGTCAAACTACTGCGATCAAGCTCGGGGCCTGCTCTTTCCAATCGCAACTATCGACAACCAGATCCTGGCCAGCGACATATTTAGAATAGCAATAAATGAGGCTCCCGATTTTTACTGTGGATATGCCGGATTGGCCCACAGTCTGGGAACCCAGGCTCTACTAACGCGAGACGAGGAAGAGCGTGACGCGCTGATACTGAATTCAGGACAAATGGCTCAGAAAGCTGTGGACATTGCGCCCTCAAACGGCTGGAGCCAATCGGCAATGGCATGGGTATCTTACGTTTCCCGCGACTATGACAGAGCATTGGAGTATTCAGCACTCGCGCAGTCGCTT
This sequence comes from Ruegeria sp. CDSC085, assembly GCF_059610465.1. Taxonomy (NCBI): domain Bacteria; kingdom Pseudomonadati; phylum Pseudomonadota; class Alphaproteobacteria; order Rhodobacterales; family Roseobacteraceae; genus Ruegeria; species Ruegeria sp. CDSC085. The sequence goes on along the minus strand of NZ_JBXWNR010000001.1, from coordinate 390,257 downwards.
CGACCCAATGACGGAAACGTTCTGGACTTTCGCGGCGTGATACTACTGGTTATGGGTCGCTTTGAAGAAGCGTATGACGTCAGCGACCCAAGCCACCGCAGAGAGATAGGAAGTCATCGGTTTGCCCACAGGAACATTCACGCGGTTGCCAGTTTTCACATCGGTGATTTTAGGGAAGCAATCGCGTCTTTGAAATTTGCGAGTGACAATGGTGACCCCGTCAGTGCACTGTCTTTGGTATTTTTGGCGGCTTCCTATCAAAGGTTGGGCAAATCCAAAGAGGCACATGCAACCTTGAATCAATTGAAACAGTCGTGGCCAGAGTTCAGGCCAGATCTTGTTCTAGCAGCATTTTATTCCAGTCCAAACCTATCGGACGAAGTGATTTCAGCCCTAACAGATGCGGGATGGCGGTTTTAAGATATTCCTTTTCGAGCCATGGTTGGAGACAGGCACATGTGCGTAAAGTGTGTTTTACCGCCAACACAGGAGAACATATCCTGGTAGTGTTAAGGTACGCCGAAAGCGGTCATCGGAATTTGTTGTAGCTAACGGCAGCTTTGTCCGCAACCCGGACGTCGGTCCTGATAAAACTAACGTCCGGTTCCAGCAAAAGCGGCCAGTGGGAGGTCACGCGCGCTTAAGCACCTCGCGAAGAATGAGTTTGAATGTCCGGTTCGGGCTGGCGACCGGTCTCTGATGCACGTGAAACGAACGGTTGCTGAGAGTCCAGCGAGAATCCATCAATATGCTTATTGATCCTTGTCAAGATTTGAGCGGGCAAGAAGTGGTACAGTCAATGGTAAATATGGGGGGATTCATGGAAGAGTTGATTGAAATCGGTAGGTCCTTCGTTCAGGCCATGCGTGAGCGCAGGGGCCTTGGAAGTGTTGATGAAATGTATGCCGAAAACGCACAGTCGATAGAGGCTGTCGTGCCTCCAGTTCGACAATTCCGCGTTTCAAAGGGGCGAGAAGCCATCAAGGGAAAAAGAGAGGATTGGTTGGCGTCGCATGAAATCCAAGAACTAGAAGTGGATGGCCCCTACGTCCACCCACCCAACCGCTTTGGAGTCCGCTTCAGAGCTGAAGTGATTCAGAAGGCTACGGGTGAGCGTATGACCCTGCGCGAGATCGCAGTGTATTCGGTGGCGGAAGGCAAGATTGTGCTGGAAGAGTTCTTCATGCTGCCGAAATAAGAAGAGCGAGCAACAACATTGTCTCTTCGTTGGTTAAACCCGTGCGCGCGACTCTTGGGCGAATTGAAATCCCGGAAGGAGGTCAGGAATGCAACACAGAACAGTGGCCTATTATGTAGGAGTTGATACTGACGACGCGTCGATTTTGGAATGCGCTGAAAATGCCCGTAACCAGAACAGTCACTTGAATTGCGTGTTGATCGCGGACTTGCCCAACCTGCCTTACCTAAAGTATGGATCAAACAGGTTCGTTGAGGCGGGTCTTCCTTCAAACTGGTTGGATATTCTTTACGGAAAAAATGCCGCCTTGAAGTCCCGCGCCACAGAAGTTGAAGCGCTTTTGGTCGGGCAGGGCGTATCTGCAAATGTAAATGCCTTTATGGGATCTGGAACAGAGTTACAGCATCTTGTGGCAGGCGAAGCCAATAGTTCAGATATCGCCTTTCTAGACGCTGAATTGCGAAAGGACCCCGATCTATTCCATAAGATCGCGTACGGAGTATTGTTTCATTCACCGGTCGCCCTGATGGTCAATGGAGATCCGTTTGCCCAACGCGACTGCATTTTTTTAGCATGGAATGATAGCCTGCCTGCGTCTAGGGCTGCGCATTTAGCTTTACCCATTCTTCTGGCGGCCAACGAAGTTGTGATTGGGTGTTTTGATTTGCCGACGCCTGATGACGTAGAAGGTCAAGTGCCCGGAACTGACCTAGCTGGATGGCTCAGCCATCACGGTTGCACCGTGACCGTCTCGCAGTTCCCGCGCGGCGGGAATTCAATAGAACATTGCATTCAGGAACGCGCACGAGAATTGGGGGCCGACCTCGTTATTATGGGCGCTTACGGGCATTCCCATTTGCGTCAGTCGGTATTTGGGGGAACGACGCAAGCAATGTTGGAGCAGACAAGGTTGCCAGTGCTTTTCGGACACTGATGAAGTGAACGGGCGACGCCGAAGACTGAGCCACACGATCCAAGCCGAAAGATCAAGGTATCGTCGAAAAAGACGGTCTGTTGGCGCGAGACGGTGCTTGAAAATGCCAAAGCAAAGGGCCGATCATGGATCGGCCTTCTTCGAGCTGCGGACTGATAGTTTTCTTTGGTAAAATCCTGGATCAATTTTTAAGTTATTGTATATATAGGTTTTTTAACGCTCGCGCCAGACCATGGGTTTGGTGAAGCAGCGTGGTAGAATGCTCTCACGCGTTTGGATAGGGGACCACAATGCGAAAACCAGAAGAGAGCGGCATGACACCCTCAGGGAATGGTGGTGAAGGTGAGGTACGGGCCTTTCTGGAGAGCCTGACAGGTCCATCGCGCGGAAACGTGAACTGGCTTTTCGATAAAACCCTAACTGTTTCAGTTGACGGTGGAAGGGTGCTAAGCCTTCGACCTAGGGATGACCTGCCTCCCCATGATAACGATATTGCCACCCTACATTGGGCTGACGAAGGTTACACGATAACCGCGTCAGCAGGGCGCAATGTATGGGTAAACGGGCAAAATGCCTCATCGGCGTCTCTGAGGCATGGCGACATGATCGAGTTCGGCGAAAAGGGCCCAATGTCTCGATACAGATTGTGCGACCACTCATTTCCCGCACATCACACAGTCGAAGATATCCTCAGTGACGCATATGCTTACACCCGAACGAGCCGTCGACCTTTCGCTAAAAAGATGTCTGGTGCTCTGCGCGATAGCGGGCGGCGTCTTGCGTCTCAAACCACGGTACTGTTCAGGATCACAGTTCTTGCCACACTTTTTGTGATCGCGGGGTTTGGGTACCTGCTTTATCAAAACGACCAGCGCTTGGCGGATAGTATCGAACAAGAGTCCCGCAAGATCGAAGCGGTCGCGTTTATGCTCGCCCAGACGAGAGAAGATGCACTTACGCCTGATGACTTGGCTTCGTTGCGTGACGCTTTTGAGAACCAGGTTTTGTCGACCGAGCAGCGTCTTGGAACCTTGGAGCAACGGGCAGGGGCACCCACGCGGGTGATCGCTGCCTCCACTCGATCCGTCGCTTTCCTTCAGGGGGCTTATGGGCTGCGCCACGTGGAAAGCGGGAAGATTTTGCGGCACGTGCTGGGGCCGAAGGAAGAAAACCTGAAAACCCCGTTTGGCCAGCCTTGGATCGAACCGGACGGGACCGGCGAACCTGCGGAATTTCAGTTCACCGGAACCGGGTTTCTGATTGAAGGGGGCTCATTGATGGTCACCAACCGTCATGTTGCGTTGCCTTGGACCTCAGGGGATCGAGAGAAGGCGTTGAACGACGCTGGTCTCGAGCCTGAAATGTTGAGGCTGCTGGCCTATTTGCCTGATCAGACCGAACCAATAGAGGCGCGTTTGGTCAGGTTCAGTGACGTGGCAGACTTGGCGATTTTGGCAGTTGAGCCAAGCCGCGTTCAGGGCCTCGGAATTCCGTTGGCGGATGCCGCATCGCGCGTCGGCGAAGAGCTTTACCTGTTGGGATATCCAACGGGTTTGAAAGCTTTGATCGCGCAGGCTGGGCCAGGCTTTTTAGAGGAATTGGAAGCAGAAGGAACATTGAACTTCTGGTCGATAGCGTCCCGGCTTTCTACACAAAGCAAGATACACCCGTTGGCAAGCAAAGGGATCGTTGCGCGGATAAGTGGGAGCGCCATCGTTTATGATGCCGAGACCACGACCGGTGGGAGCGGGGGGCCTGCATTGAATCGGCGGGGTGAAGTCGTTGCCATCAATGCTGCGATCCTGCCCGAGTTCGGAGGCTCAAACATCGGCGTCCCGGTCTCACATCTCAGAGCTCTGCTAGGAGAGGTAGAAAGCCAGTGATCATTCGCTCGTTCGGAAGCGTGAGTTTTGAACAAAGAACACTGTGGCCAGTGGAACGATCACTGAGATTAGGGCCACGGAGATCAGCAAGTACCCAAGCTGACTGTAGTCTGCAGTCGACGTGACCTCACCGGTCTCAGGGTTGGTGACAGCGCGCGTGATTACGTACGTCTGGTTGAGGTACTTGGTGCTGAGGCTGCTGGCCGACAATGCCATGTTTGTGAACGATGCCATTACCGCAAAAAAGGTCGCTTTCAACTGAACGGGTGCATTGCGGGCGATCCAAGCCAACATCGGGACCATGGCAATCTGCCCAAGCGGCGATTCAACGGCTGTATCAAGAATGGCAATGAACCTTGCGTCGACAACTCCGCCGGTACGCGCGGCTGTCCATTCATGCACGCCGTAGTAGAGGGCAAGGTTGGGCAGGGCTAGAACGCCCGCAGCGATTGTCAGCAATACGACCACATGCGCAATCGAACGATTGGCCATAAACGGTCGGAGAACAATCAACCCCAGCAACGCCAGTAGCGAAGTCAACAAAGCCAGGATTGCCAGGAACTGTTCATCGAACCCCAGTTCATCGATTTCAAACCAAGTCAGGCCTGGTCCCGGCAGAGGAACGGCACGGAATACAAAAATGGTTGTCGCTGTCCCGATCAAGGCTTTGGCTTGGGCTGGTTCCAGCTCTTTCAGTAGACGCGACATTAGGTACAGGATCACAGTCAGGGAAACCGCAAAAACAGTCTCTTGCGCAAATTCGAAATCTGCGGTCCCCAGCACGATGCTAAGCACAACGAATGCGAGACCGCCGAGCAATATGGACCATTTGACTTCGGTGACTTCATCCGGTGTGTGGGGCGGGTGACCTCGCTTGGCAAGTTGACGCTGGATCAAGCTGTGAAGAACGACTCCGCTGACCGACAACAAGGGTATGGCCAGTGCTATCAGATACACTTGGCCATAAAGCGCAAGGCGTTCGGGTTTTTGCAGTTCTTCGGTTCCAGAGAATATCCAGATGTTTACAGCCGCAACCGCCGCAAACCCGGAAATGATCGAGACTCTGCCCAAGGTTTGCATTGTTGTGTGCTGTGCACGGGCTTCTTCAGGCGTAAAGGGTAGGCCGTGCTGGTCAACCTTTGGGACCGCCTCAACGGTCATGGCGTCAGCAACTACGTCCTGAATGGCATAGCCCGAAGGCGCCAACAGCAACGCGACGACATACCACTCTTCCAGTGGCATAATGGATGCCATTTGCGTAGGCGCGGTCACAAGCCCATACATTAAGAGCAGAGACAACGTGATCAGGGATGCGCCGAACACGATCAGCAGGGACTTCCAGCGCCAGAACAGGTCCACGACATGGCCAAGCGGCATTTTGAGTATCCAAGGGATACCGGCCCAAAATGCGAGTCCTGCAACGAAAGAGGCGGATAAATCCAGATAGTCTTTTAGGAAAAAAGCGCCAACGACTGAGGTCAGCCCGGACACGCCGGCCGCAAAATAGACCATCAATGGCGGCAGATAGGACCATTGCAGCTGCAGAACCAGATCCACAAACGTTCTATGCCACCAGGCCGAAAGTTTTGATCCTATGGAAGTTTGGTCAGTCGTCATATGCCATGGCAGCTCGTTGAGGCCTTTGGGTTGTTTTGTCTAGTTAGAGAAATCCAGATCCGAAAAGCAATGCACTGGTGATCACCCCAAGGATCGGTACCACAATAGGAACGCGGAAATGCTTGGCGGCCTCGTCCGGCTGCAGCTTCAGCTGGATCAGCGAAATGTTGACGAGCACAAAGACGCCCAGAACGATCTGGGATGTGCGTTCTGCCAGAGTCCCAATCGGCACAGCTTGGGTCAGCAGAACGATGATTACCACGACCAGCAAAGTAGCAACAACGGGTGTCTGCGTTGCTTTAGGCACTATCGCCAGAACCTTCGGCAAATGGTCACGGTCTGCTAGTCCGTAGATCACCCGCGAGGCCATGATCATCTGGATAAGTACTCCATTGACTGTCGCCAAAATCGCGACTGCGGAAAAGCCCTGTTTAATCACCTCGGGGGCGTTTGAAAACACAAGCGCGAGGGGTGCTGCGGACGTCGAAAGAACATCGATCGGAACAACAAGTAGAACCGTCATTGAGGTTCCAAGATACAACACGGTTGCCAGAACGAGTGTTAGCATAATCGCTTTTGGGATGGTGCGCACGGGGTCTTTAACCTCTTCCGCGACATTGGCCATGTCCTCGAAGCCAACAAATGCAAAGAAGGCGAGGAGTGATGCCGCGAAAATGCCTCTCCACGCGTCGAGTTCAAGCGGGGGAAGCATTGAACTGATCCCGTATCCCTGCGGATCTTGAATCGACATACCCCAGCCAATCACAAAGAGTAGGCCTGCGATCTCGATGATTGTAATGACAGCCGCAACGAAGACCGACTCAGTGATCCCCCAAAGCGCGATTAGACCCATGATCAAAACGACGCTGATGGTCAAAAAAGGGATCGCAAATCCGGTTAAAGCGTGCAGGTATGACGCTGCGCCAATTGCAACAGCAGAGGCCGAGATAATCCCCGAAGCTGCGACCGCGAGCCCGACGAAAACCGCCATCCATCTCTTCTGAAATCCCGCCTCAACATAGGCGGCTTCACCTGCGCTGACAGGAAATTGTGTTGCGAGTTCTGCATACGAAAGCGCGGTGAGTGATACGACAAGCGCGGCTACAACGAACGAAAACGCCGCAAACGGTCCGGCAATGTCTGCTGTTGCGCCGACTAAAACGTAAATGCCCGCTCCGACCGTTACCCCAAGGCCATAAAGCGTGAGCAACGGGGTAGTAAGGGCTCGTCTGAGTTTCTGTTCGTTTGGATCAACAGAGTTCATAAGCGATTTCCACCAACTGCCCATTCAGAACGTCGTCGGTGGCGTCCTTCTCGGTTTTGTCCGCGATTGGCGGAGCGGCTCAATCCGATGGTCAAAGCTCCACCGAACGCCTTGTGTCTCAACGTTTGGGCGCATTGTGCGCCAATAAACTAACTGGGGGCTCGCCACCACTTCTGCCGAGCCCCCGGTGGGTGGAACTTCCACTCCTTAAGAATTCCGTTCACCTTTGTGTTTGCTTGGGGACAGACCGGTGAACGTAGAACACGCTAAAACATTCGTATTTCACTATGTGATTCCTATTGGTGCTTTGATCTATGTCAATCAACTCGCGGCCGCCGGTCTGCGAGGCTGAATCCCAACCAACTGTCGTTTGCCTTCGGACTTAAAGGCAAAGCAAACATGTGAGGCGGTTTGAGATTTAGGGTAGAATGCTATTCTGAATGCTCTGGAACCTGTTACCAACCTTGGGCTCGACTGGATGCTCTCAGATGGTAGCATCGCGTGTCGCATCACCTCTGGCGAATTCGTTGGCATTTGAACGCGCTGGAAGGACTGCCGCCAGGGCGCAAGGGGGGTGAGGTCAATGACGACGTGGCGTAGTTGGAGGCCTCCTAGATTGGACTTGGCGCGCGCTCAAGCGCCATTCGACCGAAAAACCAATCTTCGTGCTGAAGCGTGCAACATGAGCAAGGTCAAAGAAGTTTCTTAAGGATGCGGTTTAAATGATCTGCATCCGGGGCAGTAAATTGGAGGAGCATATGCAGATTGTTAGCGGGATTTTACTTGCACTGTTCGTCACGGGACCCGTTCTGGCGCAGGACGTCAGCGTCGATGACGGACGTGATTTGTACCGGACGTATTGCTGGCAATGTCACGGTTTCGAAGCGACCGGAGACGGGCCAATGGCGGAAATGCTGGCTATTCGAACGTCCGACCTCACCAAGTTGGCGGGCCAAAACGACGGTGTGTATCCAATAGATCGCATAGCTGAACAGATTGATGGTCGTTCACAATTGCTCGCCCATGGTGGCGAAATGCCAATCTTTGGCGCGGTGTTTGAGACAGACCAACAAATCGCGGTGGCTTTGCCCAATGGGCAACGGATAATGGTAGGCCTGCCGTTGGCGAATTTGCTCGCCTTTTTGGAATCGATCCAGACTGACTAGTCACAGGCCGATTTACTAATCCGTATCAGCCGTGCGTCTGATTGACATGAGAGTCATTGGCGGCCCCAACACTTCGAAGGCCACAGTGCTGGCTAGAGTAAAGGCCATGATGGACGCGGCCCAATTCGGAAATTGCTCTCCGGCAACGAGTGCCATTCCTACCGCGACACCAGCTTGTGGCAACAAAGCGGGACCGTACCAGTGGGTCTGACGGCGAGGCAGGCCGCCCAGTCTCGCTCCGCAATAACCCCCGACAAGGCGGGCAACGGCGCGCAAGATCAGGAAAAGAGCACCAGCCCAGCCCATCAAGCCGAAGGCTTCGATATCCAATGTGGCGCCAGCCAACAGGAAGAACAGGATCATGAATGGCCACTGAATGTGCTCGATCTCATGAAAAGCACGGTTGTGATGGCGGGCAAGATTCCCGATAACTGCGCCCGCAACCATGCCTGCTACCAAGAATGAAACCTCCAGCCAAAGCGCGAGGCCCGCTGTAAGAAAGACTATGCCCACTGCTTCTGCCTGCATTGGCTCTCCCGGGTTTAAGCGGCCGGTCAGGTAAGCGGATGGCGTGCCTAGAGCGAAACCCAACAGTATCGCCCCTCCGAAGTCCCACATCGCTGTGGTCGTGACGGTGGCCCAACCGTCCGAATGACCGGCCAGAACCAAGGCGATGCTGAAAACGATCAGACCCCAAGCGTCATCTATTGCGACTACGCCTTTTAATGTCTCAGTGAAGCTGCTGGACACCCCGGATTGTTTGATCACGTCTGTCATAGCGGCCGGAGCTGTAGCCGTGGCAATTGCCGCCAGCACCAACGCCAACCCGAACGGTACGCCAATCGCGGCCAGTCCAGCAGACACAATAACAAGGGTTGCAACCACAATTGAAATCGAAATCGTCAGAATGGCTCGACCATGCCGAACCAGGTTCTCGCGGGTCAAAGATCCTCCAAGAAGGAACGCGACCATCGTCAAGGCCACAATGGATATCTCGTCGAACCACATTGCAAAGTCGATCGGGATTAACCCCATTCCAGCGTTCCCTGCGATCAGACCGAGGAAGAGTAAGGTTGTAACACGAGGAAGATGCGTGGCCCGGCCAAGTTGGTCGGCCGCCAATCCGGCAAGGAAGAGGACACCAAGGGTAATCAGAAAGCCGGCAATGTGCATAGAAAACCAAGCGTTAAGTTCTTGTCTAGACTACTCTAACCCCAACCCTGCCTGCTAGGAACCGATGACGGAGAGAATGCGAGTGTCCCGTCGCAGCTTAGGCCAAAGATACCTAAAAAGTGATATTGATCTGTATTAAGGCGAAAGCGCGCCGCACTTGGCACAATAACTCATTCGGAAATGAGGAAGAGCTTTCGATGCCGACAATGAAATCTAACACAATCAGCCCGACCTCACTGTTGGATGTTTTTAAGCAAATGCAGCCGCCCATGTCCGGCAATCCGGCCTTCGGTGCCCAGATCGAACAATTTTGGGACGCACAAGAAAAACTGCTCGAAGAAACAGAGGCCTTTGCGCAGCATTGGTTCGAACGGCGTCATGAGGCAGTCCGGACGGCTCTACAAGCTGCACGCAATATGTCTTCCGCGAACCCGTCCGATCCATTGAAAGCCCTTCAGAGCATGGCGGAATGGCAGCGCCATTCGGCTGAGCGGTTGGTTGCTGACGCGCAGGAATGGTTCGAAACCGTGTCCCGTTGTGCATCTTATGTCGCTGAAACCAAAGCTGAAGCTGTTGAGAAAACAGTTGGTGATGTTGCAGCCTCTACAAAGAGCGCGGGGAAATATTCAAAGTCTGAGCCTGTGTAGGGTTCCTGCTGCCGAAAAACCAAAATTAAATCATCGGAGCAGTAGATAGGAAGTCAAATGTACAAGAATATCCTGATCCCGGTTGCTCTGGACCAAGAACACGACACACAAGCGTCGTTTGAGGCCGCGCGCCAATTGGCTGATACTGACGCTGTTTTCACCGTTGTACACGTCCAAGAGCCCATTCCGGCATATGTAGGGTCTCAGATTCCAAGCGAAGTGCTTGCACATACGCGGCATGAGATATTGGAAAACCTGCATCAGACTGCCTCTGAAATTTCCGGCGCGAAGGTACAGCTCATCTCCGGGCATGCGGGTAGGGCTATTGTCGACTTCGCAAATCAGATCGACGTTGATTGCATCGTCTTGGCTTCGCACAAGCCGGGATTCGAGGATATATTTCTTGGTTCCACTGCGAACAGAGTCGTGCATCATGCCAGGTGTTCGGTTCACGTAATTCGGTGATCCAGAGATGGCGATGGTCTTGTCAGAAGAACTTTGCTTGAGCGGGGCAGGGCGGTTGCGTAGCGTTTAGGGATGACCAAACCCGCCTCTTTCAAATACTTCAAAACCAGTCCCGAGGTCATCCGCCTTGCGGTGATGCTGTACATCCGTTTCCCGCTCTCGCTTCGGAATGTCGAAGATCTGTTGCACGAGCGAGGCATCGACGTGAGCCACGAAACTGTACGATATTGGTGAAACAGGTTTGGCCCGATGTTTCTGCTGAGATCAGACGGAAGCGTGTTCAGCAGCTGCGCGCGTTCTCCAAATGGCAGTGGCACGTGGACGAGGTTTTCGTGAAGGTGAATGGTAAGCGGCATTATCTTTGGCGGGCTGTTGATCACGAAGGTGAGGTGCTGGAAGCCGTAGTCACCAAACGCCGAAACAATCAGACCGCGTTGAAATTCCTCAGAAAATTGATGAAACGACATGGTAAATCGGAAAACGCCGTCACGGATCGCTTCGCCTCATACAGAGCCGCGCTCAGAGAGCTGGGCGCGCTCGAAACACAACAGACGGGAAGGTGGCTCAACAACCGCGTCGAGAACTCGCACCTGCCGTTTCGACGACGCGAACGCGCGATGCAACGGTTCAAGCGCATGCGAAGTTAACAGAAATTCGCTTCCGTCCACTCCTCCGTCAACAACCACTTCAACCAGGAAAGATCGCTCGCAACCAGAGAAACCTTCAAGCTGCCCCGCGCCGCGCTCTTAGCGAGTGGCGTCAACTTTGTTCCGGATAGGTTCGCGGTTTCCGAGGCAATCTGAGACTAGTTCGAATTAGTCTGACAGCACCGCTCTTGGTTCCAAAAACTCTGACGACGGACAGATAATCCCGCTCAGCACGCGCCGGCTATCAACTCTGGGCTTGCCATGGCTCTTCGGAAAGTAAGGCTGAAGCCGCGCCATCTGCTCGTCAGTCAACCAGAATAGATTGCTCATGTGATACCCCTGTAACTCACGGGCATGAATCACGCAGGCGGGATGACGACAACCAAATTAATAGGTCCAGAACCTAGGTCACTCTGCGTACTCGCAAGAAAGCGTACGGCCGATAAGACGGCATCGATTCCGGGATTTTCCTTCTGCATCTATTGCGTCCATCGACCAGCCACCATCTGTTTCCAAGGTCAACATCAAGAAGCCGAAATCGCTATTGCTGACTATGATACTTGCTAGGCTGCCAGCAACTTCAAGGGTGGAAGCAATATCGGTAGGCATAGGATCAAGCTGCGTTCCTCCATTGCCGCTTATCCCCTGCACTGGCCCGTCCAGTAAATCGATCGCCTGAAAGGCGTGGATATGACCTGACAAAACAAGGTTGACTGTTTCTGGAATGAACCTGCTGAACGCCGTCCGCTGTGTGTCGTCACCATCAATCAGTTCTCCGAATGCGTGCATGTTCACCCAAAGTGGACGGTGCGTGAGAAACCAAGCTTCGCCGCTGGTTTTTGCAAATACGTCTCTGGCCATTCGTGCGTAGACATTTGACAGGTCGGGGCTGCTTTGCGGTGCCGGGCCAGCTGAGGAATCAAACGAAATCAGATCAAGGCCATCCACGGAAGCAATCCACGGCAGGGTTACAGCGGGACAACTCCTGGGAAAAGGCCCGGCTTCGAAATATCGGAACCACCCTTTGTCGCCGCGTCCACAGTTTTCGTGATTGCCCCTCAGGAAGACAAAAGGGACGCGCCTGAACAGACTGTCCGTCGGGTCCAGCCAATCTGCGGACCAGGAGTTGAAGGTGTCACCAAAAGGAGATCCGCCGCATTTTTCTGCGTCCGGGCATTCCGATGCCCGATACACGTAGTCACCAACATGGATAACCAGATCCGGCGATCTGGATGCGATTTCCTCCAAGATGGAATGCAACGGCCAAGCGGTTGGATCATTGCAGTTCTGTACTCTGGTGCCGCGAATTCGGCACCCGGTATCCCCGATCACGGCAATCCGTTGCACGCTTGGATTGAGCGTTGGCAGCGGATTTCCTTCAAGCATTATCTTCTGAGCCAGTTTTGGCGCGCGGTATTCGCAAACCAGATGAGGAAACTGGTCCTGTGGCATCGCTCGCTTTTTCATCGCAACAGCCTGACCATCGATTTGCAACAGGGGGCAGTCAGGCGAGGCAGAGATTGCTCTTACAATGATTTCGTCGTCGGGTCCGAGTTGGACCCAATGATGCAACACGTCAGCTTTGGAAGACAAAACTGTGAAACACAGCCAAACCCATGCCACGAAAACGTGTGAAGCGGTTCTGCTCAACATGCCGGCCCCTCTTTCGGAAAATGCTACAAGCTTAGGGGTGAGGCGCCGTAAGTCCAGTGAATATCAAATCCTGCTGACGCAAGAGGAACTCAGTTCAGAATATCGGCAGCGGCGCGTATTAGCTTCAGCGGCAGTGTCAGAGGAAACCGGCTTGAGGCGGGTAGGATGGTTCAGTAGTTTCGTGGGATGACAAAACCCAATCCATTTCGCTACTTTAAGACCAGCTCTGAGATCATCCGCCTGGCAGTTATGATGTATGTCCGGTTCCCGCTATGGTCTTGTCAGAAGAACTTTGCTTGAGTGGGTCAGGGTGGTTGCGTAGCTTTTGCCCATGACCAGACCTGCCTCTTTCAAATACTTCAAAACCAGCCCCGAGATCATCCGGCTTGCGGTGATGCTGAACATCCGTTTCCCGCTCTCGCTTCGGAATGTCGAAGATCTGCTGCACGAGTGAGGCATCGACGTGAGCCACGAAACTGTCCGATATTGGTGGAACAGGTTTGGCCCGATGTTTGCTGCTGAGATCAGACGGAAGCGTGTTCAGCGGCTGCGCGCGTTCTCCAAATGGAAGTGGCACGTGGACGAGGTTTTCGTGAAGGTGAATGGCAAGAGGCACTACCTCTGGCGGGCTGTAGATCATGAGGGCGAAGTACTGGAAGCAGTCGTCACCAAAGGCCGAAAAAAGCAGGTCGCGTTGAAATTCCTCAGGAAATTGATGAAAGGACATAGTAAAGCGGAAAACGTCGTCACGGATCGCTTCGCCTCATACAGAGCCGCGCTCAGAGAGCTGGGCGCGCTCGAAACACAAAAGACGGGAAGGTGACTCAACAACCGCGTCGAGAACTCGCACCTGCCGTTTCGACGACGCGAACGCGCGATGCAATGATTTAGGCGTATGCGAAGTCTACAGAAATTCGCCTCCGTCCACTCCTCCGTCTACAACCACTTCAACCAGGAAAGATCGCTGATCAGCCGAGACACCTTCAAGTTGAAACGCAGCGCCGCTCTTGCCGAGTGGCGCGAACTTGGCGCTGGATAAAGGACAGCGTCACTGGCCTAATAGAGACTGGTTCGAATTCGTCTGACAGCACCGTCACTCATACCCATCTCACGTTTCTTCCGTTTCCTGATCCGGATTCATGACGTAATTCCAGCCGGTTACGCGGCCTATTCTCGTGCAGAGATTATTCTGATCGCGCTCAGTGAATACTGTTAAAGCCCTGGTCCCTTGTGAGTGTCTGATCAATTGGGCCGCTCATTCCTGCAAGCGTTTCCCATTTTGGCCCACAGAAAGGGTGCCGCCATCCAGCACCTCAACGTAAACACCCATATCCATATGGCCCAGGTGCTTTCGAAGTATGAACGGGATTTTCAAGTCTCGTTGGGCCGTCTCAGGATTCACTTCGGTAGCGGCGCATCTCTTCGTCCGCGAAAGTATTCGCAGCCTGACATTGCCGAAAACAAAGGTGGAACCGACAGCGTCCAGCTCAGAAAACGGAGGTAATCCATCAATTTCAATATTCGCCCGAAATCTGGCCGGGTGGATGTCTGTGCCCAGCTTTCTGCTTAACGCATCAACAGAGCTTAAATTGAGAACCGATATCGCATTCATCATCTTCGGTGAAACGACTGAAACATCAGTGAAACGATGTGGGTGCGAAGACACGAATCTTGGCGGTTCAGGATCCTGTAGGCCCAGCGTATCGTAAAGGAGTCTGGCGGCGTCTGTTTCCCCCTGGGGTTCACTCATGTTGAAGTAGTGGGTGCTGCCGTCCACATCAATTTCCAACTGCCGAGTTGCGGCGTCGAAACGTGACTTGAGGCCGGCTAGTCCGGCTTCTTTCAGCAACACAACAAAGCGGTCTTTGGGAAGTGGCTTGGGGGCAGTTGGATCAAAGCCGGAATTGTAGCGAGCAAAGCCGAAGAGGCGGTCACCAGGAATACCCTCGCCAGCGCTCAAAAGTACTGTGTTCAGCGGTTCCGGACTCAGACCCTTGATGGGGTAACGACTTATTCTGACAATGGTGAGTCCGTTCATGCGTTGGTTTCCGGTCCGTCGTGAACAGCCGAATATGGCTTGTCTTGCATCTTTTGGACCCTCGATTTTCAGGCGCCCGGGCGGAAGCGGCAAGCCGGATATTATGCAATGCGGGGCCTGTGAGATCTGGCGACCCAAAGCTTCCAGCAGGTCAGTTTCAAAGAATTGCTTTTAGACTACCGGTTTTTTCCGTGGATTGTCGGAAAGTGTGCAAAGGGAGATGTTTATTTATAAAGTGATTAAAAACAAATAAATAATAGGATTAATTAAAGTGATTTAGGGTGGTTTGAGGTACGAACCTCAAAATTATCTAGACTTGAGGTGCGTACCTCAAATAGCCTTTGGAGTATGCCGCGATTCGCACATCCTCGATTGACGGCGTTAAAAAGGGAGGAATGGATGACTTACTCAAAACTGGCGTCTGCCAGCGCAATAGTCCTTGCCGCTACTACTCTTTCTACCAAGGCAAATGCTGAAGACCTGACACTGTGTTGGGCGGCGTGGGACCCGGCCAACGCGCTGGTTGAGCTTTCCAAGGAATTCGAGGCCGAGTCTGGCCATGCAATGAATTTCGAGTTCGTACCCTGGCCGAACTTTGCGGACCGGATGCTGAATGAGCTGAACTCCGGCGGGAAGCTTTGCGACCTGCTGATCGGCGACAGCCAATGGATCGGCGGCGGAGCTGAGAACGGTCACTATGTAAAGCTGAATGACTTCTTCGATGCCGAAGGTATCAGTATGGATGATTTCGCGCCGGCAACTGTGTACGCTTATTCGACGTGGCCAAAGGGCACGCCAAATTACTATGCGCTGCCTGCCATGGGTGATGCAAACGGTTGGTTCTATCGCAAGGACTGGTTCGAAGACCCCAATATCCAAGCCGCTTACAAAGAGGCAACCGGTCAAGATTTGCGCGAACCGGAATCCCAGAACGAGCTGTTGCAGATTGCGCAGTTTTTCCAGGGGCGCGAGATCGACGGAAAAACCGTGTACGGCGCTGCGATCTTTACCGAGCGCGGCTCGGAAGGGATAACGATGGGCGTGACGAGCGCTCTTTACCCGTGGGGATTCAAGTATGAAAACACGCCAGGCTCCTATGACATGGAAGGTGCGGTAAACTCTCCTAAAGCTGTCGAAGCTCTGGAATTCTACAAAGAGTTCTACAAGACGGCGACACCTCCGGGTTATACCAACTCTTACATGGGTGAAAGCCTGGACGCCTTTAAGTCAGGTCAGGTCGCCATGGCCATGAACTGGTTTGCGTTCTTCCCGGGTCTTTATGCCGATCCGAACACCGGTGGCGACAAGATCGACTTCTTTGTGAACCCGCCGCAAAATCAGGCGGGTTCGACGCTGGGCGGGCAGGGGATCTCTGTTGTCAGTTACTCTGACAAACAGGATGCCGCGCTTGAATACATCAAGTGGTTCGCGCAACCTGAAGTTCAGGCCAAGTGGTGGGAGCTGGGCGGCTATTCAGCGCATAATTCGGTTCTGGAAGACCCCGGTTTCGTGGACAGCCAGCCCTTCGCCGGTGACTTCCTGGAAGCCATGGCAGGCGTGCAGGACTTCTGGCAGGAGCCTGCCTATGCGGAACTGCTGTTGGCAATGCAGAAACGCATCCATGACTACGTGGTCGCCGACCAGGGCACCGCGCAGGAAGCGCTTGATCTTTTGATCGAGGATTGGACCGAAGTCTTCGAAGACGAAGGCAAGCTTTAATCCGGAAACAGGGCAGGAGCGGGTTTCGGCCCGTTCCACCATGACCCGTGCGTCCGAAACCGACAAGAACTGGCAAAGAAATGTCTGACAGGACCATAGATCGCGTTGCGCAGGCAACGCCCACGCGAGTTGCGCGCAAAATCAGGGGGCTATCCGATCGAGCGATCGCCTGGATATTCATTTCACCAACGATCTTCCTGCTGCTTGCAATCAACATCTTTCCGTTGATCTGGACGATCCAGCTTAGCTTTACGAACTACAAGGCGAACCGGATCGGGCGCGAGGTCAAGGATGTCGGGTTCAGGAACTACGAGCGTATCCTGACGGATTCCGATACCTGGCTGAATATGCAGGCAACTGCGCATTTTCTGTTCTGGACGATCTTTTTCCAGGTTCTGATCGGGTTCACCTTGGCATGGTTGATCAACAAGAAGTTCAAGGGAAACGACCTGTGGACCACGATCATCGTGTTGCCGATGATGCTGTCCCCGGCTGTAGTCGGCAACTTTTGGAAATTCCTGTATCAGCCGCAAATCGGCCTGTTCAACTACATCGTGTCCTGGTTCACCGGCAAGGAACCGTCGAGCTTTGAGATGCTGGGTTCGGTGACGTTGGCACCCTGGGCCATCGTGATCGTCGACACATGGATGTGGACGCCGTTTGTGATGCTGATTTGCCTGGCCGGGCTGCGCAGTATTCCCGACTATATTTACGAGGCTGCCGAGATCGACCGGGCCAGCAAGCTGCGGCAGTTCTTTACGATTACGATCCCGATGGTGCTGCCGTTCCTGATGCTGGCGGTGCTGTTTCGGGGAATCGAGAACTTCAAAATGTTTGACCTGGTGGTTCAACTGACCGGCGGTGGGCCGGGGTCTGTTACGGAACTCACTTCGATCAATCTCAAACGGGAAGCGTTTGAGAAGTGGCGAACAGGTTATGCCTCGGCATATGCGATCATCCTTTTCGTCACCGTGTTTGGCCTTGCGTCGATCTACGTCAAGGCCCTGAACAAGGTGAAACAGAGATGAGCAGTTTTTCCGTCACTGAACCTTCCAACCGGTCCAAGTGGATCGCCGGTTTTCTCGTCATCACTTATGCACTGATTACCATGATCCCGCTGGTGTGGATTTTGCTGACCGGTTTCAAGTCGCCCGCAGATGCCATCAGCTACCCGCCCAAGGTCGTATTCGACCCGACGCTGGAAGGATACGTCAACCTGTTCACAACGCGGACGCGGCAAACTCAGGACTTTCTGGAGGCAAACCCGCCGCAGAACTGGGCGGACGATATCGTGCGCCAGTATGACATGGTGATCGTCGGGCCTTCCAAGTTTGGCGAACGCTTCATGAACTCGGTGATAATCGGGTTTGGGTCCACGTTTCTGAGCATCTTTCTTGGCACCTTGGCCGCCTATGCGTTCAGTCGGTTCAAGGTGCCGCTCAAGGATGATCTTCTGTTCTTTATTCTCAGTACGCGGATGATGCCGCCAGTTGCTGTGGCTATTCCGATCTTCCTGATGTTCCGGAATCTTGGACTTAGTGACACGCATCTGGGGATGATCCTGCTTTATACAGGTGTGAATATCTCACTGGCGGTGTGGTTGCTGAAGGGATTCATAGATGAAATCCCCAGAGAGTACGAAGAAGCAGCGCTGATCGACGGCTACACACGCTTTCAAGCGTTCTACAAAGTGGTGCTGCCGCAGGCCGCGACGGGTATCGCGTCGACAGCAATCTTCTGCCTGATTTTCGCATGGAATGAATATGCGTTCGCCGTTCTGCTTACATCGGCCAATGCGCAGACAGCGCCCCCCTTCATCCCGACCATCATCGGTATTGGCGGCCTGGATTGGCCCGCGGTCGCGGCTGGTGCCACGATCTTCCTGTTACCCGTCATGATTTTCACCATCCTGATGCGCAAACACCTGCTGCGCGGGATTACATTCGGAGCTGTACGCAAATGAGCGAGTTTCTGACAGGACTGATGCGACTTCGCCGAGGTCCGTGGGAGATGGTCGCGACCATCCTGATTGCAGTTGGTGTCTTCATGCTCATGCAGCCCTTTGTCCTGTGGGCGTTCACCTATTCCTTCATCGTCACGCTGATCGGAACCGTCATGTTCATCATCGTCAGCCATTTTCCGGAGTAGAAATGGCCCAGATTATTGTCAAAAACGTAAAGAAGATGTTTGGCGAGTTCACGGCTGTCCGTGAAAGCTCTTTCACGATTGAGGACGGTGAGTTCTTCATGCTGCTTGGACCGTCGGGGTGTGGAAAGACGACAACGCTCAGGATGATTGCGGGCCTGGAACTTCCTACATCCGGCGAAATCTACCTCGATGGCGAGGAAATCAGCCAAAAGCCGCCCTCACAGCGTGACATTGCATTCGTTTTCCAGATGTTCGCGCTGTATCCGCACATGAACGTTCGCAAGAACATCAGCTATCCACTGATATCACAAGGCATGTCACGTGCCGCCGTTACTGCCAAAGTCGAAGAAGTCGCCGGAATTCTGGGGATAACTGACATTCTCGATAACCCGGTGGGTGGGCTTTCAGGTGGCGACAGGCAGCGCGTGGCACTTGGGCGTGCGATCGTACGAGAGCCCAAGGCGTTCATGATGGACGAACCTCTTGGTGCTTTGGACGCCGAGTTTCGTGAACATATGGCTGAAGAATTGCGCGCGCTGCACGATCGCATGGGAGCGACAACGGTTTACGTTACGCACGATCAGCTTGAAGCCATGCAGATGGGTGACAAGATCGTCGTCATGAACAACGCGGTGATTGAACAATTCGGAACGCCGCAAGAAATCTACGACAAACCTGCGACCATGTTTGTGGCGGATTTCATAGGATCCCCGTCGATGAACTTCCTGCCGTTTCAGGGAAAAGTGGCACCCGGTTCGGAAATGGTCAGGCTGAACGGTCATGACGAGGCGGTCCCGAAACTGATGGAGGGCGCGGAAGGGGAGCTGGTCTTTGGAGTCCGCCCGGAACATGTTTTGTTGTCCGACGACAGCGATTATCGGGCCAAGGTCCTGGCGGCAGAATACTTGGGAACAACCCAGATCGTGACATTGCAAAGCCCGAACGGCGAATTGAAGGCCCGCATTGGCGCAGGTGAAACAGTCGCGCCGGGTGAAACCGTAGGATTAGAGTTCCGTTCGACAACTGTGACCCTTTTTGAGCGGTCCACGGGCCGGGCGCTGAGATCTGCCTTGAACGATGAGGTGCTGACCGATGGCTGAAGTTGTTTTGGAGAACATCTCGAAGGCATTCGGAACTGTTCAGGCTGTCGACGATATCTCGATGACCATCCCCGATGGCGCTTTTGTCGTGCTCCTGGGTCCGACAGGTGCGGGGAAAACAACGACGCTTCGGCTGATTTCCGGCCTTGAGAAGATGGATACGGGATCAGTACGCATTGCCGGGCGAGACGTTGGACTGGAAACGCCTGCCCAACGCGATGTGGCGATGGTTTTCCAGCAATATTCGCTGTACCCGCATATGACGGTGCGCGAGAATCTGTCGTTCCCACTTCGGTCGCCGATCCTCAAGACGCCTGAGGATGAGATCACGCAGAAAGTGAACGAAGTCGCGGAAATACTGCAAATCCCGCACAAGCTGGACAACAAAGCCACTGAATTGTCCGGCGGAGAGATGCAGCGTGTTTCGATTGGACGAGCATTGGTGCGTGATCCCCAGATTTTCCTGATGGACGAGCCCCTCAGTTCCCTGGATGCAAAGTTGCGGGCGGATTTACGCGTCGAACTCAAGAGAATTCAGGCGGACCTTGGGTCCACGCTTTTGTATGTGACCCATGATCAGATTGAGGCCATGACGATGGCCACACATATCGGAGTGCTGGAAGAGGGCAAATTGGTTCAGTACGGCACGCCCAGGGACATCTATGAAAACCCGTGCAGTGTTTATGTTGCCAGTCGGTTGGGTTTGCCACGGATAAATATCCTGCCGTCAGAGTTGTTCGGTGGGGATCACAAAGGCCCGCAGATCGGTCTTCGCCCGGAAAACATCGTAGAAGGCGAAGGCAGTGAGGCGCGTGTGATACGTGCGGAACACTTGGGCGACCAGACCCGGTTGCATCTGGACTTGAATGGCCATCCGGTCGTGACGTTGATCGATGTCCATCAGGATTACCCTGCAGGTAAGACTATCAAAATCCGTCCTCAAAACCCGTTGTATTTTGACGCGTCCGGAACGCGTGTGAATTAAGGAGCAAAAGCATGGCCCAGTTCCTCAACAAAAAAGAAACCCTCGTAACCGAGGCTATAGATGGTCTTCTTGCATCATCCGGCGGGGCACTGACCAGGTTGGATGGCTACCCCCATATCAAGGTTGTCTACAGATCGGATTGGGACAAATCGAAAGTCGCCCTTGTTTCGGGCGGAGGGTCTGGCCACGAACCTGCCCATGCAGGGTTTGTGGGCGCAGGTATGTTGACTGCGGCCGTATGCGGAGAGGTTTTCGCGTCCCCCTCGGTCGAAGCTGTTCTGGCGGGCATTCTGGCAGTGACCGGTGAAGCGGGGTGTTTGCTGATTGTCAAGAATTATACTGGCGACCGGCTGAATTTTGGTCTGGCGGCCGAGCGCGCCCGCGCATTAGGGCGCAAAGTGGAAATGGTGGTGGTCGATGATGACATCGCCCTTCCTGACCTACCGCAACCGCGCGGCGTGGCGGGAACCCTTTTCGTGCACAAAATTGCCGGCGCATTGGCAGAACGCGGGGCTGATCTGGATTCTGTAACCAGGGCCGCAAAAAGCGTTGTCGAGAAAGTGGTCAGTATCGGCATGAGTCTGGACACATGTACCGTTCCAGGCTCTCCGAAAGAAGACAGGATTGCGCCCGGCAAAGCAGAGCTTGGGTTGGGTATTCATGGCGAGCCGGGTGTTGAGCAGGTGGAGTTCGCAAATGCCATGACCGCAATGTCCACCGTCGTGGAAAAACTGCAACAGCGAGTGGGGGCGGGTGACCGCGTGGCGCTGGTGAACAACTTGGGGTCTACGACGCCTCTTGAGATGTCTGTTCTGACGCACGCCTTGTCCGAAACCGGTATCGCGGGACATATTGTCGGTCCGGCACCGATGATGACTTCGCTGGATATGCACGGATTTTCTGTGTCGATCCTGCCGGTTGATCCGGGTGATTTGTCAGTGCTGGAAGAGCCGGTCGAACTGGTGGCTTGGCCTGGGGTCAAAGCAATAAAGCCCGTCCAAGTTGCGCCTTTGCCTGATGGATTGACGCCGATTGATCCGATTCCTTCGAACAATCCGGCGACCAAGGAAACGATCACGCGTTTGGCAGAACTGCTGATCCGCGCCGAGAAAGACCTGAACGAGTTGGACGCCAAGTCCGGTGATGGAGATACGGGCAGTACATTGGCGACAGCGGCCAGATCTCTGCAAGGCAGCCTGGATCGGATGCCGCTTGCGGACCTGACGCAGTTGTTTCCCGCGCTGGGCAATGAACTGAGCCAGACCATGGGGGGCTCGTCCGGTGTGATCCTTGCAATCTTCTTCAATGCGGCAGGCGACGCCTGTGCCAGTGGCGCGTCCATAGCAAAGTCTTTGGTTGAAGGTCTGAACCGGGTCAGCCAGGTGGGTGGTGCCAAAGTTGGTGACCGGACAATGATTGATGCTCTGGCACCTGCGCTTGCGGCGCTGCCTTCCGGGCTGGTTCAAGCTGCAAAGGCCGCACGCGAGGGTGCTGATAAAACCGCAAATATTCACCGTGCCAAGGCAGGCCGCGCAGCCTATGTTCCCGAAGAAAACCTGATCGGACATAACGACCCGGGTGCAGAAGCTGTTGCGTTGTTGTTCGAGGGCTTGGCACGGGAGATTGAGGGCTGAAAGAAACGTGGAAGACCAAAAACAAAAATTAGAATTGGTGAAAAAACCAACCGTTAATGACATCGCGCGCGTCGCAGGTGTCAGCTTGGCGACTGTTGACCGGGTCTTGAACAGGCGCCCCGGCGTGCGGGCCGTGACCGTTCAGAAGGTTCAAAAGGCAATCGATGAGCTGGGCTATGTGCGCGATACCGCTGCTGCCAACCTCGCGCGAAACCGTGTCTACAATTTCCTTTTTATTCTGCCGGATGCCGGCAATGAATTTGTCGAGGCGATATGCGATCAGATCGCTGAACAATCGCGCGATCAGTTCATCGAGCGAACACGGGTCACGATAAATAAGGTCGCTCCGTTCGAGCCTCAGGACATCGTCAATATTCTGGATGGCGTCGACAGCCTGGACGTCGACGGTGTGGCCGTTTTCGGGCCGGAAACGCCTTCGGTCCGCGACGCTGTGAAGAGGGTCAGGGACAAAGGCGTTCCGGTGGTTGCGTTGGTGTCGGACTTGCCAAGTTCAGACAGAGATCATTTTGTCGGAATCGATAACGTTTCAGCAGGGCGAACGGCAGCTCAGCTGATGGGGCGCTTTGTGCATCGTCCGGGTAAGGTTCTGGTCCTGACAGGCTCACGTTTGGCACGTGATCATCTGGAGCGGCGTCAGGGTTTCGATCTTGTTGTCGCGGACGAGTTTCCTCATATCGAAGTCGTGGCGTCCGTCGAAGGCCGGGATGACCCAGAGCTGATCTACAAGATGATGCCGGGGATTTTTGAAACCTACCCGGATCTTGTCGGCATATACTCTTCCGCTGCGGGCAACGCGGGCCTGGTTCAATTTCTGTCAGAGAGCAGGATCAGCAAGGATCTGGTCATTATCGCGCACGAACTCACGCCACTCAGTCGAGACGCGCTGAACCGTGGCACATTTGACGCGCTGATCTCGCAAGACTCTGGGCACCTTGTCCGGTCCGCTGTTCGCCTTTTGCGTGCGACCTCGGACAAAGTTCCTTTCAACAAATCTCAGGAACGAATCCGTATCGACATCTATCTGAAGGAAAATTTGCCGCCATAGAGGCACAGTTTTTTGGGGAGGAAGCTAAATGAAGACGATCAAAGGGCCAGCTTTGTTTCTTGCACAATTTGCCGGAGACGAAGCGCCGTTCAATTCATGGGACGCCATTACCAAATGGGCGGCGGATTGCGGATACAAGGGTGTGCAGGTGCCCAGTTGGGACGGGCGGTTGTTCGACCTTGAAACGGCCGCGACAAGCACAGGCTATTGCGATGAATTCAAAGGCAAGGCCCAAGAGAACGGCGTTGAAGTCACTGAATTGTCAACGCATCTGCAAGGCCAGCTTGTCGCCGTTCACCCGGCCTATGATACAGCCTTTGATGGTTTCGCAGCCGAAAACGTCAGGGGAGATCCCAAAGCCCGACAGGAATGGGCGGTTGATCAGGTCAAGAAGGCGCTTTCAGCTTCACGGAATTTGGGTATCTCTGCTCATGCAACATTCTCTGGCGCGCTGGCCTGGCCTTACGTGTATCCGTGGCCCCAACGTCCCGCCGGGCTGATCGAAACGGCATTTGATGAGCTTGCCCGCCGGTGGGTGCCGATCTTGGACCATGCAGAAGACTGTGGCGTTGATGTCTGCTATGAAATCCACCCCGGCGAGGATCTTCATGACGGGGTGACATACGAAATGTTCCTTGAACGCACAGGCAATCATGCGCGGGCTTGCATGCTGTACGACCCGTCACATTACGTTCTGCAATGCCTCGATTATCTGGACAATATCGACATTTACAAAGACCGCATTCGGATGTTCCACGTAAAGGATGCCGAGTTCAATCCGACCGGCAGGCAGGGTGTCTATTCCGGCTATCAAGGCTGGGTCGACCGAGCCGGGCGGTTCAGGTCACTTGGCGACGGGCAGGTGGATTTCAGCGCTGTTTTTTCTAAAATGGCGGCAAATGATTTTGACGGCTGGGCCGTGGTCGAATGGGAATGCTGCCTGAAACACCCCGAGGATGGCGCACGTGAAGGTGCTCAGTTCGTTTCCGATCACATTATTCGCGTGACCGAGAAGGCCTTTGACGACTTTGCCGGCGGCGGCACCGACGAAGCGGCCAATCGAAAAATGCTGGGGATAGGCTGATGGTAACAGGACGCAGTGAGGAAAGAGCGGGGCGCATTCGCCTTGGTATGGTCGGCGGTGGAAACGAAGCTTTCATCGGCGGTGTCCACCGCATAGCCGCGCGGCTGGATGACAAGTTCGATCTGGTTGCAGGCGCGTTGTCCTCGACGCCGGAAAAATCCCGGGAAAGCGGCGAGGCGCTGGGCCTTGAACGGGTTTATGATGACTTCAAGCAGATGGCGATGCGGGAAGCGCGTTTGAAATCCGGGATCGAAGCGGTTTCAATCGTGACGCCCAATCACGTTCACTATGCCGCCGCACGTGAGTTCCTAAAACGCGGTATCCACGTGATTTGCGATAAGCCGCTTACATCAACCCTGAGCGATGCAAAGAAGCTGGTCAAAGCAGCCGGAAATTCAAACGCGCTGTTCATCCTTACCCATAACTACACGGGCTATCCCATGGTTCGGCAAGCTCGTGAGATGGTTGCCAACGGGGATATCGGCAAGATCCGCGTGGTTCAGGTCGAATATCCGCAAGACTGGCTGACTGAGCCACAGGATTTCAAGCAAGCTGAGTGGAGGACTGATCCGGAACGCTCAGGTGCCGGAGGATCAACCGGTGATATTGGAACTCATGCGTATAACATTGTCTGCTTTGTAACCGGGCTTAAGGCAGAAAGCCTCGCGGCGGATTTGCAGGCTTTTGTGCCGGGTCGTCAGGTCGATGACAACGCGCATGTAATGCTGAGGTTCGAAGGTGGAGCCCGTGGCATGCTGTGGTCATCGCAGGTTGCGCCCGGCAATGAAAACGCGCTGCGATTGCGTGTGTACGGTGAAAAGGGAGGCATCGAGTGGGCTCAGGAAGACCCGAACTATCTTTGGTTTACTCCTTACGGAGAGCCCAAGCGCCTGATCACCCGAAATGGGGCCGGGGCAGGGGACGCGGCCAATCGGCTCAGCAGGGTGCCGCCGGGACACCCCGAGGGCTACCTGGAAGGGTTCGCGAATATCTATGGTGAAGCAGCGGAAGCCATTCTGGCGTTCAGAAACCAGAATTCGCCTGACGCATCCGTCGTTTATCCGACGGTTCACGATGGGCTTGAAGGCGTCAAATTCGTGACCGCATGTGTGCAAAGCTCTTCAAGAAATTCGGCTTGGGTTAAGCTGGAGTGAGGCATTCGGCAATTAGGGTTGAGTTGCCGGTTCCGTATGAAAAACCCGAGGTGAGGCGGGCGAGCGGGCGGGCACCTCAACAACTGGTGCCGGCGAACCGCACGAGCAAGACAAGGTCCGTGTCACAAGCACCGCGCCTTCAATATTTCCGCCGCTTCATCAAAGGTTTGTACACTACTCTCGGCCCGTGCAGTCAGATGAGCACCCTCCAGCAAGGCCAATGTGGCGCGTGCTTCTGCTTTCGGATCCCCAACGCCCACGATCGAAAGATCTGCTTTACCAAGTGTAAACACTTCCTCGATCCACCGGGTCATCATACGCCGGAACGCGCGAATCTTGTCGGTGGCTTCTTTAGACAAGCTTTCCCGGCTGATGATCAGCGAGACACACAAGCACAGAGTTTGTCCGTCGTTCATAGCCGCGCGATACAGCGCGATCAGCGCACGCATTCGCTTGCCCGCCGTGTCATGAGTTTCCTCAATCTCGGCGCAGCGCCCGGTAAGCTCGGTATGGTAACGGTCCATCAAAGCTGCTGACAGCGCGGCTTTGGTTGGGAAGTGATAGTGGATCGATGCCTTGCGGATGCCCACCTCTTCGGCGAGGTCGGCATAGCTGAACCCGTCGAAGCCTCTGCTGCGCACGGCAAACTCGGCAGAATTCAGCAGAGCGGTCTTTGTGTCTATTTCCATGCCGCGTTCATCCTTTTTGCGCTCAACAATGCCGCGGTCGTCTCTGCTGCTTCCAATGCACCTTCAAGGTATCCCCCAAATTGCGCGGCTGTTTCAGTGCCACTGAAAATGATCCTGTCTTCCCAGATTCGTGTCATGGCCTTCGACAAGCCGTATTGCGGATGGGTATATAGCGGCTGAAGGTCCAGATCGGTCGCTGTGAAGCGGTCGAACGCCCAGTCTTTCAGGAAAAGCGTGCTGGGTCTGGTCGCCTTGTGCCCGAACAATCGCCCCAACTGCGCCAGAACCTGCTGCCGCAACACCCCTTCATCCCGGCGAGTATGTGGGGGAATGCCGATGAAACCGAACAGCGCGAAGGGACCACCGCTGGCAGGTGACGCGTCGTGGATTTCCACCATGGGACCGCTTCGGCTCATGGCATCGCCAGACAGTCCGTCGTCACGCCAGAACGGAGTGTCATAGACCGCAAGCGCCTTGGCCTGACCTGCCATCCAAGTCGCGATTTCCCGCATTGCAGATAACGTGCCATCGGGCAAGGCGGGCTCAAAGATCAACTCAGCCGCGATACGTGGGGGTATGGCAAGCACAACATGCCTCGCCGAAATATGCCGACCCGATTGAGTGGTGACCCGAACCTCACCTTCAGATTGCACTAATGCGGTGATCTGCGTGGACAGTTGGATTACCCCATCCGGTAACCGTGCCGAAAGCGCGTCTGTCAAGGCAGCGAGCCCCCCCATCAGACGATAGGACCCTTCCATAGATGAAAAGCCGCGGCCGCGCTTAACACGGCCCTGTTCATCTTCGAAACTCAGCGTGCCGGAACTGAATTGGTCAAACCTGTGCAGGCCCAGTCGTTCGATCAGCGCGGCAATCCGTGGCTGGCCGGGCCAGAACCAGGCCGGACCCATGTCGAAACGGCCGTCGCCCCGAGCCTCAGTCAGAATGCGCCCGCCCAGACGGTTGCGCGCCTCAACGACCAGCACCTCCTGACCTTGATCCACAAGCTGTGTCGCAAGGCTGAGCCCTGAAAGACCCCCGCCGATGATGAGCGTATCCGTGCGCATGGTTCAGAACCCCTCACTTGAAGGGCGCAGGTCCAGCTTTTGGGGTCGGCCCGACCGGGGTTGTTGCGCCAGGGATGTTAGTTCAACCATCGGTTACGCCGCCGGCGGTCGCGCAAAAGGCAGGTGGCCTGTCTTCATCCAGATCCTGGCCCCGTCCGGCCCCGCAACTGCCGTCAGGCTTTTACCGTCAGGCAGGCGCAGCCAATCGTTTTTGACCAGTTCATCCCCGCCTTCGGTGATTGACCCGTCGATGATCAGCAGCTCGATCCCGCCAGATGCGTCCGATCTCAGGAACGCACCCGCGTCAAGATGGCTGTAGCTCACGACCTCGCGCTCATCCATATGCAAAACTGCGGTGGCGACACCGTCTATGGGCGCGCCCAGCTCATCCACCATGCTTTTGCGAAACTGGTTGCGATCGTCCATGTCGAACTGCCAGAGCTTGACGAAGATCGTGCAGCCCGGTTCCGAACCCGGAGTGTGTTGCGTGGTGGGCGGATTGCGGACATAAGTCCCCGCAGGATAATCGCCATGTTCATCCTGAAATACACCGTCAAGGACAATGAATTCCTCACCGCCAGTATGGGTGTGTGCAGAGAAATGACTGCCTGGCGCATAACGCACGATAGTGGTGGCCCGGGCGACCTCGCCTCCGATCCGATCCAGCATCCTGCGATCCACCCCCTTCATGGGAGAGGCCTGCCACGCAAGCTGGTCTGAGTGAACGACGACGCGGTCAGAGAAGTCCGAATTGATTTCCATTGGGTCAGTTCTCTTTGATGGTTACGACATGAAAACTATCTACTAGTAGGTAGATGAAAGCCAGCTTCAAAGTTTGGTTAGGCACCACTTTTCACAGAGAGTTGAACTGAGTCTGGTCAGAAGGACTTCGTTGAAGTGGGTGGGTGGACAAAAAATGCGAGGAGGTTCCACGCCGCCTTTACGGAAAGAGCGCGCGCAACTCAAAGAGCCAGACGCAATCAGTGTTTGCCGAAAGGGGGCTTTGCGTACCAAAAGGGCAAGCTGCCCGCCCGTGTTGAGACTGGTTGCGCTGTCTGCCCGAGCGATTTTAGCGCTCATTATACCTGTGGGCACTTCCGGTTTCGGAGATGTCGGACGCACCTCACTGAATCGCATTAAGTCGAAACTAACTTGCGATAATTCCGCATTCAAAAGGTAAAAAAACGTATCTCTTGAAGGGCAACGCATCCACATGCTTCACTTTTGGAGCCATGTAAGCCTGTGATTTTGCTGGCCCCAAAAACCCGAAAGGCACGGCCTTTCCAGACCTGAACCAGAGCGCATTACTGCCCGTATGGGCGAGAAAAACAAGCGCGGAAACTATTCAACACGGAGATATCAGATGAAAAAAACAGCAACGCTACTAGGAGGCGCGTCCTTTGCGATTGCCGGGCCGGTCATGGCCGCGGATATTGTAATCGGTGTGCCCAACTGGGCCTCGGTGAACGCGACGGCACATATTCTTGAAGTCGTGATCGAAGAAAACCTCGGCCTGGATGTGGAATTGCAAAACGGCACCAACCCGATTGTATTTGAAGCAATGGACAGCGGTTCAATGCAAGTCCACCCGGAAGTGTGGATGCCCAACCAGCAGAACCTGCATGATACCTATGTCAAGGAAAACGGCACCGTTGTCATGAACCAAAACCCGGTTCAGGCCGAGCAGGGTATGTGCGTGCCGACCTACATCGCGGAACAATATGACATCAAATCGATCGATGATCTGAGCGACCCCGACAAGGTTGCGATCTTTGATACTGATGGTAACGGAACACCTGAGGTTTGGATCGGTGCGCCGGGTTGGGCTTCGACCGTTGTCGAGAAGATCCGGGCCAAGTCCTATGGCTATGACCAGATCTTCGATCTGACGGAATACGAGGAAACCATTGCCTATGCCAATTTGGCGAACGCGACAAAGGCGGGCGACCCGTGGATCGGGTTTTGTTACAGCCCCCACTATATCTTCGTGACACAGGACCTGACGGTTCTGGAAGAACCGCCCCACGATCCGGCCACTTGGACAATCGTTCAGCCCACGGATGATCCGGATTGGCTGTCCAAGTCCGAGGCGTCCTCGGCTTGGAACGGGGCAACGCTTCACTTGCACTACGCCAAGGAACTGGAAGAAACCTATCCCGAAGTGGCTGCCCTGTTCAGCAACTACCAGATGACAGGAGACGATCTGAGCGCGATGGGTAAGGCGCTGGCGGTCGATAACGTCGAAGCCGCTGAGTTCGCCAAGGAATGGGTGGCTGCGAATGAGGACACCGTCATCGGCTGGCTGACCAACTAAATCACCACTCATTGGGCCGTCGCGCAAAACCGTGGCGGCCTTTTTCTGTCGGGCAGGGCATCGCCCTGTGGGGGAAAAATGGACGAACCTGTCGTAAAATTAGAAAACGTTTGGAAGATCTTTGGCTCGCGTGCTGAAGAGGCAATGGAAGCGGTCAGAAACGAAGGCATAGGCAAGCCGGAAGTTCTGGAGCGGTTCAACTGTGTTGTCGGCGTTCAGGGCGCCACGTTCGAAGTGCCGAGGGGTGAGATTTTCTGTATCATGGGGCTGTCCGGCTCGGGCAAGTCCACATTGGTGCGACACGTGAACCGGTTGATCGAACCTACGGCAGGTCGGATCGAAATTCTGGGTCACGATGTATCGAAGCTGTCGGAATCCGAGTTGCGCCGCATTCGCGCCCAGCAAATTGGTATGGTCTTTCAGCACATGGCGCTGATGCCGCATCGTTCAGTGCGTGATAACGTGGCCTATCCTTTGGAAATCCGAAAGGTTTCCAAGTCCAAACGCTGGGCTGTCTCGGATCACGCATTGAGCCTGGTAAATCTGACAGGTTATGAGGATCGACTACCCAAGGAGCTTTCGGGCGGGATGCAGCAACGCGTGGGGATCGCGCGGGCGCTGGCTTCGGACCCGGAAATCCTTTTGATGGATGAACCTTTCTCTGCCCTTGATCCGCTGATCCGCCTGCAATTGCAGGACCAGTTCAAAGCACTTGTGGCACAGTTGAAGAAGACCACATTGTTCATCACCCACGATCTGGATGAAGCCATTCGAATTGGCCACCGGATTGCGATCATGAAGGACGGCGTTATCGTGCAGATCGGAACACCCGAAGACATCGTCATGAACCCGTCCGACGATTACGTGCGGGAATTCGTTCAGGGCATCTCAAAACTTAAATTGGTCAAAGCGCATTCCATCATGGAGCCGTTGGACAGTTATTCAGGGCCACTCGACGGTGCGCCCCGAGCGGACGAGGGCGCGGATCTGGATCAACTGATCGACCTGGCCGTGAATTCTGATTTGCCGGTCGTCATCACGGATGCGGGCGTTGATGTGGGCGTCGTGACCAAGCCACGCTTGTTGCGTGGTATCCAGGGGGGCAAAAATGACTGATGCTGCAACAGAGATGAAAGTAACGGCCGCCTCTGATATCGAGGTCGATCGCGAGGCCCTGGATCTTTCCATCAAGGAGTTCGCTGGTCCGAACGGAGACTACTACGTCAACGTGTTCCACAAAATTCATGATGCGACCAGCGCAATTCCCAACACGTTCAATAAGTGGGCCGCCGTTCTGGGGCCATTCTGGTCAGCTTCACGCGCCGTTTGGGGCATGTTCTGGACCTTTCTGATCCTTGAGATCATCGCGTGGGTCCAAATCGGCAGGGGCGCGTGGGGCAATCCCGGCGCGGATTTCGCCGAGCGCGCCGCGCGTCAGCAGGAACGCGCGGCCGAGCTGTTGGCGCGCGCAGCGGATGCCACGGAACAGGCCGATATCGACCGTTTCACCAAGCTGGCCGAGAACATACAAAAAGCAGCGGCCACAAGTCTGGAGAGGGCTACCGCCGCCCAGTCCGAGGCAGCAGGCATCCTGATTACCGGGTTGTTGATGTTGCTTGTCTTCAAGGTGGTTCAAGGGTTCTACGCCGACCGCGTTTACGAAAAACAGTATTCTAACTGGCGCATCGATCCGGACAGCACGGAAAGCGGGCGTTCGACCCGTAACATCGTCATGGGTGCGATCCTGGTCGCTGCAATCGGACCTTTGATTGTTTACAAGTTCACCGTGAACGCATCCCTTCCATTGTTGGACGCATTCCCCGAACAGCAAGTGTCCGCGATCATACTGGGTGAAGGGAACGGCACACTGTTCTCGACCCTGGCGAGCTGGATGGAGGCCAGGATTGATGCAGCAGCAGCAGCGGGTGGCGACGTATTCGACGGGATCGTGGCGGGTGTCCGGTCGGTGCTTGATGCGCTGACAATTGCACTGATCGGGTCACCCTGGCCGGTGGTCATGTTGGTCATCTGTGTGACAGCCTGGCGTGCGGCGGGACCAAGGGTTGCCATCTTCACCGCATCTTCCTTGGCCTATATCGCGTTGCTGGGGTATTGGGACGTGGCGATGGAAACGGTTGCTCTGGTCGGTGCGGCGGTGCTACTTTGCGTGGTTTTCGGCATTCCGCTGGGTATCTGGTTCGGCAAGTCGCAGCGCGCATATCGCGCGGCGGAACCGGTTCTGGATTTGATGCAGACGCTTCCCGCCTTTGTTTACCTTATCCCGATCATCGCCTTCTTTGGCACCGGCAATCCGCCGGGAATTCTGGCCACCATCATCTTCGGTATGCCGCCGGTCATCCGACTGACGGCACTGGGCATGCAAGGGGTTCCGGAAAGCATCAAAGAGGCTGCCGTCGCCTTTGGCGCGTCGAAATGGCAACTGTTGAAGGATGTTGAAATCCCTCTGGCGCTGCCATCGATCATGACGGGTGTAAACCAGACAATCCTGATGTGCCTGTCCATGGTCGTGATCATCTCGCTGATCGGCGGGGGCGGCCTGGGCAAGGAAATCCTTGAGGCGCTGCAATACGCCGCCAAGGGGCCGGGCCTGCTGGGTGGCTTTGCGATCCTGTTCCTTGCCATGGTCATGGACCGGATCGTGCAGGGCGCGTTCCGGCGAGAAGACGAAAAACTCTGAACGCAGACGCCCCCGGTTCCGATCGGGGGCGCTTTTCTTTGATCCGGGGAAACCATGACAGATCCGTATGAACAGTCGATGATGGACAACCTGTATTGGTGGGGCGTGCCTACATTGTTCCGTTGTCCCAATGTCGGGCCAGAAGGGCAGGATATCGCGCTGGCAGGTGTGCCGCACTCAACTGGCAACGGCACGACCGAAAGGGACCAGCACTTGGGGCCTCGTGCGTTGCGGCATGTCTCGGCCGTGCAACGCAGGGTGCATTCGGTTTTTGAAATTGATCCCTGGCAGAGCGCGCGGATCGCCGATGTTGGTGATGTGCCGTTTCCAAAGGCCAACGACAATGAAGATTGCATCGAACGCATCACTGAATTCTACAAGAACATAGACACCGCCGGAGCGCGCCCCGTTTCCATCGGAGGCGACCATTCCATCACCGGTGGAATTGTGCAGGCCCTGGGTGGCGGCAAACTTGCTGGCGGACAGCCGGTCAGCTTTCTTCATCTGGACGCGCATACGGATGTCTTCACCAAGGTTGATCACTTTCTGGGGGCAAAGAAATCTGCGGCCCACTGGGGGGCCTATCTGGCCGATCAGGGGCAGGTGGATCCAACCCGTTCTATGCAGATAGGGTTGCGCGGCCATCCACGCAGTCTGGACTGGCTGCAGCCGTCGTACGATTACGGCTACAACATCGTCACCATGCGCGAGTTCCGACAGCGCGGATTACAGGACGTCGTAGCGCAGACCAAAGAGGTTTTGGGCGACCGCCCGGTTTACATCACCTTCGATCTGGACTGTCTTGACCCAACCGTCGCGCCGGCCGTGTCTAATCTGGAACCTGGTGAGAAGGGCTTTGACATCGATGAGGCGGTCGGCATCCTGCGCGCGGCGCGCGGTTTGAACATCGTCGGCGGCGACGTGGTCTGCATGATGCCGACCAAGGACAGCCCCAACAACATCACCGCGCTGACAGCCGCAGCGGTGATGTTCGAGATGATTTCGATGATCGCCGAGAATGTCGCGCGGGTCTAGCGCCGCGCGTCGATCGCCTGTGCCAGAACGCAAAGCAACTCGAACATCAGCGAGATGCCAAGCCACGCCGTTCCACCGTCGGGGTCGAATGGCGGTGACACTTCGACAAGATCGGCGCCGACAAGGTTCAGACCGGACATCTTGCGAATGACCTGCTGGGCCTGAAAGCTGTTGGGCCCGCCGATTTCAGGTGTTCCTGTACCGGGGGCGTAAGTTGGATCAACAAAGTCGATGTCATAGGTGCAGTAGGTCGGCTGCATGCCAACGATCTCGCGCACTTCGTTCATGACGTCGTCTATGCCCCGGTCGAACAGTTCTTCGATACGGATGATGCGTATGCCCTGTGCCTCTCCCCATTCGATATCTTCAGTGTTGTAGGCCGTGCCACGGATTCCGATTTGTACAAAACGCTTGGGGTCCACCAACCCTTCCTCGACAGCGCGGCGGAACGGGGTGCCGTGGGTGAACTTGTGACCTCCGAAATAGGTGTCGAACAAGTCCGTGTGACTGTCGAACTGGATCAGGCCAACCGGACCAGAAGCGGCCAGAGCCCGCAGGACAGGCAGGGTGGTCAGGTGATCCCCTCCGGCCGTCAATGGTGTGATGTTGCGGGTTCGAAGATCAGTGTAGAAACGCGTAACCCGATCCAGCGTGTCTTCTATGTCGACAGGATTGGGGGCAACGTCTCCAAGATCCGCGCAGTTCACCATTGAAAATGGTGCTACACCCGTAACCGGGTTCATCGCCCTGATCATCGTGGAATAGTCCCTCAGTTGCCGTGGGCCATGTCGTGCGCCGGGCCGATTTGTGGTTCCGCCGTCCCAGGGAATACCTACTATGCCCAGTTCGACGTCCGTGATCCGATCGTGTTCCATGTGCAGAATAGGCAGGCGCATGAACGCGGGGATGCCGGCAAATCGGGCGAGTTCCATGGCTGATACCGGTTGAAAAAATGAATCGGCCATGATTCCCCATCCTCTGTAAGTTTCTTCAGTGACCCTAACGGTTCGGCATCGTGCTGGGAATGCCCGCCATCATTCAGGGCAGGATACGAAAACGTCGGCGTATTTCGGCGTCTTGCTCTGAGGTGAGATACTCAGGGTAATGCGTGCTTAACACCTCTTGAGCGACTTGCCGCGCGGATGACCACGCATCCAGTGCACCGTCTGTTTGCCACGTGCGGGGCTCCTGACGATCGGCGAGCTTCGGATAGAAGTAATCTCGTTCCATGGCTTCATAGGTTTGCTCGCTGCCCAGAAAGTGCCCCTCGCCCAGAACCGAATGGCATATGGCGTCAAAGCCAAGGTTCGCTTCAGTGACCTCGATCCCGCGCAAGACGCGATATGTGTGCGAGTGCATTTCGTTGTCCAGAACAAAGGCCTCGAAGCTGACCCCGAGCAGAGATGCCGTCATCCCCGAGCTTTCATAAATCAGATTGCCTCCTGCCAGCGCTGCCGCCAGCGATGTGATGCCTTTTTCAGCGCCATGTTGGGCGTCGATGGCCTTGGCATCGGCCATCGAAGCGGCCACACCTGATGGCAAGCCCAGCCAGTTCGTGATTTGCGCTGACGCCGCATTCAGGATCGCAGTCTCTCCGCTGCCCCCTGCGAAAGAGCCGGTCCTGAGATCCACGACAAAGGGCCAGTTGGAAAAGATCATTGGAAAGCCGGGTTTGATCGTGTTGACCATCACGAGACTGGCCAGCGTTTCGGCCAGTGATTGCGCCAGAAATCCGGCTAGAGTTGCCGGGGCGGTTGCGCCCGCCTGCGCGGCCGTGATGCATGACATCGGTATGTTATGGGTGACGCATTCATAGACAACATCCACGGCATCCTGGCCATATCGCATTGGCGAAATGATCGGGCTTATATGAGCTTTCAGGAAGGGGCGTTTGGCGAATTCCCCCGTCCCCCCGGCGACGATGTCCAGCATCTCGACGATCGGGCCGACATGTTCCGCCAACGTGAAAGACGTTGCTATTGGCTTGGTTGTGTTGCGTACCAAAGCGTAAACGGTGTTGACGTCCAGATCGAACACATCGGGGACGTCGGTTGCCACGCAGCACCGGGTAAACCAACTGACATTGGCCAGCGTGTCCTGTAGCCGGGTGAAATCATGCAGATCGGCCAGGGTGGACGGGCGATAAAGCCCACTGTTGATATCAAGTGTCTGAACCGCAGCACCGCCGGTGCCAAAATACACGCGGTCGCCACCCACCTCGATGGACCGGTTTTCATTCCGGCCGTGGAAGGTGAACGTCTTCGCGGCCGAGGTGATGGCCTGTTTGACCATGGAACGGGGAAAAACCAGCCGGTTCTGTTCCCGGTCCTGAGCCCCCGCTTCCCTGAGGTCGATGGCCAGCCTTTCCGGAACATCTCCCATCCCCAACTCTTCCAGCAGACGCAGCGCGGTGTCGTAAATTTTCTCAATTTCCGAAATGCTTAAGGGCCTGAATGTCCCGCCTTTCTGACCGGGCGGGCAAGGATCAAAAACGGGCTTGGCCGCACGCTGTGCGTGCCGTGCCTTTCGACCGCTTCTTTTGACGCTCTCCGATGGCATTCGTTTACGTTACCTTGCGTTTTCCTGCACCGTAGGACCCAACTTGTCCCGGTATCAAAGAAGAAGTGCCGTTTTCAGAATCCGAAATCGCGGTTTCGATTTTCCGGCACCCGCAATTGCCCTGTTGTCTGCCCATCCCGTTATTCAGCAAGACTGGTGCCGAAAATGAAGGAGCAGTGCCATGAAGTCGCGTACCAGAGCCGTTGTGATAGGGGGCGGGATCGCCGGGTGTTCGACGCTCTACCACCTGACCCAGGAAGGGTGGACAGATGTGGTTTTGGTCGAACGGAATGAACTGACCTCGGGCACGACATGGCATTCGGCCGCGCAGGTAACAAATTTTGGCATGAACCAGACGATGGTCGGTCTGAAATCTCATTCGATTCATCTGTACAAGGAACTGGCCGACGATCCGGATTACCCTATCAACTATCACCACGCCGACGGTGGGATACGTCTGGCGAATACTGAAGGACAGATGCAAGGCTATCGTCACTTCGCGTCGATGGCGCGGGGGATGGACGTGCATTTCGAAGTGATCGACGCGGATGAATGTGCCCGGCGACACCCGTTGATTTCGACCGATAATCTCATCGGCGGGCTTTGGGATCCGCTGGACGGCGACATCGATCCAGCGCAATTGTGCCAGGCCCTTGCGCGCCGGGCACGCAAGGCGGGTGCCGAGGTGTATCGAAATACGCCGGTGACCGCGCTGACACAGCACAGCGATGACACCTGGACCGTGCATACCGAGCACGGGGATATCGACTGTGATGTCGTCGTCAACGCCTGCGGCTACAGGGTCAACGAAGTCGGCGCCATGATGGGTGTACATCATCCTGTGTCGTCCATGGAACATCAGTATTTCCTGACCGAAGAAATCGAGGCTATCCGGGATGCCGGTCATCGGATGCCGCTGCTGCGCTGCCCGATCAGCGACTATTATTGCCGACAGGAAAAGAACGGGCTGCTACTCGGGTTCTACGAGCAGGGATGCAAGACCTGGGGTATGGACGGTATTGACCCGAACTTCGTGAACGCTTTGTGCCCGGATGATCTGGACCGTGTGACCGATGTGCTGGAAGGGGCCTTCGCGCGCATGCCTGCCTTGATGGAGGTTGGTATTCACACCGTGGTCAACGGGCCAATCACCTACACAATTGACGGGGCGCCTCTGGTCGGTCCGATCCCGGGAAAACGCAACGCGTTTTGTATCATTGGCCTGCGGGCCGGGCTGGGTGAAGGTGGCGGTCACGGATGGTTGCTGGCACAGCAGATCGTGCATGGCGAGGCATGTTATGACACGTGGTGCCTCGATCCCCGAAGGTTCGCCGGACATGCAAATGTGGAACTCACGGCACTAAAGGCGATTGAAGATTATCAGAACGAATTCAGGTTCCACTTTCCGCA
Source organism: Ruegeria sp. CDSC085 (assembly GCF_059610465.1). Lineage (NCBI taxonomy): Bacteria > Pseudomonadati > Pseudomonadota > Alphaproteobacteria > Rhodobacterales > Roseobacteraceae > Ruegeria > Ruegeria sp. CDSC085. Next base: position 352,910 of record NZ_JBXWNR010000001.1, on the reverse strand, counting down.
TGAACATCGCCCTGCGGGCCGACCCGCCAAGACGACCCCTCTGACGCCTGTTCTGGCATCCGAAGGAGCCGAGTTCACTGTGGTCAACGGGTGGGAGAGGGTGGATTTTATCAAACCCGATCCCGGATTTTCGCCGAAGCTTGGTTTCGATTTTGACGAAACCTTCGACTTGGTAGCTGCCGAAGTCGAAAGCATTCGAACCGGCGTCGGGCTTGCAGAGGTCAACGGGTTCAACCGCATCGAGATCACAGGATCCGACAGGCACGCATTCCTGGACCGGTTGTTTTGTGGATTTGTCTCTCGGCGTGACGGGCGTGTCGGGTTGGGATACCTGTTGAACGACCACGGTATGATCAAGGCAGAAGCGACGATTGCCAATCTGCCCGCCAGCGACCGGGGACCGGCCCGCGTTTGGTATGGCTCTGCCGCAGCGAGCGAATTTCACGACATGGATTGGTTGCGGCAGCATCTGCGCAGCAATGAAGACGTTCAGTTGCGCAGCCTGACGAAGGATCAGACCATTCTGGTTCTGGCCGGCCCGAAGTCGCGTTCTGTCTTGTCAGCCTGCGCCAGAGGAGATTGGTCGGCAGATGCGTTCCCTTGGCTCAGTGTGCGCGAGTGCTTTGTTGGTATTGCTTCTGCAACGGTTATGAACCTCAGTTTCTCGGGCGAGCTGGCCTATGAAATCCATGTTCCCAACGCCTCGCTCTATGCGGCCTATCTTGCCTTGCGCGAGGCGGGCGAAACGCACGGGCTGAAACTGTTTGGTGCCAGGGCTGTCGAGTCCATGCGCATGGAGAAGAGTTTTTTGCATTGGAAAGCCGATCTGATCACGGAATTTGATCCCTTTGAAACCGGTCTGGATCGGTTCGTCCGGTTGGACAAGGGCGCTTTCGTGGGGCGTGATGCCTTGTTGAAACGAAAGTCAGAAGGACCACGGCGCAAGCTGGTCCCTCTACGTATTGAGTCAACTCTCGGTCCGGCGCATCCTGGGGCTTCTCTGATGCAGGATGATATTGTCGTTGGTACTGTCACGTCGGGCGAATGGGGGCATCGCACGGAAATGAACCTGGCGCATGCCTTCGTTCATCCGTCTCTGGCGGAGGTTGGCCGCGAAATGGAATTGGATAGTTGCGGGAAACGAATAGGTGCGACGGTTATCAATCCAAGCCCATACGATCCGGATTTTGCACGTATGAAAGCCTAGAAACGAGCCTTTCGATCAACTTCACCATTGCCGAAGGGGCAATTCTTTGCTTCGCTAGTTTCGAACAAATCGAAACAATGGTCGGTTGCCGTGTCCAAATCTCTGAGTCTTCGATGGCTGGAAGTTTTTCAGCTGATCGCCAAATCCGGATCGATTCAGCAAGTCGCATCAGAAACAGATTTGTCGATCAGCACAGTTTCGAACCACCTGCGCAGCCTTGAAAGCGCGTTGGGCATTGAATTGGTTGACCACGGACGCCGCCCCATGGGCCTGACACCGGCAGGCGAGGTATTCGCTCGCTATGTGCGGGAGGGTCTGACTGTGCTGAAGCGCGGTGAGGCCGAAATTCGAACGGGAAACTGGCAGCACGCGACGGACCTGCGACTGGCTTTGATCGATGATTTTGACAATCAGATCGCGCCCGATCTTGTTCGTTTTCTGGCGCAGGCTCTGCCGCGTTGCAATTTCCGCCATTTCACACGCCCCAGCCACGAAATTCTTGCCAAACTTCAGGAACACAAGCTTGACGTAGGCGTCGCCACTCGACCACTGGGTCGTACTGAGGGGCTGATCGAATACCCTTTGATGAGAGACCCCTTCATCGTCGTGGTTCCCAACAAGTTTGAAGGGTCTCCTGAAGAGCTGTTTAATCCAGATGCCAACCTGCCTTTGTTGAGGTATTCGCGTGACTATGTGATCGGCAAGCAGATCGAAACGCAGTTGGCCCGGAGCAAATACAGCCTGCCCAACCGGTTTGAGCTGGAGTGTAATCAATCCATCATCGGCTTGGTTGCGCAGGGCAGCGGGTGGGCAATCACGACCGCCGCGTGTTTTCACCGAACGCAGAGGTTTCACAACAGCGTAAAGGCTATGCCATTTCCCGGTAGCAACTTCGTTCGCACAGTGTCGCTGTTTACAACTGAAGTATACCCGGCAACGACATCGGTGCTGATCCAGAAGGCCATGAGCAAATTGATACGTCAGCATTTCACAAGACCGATGTGTGCCCGGCACAATTGGCTGAAAAATGAATTCCGTACCATGGAGATTGAGGGTGTGTAACCCGATTTGACCTGGCCGCCAAACAGATGGCGGCTGAGGACACTTGAAAACAGTCGCTTGCGATATCCGCCTGCGGGATTTGTAATCCTTCCACCGGTTTCTTCTGCCTGCTTTAAGCATCGCCAGGACGAGAGTTGACCTGAATCCCAAGGTTCTACCACACTCACGGAGTATCCTTGGGTTTGGTTTGATGGCCTTGCGCAGCCCGTTTGATCATGGCGGTTGCGGGGGCAGCAGTGTTGGCCGCCTTGAACCTGATCTATTGCGTGAAAGCATCCGGGAAATACCGGACCGCATTCGCTGTGGCAGGCGTTTTGCACCTTCTGGCATTGATACTATTCAGCAATGTCTCGATGGTCTCAACGGTGTTGATGCTTGCTCGGCTTTGATTGGGTATGCAGTGTTGGTGGTTCGCAAACCGGACAGACGTTCGAAATGCAGTCTCCGTTGGTGGGCTCTTTTCGAAAGACTGTCGAATTCGTCTCGCCTCCGGCTCAAAGCGCTTCTAGTCTCTGAACAACAGGCAATCACGTCAACAGGAAGCCAAATGAGCTGGATCAGAACAATCCCATTCGAGCAGGCCACAGGCAGGCTGAAGAAACTCTACGACCGCGTCATGGGTCCGGACAACAATGTGGACAATATTATGATGGCGCATTCGTTGCGGCCGCATTCGATGGAAGGCCACATGGCGATCTACAAGGCAGTGCTGCATCACTCGGGCAACAAGATACCGAAGTGGTTCCTCGAGATGCTGGGCGTGTGGGTCAGTTCTCTGAACCGATGTGGATATTGCGTCGAACACCATTTCGCGGGTTTGCAGCGTTTGCTGGGCGATGAAGAGCGAGGAAATGCGATCCGGGCGGCGATTGAGGCGCGCGATCCGGCAGCCGCCCCGTTGGACGCAGCGCAAGTGGCGGCGATGACCTATGCACGCAAGTTGACTGAGGCTCCGGGCGATCTGGTCGAAGCGGATGTGACCGCTCTGCGTGACGCGGGGTGGGACGATGGTGAAATCCTTGAGATCAATCAGGTCTGTTCCTACTTTTCCTATGCGAACCGGACAGTTCTGGGGCTGGGATGTTCAACGGAGGGGGACATGCTGGGTTTGTCGCCCAATAACTCGGACAACCCTGACGATTGGGGGCACCGATAAAGCCTGAAGCAAGGGGTATCGGCAGATCCGGTGCGCTTTACGGGCGCCAGCTTTGGCCATGGCCACGTCGGCCGAGGCCGGCTTAAAAATATGTTATTGAGGATTCAGGCAAGGTGCGCTCGTGCACCTCTAAACTCGGCGAATTCTTGCAACGTCAACTGCTTTGGCGCATCAGGCTTGCGCCGGTTCGGAAACAAATCGACTGGCGTCGCAGCTTGAAATACGGTGTTCGTATCGGAACCTCTGATCCGGTGTCGAATTCATGGGTTTTTGAGGCATCAATTTGACCCCAATCAAAGCGCATCCTTGGCCTTTCTGCTAGCTCCCTTTCGGGACAACAGAAAAGGAAAGATTTCATGGATGCCATTGCTCGGGTCAAAGTAGATTCAACTCAGACCAAGACTGGGCCGACCCCGGTTGCAGAGGTCGCAGAACCCAGCCCGGAAAAGATCCGGCAGGCGTTTGAAAGCGGCAAGTACCCCTATGGTCGCAAGATGGCGCGGTCGGTGTACGAAGAACAGAAGGCCAAATTGCAGGCAGAGTTGCTGAAGGTTCAGCTGTGGGCTCAGGAAACCGGGCAGCGCTTCGTTCTGCTGTTCGAAGGGCGCGATGCTGCTGGCAAGGGCGGTACGATAAAACGGTTCATGGAGCATCTAAATCCGCGTCAGGCTCGGGTCGTTGCCTTGAATAAACCCACTTGGGAAGAAAAGGGGCAATGGTATTATCAGCGCTATGTTCAGGAACTGCCAACAGTTGGTGAAATGGTGTTCTATGACCGGTCCTGGTACAACCGCGCGGGTGTCGAGCGGGTGATGGGTTTTTGCTCTCCCAACGAATATCTGGAGTTCATGCGGCAGACGCCGGAGTTGGAACGGATGCTGGTGCGGTCGGGAATCCAGCTCTACAAATACTGGTTCTCGGTCACTCAGGAAGAACAGCAGCGCCGCTTCAAAAGTCGAGAGATTGATCCCCTGAAACAGTGGAAGCTGTCGCCGATTGACAAGGCGAGCCTCAGCAAGTGGGATGACTATACCGAGGCGAAAGAGGCAATGTTCTTTTACACCGATACGGCTGATGCGCCGTGGACGATCATCAAGTCGAATGACAAGAAGCGCGCGCGCCTGAATTGTATGCGGCATTTCCTGTCGACGCTGGACTACCCGGGTAAGGATCACGACACTGTGGGTGAACCCGATCCGTTGATCGTGGGGCAGGCGCATCACGTCATCCACCGGTCCGAGCATATTTTGGGTACAGCATTGCACCCGGACGCCCGTTAACCGCCACGGTGCCTGCTCTTGCCGTGTGAGTAGGCACCGGAGTCTCATATTGAAATTTTGGTGATCTTCTCTTGTCCCGCGCCAAGCCCGCGCATATGGCTGGTGCAATGACAAAAGTGATGACCTATCCGGCCCACTTTCGGGCGATTGCCGTGCTTGGCCTGCCGTTGGTCGGTGGCCATCTGGCGCAGTTTGCCATCGGCCTGACCGACACTATTATGCTGGGCTGGTACGGGGTCGAGGCGCTGGCAGCCGTTACCTTGGCCAGCAGCTATTATTTCGTTTTGTTTTTGTTTGGCGCGGGGTTCGGTTGGGCTGTTATGCCAATGGTCGCCACCGCGGCGGCAGAAGGGGACGAAACCAGCATTCGCCGCTCGACCCGTATGGGGCTGTGGTTGTCGCTGCTGTACGCTGCGGTGGTAATGCCTTTGTTGTGGTGGTCCTATCCGATCCTGATCGCCATGAAGCAAGAGCCGCATATTGCTGAAACCGCGTCAGAATATCTGCGCATTGCCGGTTGGGGGTTGTTTCCGGCGCTTATCGTGATGGTGCTGAAATCCTACCTTGCGGCTCTGGAGCGAACGCAGATTGTTCTGTGGATCACGGTTGCGGCGGCGGTTGTGAACGGGTTTACCAACTATGCGCTGATCTTTGGCAACTGGGGCGCCCCGGAACTGGGCGTGATGGGCGCAGCGATCGCGTCGATCGCGACGCAGGTCGTTTCACTGGTCGCGGTTGTTTTCTATGTGGTCCGGACCCTGCCGGAACACAGCCTGTTCCAACGCTTCTGGCGGCCGGATTGGGAAATGTTCATCAGCGTATGGAAACTGGGCGTGCCCATTGGTCTGACCACCCTGGCCGAGGTGTCGCTGTTTGCAACATCAGCCGTAATGATGGGCTGGCTGGGTCAGGTCCCTCTGGCCGCGCACGGGATTGCCCTGAATCTGGCGTCGGCCACCTTCATGGTACATCTGGGGCTGTCCAATGCGGCCACCATCCGGGCCGGCAACGCGTTGGGCCGCCGGGACAAGGCGCATCTGGAAAAAGGTGCAATTGCTGTGACGGGCATGTCGCTGGTCATGTCCGTTGTGACCGTCATCCTGTTCCTGACATACGCCGAGCCGCTGATTTCTCTGTTCATGGAGGCCGATGATCCGCAGCGCGGACAAATTCTGGCTATCGGGACCGGATTACTGGCCATGGCTGCACTGTTTCAACTGGTCGACGGGGCTCAGGTAATTGCGCTGGGTCTGCTGCGCGGGTTGCAGGATGCCAAGATTCCCATGGTTATGGCGGCGCTCAGCTATTGGGTAGTGGGAATTCCGGCGTCATATTATTTCGGCTTCGTCCGTCAGATGGACGGCATCGGTGTCTGGCTGGGATTGGTGCTTGGTCTGGCCTTCGCGGCGGTACTGCTGATGGCCCGGTTCTGGTTGCATTCGGTGCGGCAGATGCAGGCGCCGGCAGAGCCTGCTTAATCTTTGCTCAAGCGGTCGGCCTTTTTCCGAACCAGAACCGTGCGCAGATCGTGCATCGCCATCAGCAACCTGTCGGTCACATCCTCAAGCTGTTCATCGCTTGCCTTGGACTGCGCCCATTGCGTGGTCAGATTCAGATAGTCGACAGCGCGGTGAATATCGTCAATGTCGCGCTGGGCCAGTACAACCCGGCGCTCTTCCATCCATTGGGCGATCTCTGCCTGATCCCGTTCGGACAAAGCCCGTTGCCCGTGCGGCTTGACCTCGCCGTTGCGGATGTTGACGACGGCTATCTGATCCATCTCAATCCGGCGTTGGCGGTTTTCTGTATCGATCCGAAACACGACGGCCCCGTTCTCACGGATGCGAAAGTAGTATTCGGGAAGGTCTGCAGACATGTTCACCTCAGAGATGCACAAAAGCGCTGTATACGACCGCAGGCTTCGGTCAGGGCTGCATCGGACGTAGCATAGCTGACCCGGAAGTTGGGTGACAGGCCAAAGGCCGCGCCAAACACGACGGCGACATCCGCCTCTTCCAACAGGGCAGTGGCAAAGGCTTCATCGTTTTCGATGACGGTTCCCGCGGGTGTTGTTTTGCCAATCAGCCCAGTGATTGAGGGGTAGACATAAAACGCACCCTCGGGTTTCGGGCAGGTTATTCCGTCAATCTCGTCCAACATGCGCACCACCAGATCACGGCGGCGTTTGAACGTTTCATTGTTCGGGGCCAGAAAATCCTGTGTTCCGTTCAGCGCTTCCACCGCCGCCCACTGGCTGATCGAGCAGGGGTTCGAGGTGGATTGCGACTGGATCTTGCGCATCGCAGAGATGAGTTCGACCGGACCGGCCGCATAACCGATGCGCCAGCCTGTCATGGCATAGGCTTTCGAAACACCGTTGCAGGTGAGCGTCCTGTCATACAGGCCGGGCTCGACCTCGGCAGGCGTGCAGAATTCAAAGCCGTCATAGGCCAGGTGTTCGTACATGTCGTCCGACATGATCCAGATATGCGGATGGCGCATCAGAACATCGGTGAGGGCCTTGAGCTCGTCCCGGCTGTACCCTGCGCCTGTCGGGTTGGAAGGCGAGTTGAAGATGAACCATTTCGTCCTGGGGGTGATTGCGGCTTCCAGTTGTTCTGCCGTCAGTTTGAAGTTGTTGGCCAGCGTCGTTTCAACAACAACCGGCGTTCCACCTGCCAGCAAAACCATGTCGGGGTAGCTTACCCAATAAGGCGCGGGGATAATAACCCTGTCACCGTCATTCATTGTTGCCATCAAGGCGTTGTACAGCGTTTGCTTGCCGCCCGTTCCAACCGAGATCTGCGCGGGCGTGTACTCAAGCCCGTGATCGCGCTTCATCTTGGCGCAAACCGCCTGCTTCAGTTCAGGAATGCCGTCTGGAGCAGTATATTTGGTTTTTCCCGCTGCAATCGCTGCAACAGCAGCGTCTTTGATGTTCTGAGGTGTGTCGAAATCCGGCTCACCCGCGCTCAGGCCAATAACGTCGCGCCCGGCGGCTTTCAACTCGGCGGCCTTGGCCGTCATAGCGATTGTGGGCGAGGGTTTGACGCGTGACAGTGTCGCAGACAGGAAACTCATGGATGGCCTCGGTTTGTATGTTTAACCCGACTGTCATAGGGTGCGTCGGAATGACGATCAAGCCGTATGGATAATGTGAATTGGAGACCCGAGTGAATGAAGAAAAAGACTGGTATGGACCGGACTCTGCGACATTCGGGGACCGTTTGGCTGGCGCTCGCGAAGCGGCCGGAATGACCCAGGCCGAGTTGGCGCGTCGACTTGGTGTCAAGAAGACGACGATTGCCGATTGGGAAAACGATCTGTCCGAGCCACGCGCGAACCGATTGTCGATGATGGCGGGTCTGGTCAACGTCTCGATCATGTGGCTGCTGACCGGCGAGGGGGAAGGCATGGATGCCCCGGTGGGAGAGGGCGAAGGCGGTATGGAACTGTCAACCGCCGTGGCTGAACTGCGCGCCATTCGGGGCGAGATGCGGGTTTGTGCCGAACGTGCGGCGCGGCTGGAAAAGAAAATGCGCCTGATGCTGGAGCAGAAGAATTGAGTGAAACCCGGGACGTACGCATCAAGCGAATGAAAATGCGATCCATGCGGCGCGGGATTAAAGAAATGGACATTATCCTGTCCGCTTATGCAGATCGCAATCTGGCTGATATGGATGCGGCCGGGCTGGATGTTTTTGATGCGCTGCTGCACGAAAACGATCAGGACCTCTACCAATGGGTCACTGGTCAGGTGCGGCCACCGGCGCAGTTTGCCAGTTTGGTTTCAAGCATCGCGCAGACCTTTCAGAAATAAGAAAATACCAGCTTAACCGATTTTTCGGACTTTCAGGTCATCGTGCCTCAAACAGCACGACTGAATCGGAGGGTCGGATGAGTATGGAAATGCAGGTCTCTGGGCTGGGAGCCAAGGGGTTCATGACCAGCTATCTTGAGGCGCTGGCCCTGGTGGAACGGCTGCACCGGTTGCTGCTGGACGTCATCAAGGATGAATTCGAGCGCGTTGGCGTGCTGGAAATCAACGCGGTTCAGGCGTTGCTGCTGTTCAATATTGGTGATCATGAAGTGACGGCGGGTGAGCTGAAGAGCTGCGGCTACTATCAGGGCAGCAATGTCAGCTACAACCTCAAGAAACTGGTTGAGATGGGGTATATGCACCACCAGAGATGCGAGATAGATCGCCGCTCTGTTCGCGTTCGTCTGACGCCAACAGGCAGGGAAATCCGCAACATAGTATCCGACCTGTTTGCGCGTCACGCCGAAGGATTGCAAAGCAGAGGAGTGTTGGAGTTGGAAGGTATCGAAGACATCACCACGTCGCTGCGCCGCGTGGAGCGGTATTGGACGGACCAGATCAGATACATCTACTGACCGGGGCTGTGCATCGGACGGAATCAAAACCGTCCTGCACTGATGCACAGGCTTGGCGGCCTTGCTCAAATGCCGGTCCAGGGAACGGACCCGTGACAGCGGCAAACAGACGCGGAGTTATTGTGAGTCTTCATCGAGCGCACCAATCTGCAAACCGCTCAACTCCCGTTTCAGCTTCTTTCGCATGGCCCGTTCAAAATCCTCGAACCCCTGAGCGACTTCCAAAAAGGCGCCAGGACCATGCAAGACATTGTTTTCAAAGAAGGGAATCAGATAGAGTTCGCCTTCAAAATCAGCCGCGTTGATCACGAGGCCATTCACCACAACGTCCTGAAAGGGGAAGTGCCGATAGGCTATCTGCGGCCCGTAGCCATCGTTGTTGGAGCCATCCCCGGACAGATCAATTGTTTGAAACAAGCACTCGGGTGCTTGATTCATCAAGGTGGACCCGAAGGCAAGGGCATAGCCCATGGCGGTCGCGGATCCGGTATCCGATCGTACTGAATCACTTATCTGACCGGATGCGAAAAGCAGGTCAGAAATATCTTCGATCAGCAACCAATTCAAAATGACATGCTGCGTGGAACGTCCGCTCCATTCGTAAACAGCTAAGGCAACCGGCATGGGAGAAGAGAAAAAGGCCTCTTGCACGTCGGGTGCGATCAGCGCGGCGGCCAGTCCCTGCCGTTGCAGCATGTCCTCGGCCTCATCGACCGAAACCGAAATGTCCATCGCCAGTGCAAGGGCCAGACGACATTGTTCAGCCTTGATCGGGCTGGCCAGGACGGCCAACCCAAGTGTTATGACCCACCGGATCACCAGTGGCCGATGCTTTCCATGCTAGTCCAAGGTTCCTTGGGCTCCAGAGCATCGCCGTTTTGCAGAAGCTCGATCGAGATATTGTCGGGCGATCGTACAAAGGCCATACGACCGTCACGCGGAGGTCGATTGATCGTAACACCATTGTCCTGAAGGTGCCGGCAAACCTCGTAGACGTTGTCGACGCCGTAAGCGAGGTGGCCGAAGTGGCGGCTGTCGCTGGGCAGGTCGTCATCACCGTCCCAATTGTAGGTCAGTTCAATCGGAGCGTCTTCTTGTCCCGGAGGGGCCATGAAAACCAGTGAAAAGCGCCCGGCTTCACTGTCATAGCGGCGTGTCTCCTTCAGGCCCAGAAGTTCATAAAACGCCATGGATTTTTCCAGATCCTTCACGCGGACCATGGTGTGAAGATATGTCAGCGCCATTTGGCCATCCTTTTCGACTCAGTTTGCAAACAGCTTAGCGCGCCAACCTAGTGTGTCGAGAGCGCTGGGTATGGTGAATTGAAAATTGCGCGGGTTGCGGCATATATCGCGGTTCCGGTGTTGCGATTGACGAGATATAGTAGGGGGCGACTCATTGCCAGAAAGGAAAATTTGATGCCGCTGTCCGCTGACCAACAGGCCGAGATCGAAGCGCAACGTGCGCAATCGCATCCCACTCGTCGCGTCGTTTCAGCGGGAATGGAAGATCACCTGTATACCGCGCATCAGGTTCTGGATCACGGTTTTGTTCGCGTCATTGACTACATGGGCGATGACGCCGCTATCTGTCAGGCTGCACGTGTGTCTTACGGCAAAGGAACCAAATCAGTTCAGAATGACGAAGGTCTGATCCGGTATCTGATGCGGCACTGGCATTCGACCCCATTCGAAATGTGCGAGGTCAAACTGCATGTGAAGCTGCCGGTCTTCGTGGCGCGGCAGTGGATTCGGCACCGCACGGCCAATGTAAATGAGTATTCGGCGCGGTATTCGATTCTGGATCGTGAGTTCTATATTCCCGCACCCGAACATGTCGCCGCCCAATCAGAAGTGAACAATCAGGGCCGTGGCTCGGCTCTGGAAGGGGAAGAGGCTGCACGTGTCCTGGACATCCTGAAGGCAGACAGTGCCCGGTGTTACGACAATTACGAGGCGATGATCAGTCAGGACGGGCAGCAGGGTCTGGCACGTGAACTGGCGCGGATGAACCTACCCGCAAACATCTATACGCAGTGGTACTGGAAGGTCGACCTTCACAACCTGTTCCACTTCCTGCGATTGCGCGCTGACCCTCATGCTCAGTACGAAATCCGCGTCTACGCTGATGCGATGTGCAAGATCGTCGCCGACTGGGTACCATTTGCCTACAAGGCCTTCGAAGACTACCGCCTTGGTGCCGTCAACCTGTCCGCTCAGATGGTCGAAAGCCTGCGGCGCATGCTGGCGGGCGAGGACGTCACACAGGAAAGCTCGGGTATGACGGCTCGAGAATGGCGCGAGTTCGAAGAGATCATTCGCAAATAGAACTTGAATTCGCACAGCGGTAGTTTATCCGGATTGTCATGGGATCGGAACGCTGGTTCCATGGCTCTTTTACTCAAGCTTGCGAATATTTCACGTGTGTCCGGGCTTGCATTGCATGTGCAGGCTGACGGCTCATTGCTTGGATTTGGTGAGGACTGTCGCACGTTTGCTCCAGAAACTAGAACGGCAATTCTGAGCGGAAGGCGTGGCAACGTACGTGCGAGGGCCCAGGCAGTTTGCGTAAGTCTGGACTATCCGGCTTGGGGGCTCGACCGCGGTCGTGACATACGCGAACGGGGTTTCCAGCACCGCGAAAAAGGACACAGACCAATACTGCCACGCCGATGCGAAGTCAGCGTGAGAACAATGGAACGAGACCGGTGAGGGGTGGCTGACGGCCGGAAAATTGGCCGCCATCCTTAATTGATTCACCCTGCAATCAGCAAGGATGTCGTTACAACGGCTTCAAATCAGAAGCCATTTGCCGACCGTCGCGTCCGTCCTCCAACTCGTAAGAGACTTTCTGATTGTCAGCGAGTCCGGTAAGGCCGGACCGTTCTACGGCCGAGATATGTACAAACACATCTTTGCCCCCTTCATCAGGGGCAATAAAACCATATCCTTTGGTGGTATTGAACCATTTCACGGTGCCGGTAGGCATGTCCCGTGTCTCCTTCTACTTACGCATTGTCCCACAAATTGGTGGGGGCTGTGGTGAGCGACATCGTAAACCCGACTGGATCGCTATTTCTGAACAGTCCAATTCACATGTTTCGCCTTTTTCAACATTGCACGGTGATGTAAAAAATCAAGAATAACTGCCTGAAACTGGCTAGTTTGCCCAAAATGCAATCAAATGCAGGAACAGTAAAATACATGCGCCTTTATGGACTGAAGACTTGTGACAGCTGTCGCAAGGCATTGAAAACGTTTCCAAATGCAGAGTTTGTAGATGTCCGCGGCGATGGCGTGCCGGACTCTGTGTTGTCGCAAGCGCTTGCCGCCTTCGGCGACGCTTTGCTCAACACAAGGTCCACAACATGGCGTGGTTTGGATGACAGCCAACGCGCGAAAACACCTTTGGAACTGTTGAAAGAGCATCCCACCCTGATGAAGCGACCGTTGATCGAGAAAGATGGAGATCTGTTTCTGGGCTGGACAGCCGAAACACGAACGCAGCTTGGTATTTCTTAAGGAATGCTTATGTGCCTGCATGTAAAAGTGAGGATGTTCAATGCGTAATGCCGCCATGATTTTGGGCGTTATCGCCGGATTGATCGGTATGATCGTCGGGTTTTTCGGATATGCGAAGGTGGTCGTGATCGATCACGTCGGCGAGATAGAAGGAGTTCTGAGGCAGGCAGACAACCCTGATCTGATTCAGGCCGTGTCGATCATTGCGCCTTTGTTGGCCATTGTCGGGGGGGCGATGGCGCCTGCGCGTGCTCTTTTTGCCGGAATCTTGCTGCTCATTTCAGCGGGAGCGATGTATTATGCATTCGGATTTGGTGTCTTCACCATGTTCCCGATTGCATTTGCCGGGGTTGCCGGGGTGCTTGGGCTGGCAGCGGGTAAACCGGACCAGCCCAAAGCGCATTTCTAGGTCATTTCAGACGCAGGATCCGATCAAGTGAAATGGGGCCCGCACCGTTGATCACGATCACCAGCATCAGGAACGTCCACATCGTGCGCTGATCCATAATGGATGGCGCTGCGTCGAACAGGCTGCCCAGTTTCACGCCATGGCCTGTAACGTCGACCAGAGTCTGCACCCAGATGAAACCGATCATACCCAAGGCGGCCAGGCGGGTGAACAGACCGACAAGCAGCAGCGCAGGAAGGACGAATTCTGCAACCGTGCCAAAGAAAATGACGATACGTTGGAAGAATGTCATTTGGGATACGTCATAAAGGACGGCTTCGGCTGCTTTGGGGAAAATCTGACCGAAGGCACCTGCCGAAGGTGAAAAGATCGAACCGTCGATCTTCAGCATTGCCGAGTTCCAGTAATAGACCAGAAGGACAGCGACAAAGACCAGCCGCGCCAGCGTTGGTGTAAGCCAGTTGGACGCAAGGTCCACCTTTCCCAGAACGTTGTTGTGAAGTGAGATCAGGGCAGTCATGTCTCCAGCCTTTCGATAGTCACAGAAGTTAGTGCACCGCCCTGTAGAAGCAGTGCCAGAGTGGTTCCAAGGTCAAATTCAGGTTGCGTCGCCGCGGTTTTCTCAAACGCTTCGCCGATCATGTCGCCACCTTGTATGTGGGTTATCCAGTCTGCTCCGCCAGCGGGCAGCAGCTGGGCAACCGGGTCGAATTCCGGGCGGGTGATCAACACATCCTCCGCTCGTGCAACCGGTTTCGGTGCGTCGGCGTCGGTGTTGAAGCGCCAGATCGCGTGAATAGGCCAGTCTGAACGTATCACCCGCATGGCAGGGGCAAATCGCAACCGGGCCCGCATGACCTGTTCGGGGTCTACGGCCAGAGCTTCTGCCGGGGCAGGTTGGCTGTCGGCGGCGTGGTACGACTTGCGCAAGGCAAGTTCCATCCGCGCCACATCCGGCAAGTAACCAAGATGCGATAGCTGCTGCATTCCAGCGAGAAATTCGGGAAAGGCTTCACCGTAGAACATCATCAGCGGTGAAGATGGCGGGTGCTGGCGCAGAAATATCCCGGCCAGCCCATCCATATTCCCAGAGCCCAGCAACTTGGTGATGACTGGAAACGCCTGATGCATCGCCTCGGTCAAGGACACGGCGATATTGTTGCGATAGACGCTGAACCGACGACCGGCTGGCTGCGCCTGGGCGTCCAGCAAACCTTCGGGGACAGGGGCTGACGCATCCATCATGGCTGCGCGAAATTCGGATTGCGAAACGCTCATGCCGGGATCCGTTCCAGGGCGGTCTGCGCGCGAACGGCCTCTTCTCGCAAAACGGGCCAGTCCGGTACGTCGGTGTCCCACTCGACCAGGACGGGCTTCGGCCCCGTCCGTTCCAGCACATAATCCAACAACGCCCAGACCGGATCGACGACTTCACGCCCGTGGCTGTCGATCAGCAGCGGGTGGCCGTGATCGTCTTCATCCTCGTCATGACCGCCAAGGTGAATTTCCCCCACTTTTTCCAGTGGATAGGCATCGATGTAACCCTGAGGAGAGAAATCCAGATTGGTGGCAGAGACAAAGACGTTATTGACATCCAGCAACAAGCCACATCCGGTACGACGTGCAATTTCGCGCAGAAAGTCGGGCTCTGACCAGGCGCTTTCTTCAAAAGCCAAATAGCTTGAGGGGTTTTCCAACAGCATCTGCCGCCCGACAGTATCCTGCACCTGATCGATATGATCGCAAACACGTGTCAGAGTTGCGTCGGTATAGGGCAAGGGCAGCAGGTCGTTGTAGAAATGGGTGTCATGGGTGGACCAGGCCAGGTGTTCGGAAAAGCTGGCAGGGTTCAGCCAACCCACCAGTTGTTTCAGCCGGGCCAGATGATCAGGGTCCAGTGCGCCTTCGCCGCCAATGGACAGGCCAACACCATGGACCGAGATCGGGAATTGTTCGGAAAGATGGCGCAGCTGCGCCAGAGGTCGCCCGCCATCGCCCATATAGTTCTCCGCATGAATTTCCAGCCATGCGACGGGCTGCGCGTGTTCAAGTATCTGAGCGAAGTGTTGCGGCTTGTAACCTACGCCCGGAGCTGCGGGCAGGCGGTTCGACCTGTGGGCATCATCCAACATGGGCCAGTTCCTTGATCACGAAAGGGAAGGGGCGGGCGATGGTGCCCGCCCCCTGAATTCGTCAGGCGCTTCTTATGCCGGCAGGTCGCGATCCTGAGCTTCCAGCGAGCCTTTGCGCGGTGCGCCGTCGGCCTGTGCGGGCAGTTCGATATCCGCGCAGGTGCCTGCATCGACCAGGGTCCATGCGTTGCCCTGATAATCAACGGTCGAGGTGCCCGCGCAAGTGGTGCCGGGGCCAGCGGCGCAGTCGTTCTGACCGGCCAGTGATACGCCATAGCATTTTTCTTTTGCCTGAGCGGATGCAGTGGTTGCGGCGCCCGATACGGCGGCTGCGACTGCGGTTGCGATAACCAGGGACTTAGCTGTGTTCGACATCTCGGTAATCCTCTTGATGACTGGGTATGTCTGCTTGTGACAATGACAAAGGTAGTAGCTTGGTAGACAGAGTTGAATTCACGAGCCCGTGTCTCACAAGCACGTCAAGGGGCGGCGTGCCCTCTTGCAGCGTAATGCATTGTTTTTGATGAATAAAGGGGGAAATGTTTCAATCCGGCCCCAAATCGGGGGCCAGATTTCTTGCGATTTCCTGCCGATTGTTACAGCAGATCTGGTGGGGTGGCTGCCTGCGACAGCTCGTTTGTTACAACGTCAAGCGGTTGTACCTGCGTCTGTTTTTCACCCAGACGCCGGACACTGACAGTGCGGTCGTCGACTTCGCGATGGCCGACGGCCAGAATGACCGGAACCTTGCCGACCGAATGTTCACGAACCTTGTAGTTGATCTTTTCGTTGCGAATGTCGGCTTCGGCCCGAACACCAGCTGCGCGCAGGGTTTCGACCACTTCGGCGACATAGTCATCCGCCTCAGAGGTAATAGACGCGACCACGACCTGACGCGGGGCAAGCCAAAACGGCAGCTTGCCTGCGTGTTCTTCGATCAGGATACCGATGAAACGTTCGAACGAACCCAAGGTTGCGCGATGCAGCATAACGGGACGGTGTTTACCGCCGTCAGCGCCGATATAGGTGGCGTCCAGACGCTCGGGCAGCACGAAGTCAACCTGGTGCGTACCGCATTGCCAATCGCGACCGATCGCGTCGGTCAGAACAAACTCCAGCTTGGGGCCGTAAAAGGCGCCTTCGCCGGGGTTGAGCTCCGGCTCGATCCCGGCAGCACGTGTCGCGCTGAGCAACGCGGCTTCGGCCTTGTCCCAGACTTCATCCGACCCCGATCGTTTCTCAGGGCGATCCGAGAATTTGACCGAGAAGTTTTCGAACCCCAAATCCTTGTAGATCCGGGACAGGAACCGGATGAATTCTGCGGTTTCTGACTCGATCTGGTCTTCGGTGCAGAAGATGTGCCCATCGTCCTGGGTGAAGCCGCGCACACGCATGATACCGTGCAGCGCACCTGACGGCTCATAGCGGTTGCACGAGCCAAACTCAGCCATACGCAGCGGCAGGTCGCGATAGGATTTCAGGCCCTGATTGAAGATCTGCACATGGCAGGGGCAGTTCATCGGCTTGAGCGCGTTGATCGCCTTTTCGCGCGCGTGCTCCTCGTCCACTTCGACGATGAACATGTTCTCCTGATACTTGTCCCAATGGCCCGATGCTTCCCACAGTTTGCGGTCCACAACCTGTGGCGTGTTGACTTCGACATAGCCGCCGTTGCGCTGCTGGCGGCGCATGTAGTCCTGCAACTGAGTGTAGATCGTCCAGCCGTTGGGGTGCCAGAAAATCTGACCGGGCGCCTCTTCCTGCATGTGGAACAGGTCCATTTCGCGGCCCAGCTTGCGATGGTCGCGCTTGGCGGCCTCTTCCAGCATATGCAGGTGCGCTTTCAGCTTTTCCTTACCGGTGAAGGCCACGCCATAGATACGCTGCAACATCGCGCGGTCGCTGTCGCCACGCCAATATGCGCCGGCGATGGACATCAGCTTGAAGGCATCCCCCGGAACCTGGCCGGTGTGTTGCAGGTGCGGACCACGGCATAGATCCTGCCAGTGGCCGTGCCAGTACATGCGCAGCGGTTCGTCGCCGGGAATGGCTTCGATTAGTTCGACCTTGTAGGGCTCGTTATTGGCTTTGTAGAACTCGATCGCGCGCTCGCGGTCCCAGACCTCGGTGGTGACGGGATCACGCTTGTTGATGATCTCTTTCATCTTTTTCTCGATGAGGCCCAGATCTTCCGGCGTGAACGGCTCTTCACGGTCGAAGTCATAATACCAGCCGTTTTCGATAACGGGACCGATAGTGACCTTGGTCGCGGGCCAGATTTCCTGAACTGCGCGGGCCATGATATGGGCCAGATCGTGGCGGATCAGTTCATTGGCCTGAACTTCATCCTTCATGGTGTGGATGGCGATCTGCGCGTCGGATTCGATAGGCCATTGCAGGTCCCAGTGCTTGCCATCCACGGTGGCCGAGATGGCCTTTTTGGCCAGCGAGGTTGAGATATCGGCAGCCACCTGCGCGGGCGTGACGCCTGCGTCGAAGGAACGTGCATTGCCATCGGGAAAGGTGAGAGAGACGGATTGAGAATCCAGGGCCATATCGGCTCTCCTCGTCGGTTTGGCGCCCACTGAACGCCCGGTTGCGGGTTATGTGTGTTCGGCTGATGTGGCAGGTGCAGCAATTTCTGTCAAGTGCTGCAGGGTGCTTTGGCTGACGCAACGAGACATCGAATTCAGGAATTGCGACCATCGAGCTGCCGTGCATGATGTTCCCCAAAGAGAAAGAGGATTTCATGGCAGCGACGGAATTTCTGGAAACGGCTCAGGGGCGGCGACTGGCTTATCACAAAAGCGAAGGGTCAGGGCCGACCATCGTTTTTCTGGGTGGGCTCAAATCGGACATGGAAGGCACCAAGGCCGTGCATCTGGAAGTTTGGGCGCAGGCGCGGGGGCAATCGTTCTTGCGGTTCGATTATTCCGGCCACGGCGAAAGCTCGGGCGCGTTCACCGAAGGTTGTATCGGTGACTGGCATCAGGACACATTGGCCGCAGTAATTGCATTGACGGACGGACCATTGATTGTGGTTGGCTCGTCGATGGGGGGATGGCAGGCATTGCTGCTGGCCAAGGTCATGCCCGAGCGAATTGCAGGCATGGTAACGATCGCCGCCGCGCCGGATTTCACGGAAGACGGTTACTGGGCGTCTTTCAGCGACGAACAAAAAGCCGCGTTGAACACTGTCGGCCATGTCGAGTTGCCGTCCGACTATATGGAACCCTATATCATCACCAAGCGCATGATCGAAGACGGACGTCAGAATTTGGTTCTGCGGGGCGCTCTGGATCTGCCGTTCCCGGTTCGTTTCCTGCAAGGCACCGCAGACACGGCGGTTTCGACCGAAACAGCCGTGCGGTTGCTGGAACATGCTGCGGGTCCCGACATGCGGCTGTTGTTGGTCAAGGGGGCTGATCATCGCTTCTCGGACGAGAAGTGCCTGGGCCTGATCGAGACCGCGGTTCTTGACGTGTTGGGAGAAGCCTGATGCGGCGCTTTGGTTGGATTCTGGGGCGCGCTCTTCTGGCGCTGGTTGTTCTCGGCGGCCTGGTTTACTGGTTCGGCCCGCGCGAGGAAGTGAACCTGCACCCGACTTTTGATTCCCGGAAATTTGGAGAAGGTGTTCAGGTTTATTTTGAAAGCACCGAGTCCGCCTATGATGATATCGTTCCAGGTGTCGAAAAGCGCGTGGTCTGGCAGGACGGGTTCAAGGAACAGCGCACGCCGTATTCTGTTCTGTACATCCACGGTTTTTCAGCAAGTTCTGAGGAAATCCGCCCCGTGCCTGATCTGGTGGCTGACGCTTTGGGGGCCAATCTGGTTTTCACGCGGTTGCAAGGTCACGGTCGGGATGGGCCGGCGATGGCCGAGGGTACTGCCTCGGGCTGGATGCAGGACATGGCCGAAGGGCTGGCAGCGGCGCGTGCGGTCGGAGAGAAGGTGATCGTCCTTTCCACCTCGACCGGAGGAACACTGGCGGCGGCCGCTGCGTTGGATGTTGACCTCAGCCGGGACGTGGTTGGCATGGTCTTTGTCTCGCCGAACTTTGGTGTGAATACCGTCGCGGCGTGGGTGCCTTCCTTACCTTGGGCAAGGATCTGGTTGCCCGTTCTCATGGGGCCAGAACGCGATGTGTCAGGGCCGGACCCCGAGAAGAACAAGTACTGGACGTCGGTCTACCCATGGGAAGCCGTCGTGCCGATGTCCGTGCTGGTGGATACGGTCTATGCGCTGGATTTCTCTGAGGCCCTGATACCCGCTTTGTTCTGGTTTTCGGATGATGATCAGGTTGTGCGGCCGGACCGGACGCACAAAGTGGCTCAGGCCTGGGGCGCTCCGGCAACGGTCAAGCTGGTTACGATGGGGCCGGATGACGATCCGTCTTCACACGTTATCGCGGGGCGGTTGATGTCGCCGGGTCAAACCGACGCGGCCGTTGCTGGTATACTGGAGTGGCTCAAGGGCTTGGGGGTGGATTAAATCCTGATCGGAAAAAAGGATGCAAGATGCGTAAGCCGGGCAGCATGTGGAGCCTTGAGACCCTGGGCCGCGTCCGCTTGTCCCGGCACTTCTTCATGCGTGATTTTCTGTATTCGGAAATCGGCAACTTCCACCAAAAGCAGAATATTCCGGACAACCCGGATCTGGCTATCGAAACAGGTCGCGCGTTTTGCGAAACCCTTCTTGACCCCTTGGAAGAAACATTTGGCCGGGTCGCCGTCAGGTCGGGCTACCGCTCACCGTCCTTGAACCGGTTTGGCAATGAAAACAAACTGAACTGCGCCCGAAACGATAATCCGTTGGAATGCCATATCTGGGATCACGGGGAAGGGGATGCGCGGATCGCCGGGGCATCCATCGTCATCCCGTGGTTCGCGGATCAATATGCGCAAGGCAGGGATTGGCGGGATCTGGCGTGGTGGATGCACGATCATCTGGAGTATTCCGAAATCTGGTTCTTCCCCAAGTTAAGCGCGTTCAACCTTGTGTGGCGGCCCAGGCCGCATCGTCGGATCGACAGCTACATTGCTCCGCGTGGATGTCTGTTGAGGCCCGGCACTGAGCCGGGTGAAGACCTTTCTGCCCGACAAGCCCGTTACGCCGATTTTCCGGCATTTCGAGCAATCGCCTACCCATGAAGTTTTCCTTGCCCGGCTGCGGCAAAACTTTCATCCTGAGAACAACTGGAAGGACTCGGAAAACCGAGCAGATGGAGACCCCCGCGTGATCGAGCCGCTGGTGTTGTTGCCTGGATTGATGTGTGATGCCCGCCTGTTTCGGCCTCAAATCGAGGTACTGTCACGGGCACGGCCTGTCACCGTTGCGCCGATATCCGGAGGTGAGCGTATCGAAGAAATCGCCTCGGGGATGTTGGATCAGCTTCCCCATCGGTTTGCCCTGGTCGGGCAGAGCATGGGCGGTGTTGTGGCGTTGGAGTTGATCCGGCGGGCACCGGAACGGGTGTCGCGCCTGTGTCTGATGTCGACAGACGCTCAGGCGGATACACCTCATATCGCAGCCAGTCGTGAGGACCTGATTATTGGCGCTCAGGGTGGGCGGCTGGAAGAAATC
Organism: Ruegeria sp. CDSC085; assembly: GCF_059610465.1. Classification (NCBI taxonomy): domain Bacteria; kingdom Pseudomonadati; phylum Pseudomonadota; class Alphaproteobacteria; order Rhodobacterales; family Roseobacteraceae; genus Ruegeria; species Ruegeria sp. CDSC085. The sequence goes on along the minus strand of NZ_JBXWNR010000001.1, from coordinate 332,165 downwards.
ATGCGCCAACTGGTCGGCACCGATACATTGGCGCCGGGGCCAAAGCGAATCCCAATTCTGAATGATCTTTTGACAATGGCGAATGATCTGGGCGCCGAGACATTCGTTCGTCAAATGCGTGCCTTGCAGCGCCGGCCCGACCAACAGGGAACGTTGCGCCGCATCAAAGCCCCCACTTTGATCATGTGCGGCGTGCATGACACGCTTACCCCTGTCAAACGCCACTCGTTCATGTCTGACCTGATACCGGAGGCAGAGTTGAAGGTTGTCGAAAATGCGGGGCATCTTCTAACGCTTGAAGCACCTGATGCCGTGAATAACGCCTTGGAAACCTGGCTGAATATCCCGCAACGGTTTGACTAAGGGTAAAGCGCTGCGCGTTCGTCTTTCGAAATCACATTCGGTGTCACTGAAGGTTCGCCGGTCTCGTGGTTAAAAAACGGCGTATTCTTCCACTGTCCTGACAGGCGTGATCGCAAGGCGCGGTGCAAAAGGCCAAACGCCGCAAACCTGACCTTTTCGTGTTTTTGTTTTCCATTGGGTCGAGGGACAAACCCGCGGGTCGTGACCGGCCCCAATGCGGAAACATCACCGGTAATCCTGCCGACAATTAATCCTGCAAAAGGTAAACGTGCAGTCTGTGGCGTCGTCGCCAACGGGGCGTTGCAGCAGCTGGCGTACCATCTCAGCATACCATTTGGGCTTAGTTTCATGGCCGAAAGGAATTGACCGCCAGCGGTAAAATCGATTTCATCCGGTGCCATCTGGAAAATGTCAACCGGGCCGGGGGCCGGGTCGGGCTGCCGGAAAAACAGCTGCGCCGCGCGGCAGTCATGACAAAAACACTCGACATGGGTTCCAAGCCGAACACCTCGGTCCGAGATTTGACCCTTCAACTGGCCGCAAATGCAGGAAAAGGCGAGACCAACATGTGTCGGCCCGCCCATGTTCTTCAGGCGACCTTGTTGCTATTCGCTGCGCGGCGGCGTTTCTTGCGGCTGTTTTCGTTCATGAAATCAATCACAAGCGGGCGGATGTTGTCGCGCCAGCTGCGGCCTGCGAAGATGCCATAATGGCCCGCGCCCGGCTCTACGTGGCTGGCTTTTTTGCTGTCTGGCAAGCCGGTGCACAGGTCCAGTGCAGCAATGCATTGACCGGGGGCCGAGATATCGTCATTCGCACCTTCGACCGATTTCACCGCAACGTCGGTAATCTTGCCGATATCAACCTTGTGGCCAGCGACAACAAATTCGTTGCGCGCAATCTCGCGGTTCTTGAAGACGCGTTCGACCGTCGACAGGTAAAATTCGGCCGTCATGTCCATGACCGCAAGGTATTCATCATAGAAACGGTTATGCGCATCCAGATCCGAGGCTTCGTTGCGGGTAACGCGTTGAATCTGATCGGAAAACGCCTTGGAGTGGCGATCGGCGTTCATCGACATGAACGAGGCCAGTTGCAGCAGGCCGGGATAGACCATACGCCCGACACCTTTGTACTTGAAGCCGACCCGTTGAATCATGGTCTCTTCCAGCTGACCCATCGTGACACGTCGTCCAAAGTCGGTAACGTCAGTCGGAGTTGCGTCCGGGTCCACCGGCCCGCCAATCAGTGTCAGAGTACTGGGTTGAGCCTTGGGTTCCACCTCGGCCAGATAGGCAGTGGCCGCCAATGTCAGCGGGGCGGGCTGACACACCGCCACGACATGCGTGTCCGGCCCGAGTTCCTTCATGAAATCCACAAGGTAGAGAGTGTAATCCTCGACATCGAACTTGCCTGCAGACACAGGAATATCGCGCGCGTTATGCCAATCGGTGATGTAAACCTCACAATTGACCAGCAGGCTTTTGACGGTCGAGCGCAGCAGCGTGGAATAGTGGCCGGACATGGGCGCAACCAGCAGGACCTTGCGCGGTTGTTCTTCCCGGCCGTTGACACGGAAATGAACCAGATCGCCAAAGGGGCGTTCCAGAACAGTCGTGATCTCGACCAGATGATCCTTGCCGTCTTCGCAGGTGAAGGTTCGAATGCCCCAGTCAGGTTTGACAACCATTCGCTGGAAGGTCCGTTCAGTCACTTCGCCCCATGCGGCCATCCAGCTGAACGCCGGGTTGGGTGTCATGGAAAACAGCGGGTAGGACGCCATCGCGCTTGCGGTTGCACCAAGCCACTGGTTGGTGTTACGCATGGACTCCATGAGGTCGTAGGTCATCATATAGCGCATAAATGGGGCCTCCTGAGTGTCAGCCTGAGAGTTCGGACCATTCGTCGCTTTGCCCCCCAGCACCCACGACGTTATTCTGCATAGCAGCGAGGTTAGGGTGGAATTGTTAAAATGACAACTAGCGAAGGCCAAATGCCAGACGTGTCCGAAGAACATATTGAACGAATTAAAGAAAATATGGAAAAGGTCGAGCAGCTCTCGAAGCGCCTGATCGAGATTATGGCGTCAAAAAAGCCGCACACCCCTGCGCTGGACGGCCCGAATCAAGAGCTTTTTGCACGAGCAGCAACGGCGTATTGGGCCGAGGCATGGCAAAACCCCGCCAAGTTATTGGAGCAGCAAATAGAATTCTGGGGAAAGTCGGTTTTGAACTTTGCCGAAGCGCAGAAAACGCTAACCTCAGCAGAAGACGAAAACGAGCTGGCCAAATCGGGTGACAAGCGGTTTTCCAATCCCCTTTGGGAAAAAAACCCGTATTTCCGCCTGATCCGCCAGCAATATCAGACAAATGCAGAAGCTATTGCTCAGGCAGTTTCGTCGGTAGATGATCTGGATGCCAAAGACAAACGACGCCTGCAATATTTCTCGCAACAGATTATTGACATGATGGCGCCGACGAATTTTCTGGCGACCAATCCGGATGCCCTGCAAAAAGCAGTCGAGACCGAAGGTCAATCGCTGGTTAAGGGGTTGGAGAATCTGGTTTCAGACCTTGAGGCCAATGACGGCGAGTTGGTCGTGAAACTGGCAGATGAAAGCGCGTTCAAGGTTGGTGGAAACCTGGCGACAACGCCGGGTGAGGTCGTGTATCGCAACCGGATGATGGAACTGATTCAATACAAGCCGGTGACCGAAACGGTTTACGAAACACCCATCGTTCTTTTCCCGCCCTGGATCAACAAGTTCTATATTCTGGATCTGAAAGCCCAGAACAGCATGATCAAATGGATCACCGAGCAGGGCTATACCCTGTTTGTCGTGAGCTGGGTTAACCCGGATGAAAGCTATGCCGAAACCGGCATGGAGGATTATGTCCAAGACGGTTTCCTGACGGCAATCGAGACGGTGAAGAAGATCTGCAAGGTCAAACAGGTCAACGCTGTGGGCTATTGCATCGCAGGCACAACGTTGAGCCTGACTTTGTCTTTGCTGAAGCAGCGCGGAGACAAGTCCGTCAAGTCGGCAACTCTGTTTACGGCACTGACGGATTTTTCCGATCAGGGTGAGTTCACGCCATTCCTGCAAAACGACTTCATCGACGGAATCGAAGAAGAAGTGAACAAGGAAGGCGTTCTGCGGTCGTGGATCATGGCGCGCACCATGTCGTTCCTGCGATCACGCGACCTAGTTTATGGTCCAGCCATTCGCAGCTACATGATGGGAGAGGTGCCTCCGGCATTTGATTTGCTCTACTGGAACGGCGATGGTGCTAACCTGCCGGCAAAAATGGCCGTGGAATATCTGCGAGGTCTCTGCCAGCGCAACGAATTCGCCACCGACGGTTTTGAGTTGATGGGGCACAAGCTGAAACTCGAAAACGTGGATGTGCCTCTGATGGCCATCACCTGCGAAACCGACCACATCGCGGCATGGAAAGACTGTTACCGCGGCGTGCAGAAAATTGGCTCGCGGTCCAAGACCTTCGTGGTTTCAGAATCGGGTCATATTGCGGGCATCGTGAACCCGCCCAGCAAGAAAAAGTATGGCCACTATACCAACCCGGATATGAAGCCGGACGCTAGCACCTGGCTGAAAGAAGCTGATTTTCACGAGGGGTCCTGGTGGCCCATGTGGAACGCTTGGTTGAAGAAGCGGTCCGGAAAGCAGGTTCCGGCACGCGAACCGGGCGATTCGAAGCACCCCAGCCTTACCCCCGCACCTGGAACCTATGTTGTTGCTAAGCCAAACGGCTGATTTCATTTTGAAACTTAAAAAATTCTGCATTGCAGCAAGAAAAAACTTGCAATGCTGCGATGCAGCAATCATATTGTCCTCAAGCTGATGAAAGCCGGGGTGGGCCCGGACCGGCTAAAAGGATTAGGACAATGGCAAAGACCCAAGACTTTACCGCGATCATGAAAGACATGATGGGTGCATTCCCGGTGGACACCACCGCAATGGAAGGCGCATTCAAATCGACCGCTTCGCTGAACGAGAAGCTGTCGGGCGTTGCTCTGGAAGCTGCTGAGAAATCGGCCGAGATCTCGAACAAATGGACCAAGGACACCCTGGCCAAGCTGAGCGAGATGTCTAAAGCCAAGGCAGAGCCTGCTGATTATGCAAAAGCCGCAACCGACTTCGCAAGCGCGTCGGCTGAAGTTGCTGCTGAAAACATGGCCGCTTTTGCTGAGATCGCGAAAAAAGTTCAGACCGAAACGGTTGAACTGCTGATGGCTGCTGGCAAAGACGTTGCGGAAGAAACAACCGCCGCCGTCAAAAAAGCGACCAACGAGGTCACCACTGCAGCCAAAAAAGCTGCAACTGCAAAGTAAGAAACGTCCGCGAAACGCACCCAACCCTCCCATTAGGTGCAATCGCGTTGGGCAGGTCCATTGACCTGCCCTTTCTTTTTGTGCTGCACTCGCATAACCTGTGCTGCAACGCATCATCCTTGGGGAGGGAATCCGGTGTCGGACCAAGAAAAACCGCTGCTGATCAAGCGCTATGCCAGCCGTCGGCTGTATAACACCGAGACCAGCGATTACGTGACGCTCGAAGATATCGCGGGTTTCATCCGTGACGGGCGCGAAGTACAGATCATTGATCTGAAAACCGGCGATGACCTGACGCGCCAGTATCTTCTGCAAATCATTGCCGAACATGAAAGCCGCGGTGAGAATGTGCTGCCGGTGAATGTACTGAACGATCTGGTCCGTAGTTATATGCTTCCGGGTGGGGGCATGATGCCTCAGTTCCTGCAAAGCTCGTTCGAGATGCTGCGGGAAAGTCAGAGCAAGATGGTGGAAAACATGAGTGCCATGAACCCGATGTCTCAGATGCCGGGTTTTGATGCATTGCAGGCGCAGCAGCAGGCTTTCCTGAAGGCGATGACCGGTGGGCTGTCAGGCGGATGGTCCGGTCCGGACAAGGACGAGGGAAAGTCTGAACCGAAAGAGGATCTGGAGGACATCAAGAAGCAGCTGGCGGAATTGCAGCAAAAACTGTCCAAGCTGAACTGATTTGTTCCGAACAAAGAAAAAGGCCCGCGCTATGCGGGCCTTTCTTGTTTGAAGTGCTGTCGTTTTACGTTCCATAAACCGGCATCGGGCCGGTCACTTCGCCAACCGATGCCAGCAGGATGTCTGCAATCACGTCCAGCTCATCGCGCGTCAGGCGCACGGGCAGACGAACATCGCACGCCTTCATCAGCATTTCGCGTGTCCTGGGCAGATCGAAAGTTTCCGGAAGGAACTGCCAGTTCCAGAAGGCGCGGGCATTGTCCTCGCTCAGGCCGAACACCTGAACTTTGACGCCGCGCGCCTCGGATGCTTCGGCAAAGGCGCGGATCTCATGTTCCTGCATCCCGACCAGATTGAATTGGATCGAATCCGGCGCACGCTGCTCGGGGGGCAGCGGGGCAGGAACCTCGATATGGGGAGAGGTGTTCAGGCGACCGGCCACATAATCGTGGTTCGCCAGGCCATCGCGGACGCGGCGCGCCAGTTCCGGAATTTGTGGACGGATCACGGCGGCGCTGAGGTTGCTCAGGCGAAGGTTGTACAGCGGCAGCTTGTTCTGCCAGCGGGCAAAGGCCTCTTCCAGTTCGGGTGAGTTGTCGCCCTGCGGGCCTTTGTGTTTCTTCCAATTGTGTTCATAGGCTCCCGACATGATGACGGCCCGCGCGACAAGATCTGCATCATTCGTGATCAGGATGCCACCTTCGCCGGCATTGATCATCTTGTAGGATTGGAACGAGAAACACCCGACCTTTCCGATCGTTCCGATATTGCGGCCGTGCCAAGTGGTGCCCAGCGAATGCGCGGCATCCTCAATCACAGGAATGTTGCGAGCGTCGCACAACGCCATGATCGCATCCATGTCGGATGTATGCCCACGCATGTGGCTGATGATGACCGCCTGAACGTTGTCCAGTTTGGCTTCGAAATCGGCAATGTCGATGCGGTAGTTTTCGCCCACTTCGCACAGAACGGGAATGCAATCGGCGTGGACAATTGACGACGGCACGGCTGCGAAGGTGAAGCCCGGGGTCAGAACACGCGCATCGCGGGGCAGATCAAGCGCCTTGAGCGACAGAAACAGCGCGGCCGAGCAGGACGACACCGCAAGGGCGTATTTCGTGCCCAACAATTCCGCAAACTCTGCCTCAAGCAAGGCCACCGGGGCATCCTGCGGTGCGGTATAGCGGAACAGATCGCCCGACTGCATCAGGTCGTCAATGGCATCTTTTGCGGCTGTGGGGATGGGTTCGGCGGCATGAACGTTTGGTGGAAGCATCATATTTGGATTTCCCGAATATTGTCTTTGGGAAAGGTAAAGCTATTCATGGGGCAATCCAAGCCCTCAATCGCCGGTTGGCGAAAATTCACCAATCTGTCGCAATTTAGGTGGATCAGATCCCAAGCCGGTCGCGCAGCGCGAACCACGTCATGGCCAGCACAAGCAGCGGATTGCGCAGGGCAGGGCCGCCGGGGAAAGACAGCGCGGGCACCCGTGCCATCGTGTCAAACCCTTCGGCCTGACCCTGAATGGCCATCGCCATGAGTTGCCCGGCATGGGTCGCAGTGCCGACACCGTGACCGGAATATCCCGAAGCTGAAAGGATATTGGGTGCGACACGGGCCAAATACGGCATCCGCCGCATGGTGATGGCCAGCGTTCCACCCCACGCATAGTCGATTTTCGCGTCCTGCAGATGCGGGAAAATCTCGGTCATGGGTTTGCGGACCTTGGCGGCGACATCCGATGGAAAGCGGTAGCCATAGCTTTCACCGCCTCCGAACAAGAGGCGACCATCAGCACTGAGGCGAAAGTAGTTCACTACGAATTTTGTATCTGCGACTGCCACATCCCGGGTCAAAACCCTCGCGGCGTCCTTTCCAAGGGGTTCGGTGGCCGCGATGAAATTATTGATGGGCATGACCCTGGCGGCGACGGAACGATTAAGATTGCCCAGGTACCCGTTGCAGGCCAGAATGACGTGCTCGGCCCGAACATTGCCGTGTGCAGTTCGGATCACCGCAGGCTGGGTTTCGTCAATCCCCATAACCTCGGTGCTTTCAAAGATACGAACACCCGCTTTGGCCGCGGCTTGCGCCAATCCCAACGCAAAGTTCAAAGGGTGCAGATGTGCCGCACCCATGTCCAGATACCCGCCCTTGTAAGCGGGTGATGGGCAAAGCGCGTGACCTGCGTTTTCGTCCAACAATTCGATCTGGTCATATCCGTACCGCTCAGAAAGATGGCCAGCGTGGTCATGCAGTTCTTTCTGCTCAGATCTGCTCAGGCCCAGGACGGCGACCCCGGGTTTCAGGTCACACGCGATCTGGTGTCTGGCGATCAGGGATTTGACCAGATCCTTGGCGTCTTCGGCCAAATCCCACAGCTTGGCGGCGTCAGCATCGCCAACAAGACGTTCGAGGTCTTCCTGATCCATCCGCTGCGCGCTGCCCAATTGGCCGCCGTTTCGGCCTGACGCGCCAAAGCCGACACGGTGGGCTTCAAGCAGCACGACGTCGAACCCGGCTTCGGCCAGATGGAGAGCCGCGGACAGCCCTGTATAACCGCCACCGACTACACACACATCCGCTTTGGTGTCTTCTGGCAACTCAGGAAAGCGATCCATCGGATTTGCCGTCGCAGCATACCAGCTGTCCGGGTACTCACCCTTGCAGTCATTGGAATAGAGCAGGTTCACGGAAGGTCTCAGACGTTGATCAGCAGGTGTTCACGTTCCCAAGGAGAGATGACCTGCAGGAACTCTTCGTACTCGGCCCGTTTGACGATGCCGTAAACGCGGGCGAATTCGGGGCCCAGAACCTCGTGCAGGGCAGTGGCCTCGTCAAACAGATCCAGCGCTTCTCCCATGACCTGTGGGATATCTCCTTCGCCTTCATAAGCGTCGCCATAGAACTGACGACGCGGGCGCTCTTGCTGAACCAATCCCAGATAACCGCAGGCCAGCGACAGCGCGATGCCCAGATACGGGTTGCAGTCCATCCCGGCGATGCGGTTCTCAACACGGCGCGCTTCCGGACCCGACAGGGGCACACGGATGCCGGTGGTACGGTTGTCCCGTGCCCATTCCAGATTTATCGGTGCCGCGTGATCTTTCACATAGCGCCGGTAGGAGTTAACGTAAGGTGCCATCACCGCCAGACCGGCGGGCAGATGGTTCTGCAACCCGGCGATAAAGTGATAAAAGGCGTCGGTCTCGCCACCCTGTGGTCCGGAAAAGATGTTCTGCCCGGTTTCCATGTCGATGATCGAGTGATGGATGTGCATGGCCGAACCCGGTTCTTCCTCGATCGGTTTCGCCATGAAAGTGGCGAAACAATTGTGCCGCAGCGCGGCCTCACGGATCAGACGTTTGAAATAAAAGACTTCGTCAGCGAGTTTTACCGGGTTGCCATGGCGCAGATTGATTTCCAACTGCCCGGCACCGCCTTCTTGCGTGATGCCGTCGATCTCGAACCCCTGATGTTCGGCGAAATCATAGATGTCGTCGATCACCGGGCCGAACTCGTCCACCGCCGTCATGGAATAGGCCTGCCGTGCGGCGGCGGGGCGACCTGAGCGCCCAATCATTGGCTTGATCCCTTGTGCCGGATCGACATTAGGAGCAACAAGAAAGAATTCCATCTCGGGTGCTACAACCGGTTTCCAGCCTTTGTCGTGGTAAAGCTGAACAACACGTTTCAGCACGTTGCGCGGGCTGTATGGGATCGGTTCACCATCCCGGTTGTAGGCGTCGTGGATCACCTGCAGCGTCCAGTCGCCGGTCCAGGGTGCGGCGGTGGTTGTCGAGAAATCGGGTTTCAGGATCATGTCCTTTTCGATGAACCCGTCATCACCGGCAGCTTCGCCCCAGCCCCCTGTGATGGTCTGGTAGAAGATGCTGTCGGGCAGGTGGAAATAGGATTGCTTTGCGAATTTTGATGCAGGCACCGCCTTGCCGCGCGCAATACCCGGCAGGTCTGAAATGATGCATTCAACTTCGTCCAGTCTCTGTCCATGGAAATACGCCTTGGCGGCTTCCGGCAGTTTATCAGTCCAATCAGCCATCAGGCTCTCTCTTTCTTTAGAAAATCGGCCATGTGGCGCGCGATTTTGGCGTTGTCGTCCGGAGCGGTTTCGCGATTTGCGGCTTCGCGCATCAGATCCTCCGGGACGACGCCCTTGCCCCGTGTCCGCATCAGGCCTGCCACGAAACCGTTGGTGAATTCCGGGTGGGCCTGAACCGTCCAGATTGTGTCCCCATAAGCCAGCATCGCGTTTTCGCAGAAGGCATTCCGGCCCAGAACCCGCGCCTCTTTTGGCAATTCAACAACCTGATCCTGATGCCAGGCATTCAGCCATAATTTGTTGCCATCATACTCGTATTCAGTACGACCTACAGCCCAACCTCCAGCGAACTTCTCGACCTTGCCACCCAGTGCCTGAGCAATGATTTGATGGCCAAAGCAAACGCCAATCAGCGGTTTTCCGCTTTGTTGGATCTCGCGCACCAACGCTTCCAGCGGCGCAATCCAGGGCAGGGCTTCGTAAACCCCGTGACGAGACCCGGTAATGACCCATCCATCCGCATCATCTGCACTATCGGGGAAGGTGCCGTCCACGACGGCAAAGGTCACGAACTCGAACCCATTGCCATCCAACAGCGTGGGGAAAAGCTCGTCATAATCCCCGAATTCATCCTGCAGCACTTCGGGGGTGTGGCCGGTTTGTAAAATACCGATTTTCATGTGTCACCAAATTTGATCAAATTAATCCTAACCGAGACTGAGTTAAGCGGCAAGGGGGTCAAACCGCCTCGAGATAGCTCAGCCAGTGATCCTCGGGTGGGATGCTCGCAAATCGGGTGATCTCTTGCCGCTTGGTCATGGTCAGATAGCGGATCAGGTCTGCGGGAAACAGACGCGGCACCAATGGATCAGAGGCGAACCTGTCAATCGCACTCGACCAATCCGGCATCAGCTGAGGCAGGTCTGCAATGTCATAGGCGTTCCCCGTGATCGGGGCGGGTGGGGTCAAACCGTCTTCGATGCCAACAAGTGCCGCGCCCAGAACCGCGGTTAGCATCAGATACGGGTTTATGTCCCCGCCGGCGACGCGGTGTTCGATGCGCCGTGCAGCCGGAGGGCCGCCCGGGATGCGAATAGCTGCGGTTCGATTTTCATAGGCCCAGCAGGCCCCCGTGGGCGCATGTGCCCCTGGTATGAGCCGTGTGTAGGAATTCCCGTGGGGCGCAAATATCAGCGTACTGCCCGGCATGGCCGCGACACAGCCAGCGACGGCAGACAGTAAAATCTCAGTGCCTTCCGGCCCGTTGTTGTCGAACACATTGTGCCCGTTCTGGTCCACTACCGAGAAATGCACATGCATTCCGTTGCCGGCGTCATCAGTATAAGGCTTGGACATGAAGGTTGCCGCAAATCCGTGCTTGCGCGCCAATCCACGCGTCAATGCCTTGAAAAGCCACGTATCATCGGCACAGCGCATGGCGTCCTGATGGTTCAGGTTGATCTCGAACTGGCCGATGCCGCTTTCCGAGATGGCCGTCTGCGCGGGGATGCCCATTTCGGCGCAGCCGTCGTACAGTTCGGTGAAGAACGCTTCGAACGCGTCCATTTCAGCAACCGACAGAACTGCCTCATCGGTAAGGCGCCGCCCGGTGATCGGATTCACTGGCGGTTGCGGTTGCGCGCCAGACGCATCAACCAGTGTGAACTCCAACTCCGTCGCAGCAACAACGGACCAGCCGCGTTGTGCATAGCGGTCGAGTATGGCGGACAGAGCATGCCGCGGGTCGCCCGGGAACGGTACGCCGTCATCATCATACAGGCTCATTGGCACCAGCGCCGTTTCCGTATCCAGCCAGGGCACGGGGACCGGGCCGCGTTCGGTCGGGCGCAGCACTCCATCTGCGTCGCCGGTTTCAAAGACCAGCGGGCTACCGTCGATGTCTGCGCCCCACAGATCAACGTTCAGTGCCGAGAATGGCATTCGTACAGCCCCCTTTTCCAGTTTGTCCGCATAGACGGGGGGCACGCGTTTGCCGCGCATCTGACCGTTCAGATCACATGCGGCAACGCGGAAATTGTGCAGGGCGCTCAGGTCCATTGGGGGCTCCGTCGGTGAAACTCCCCAGTGATTTACTTCAATGGATCTGCTTTGTCATCAAATTTGATCAAATTTTGGCTTTGGTGTTCATGGAACTCCCCGCGCCGGTTTTGACCGGCGCGGGGAGGTGCTTTTAGGCGAAGCTTACGCCATGCGCTTCCATGGGCAATTGCGCCACATGCACACCTGACAGCGCATTGATCGCATTGGCCAATGCAGGCGCTGACGGTGGCGTGCCGGGTTCTCCTACGCCGGTTGGCGCTTCGGCTGATGGCACGATATGTACGTCAATTGCGGCAATATCCCCAATACGCAGCGGTTCGTAATCCGGGAAGTTGTATTGATCCACAGCACCGCTGGTTAGAGTGATCTGGTCACGCATCACGTGGCCAATGCCATAGCCGATGCCGCCTTCCATCTGGGCGCGCACAACATCCGGGTTCACGGCAATGCCGCAATCCACGGCACAGGTGACCTTTTCAATCTTGATGCCACTTTCTGGATCGCCCGAGACTTCGACCACTTCAGCCGCGTAAGACCCAAAGGACTTGTGAACAGCGATCCCCTGCGACCGACCTTCTGGCGCATTGCCCCAGTTTGCCTTTTCGGCCGCCAGTTTTAAAACAGATGCCTTTCGCTGCTGGTCCGGGTTGTCGTCGCCGGACAGATGGGCCAGGCGGAACTCGACCGGATCGCGCCTTGCCGCTTGGGCCACGAGATCCATCATGGTTTCCATCGTATAGGCCGTGTGAGTGTGTCCGACAGAGCGCCACCATAGTACCGAGGTTGCCTTGGGCGTATCTGTTAAACCCAGCGCCATTCCCGGAATCTGGTAGGGGCTGTCTGCGATACCTTCGATAGAGCTGTGGTCGACCCCGTCATGCACCGCGAAGGCCTCGAAGGCCGTGCCTTTCATGATTGATTGGCCAGCTACCTGATGCTGCCATCCGACGATTTTGCCATCGGCATCCAGGCCAACCCGGACCTTGTGGCCAAAGGCGGGGCGGTAATACCCGCTGCGGATATCGTCTTCGCGCGTCCAGACCAGTTTCACCGGGCGCGAGCGGTCAGTGACGACAAAAGCCAGAGCTGCCTCGACCTGATAATCCGCATCCGGAGTTGCGCGGCGACCAAAGGAGCCACCCGCCAGCATGGTCTTGATGTGGATCTTCTCAGCGGGCAGGCCAAAGATCTGCTGGTAGGCCATATGTGGCCCTGTCGGCATTTGCGCCCCGTCATGCAGAACGATGTCACCATCGGCTGTTTGCTCGATCGTGCAGTTCAGTGGCTCCATTGGAGCATGGGCCAGCAGTGGGAAGTAGAACGTTTTTTCAACGACCTTGTCCGCACCGTCGATGGCGGCTGCCACAGCTTCAAAATCTGCCTTGTTCACGTTATACGTGGGCTCAGCCTCCAGCGCGGCCATGATCTCGGCCTTGATCTGGTCCGAGTCACGGGTTTCTGCGCCGGACATGTCCCACTCGACCTCAAGCGCATCGCGTGCTTGGATCGCAGCCCAGGTGTTCTCGGCATAAACCGCGACACCGGCCTGATTGGGCAGGACGGCTGCATTGATATACCCTTTGACCTCTTTCGATGCGCTGTCATCAAAACCCAGGGCGATGCCGCCCTTCGCTTCCGGGCGTTTGATCATGGCGACCATCTGGTTGGGCAGGTGAACGTCCATCGCGTACATCGCCTGCCCGTTGCCCTTGATTGCCGAATCCTTGCGGCGCACCGTTTCATTTCCGATCAGGCGGAACTCGGACGGGTCTTTCAGGCGCGGCTCTGCCGGAGCGTCCAGTTGCGACGCAGCAGACACGAACTCAGCGATCGGAGCCGACTTGTCGCCCGCCTTGACGATGCCGTCTTCGATGGTGATGGCGGATGCATCCACGCCCCAGCTCTGCGCAGCGGCGTTGATCAGCATTTCGCGCGCAGCAGCACCGGCCTGACGATATTGCAGCCACGAATTCGCCATCGCGGTCGAACCGCCGGTGCCCTGGAATGGACCAAACAGCAGGTTGTTGTAGACGTTCGGATCCGAGGGGGCGAACTCGTATTCGATCTGGTCCATGGTCAGGCCGATTTCTTCGGCAATCAGCGTCGGCAGGCCGGTCGCTGGGCCCTGACCTTTTTCAAAGTGCTTGACGATGGCGGTCACGGTGCCATCCGCATCGATTTTTACGAACGGGTTGAGCTGGGCGGTCTCGGACGAGGCCGCGGCCAGTGCTCCGTCTGGACGGGTGCCGACCAGCAGGATGGCACCGGCAGCGGCGGCACTTTTCAGAAACTCACGGCGAGATGTGTTGATGGTCATGGATCAGGCCTCCAGAATTTCAGACGCGCGCTGGATACCGGCGCGGATGCGTTGATAGGTGGCGCAGCGGCAGGCATTGCCGGACATGTACTCGTCAATCTCCTGAGCCGACGGTTTCGGGTTCTCGGACAACAGCCCGACAGCCGACATCACCTGACCCGACTGGCAGTAGCCGCACTGGACGACATCCAGCTCGACCCAGGCCTGTTGTATGGCAGCACCGATCTTGTCGTCACCGACAGCTTCGATGGTCGTGACTTCGGCACCTTCGACGTCTTCAATGAAAGTCTGGCACGAACGGACGGGTTCACCGTTCAGATGCACCGTGCAGGCCCCGCAGGACGCAACGCCGCAGCCGAATTTTGTGCCGGTCAGTTTCAGTTCGTCTCGGATCACCCAGAGAAGAGGCGTTCCGGGTTCGGCATCAACCTCGTGGGTTTTGCCGTTCAGGTTCAATGTAAGAGCCATGATGAGGGGGTCTCCTGTTGGTGCTGGTTTCCGCACTTAGTAAACTCGCGGGTTTACTCATGGCATATTGTTTTGCCTCTGTAAACTCCTGCGTTTACCTAGTGTTTGACCAAGGCGCGTCAACAGGTCTATAGCTCTGACATGAACGAATGCAGCGCACAGAATGCGTCCAAGCGCGCACAGATCATCGAAGCTGCCGTGGCCGAGTTCCAGGAAAAGGGATTTGCCGCGGCCAGTATGGACCGCATTTCAGCAAGAGCCGAAGTGTCCAAGCGTACGTTGTACAAGTACTTTGAAAGTAAAGAGAACCTGTTCCGCTCCATCGTGGTCGAATTGTCCTGTCGCTTTGCTGAAGTGCTGGAAATCCGGTATGAAAAAGGTCGTGACATTCGTACGCAACTGACCGAACTGGCCTGGGCCGAGGGACGTATTCTGATGCGGCCCGATGTTATCGCGATGGCCCGGATGGTGATCAGCGAAACCTTGCGCAACCCGACGCTTGCGGCGGAAGCTCAGGGCAAGCTGGACAAGACGGCGACGTTCATTGCCATGCTCAAGGATGCGGCAGAGGATGGGCAGCTTCGGATCGATGACCCGGAACGGGCCGGGCGCGAATTCATTGGCCTGATCAAGGCACGCGCCTTCTGGCCGCTGCTGTTCACGGGCGGGGCGCTCAGCGAACCCGAGATGACGGAAACGATCGAAAGCAGTGTCCAGATGGTGATGAGCCGATATGGTGTCTGATCGGAAACAGCTGAATCCTCAGGGTCGCCGTCGGGACGCCGCCAGAGGAATGTGTTAGGGCTTTTTGACTTGATTCGGGTGGGCAAGGCCACTGACAGTCCATCGGATTTCGAAGCATAGCAGGACGGAGGCGTTGCTGTGGCAGGCAAGGCAACACAGGCTGCGCGCCTAAGCGTGGCACCCATGATGGATTGGACAGACCGCCACTGTCGCTATTTTCATCGGCTGCTCAGCGCGGAAACGTTGCTGTATACCGAGATGGTGACGGCTCCGGCGCTCGTGCGGGGCGGGGCGTTGCATCTGTTGGACTACTCTCCCGAGGAACACCCGGTTGCTTTGCAACTCGGCGGCTCTGACCCGGAAGAATTGGCGCAGGCCACGCGTTTGGGGGCTGAGGCCGGGTATGATGAGATCAATCTGAACTGCGGCTGTCCGTCGGATCGGGTGCAATCCGGCACTTTCGGCGCTGTCTTGATGAAAAACCCAGGCCGCGTTGCCGACTGTGTGGCTGCCATGCGCGAAGCGGTGAACGTGGATGTCACAGTTAAATGCCGCATCGGCGTGGATGACCAGGAGCCGGAAGAGGTATTGCCTGCGTTTCTTGAACAAATTCGTGCGGCAGGTTGCCAAAGGGTAACGATCCATGCCCGCAAGGCGTGGTTGCAGGGGCTGAGCCCCAAGGAAAACCGGGATATCCCGCCCTTGGACTATGACCTTGTGCATCGGATGAAGGATGAGTTTTCGGATCTTCACATATCGATCAATGGCGGCATCAACACGCTGGACGAGGCAGCCGCACATCTGGAAGCCGGTCTGGATGGGGTGATGATCGGCCGAGCCGCGTACCATCAGCCGGGCGATGTCCTGTCGGATGCTGACCTACGCATCTTTGGTACCGGAACAACGCGTGATCCGTTCGCGATCGTTCAACACATGGTGCCTTATGTGGAACGGCATCTTGCGGGCGGCGGGCGTTTGCACCAGATCACGCGTCATATGTTGGGCCTTTTCGCAGGTCGTCCCGGAGCCCGCGCATGGCGGCGTGCCTTGTCGGAAGGGGCTGTGCAGGATGGGGCCGGACCCGAGGTGATGCTGCGGGCGCTGGATCATGTGGCGCCCATGGCAGAAGTTTAAACGGCAGGGGGAACGATGCCCGAGACGATGTTGCTGGCCCAGATGCTGGGCCTTTTGCTTGTGATCGGAGCGCTGGCCGGCGTACTTGCCGGATTGCTGGGGGTTGGCGGTGGAATTGTTTTGGTGCCCGCCTTTTTCTATGCGTTTCAAACTCTGGGATATGGCGGTCCGCAGTTGATGCAACTGTGTCTGGCCACGTCGCTGGCAACGATAATCGTGACATCGGTCCGATCCGTTCTTGCGCACAATAAGAAGGGTGCGGTGGATTGGGATATCCTGCGCGGTTGGGGGCCGGGTATCGTCGTCGGGGCGATCATCGGGGTTCTGGTTGCTTCGGCTCTGCGCACCGAGGCCTTGCAGGCGCTGTTCGGCATATTGGGAATGGTGATCGGAGCTTACCTTGGGCTGGGACGTTCGGACTGGCGGCTGGGGGATGTCATGCCCGGCGGAATAACGCGGGCCATCCTGTCTCCCGCGGTCGGGTTTCTATCCGTTCTGATGGGGATAGGCGGTGGTAGTTTTGGTGTGCCGCTGATGAGTCTTTACAACACGCCGATCCACCGTGCCGTGGCAACCGCGGCCGGATTTGGTGTGATCATTGCCGTGCCCTCGGTCATCGGGTTTTTGTTCCTGGATATTGCACCGGAACATCGTCCACCGCTGACCATTGGGGCGGTCAATCTTGTGGCTTTCGGTATTGTCGTGGCAATGACGATGATCACCGCGCCTTGGGGGGTGAAGCTGGCCCATGCGATGGACCCGAAACCTTTGAAGCGCGTATTCGCTGTGTTCCTTACACTGGTGGCGCTCAATATGCTTCGCAAGGCAATAGGTTTGTGACCGACTTCCGCGTCAAGGGCTGGGTGAAATTCCCATATGATCGGGTGCTTGCAGCTTGGGTGGGTCATGCGCTGCCCGCCGCACGGGCCTCGATAACGGATCCGTCCCATGCTGACTGGCTTGACTGCGAAGGGACGTGGTTCATTGGTGTCGACGCGTTGCCCAATGACGCGCAGGGCAGGGTTGGCCGATCGGGGCCTCTGGCCGGAGCCGCCATGTCATTCATTGCAGAGCGTTTTGGGGAATTGCGGCTTCACAAGGGGCAAGTCTCGGTCATGTATCCGGGATATCCACGTCCGCGTCGGGGAGAAAACGAGGCCGCCGCGCGGTATCGCAAAAACCGGGACGCGGCCCATGTGGACGGCCTGCGCCCGATGGGGCCGGATCGTCGCCGCCGCGTGGATGAGCCGCATGCCTGGATTTTGGGTATACCGCTGACCAAGGCCAGCCGGAATGCGTCGCCCATGGTGTTGTGGGAAGGCAGCCATCATATCCTGGGTGCGGCGTTCAGGCGCGCTCTTGCAGGGAAGCCACAAGAGCGCCTGCATGAAGTCGATATTACGGATATCTACCAATCCGCCCGTCGCGAGGTGTTCGAAACCTGTCCGCGAATCGAATTGCCAGCCAAACCGGGCGAGGCTTACGTGCTGCACCGCCACTGTCTGCACGGGGTTGCCTCTTGGGCAGACACGGCAAACGCAGGGCCGGATGGACGGATGATCGCCTATTTCCGCCCGGAATGTGCCGGGGGTGTAGCCGAATGGATCGAATCCCCTTAACCTCCTGTCATTGTTTGGCTTTGGAGGTTTTGACCGATGATTACGGTCCATACGAATTCTGATGGTGCTTTGATAGAAGTCGAGTTGTCGGGGCAAGTCACCAGCGCCGACTACGCGGATGTCTTGGTTCCTGCGATCGAAGCAGCGCTAACCGAACACGACTCGGTTCGGCTTTTGGCCATCGTGCAGCCGGAGTTCAAGGGGTATGATTTGGGTGCGGCATGGTCTGACACCAAGCTGGGGCTCAGTCACTGGCGGGGCTTCGACCGGATCGCGGTTGTTGCCGATCAGGGCTGGGTGCAAACCAGCATCCGACTGGCGGCCCCGATCCTGCCGTGTCCCGTTCAGGTATTCGAATTGGCCGAGCTTGAGGCCGCGCGCCGCTGGATGCGCGAGTCGCTGGGATCCATTCACGTGACCGATCTTGAGGGCCCATGTGTTCAGATCAGCCTTTTGGGAAAGCTGGACCCGGAGGAATACAAGCAGGCAGAGCGCGACCTGGACGCTTTGTTGCATGATCGATCCGGGTTTCGCTTGTTGATTGACCTAAGGGAATTTGATGGCTGGCAGGGGTTGTCGGCTCTTGCAGCGCATTTTCGTCTGGCCAGCCGACATATCGGGCAACTGGACCGCGCAGCCATCGTTGGGGACAAAAGCTGGCAGCACATGGCGCAACGCGTAGCCAGTCATGTGTTGGGCACACGGACTCAGTTCTTTCCGTCCGAGGATATCGAAAATGCCAAAACCTGGCTGGCCGCCGGATAAGGAACTTCGCTATACCCTCACGTGTTTTGACTGATTCAACTGCCAGCAGGCGGCCCCTGTGTTGTGTCCGCAGGTCAGGGCAAAGCGCCGTTGAGCGCGAGGAGACCAAATCTGATTGGCTTTTTCCGCCGTTCCACGCTTTCCACAGGTCTTGACACCGTTCCGGACAAAAGTTGTGACGTAAGGGAACTGGTGGGTTTTTTCGTGGAATATCTGACGTTAACGTCAAACCAGACCAAAAACCGTGTGTTTTCCCCCTAATATTGACCGGAAGTGCCCTTACCTACGCCGTGTCGCTGCGGGCCTCCACTCACGTTGAACAGATGCGTTCATGAGCTGGCCCCTCTTGGAGCTCGACCTCGGCCCGCGGCGGCACAGTTATTGGAAGCGGGAAGTTTGCGATGACATTTAAGTTGTTGATGGAAAGATTTACTGCACGAAAGACGCCTTCATTCGAGGTGGTCAAGACCTGCAAGAAACATGTCCAACGTGCACGAGAAGAATCCGAGACTGCAAAAACGAGTAGATCCGAAATTGTAGCTCTGTTCGAGAAAGAGCTGCGCGGGCAAGACACGAACAGGCCGGCCCACGACAAATCCAATGACCACAGGGATACGTCCCCAAAGCAGACTGGCTGACTTCAGGAGCCGTTTATGCGCGCTGCACGCCCGCCACGGCGTTTGCTGAGGCGCGGCTTTCTGGTTGGCAGGTTTTCCATGATTTCGGCGCGTTCGCTGCTGTCCATCTTGGACCAGCGGGTGATTTCATCAATCGTGCGATAACAGCCGGTACAGATACGTTCCGTGGGATGAACGACACAGATCTGGACACAAGGGCTTTCGACCTCATTCCTTTTCCAAACCATATTCGTCATCACTGGTCTCCGACCCGTTACAAAAAGCGCAGTCTGTCCAGCGCCCCTTGCAAGATATAGCCGGCTGCAACGTGATCAATAACCTGTCCGCGACGTTTTCGTGTCGTATCCGCCTCAAGCAGTGCTTTTTCTGCCGCAACTGTGCTGAGCCGTTCGTCCCAAAATCCGATGGGCAAATCGGTCAGGCGGGACAAATTGCGCGCAAATGCCCGCGTTGACTGGCATCTTGGCCCTTCGCTGCCATCCATGTTCTTAGGCAACCCCAGCAAGATGCCCCCGATCTCGCGATCGGTCACAATTTCGATCAGGCGGGCGGAATCGAGCGTGAATTTCTTGCGCCGTACCGTTTCCAGCGGGCTGGCGACGCCGCGCATCCGGTCGGACACCGCGACGCCGATTGTCTTTTCCCCAAGGTCCAGCCCAATCAGGGCACTCATAGGTTGCAGCGCTGCTGCAAATTCTTCGATAGCGTCATGGATCATTGAGCGATCCCGGCTTGAAGGGCCGCCGCATCGATGATCTGCAACGCCTCTGAGTTGCCGGCAAACACTTCCATGGCCTCATCCCGTATATCGATGGCACGCTGGCCCTGGCCTAGAACGCCCAAGGCGGCGATCAGACGGGCCCATTCCTCGGGGGACCCGCCTTCTGTCGCCAGACGATCAGACAACTGGTCCACCATACCCTGAATCATCTGCTGCCGTTCTTCGGGGCTCAGCTCTGCGGCGGCGGCCATGTCTTCCTGACTGGGGCCGGGTGCCGTGCTCAGATCCGGCGCATTGAATACACCGGCCCGAAATGCCAGTTCGTCGATCTGAGCCCGTATCGCTCCGGCCCATGGTGCACCTGCCGGGGCATCCTGCAACGTTTCAACCCACATACGATAGGCGAGGTCCGGCCGCCCGATCTGGGCCAGCATCTGCCCCCAATAATAGCGTGCCGGGCCGTGACGAGGGTCACGGTTCAGCGCTTCGATCAGGGCCTGTTCCGCTTCGGGTGAGACGTAACCACCCGCCGCCAGAATCATCATTTCAGCCAAATCCGCGTAAGTGTCGGCCGTGGCAGTGTCGCCGGACAGTTCGATCACTCTTTGCTGCGCGGTGTACCCATCCTTGAAGTTGCCTGCATTCGTCTCGTGCTGCGCCAGCAGCATCTGACCCTGCAAATCGTCTGGCCGGTTCGCAACCGTTTCACGCAACTGCTTCAGCAGGTTCGCATAGCTTTCGTCCAGCTGCGCAGGTTGGGGCGGGGTCGCCAGCTCTTCCGCGGCGCTTTGGGATGGCCGGTTGGCGCGCACTTCTTTGGCCAATTCAAGCCGTGCGGTCAGAGGCATATCGGGTAATCCGACGGCCCCGGTGCGATGATACATCGCCAATGCGCCACCGATCAGAAGCAGCGAGATTGCCAAGATCGACAACGCTGAAACGGTACGAGAAGGCCCGGCACCGGCGCCCTCTTTTTTCATCTGGTCGTCTGCGGCCAGAATACGGCGGGAAATTTCCGTGCGGACCCGTTCAGCGTCGGCCTCGCCAATGACCCCGCGCGCCAGATCCCGGTCCACACCGGCCAACTGTTCGCGATAAACCCGCAGATCGTAAGCCGCAGCGGGTTCATCCCCACGGCGTTTGCGCAGCAGAGTAAAGCAGAGAAAAGCTGCGATCAGCAGCGCGACAAGAAAAATCAGAACCCAGAACGTCATGGTCCCTCCGAGGATGCTGCCCTGACTTAGACCTGTGAGGCGTCCGACAAAAGGGACAAATGGCCGCGAATGAGCGACATGTCGCAATAGTGCTATATTGCGGCGTTGCACGGCAGGGCTAAAATGCACTCACACGGCATATCTGCGCCCAATCACCGAACCGGATGGATTCGCACATGAAACACTATTCAGCCTTTGCTGTGGCGCGGGAAGCTCTGCGCTATCACACCGGATGGGAGCGCGCCTGGCGCTCACCCGAACCCAAGAAGCGTTATGACGTCATCATCGTTGGTGCTGGCGGTCATGGTCTGGCGACCGCGTATTACCTTGGTAAGAACTACGGTATTCAGAATGTCGCGGTTATCGAAAAAGGCTGGCTGGGCGGTGGCAACACCGGCCGCAACACGACGATCATCCGCTCGAACTACCTGCAGGACCCGTCTGCCGCAATCTACGAGAAAGCGCGCAGCCTCTACGAGGACCTGAGCCAGGAGCTGAACTACAACATCATGTTCAGCCCGCGCGGTGTCATCATGTTGGCGCAGACCCAGCACGAGATCCGCGGCTATCAGCGAACGGCCCATGCCAACGCCCTGCAAGGCGTAAAGACTGAATGGATCGGTCCCGAACGCGTCAAGCAACTGGTGCCTATCATCAACCTGGACGGCCCCCGGTATCCTGTTCTGGGCGGCCTTTGGCAGGAACGCGGAGGCACTGCGCGCCATGATGCGGTGGCGTGGGGCTATGCGCGTGCCTGTTCGGCGATGGGTATGGATATCATCCAGCAATGCGAAGTCACCGGTATACGCTCGGATAAAGGTCGCGTCGTCGGGGTCGACACCACCAAGGGTGCCATCGATTGTGACAAGCTGGGCATCGTCGTCGCGGGCCATTCGGGTCAGTTGGCCGAGATGGCGGGCTTCCGTCTGCCGCTGGAAGCCGTTGCGTTGCAGGCGCTGGTATCGGAGCCCATCAAACCCTGCATGGATGTGGTTGTGATGGCCAACACCGTGCACGGCTACATGTCTCAGTCCGACAAGGGCGAGATGGTGATCGGCGGGGGAACCGACGGGTTCAACAACTTCACGCAGCGCGGGTCTTTCCATCATATTGAGGAAACGGTGCGGGCGCTTGTCGAAACCTTCCCAATGATTTCGCGCCTGAAGATGCTGCGTCAGTGGGGCGGGATCGTGGACATGACCGGTGACCGCTCGCCCATCCTGTCGAAAACGTCTTTGCAGGGCTGCTTTATCAATGGCGGCTGGGGCACCGGTGGCTTCAAGGCAATTCCGGGATCGGGCTGGGGGATGGCGCAGTTGATGGCCACGGGACATTCACCGCTGACCGAAGCCTTCTCGCTGGACCGCTTCAAAGAGGGCCGCTTCATTGACGAAAGCGTCGCCGCCGGGGTGGCACACTAAGGGGGGTCCCCAAGGTGCCAGAAAACAGAATTCAGGTCGGCCCCCGCGCCGACCGACCGCCAAAAGGATGACAACATGCTAATCCTGAATTGCCCCTATTGCGGCGTAGACGCCGAAGAAACCGAACTGGCCGCTGGTGGTGAGGCGCATCTGAAGCGTTTCGGCCCGGGCTCGTCCGAAGACGAGTTCCACGACTACCTGTTCATGCGTGAAAACCCGAAGGGTGTTCACTTTGAACGCTGGCGGCACGCCAATGGCTGCGGCAAGTGGTTCCACGCCGCTCGCTGCTCGCAGACACTCGAAGTGTTCGGCACCTATTCCGCGCAGGTCACCGAGCCGCCGCAAGACATCAAGGATGCCATCACCGCTAAACGGCCCGGCTGGACGTGGAGAGAGTTCTCCTGATGCTTCATCTTTTCAAAAATACTCCCGCCGGAGGCTTTGACGCCTCCACATGCGAAAGGTCAGCGACATGAGCACCCGTCTCGCAAAACAAGGCCGGCTGATTGACCGGTCGAAGAAAGTTACATTTACCTTTAACGGCACTTCTATGCAGGGCTACGAAGGCGATACGCTCGCCTCAGCGCTGCTGGCCAACGATCAGATGATGATGGGCCGGTCGTTCAAGTACCACCGCCCCCGCGGAGTTGTCGCCAGCGGCGCGGAAGAGCCGAACGCCCTTGTCGGTCTGGGACAGGGCAACCGGTTCGAGCCGAACCAGCGCGCCACGACGACCGAGTTGTTCAACGGCTTGACCGCAATTTCACAGAACCATTGGCCAAGCCTTGAACATGATATCGGCGCGGTTAACACGGCGTTTGCCAGGTTCCTGCCGGCCGGATTCTACTACAAGACCTTCATCCACCCCAAGCCCTTCTGGAAACACGTCTACGAACCTTTCATCCGGCAGTCGGCGGGATTGGGCAAGGCGCCCGACAAGGACAACCGGGATGCCGACACCTATGAGCACTTCTACGCCTTTACAGATGTTTTGGTGATTGGTGGTGGTGTGGCTGGTTTGCAGGCGGCCAAGGCGGCGGCACAATCCGGTGCGAAGGTTCTGCTGATCGAGCAGACCGCGCATTGGGGCGGTCGCGCTCCGGTTGACGGAGGCACCGTCAATGGTGAGCCTGTGGATAAGTTCGTGGAACAATTGGTTTCCGAACTCGAAACAATGGACAGCGTTATTATGCGCACACGCTGCATGGGAGCGGGTGTTTACGATCATGGTTATGTGTTGGGATACGAACGTCTGACGGACCACACGCCGGGCGTGCAGGGCCCGCGCCACCGCTTGTGGCGTATTCGTGCCAAGCAAATTGTGACGGCAACAGGTGCAATTGAAAGACCATTGTCCTTTGCTGGCAACGATGTTCCGGGTGTGATGCTGGCTTCGGCCATGCGCGATTATGTCGTGAACTGGGGGGTGACTCCGGGGGATCGTGTCATCGTCGCCACCAACAATGATGACGCTTACCGCACCGCGATTATCCTGAAACAGGCAGGTGTGGATGTTTTGCGTATTGTTGACGCACGGGCAACGGCTGGACCTTTGGCGGAAGAAGCCCGCCAGTTGGGTATCCGCGTCGATCCGGGCAAAGCCATTGCCAAAGTCAAAGGCGGCAAGCGCGTCAAAAAGGTTGCCATCTGCAATCAGGAAGGTGTCGGCGGCGCGCGTGAAGAGGTTGAGGCGGATGCGGTCGCCATGTCTGGTGGCTGGTCTCCGGTCGTGCACATGTGGTCCCATTGCGGAGGCAAGCTGATCTGGGACGACGCGAACGCGCATTTCCGGCCAGATCCTGAGCGTCCACCGCTGGGGGCCGACGGCAAGGGGTTCGTTGTTGCTGCTGGCGCGTCCAACGGTCCTCTGGCGTTGCAAGATGTACTGACAGACGCCCATGTCGCCGGTAAGGCCGCTGCCAAGGCGGCTGGCTTCAAACCCAAGAACACCAAGGCGCCCGCAGGTGAGACAACCGTCGAAGCGCCGATGGAAGCGGTTTGGCTCATGCCGGCAAATGCAGAAGTTCAATTGCGCATGAAGTCCTGGCTGGACTTCCAGAACGACGTCAAAGTTTCAGACGTCCAACTGGCTGCGCGCGAAGGGTATGAAAGCGTCGAACACACCAAGCGCTACACTACGCTGGGTATGGCAACTGATCAGGGTAAATTGAGCAACATCAACGGATTGGCAATCCTTGCTGATGCGCTGGAATCCGAAATCCCCAAGGTTGGCACAACGACCTTCCGCCCGCCCTATACGCCTATCTCGATGGGTGCGATCGGCGGTGAGGCACGGGGTGAGGTCTTTCAGCCAATCCGTCAGACACCGATGCACAACTGGCACGACAGGAACGGCGCCGACTGGGAGCCGGTTGGCCATTGGCGCCGTGCCTATGCCTATGTCCGCCCCGGTGAGTCTGTGCACGACGCGGTCAATCGCGAGGTCAAGAACACCCGCGAAAACCTCGGCCTGCTGGATGCCTCGACGTTGGGCAAACTGATCGTCAAAGGCCCGGATGCCGGCAAGTTCCTCGACATGATGTACACCAACATGATGTCCACGCTGAAGGTCGGCAAGTGTCGCTATGGTCTGATGTGTTCGGAAAACGGCTTTCTGATCGACGACGGTGTTGTCGCCCGAATCGACGAGGACACATGGCTGTGCCACACGACTACCGGCGGAGCCGAGCGCATCCATGGTCATATGGAAGAATGGCTTCAGACGGAATGGTGGGACTGGAAAGTCTATGTCGCCAACGTGACCGAGCAATACGCGCAGGTCGCCGTGGTTGGCCCCAACGCCCGCAAGGTGCTGGAGAAGCTGGGCGGCATGGATGTCAGCAAAGAGGCGCTGCCCTTCATGGAATGGCGCGATGGCAAGATCGGAGACGTCGTTTGCCGGGCCTACCGCATTTCGTTCTCGGGCGAGTTGTCGTACGAAATCGCCGTGCCCGCAAGTCATGGTCAGGCGTTCTGGGATGCCCTGATGGAGGCAGGTAAAGAATTCGGCGTCATGCCGTACGGAACCGAATGCCTGCACATCCTGCGGGCCGAGAAGGGCTTTATCATGATCGGCGACGAGACCGACGGCACCGTGATCCCGCAGGATCTGGGGCTGCACTGGGCGCTTTCGAAAAAGAAAGAGGACTATCTGGGCAAACGCGCCCATTCCCGCAGCCACATGGCGGATCCCGAGCGTTGGAAACTGGTCGGTCTCGAGACTGTGGATGGATCGGTTCTGCCGGATGGTGCTTACGCGGTGGGCGAGGGCGTCAATGCCAACGGTCAGCGCAATATGATCGGCCGCGTGACGTCGACATATTACTCGGCCAACCTCGACAAGGGTATCGCCATGGGGCTGATCAAACACGGTCTCGACCGCATGGGCGAGATCGTCGAGTTCCCGGGCACCGACGGCAAATCATACAAAGCCAAGATCGTGGACCCGATCTTCTATGACAAGGACGGGGAGAAGCAGAATGTCTGAACCCATCAGCGCATTGAACCACGCAAGCTATTCCGGCATCGCCAAGATCGAGGAATGCGGTCTTCAGGGTATGATCACGCTGCGCGGCGACTTGTCCGACAAGGTGCTGGCCAAGGCCGTCAAGGATGCGACCGGCCAGAAAGTGCCCGGTCAGCGCGAGGCGCTGGTCAAGGGCGATACCGGCGTGGCTTGGATGTCGACGGACGAGTTGCTGGTGCTGGTGCCATACGCAGAGGTCGACGCCAAACTGGCCGACATGGTCGGTGCCCTGAGTGGCACCCACGCTTTGGCGGTCAACGTCTCGGATGCTCGCGCCGTCTTCTGTATCTCTGGTGCCAGTGCCCGCGAAGTTCTGGGTAAGGTTGCACCTGTCGATCTGTCGGCGGATGCTTTCCAGCCTGGCCAAATCCGCCGCTCACGTCTGGCGCAAGTGGCAGGTGCTTTCTGGATGGACGATGAACAGACCTTCCGGGTGGTCTGCTTCCGCTCGGCTGCGGATTACGTCTTCAAACTGCTCAAGGTTGCGGCGCAACCTGGCAGTGAGGTCGGGATCTACTGAAAGAAAAGAAGAATGCCCCGGTTCTACCGGGGCATTTTCTCATTTTACCGTGGAGCAGGTCCCGACCCCAAAGGGCTTGTTCGCATAATTTCCCTGAACAAATGCCATGCGAACGGCGACTGTGTTGTCGGATGGTTTCAGGTTCGCTTGATATCGAACACGGGCATTGCCACCGGCGGCCATTTTTTGATCGAGGTTCCAGATAACACGATACCCCTTGGCACCGCGGTCTTTGAATTTTGCTTTGGCTCAATCTTGGTACGACGTTGCGGCCATCGCCGAAGCTGTGGCGGGGTCAATCCGGAAAGCATACTCTGGCGCAATCCAGCCATGGGCGTCTTGCTTGGTCATCTTGCAATGATAGGTAACTGTTTCTGCCGTAGCGGTTTGTGCAAGCACTGCGGCGGTGACAATCAGGAAAAGTCTTTTCATTTTATCCGGTTGGCTGTGATTTTTGATGTACACACTCAAAGTGACACATCTCAGAAATGCAAGCAGGACTTCGCGTAAGCGAAGAAAAAGTCGCCTAACGTTCTACCCATGCATGAGAATGGTGTGAAAACGGTTCAGGCCGTCTTTGGTCAGCAAGTCCGAAACCTTGAGAGGGTGCGCTTTGTCGTCCGACAGCCCCGAGTAAAACCCCAGTTCATCCATCAAAGCGCTGACACGTTCGTGCCTCTCGTTTTCCGGCAGCAATGGTGCGTGAAGCGATAGAAGCAGGGCAGGCCGCCGTTCCCTCAGCCACGCGGACAGAGTGGGTGCAACTATAAACTCCGCCCCTTCGATGTCCATTTTGACCAGCGAAACCCGTGACAGGTCGTTTGTCTTTTCGAATTGATCCCAGGCGATCGTCAGCGCATCCGATCCATGTGCGCCGTCGTGCAGAAGTGAGCTGGTGGAATCTCCGGGCTCACCACGCACAGAGGCCATGCGTGCCACACCAAACCGATCTGACAGGGCGACTCCGAATGCCGAGACGTTCTGAACGTCATTCAGATCAAGGTTCCATGCCAGGTGCCGGAACGCGGTCGGGTCAGGCTCAAAACACCAGACATGCCGTGCCCTGCGTGCACCGTACAACACCGTCGGGCCAATCCACGCTCCGATATCCAGATAGTCGCTTTGCGGGGACAGGAACCGGTCAAGCACTGCAAATGTTTCAGGTTCCCAAGCGCTCGCAGTGGCTTTGCGCCAGAATTTCGAATGATACGGGTCCAGACGAAAGGGCTCGCCGTTCAGATTGCCCGCATAATATCCGCGGGCGCGATAGAACATCTTGCGCACCTGTGTCAGCATCGCCTGCCTCCGGGTTTTCTTGTCTCGCCCCTTGACCTGCGGCGGCAGCCAAAGCATTTAACCTTGGGAACCGCAACTTACATTTAAACAGGGGGCCGACATGGCTTTTGAACTTCCTGATCTTCCTTATGCACATGACGCGCTGGCAGCCAAGGGTATGTCCGCGGAAACGTTGGAATATCACCACGACCTGCACCACAAGGCCTATGTCGACAACGGCAACAAGCTGATCGCCGGCACCGAATGGGACGGCAAGTCGTTGGAAGAGATCATCGTTGGCACCTACGACGCGAACGCTGTTGCACAGAACGGCATCTTCAACAACATCAGCCAGCTGTGGAACCACAACCAGTTCTGGGAAATGATGGGGCCCGGCGGCAACGCAATGCCCGGTGAGCTGGAAAAAGCTCTGACAGAAAGCTTTGGTTCGGTTGACGAATTCAAATCGCAGTTCAGCGCCGCTGGTGCTGGTCAGTTCGGTTCGGGATGGGCGTGGCTGGTCAAGAATGCAGATGGCTCGCTGGCCGTAACCAAAACCGAGAACGGTGTTAACCCGCTTTGTTTTGGTCAGACCGCGCTGTTGGGTTGCGATGTTTGGGAGCACAGCTATTACATCGATTTCCGCAACAAGCGCCCGGCTTACCTGTCGAACTTCCTCGACAATCTGGTGAACTGGGAAAACGTCGCATCACGGATGTAATGAATTGAACCGACGCCGGTTCATGAAGGGCCTGCTGGCGGTGACGCTGGCAGGCCTTGTTACGGCCGCCTACGGGTTCGTCATTGAACCCGCAGTGCGGTTGCGCGTGCGCAAATGGCGCATTCAGCGGGACGACTGGACGGCGCCGCCGCTCAGAATCGCCGTACTGTCCGATTTGCATGTCGGCGAACCCTATGTCGGCCTGAACCGCGTAAAGCAGGTGGTCCGCCGAACCAATGCGCTGGCTCCGGACGTGATCCTTCTGCTGGGTGATTTCTTTGCAAGCCACAAAGCTGTCTCGGACGCGGTGAAGATGCAGGACCTAGCACCCGTGCTTGCCGGGCTTGAGGCGAAGAATGGTGTCTTTGCCGTGCTGGGCAATCACGACTGGTGGGATGACAGGACGGCACAGCGGCGCGGATCCGGGCCCAATCGCTATGCCGAAATCCTGGAACAGAATGGCATTTCGGTGTTGTCCAATACTGCCATCAAGCTCGAAACTCCGGGCATCTGGCTGGCCGGGCTTGAGGATCAGCTTGCGATCTGGCGCAAAGGCAAACCACAGGGATTGGACGATCTGGCAGGTACTTTGGGGCAGATCACCGATGACGCTCCGGTTGTGATGATGGCGCATGAGCCCGATGTTTTCCCCACTGTGCCCGAGCGGGTGGCCTTGACCCTTTCGGGGCACACACATGGTGGCCAGGTGCGCCTGTTCGGCTGGTCGCCCGTTGTGCCGTCGAAATTCGGCAACCGGTATGCCTATGGCCATGTACGCGAAGATGGGCGTGATCTGGTCGTGTCGGGCGGTATCGGATGTTCAATCCTGCCGGTTCGTCTGGGCGTGACGCCCGAAATCACCGTTGTCGAGATGTCCGCCTAAAGGGTTGATGACCGGACGGTGAAAACCCGCCGATACGCGCCCTTTTTGCATGACGGTATCTTGTTTGCTGCTCTCCAAAGCACATCTTTGTAAGGTGGAGGGAGAGAACCGCATATCACTTCAATCAATGATCGGGCTGCGCACTGTGCGTGCGCCAACGAACCCGCATGTCCGGCAGGTCGAGGGATACCCAGAACACAACCTAATCAGGAGATCGCAATGGTCGCACTTACACAGGGAACTTGGGTTATTGTTGCAGATGGAGAGAAAGCGCTGGTGATGGAGAATATCACCGATGCCGACGATCCCAACCTTGTCGTCGTTGCTGTCGAAGAACAAGACGGTCCGACCGGGAAACCGATAGACCGCGCAGGTCGTCGCAACGACGGCGGACCAAATCAGAAATCGGCAGTTGAAGAACCCACGTGGAAGGCACACGCAAAATCTCTGTTTGTGCAGGATCTGGCGAATCTGTTGAATCGCAAGGGGCTGAAAGGGGCCTATGACCGGCTGGTTCTGGTGGCCAGCCCTCAGGTTCTGGGTCTGTTGCGGCGTCGGTTGCACAGCGAAGTGCTTGGAAAGGTCGTGGCAGAGGTCAACAAGACCCTGACCAATCATCCTTTGCACAAAGTCGAGCAAGTGGTGCGCCACAGTCTGCAACCCAAGGCCAGACTGGCCTGATCAATACGGCGGGCGGTTCAACCGCCCGCACGGTTTCCCATCGTCAGGTCAGTTTGTCCCGCAAGGCGACCATGGCTGTATCGGCGTCTTCAACCCAGGTGATGAAATTCGCCAGAGACGCGTCGGCAAAGCCTTGCCCGATCACCTGGTCCAACAATGTGTGCAACGCATCCCAATACCCATTCACATTGACCACGACGATGGGTTTGTCATGCAGTCCAAGCTGGCGCCAGGTCAGCGCCTCGAACAGCTCGTCCAGCGACCCCGGACCGCCGGGCAGAACAACGACGGCATCAGCGTTCATGATCATGACCTTCTTGCGCTCGTGCATTGTCTCGGTGATCACGAAATGGGTCAGATCCGTTTTTCCGACCTCACGTTTGGCCAGGTGCACCGGAATGACGCCGAAGGTTTCACCTCCGGCATACTGTGCGGCACGGGCCACTTCACCCATCAAACCGACATCTCCGGCTCCGTAGACCAGCCGCCAGCCTTCCTGCGCCAGTAGGCTGCCAAACTGTCGGGCAGTTTCAGAATAAGCCTTCTCGGCTCCATTGCGTGACCCGCAATACACACAGATTGATTTCTGAGACATTAAGGGGGGCTCCGGGGTTGTGTCAGGGGTTTTGACCCGTGATAGCGGGATTGATAGATTGGCTCAACTGTCCGCCGGAAAGCTTTTCAACGCAAAGCTTTTGCCAGGCGGAGTGAAAGGAAAATAATGGACGCCAAATCGGGAAACGGAAGCTCGGGCAATTTCATCTGGGGGGTGATTGCGGGTCTTGTTGCGATATTGGGCGCGGGTGGATTGTATCTGTCCGGCGTCTTCACCAAAGCGCTCGAGCCGAGCGCCCCGCAGGAAACCGCATCCGCCGTAGCCCCGGAACCTGAAGAGCAGGAGGCGCAGGTTTCGGAACCGGAAGCGGCTGAACAGGCGGCTCCCGCTGACAAAGAGCCCACGACCGAGCCTGCCGAGGACACAAGTGAAGCTGCCGAAGCCGTCTCTGACGCGGATACTGCCGCTGCAACGTCGGAAGATACCGCGCCCGAGCCAGCGGCCCCTCCGGTGCTGGATCAGATATTTGTTGAAGCGGATGGCACGGCGCTGTTGTCCGGCGATGCAGAGCCCGGAAGCCGGATCGAGGTGCTGCTGAACGGAGAACCCCTGCACACATTTACCGTAGACAGCAGCGGTCAGTTTGCCGAATTCGTTTCGATCCCTTTCAGCGACGCGGCTCAGGGGCTTGTCCTGCAAAGCCCGGATGGGTCGCGGACGACGCAATCCGACGACTACCTGATTGCGGCCTTGCCGCAACCGGTCGAAGAGGCACCCGTTACTGAAGAAGCTTCGGCATCGGATCAGGGCGCGCCCGCAGATGCCGCGGAAACCAGTACCGCGGTTGTCGATGTTGAAGCTGAGACTGAGTCTGACGCCAAGGTTCAAACGGCAGAACCTGAACCGGCTGATCCCGAAACCACGGTGCCTGAAGTCGAAGAAACGCAAACCGCCGACTTGCCGGCAGAGGCACCCGAACCGGATCAGCAGATTGCGGTGCTGCGGTCGGGCGAAGAAGGTGTTGAACTGGTACAGCCTCCTGTGGTGCGGGATACGCCCCCCGATCAGATCGCACTGGATACAATCGGGTATTCTGATACCGGAAATGTCCAGTTGACTGGACGTGTGCAGGACGGCGCAGCCGTTCGACTTTATCTGAACAATCGTCTGATCGCCGATCTCGACCCGCAAGAGGATGGATCCTGGCGCAGCGATCTGGAGGGAATTGATCCGGGTGTCTACACCCTGCGCGTGGATGCGGTGAATACGGAAGGGACGGTGCTCAGCCGGGTTGAAACTCCGTTCAAACGGGAACCGGCCGAGGTGCTGGATGCCGCAATAGCAGCCAACCAGACCAATGCGCAGGGGGGGGCACCGGTAATCCGTTCCGTCACGGTTCAACAGGGTGACACGCTGTGGGCCATCTCGCGCAACCGGTTTGGCGACGGCGTCCTGTATGTGCGGCTGTTCGAGGCCAATCGCGATCTGATCCGTGATCCGGATCTGATTTATCCGGGGCAGATCTTCACTATACCTGAACAATAATCGCCTCTGGCCCAAAAGGGCCGGGGGCAAATCTCTGACCGCAGATAAGGTACGTGATGAGACGAACACCTGCTATGACCTCGGACGATTTGGTGCGGAGTGACGAGCGAAGCTCGGGCTGGCGCACGATCCGCAAAGTGACCCCCTATCTTTGGCCGCAGGATGAGCCATGGGTAAAGCGCCGCGTGGTGATTGCCATGGTCATGCTGGTGCTGGCCAAGCTGATCGCGGTCTACACGCCGATCCTCTACAAGGGTGCGGTTGATGCGCTGGCAGGTGAGGGTGTGCCACCGGTGGCGCTGGGCGCAGTCGGACTGACGGTCGCTTACGGCGTGGCCCGGATGTTGACTGTGGGATTCCAACAGCTGCGAGACGCAGCCTTTGCCCCTGTGGGGCAAAGGGCCTTGCGGGCGCTGGCGCTCGAGACCTTTCAGCATATTCACAACCTCTCGATGCGTTACCACGTGTCCCGCCGTACCGGAGGTCTGAGCCGCATCATCGAAAGGGGCGTCAAGGGGGTCGAGTTCCTGTTGCGCTTTCTGCTGTTCTCGATCGGGCCACTGATCCTGGAGCTGCTGCTGGTTGCGATCATCCTGATGTGGCTGTTCGATGTCTGGTATCTGGTGGTCGTCGCCGTCACCATTGGTCTGTATATCTGGTTCACCTTTGCCGTGACCGAATGGCGGGTGAAGCTTCGGCGCGAGATGAACGATCAGGACACCGAAGCCAATCAGCGTGCCATCGACAGCTTGCTGAATTTCGAAACCGTCAAGTATTTCAACGCCGAAGCCCGCGAAGCTAAACGGTATGATGTGTCAATGAAAGCCTATGCCGAGGCGGCATTGAAAACGGCTTACTCACTGGCGTTTCTGAACTTTGGCCAGTCTTTCCTGATCACCTGTGGTCTGATCGGAGTGATGGTTCTGGCTGCCGTCGGTGTTCAGAGCGGAAACCTGACCGTAGGCGATTTTGTCATGGTCAACGCCTACATGATCCAGATCACCGTACCCCTGAATTTTCTGGGGACGGTCTATCGGGAAATCCGGCAATCGTTGGTCGATATGGGGCAGATGTTTGATCTGCTCGAACAGCCTGCCGAAGTTACCGACAAGCCCTGTGCGCCCAATCTGAAGGTAAATGGCGGTGAAGTCACGCTGGACGATGTGCATTTCGGCTACGATCCGGAGAGGGAGATCCTCAAGGGTGTTTCATTGACCGTACCGGCGGGGCAGACCGTAGCCATCGTGGGGGCAACGGGGTCGGGCAAGTCCACCATCGGGCGACTGTTGTTTCGGTTCTACGATGTGACCAAAGGGGCGTTGAAGATCGACGGGCAGGATGTGCGGGATGTGACACAGACCAGCTTGCACGCGGCCATCGGAGTCGTGCCGCAGGACACGGTATTGTTCAACGACAGCATCCGGTACAACATTGCCTATGGCCGCGATGGAGCCACCCCGGAAGAGGTCGAGGACGCAGCCCGAGCCGCACAGATCCACGACTTCATCACCTCGCTGCCCGACGGCTATGACACTATGGTGGGTGAGCGGGGGCTCAAACTCTCCGGCGGTGAAAAACAACGTGTGGGCATCGCGCGGACCTTGCTCAAGAACCCGCCGATCCTGTTGCTGGACGAGGCGACCTCGGCCCTGGACACCGATACCGAGCAGGACATCAAGGATGCACTGGCGCGCGCAGGAGAGGGGCGTACGGTTATCACCATCGCCCATCGCCTCAGCACCATTGCCGAGGCTGATCGGATCGTGGTTCTGGAAGCCGGTGAGATCATCGAACAGGGCACACATGACGAATTGCTGATACGGTCCGGACGGTATGCTCAACTGTGGAACCGTCAGCAATCGGACGGGGAAGCAGCCTGAGGCACCTGACACGTTCGGATCGTGGCGGGGTGCGACGAAAAGGAAGGTAGCTATCATGACTAACAGGATGAAAAAACGACTGCTGGCGATTATGTGCGCGGCTCTTCTTCCGGTCGCTGTGGCGGCGGACCCTATTGTCGGTGTCTGGAAAACTGAACCTGACCGCAAGAACCTGATCTCGCACATTAAAATCGCGGCGTGCGGAGACAAGTTTTGTGGTCAGATTCTTTCGGCCTATGATGCGTCAGGCAAGGAAGTTCAAACGCCGAATATCGGTAAAAAGCTATTCTGGGACGTGGCCGGTGAAGGCGGTGGAAAATACGGCGGGGGCGAGTTCTGGGTTCCGCTGATCAACGTAGATGCCGTGCCGCAGATGACGTTGCAGGGGGATACGCTGTTGGTCAAAGGCTGCGAACATGCGATTTGCGCGCATCAGACATGGTCTCGGCCGCAAAAGTAACCAATGGAAAAGGGCCGGAAACTCCGGCCCTTTGGTTTATTCGGCGGCTTTCAGTGGCGACCCAGAAGGATGATCAGATTGTTTTGATCGGCTGTCCTGCTCAGGCCTTCCTGAATGCGTTTCATCCTCCCAGACAATCTCAGTGGCCTGCATCTGACGGGCAGAGCGTCCGATCGCCATGTCCTGCGCGATCTGGCTGGATCGACCTGCAGTCACGCGGGCTAGAACACGGCTGAGCCAGATAGCGTAGGTTGTCACCCAGACCCGCAAAGCCAGAAGCGACGGGGTCACAATCAGGGTCAGAACAGTCGCAATACCCAGACCAAAGACCACTGCCGTTGCCAGCTGTTTCCACCACAGGGCGGTGGGGCTGTCGATCGAATAGCCGCCATTGATGAAGTCCAGCGATAAGCCGAACATCATCGGCGTCAGACCGGCCATCGTTGTCAATGTGGTCAGCAAAACCGGACGGATACGCGATTCCGCGGTGCGGATGATCGCCTCGATCCGGGGCATATAGCTGCTGTATTCCTGATAAGTATCGATCAGAACGATATTGTTGTTCACCACGATACCAGCCAACGCCACGATGCCGGTTCCGGTCATGATGATCGAGAAGGGCTGTTCCATCACGATCATGCCGATCAAAACCCCGGTGGTCGACAGAATGACCGCCAGCAGAACCAGAACCGAGTTGTAGAACGAGTTGAACTGCGCCAGCAGGATCACGAACATCAGCCCCAGGGCACCCATGAACGCGTTCACAAGGAAAGCACCGGATTCTTCCTGCTCTTCCTGATCACCGGTCCATTCCCAGCTGATCGCGCTGGCGAACGGGCCGGTGTCCAGCCATTCCGTAAGAACCGCAATACGTTCGTTCGGGTTTATCAGCGAGAACTGAGCGTCACCGTCTTCAATTGCGCTGTGCAGCTGATCGACGCTTTCTGCGCCGGTCAGTTGTACCAGTTCGTACGGCTTTCCGCCCGCAGCGTTCAACACAGTGCCAGTAGGTGTGTAGCCTTCCGCCACTTCACGCATGACGGCCAGCCTTACGGGGTGCCCATCGGGGCCTTCGATCACGACCTTGCTCAGACCCGGTTCGACATCCGCTTTGACGTCATAGTATCGCTGCTGGTCGACGCGGTTGATCTCGGCCAGTTTGGCCACGGGCTTACGTGTCACGAAGCTGGACAAAGGCACCAAACCGTCCGGCGTGCGGACCTTGAGTGCATCCAGCGTCGACAGAACGCGGTCTTCTTCCGGCAAACGAACGCGAATTTCGATTTCTTCATCATTGCTGTCCGGGCGCATTTCGCCCAGAAGGATGCCGCGCGTGACCAACTGAACCATGGCGCCAACAGTAGCCACATCAGCACCGAACCGACCGGCCTTGGCGACGTCCACGTCGATCTGCCAGTCGATACCGGGCAGGGGCAGGGTGTCTTCGGTCTTGATCAGGCCCGGCGTGGTGTCGAAGACCTCGCGGGCGGTGATCGCTGCCGCGGTCAGGTCTTCCCATCCGTCACCCTTGATGCGCAGATGCACAGGCTTGGCCGAAGCAGGGCCTTGCTCCAAGGGCAAAATCTCAACGATGATGCCGGGTATCGTCGCAAGTTGGGCATTCAGCTCATCAATTACGAAATCGCCATCATATTCGGGGGCAACGAAGTGCCGCTCGAACAAGCCCCATAGGGCGGATTCCGAGATGTTGGGTCGATCCTCCCACGGGATGATTTCGAACTGAACCCGGCCCACTGTGTCGGCCGGAGCCTGAGCGCCACCGTTATTCTGGTTCAGGCCGCCTTCGCCCGCAAAGGCAAAGACATTTATGACCGCAGGATGAGATCCGATGATCTCTTCGGCCTGAAAAACCATCGCGTCTTTTTCCGCCAAGGACAGGTTCCCGCGAGCACGAACATATGCGGTGGCCTGTTCAGGTTCGCTTTCCACGAAGAATTCAACACCTCGGGATTCCTGGGGGAACCAGACGAATGTCACGAAATACACCGCAGAGAAAACAACCAACAGAGAGACGATAGGCATGATCGGGTTGCCGACCAGGAACCGGATCACATGGCCAAACGCAGTGTGTTCGTCCGCAGTGTGAACATGGTCCTCTTCGGCGCGTTCAATTTTCGCCGCGCTCAGGGTTACGGACCCGGCAAATGCCCCGAACAGGAACAACAGTGCGCCGGCGATCGAGCCACCGGGCAGCAGGTAGTTTGGGTTAAGGACCTGCATCGCGCCCAGAAAGATCATGTACAGCGACGGCGGCACCATCAACACCCGTACCCACCATGGCGTGCGGACCCGCAACCATACCGAGGACCGGTCGAAGATGCGGCTTAGCCGACCGGAAACACCGCCCATGACAGGCAGATAGATCAGCGCCACAATCAGTGAAGCCGACAGAACGAAGATCAGCGTGACCGGCAGCATTCCCATGAACTCGCCAGGAATACCGGGCCAAAACAACATGGGCAGGAACGCACACAGCGTCGTCGCGGTCGAGGACACGATGGGCCAGAACATGCGCTGGGCGGCCTCGACATAGGCATGCATCGGGCCGACGCCTTCCTTGATGCGTTTGTCGGCGTATTCCACAACCACGATGGCGCCATCCACCAGCATCCCCACAGCAAGGATGAGGCCAAACATCACGATATTGGAAATGCTGACGCCCATGACGGCGAGAAACGCAAAACACAGCAGGAACGACGTCGGGATCGCAAATCCGACCAGCAGGGCGGCCCGCGTGCCCAGCGAGGCAAGAACCACGATCATCACCAGCGCGATTGCAGTCAGAACCGAGCCTTCAAGCTGGCTGACCATCGAGCCGACGATGCGGCTCTGGTCGTTCGATGTACCCAGGTCAACCGCCGCCTGAAGCTCGGGCGGCCATTTGGTCTTTGCGTTAGCTATAGTCTCTTTCACCTGCGCGACGGTGTCGATCAGGTTATATCCCTTGCGTTTGACCACCTGCAGCGCATTGGTCGATTCACCGTTGAAACGGGCCGTGCCTTCACGGTCTTCAAAGGTGTAATTGATCTGCGCCAACTCACCCAATGTAACGACCCGGTCACCATTGACCTTGATCGGCAGGCCATAAACATCCTGTGCGGTTTTGAAAGACGACGGAATCTTGACCGAGAATGTACCCTGTGCGGTTTCAACCTCACCGGCCGCGATCAACTGGTTGTTGTTCCGCACCACGTTGATCAGTTCGTCCGCTGTCACGTTGTACGCCTCAAGCCGCAGCGGGTCGATCACAACCTCGAGCATCTCGTCGCGATTGCCCGCGAT
This sequence comes from Ruegeria sp. CDSC085, assembly GCF_059610465.1. Lineage (NCBI taxonomy): Bacteria > Pseudomonadati > Pseudomonadota > Alphaproteobacteria > Rhodobacterales > Roseobacteraceae > Ruegeria > Ruegeria sp. CDSC085. Next base: position 294,247 of record NZ_JBXWNR010000001.1, on the reverse strand, counting down.
GCCGGCTTCGAGAACGGAATCCAGAGCCTCAAGATCGTCCTGCAGATCCTTGGCGACACGGGCCATCGTGCGTTCGGGAACGGAACCGGTCAGGTTCACGATGACGATCGGGAATTCGGAAAAGTTGATCTCGGTCAGGGAATATTGTTCTGCGCCTTCGGGGAAGTCCGCCTGAGCTGTGTTCATCGCGTCACGCACGTCCGCCATGATCGCGGTTTTATCCCAACCGAAGTCAAATTCCAGCGCGACCCCTGCATAGTTTTCGGCAGCAGTCGAGGTCATTTCCTTGAGCCCGTCGAGATCCGCCAGTTCGGTCTCCATCGGCTTGATCAGCAGGTTTTCAGAATCCTCCGCGGAAATTCCGGGAAACTGCACTGATACAAACAGGGCGGGGATTTCGATATCCGGCTCGCCTTCTTTTGGAAGCGAGACATAGGCAAATCCGCCTATAACGAGCGAGATGGCGATAAATGCCAATACCATTCGGGCCCGATCAGCAGCCCATGCGACAACGCCGGTCATTGGGATGCTTCCCGATAGGTCGGCGCAACGGTTACACCGCGTGTCACGAATTCCTGACCGACAACAATAATATCCGTCGTTTCGGGAAGGCCGTCGATCCACACGCCCTCTGCCGTGTCACGCAGAATGCGCACGGGCATGAAATCGACGACATTGCCGGCACCGACCGTACGGACGCCCAATTGACCTTCGTTGCTCAGGGTCAGTGCGGATTGAGGCAGCAGGTGTGCCTTGGTGCCCTCTGCCGCGATGCGAATGGTCGCGGTCTGACCGTCGCGAATGGTCAGATCCGGGTTCGGAACCGTGATTTCAACTTCGAAGGTGCGTGTTGTCTCATCCGCCGAGCGGCTAAGAAAGGTGACGCGGCCGCCAAGCTGCCGACCGGTGACCAGTGTTGCCGACGCCTCGGACCCCACCTGAACACGGTTGACCTCGGTTTCCGGAACATACCCGACCAGTTTGATCGGATCGAGCTGAATAACAGTCGCGCACAGGGACCCGGGCTGCATCAGGCTGCCCAATTCGGCGGTGTCGCTTTCCAGCAGACCCTTGAATGGGGCTTTGATGGTCAGGCGGCCAACCTCTCGCTGCGCGGCTTCGACAGCCGCTGCGGCGGCTTCGATTCCGGCCCGTGTGGCCTCCAGTCCGGCTTCTGCCGATTTAACACCTGCCTTGGCCGTGCTCATCGCAGCTTCGCTGGAAATCCGGCGGGTTTCCGAAGCAAACCCGGTTTCCGCCAGCTTGCGCGAAGCGGTCAGGTTGATTTCGGCCTCGGCCACAAGGGCGTGCGCCTCTAGCAAACGGGCTTCAGCCTCGGGGATGCGGCTTTCAGCTTCCAGTTTGCCAGCCAGGGCTTCGGCCAGTTGTGCCGGGCGCGTGCCGGGGTCGAGTTCACATAGGACATCCCCTGCCTCTACAAACGTGCCTTTGCGCTTGGGCTCCGAGATGACCGTGGACGTGGTTTCAGACAGAACTTCTACCTGCCGGTTCGCCTTGGTTTGTCCACGCAGCAGGACCGCGCTGTCAATTTCGCGCGCCTGCGAACGCAGGGCGACTACGCCAACGGCAATAAAATCGGTATCGTCGGTTTCAACGGCTTCTGTCTGCGCCGCTTCTTCTGTGTCTCCTCGTCCGGCGAAGGCGAACAAAGAGTCACGCTCAAAAACAAGATAATATAGCGCAACAATAACCAGAAGGGCGTTGATGAAAGAAATCAAACGCATACAGTATTTCTCCTAGAATTCGGTGCCAACAATAGCGGGCCTGTCTCGCTATGAAATGGGGCGTCGGCCGTGTAATTTCTACACTAAACTGAATAGTTCGGTTTAGTTTTTTTCGCAAGAGCGAAGCCAAGCCGTGAAAATGTGCAAAATCGGACCCTTGGCTTGGCGTTGGTGCCGGGGTATGACATGGCGCACTTATGCAAGACACACAGCCCAGGGGGCAGGAATGAGCGACACCGACAGTTTCATTGATGAGGTCACGGAAGAGGTGCGCCGCGACCGGATGTATCTGCTGCTGCGCCGCTGGGGCTGGGTTGGTGTGGCGGCCGTCGTGCTGATTGTTGGCGGAGCGGCGTTCAACGAGTACCGAAAGTCCCGCGACATGGCGCAGGCGCAGGATCTGGGTGACTCGATTCTGGCGGCATTGTCGGAAAACGATTCAGATGCTCGGGCGGCCGGGTTGCGGGATATCGAGGCAAAGTCGCCGGGCGGGGATGCAGTATTGAAGATGCTGCTGTCTGCGTCGCAGGTAGAGGCCGGATCGCGCGACGAGGCGGTCAACAGCCTGAACGCGGTTGCCATGCAGGGGGACCTGCCCGAGATTTATCGTGCGATCGCAAGCTTCAAGGCGCTGTTATTGCAAAGCGACACCCTGCCTGCTGCCGACCGTCGGCAACAGTTTGAGGCGCTGGCTGCGCCCGGTGCGCCCTTGCGTCTGCTGGCCGAAGAGCAACTGGCCCTGATTGACGTGTCCGAGGGCAATGTCGATGCAGCACTGGACCGCTTGCAAGCGCTGCGTCAGGACGCCGAGGTTGGTATCGATCTGCAACAGCGTGCGGCCCAGCTGATAGTCGCTTTGGGCGGCGAACCCGAGCCACTTGTGGCGCAACGGGGCTGACCAGGCGGGACAAAAAAGACTTAATGACAGGCGAGTTCGGAACACCATGGTAACAAGACATTTTTTCCGCGCGGGATTGCCGGTTGCGGCACTGGCTTTGACCGCATTGACCGCCTGTGAACCTCCCGAAGCGATTTTGCCCGGAGAACGTGAAGACATCCGTCCGGCATCTGATCTGGAAACGGTGGAAAAGAGCGGCTCTCAGCCCATTAACCTGCCGTCTCAAAAGGCGAACGCCAGCTGGCCGCAAAGCCCGGGGACGGCTGCTTACCGAACCACGAATGCGGCCCTGCGTGCCACGCCGCAGCGGATCTGGTCCGCTTCCATCGGGCAGGGCGACTCGCGCAAGCAACGGATCACCGCCGAACCAGTGGTTGCGGGAGGGTTGATCTATACGCTGGATGCGGGGGCGACCGTGTCAGCGGTTACACCGCAGGGCCAGTTGGCCTGGGATACCGACCTGATTCCGCCAAGCGACGGCGATGCAGACGCCACAGGGGGGGGCATGGCCTATTCGGACGGTGTTCTCTATGTATCGTCCGGGTTTGGGCGACTGACCGCACTGGACGCAAAAACGGGGGCAGTGCGCTGGCAGAAGCGACTGGATGCAACCGGGAGCGGCGCTCCGATGGTCAATAACGGGCTTTTGTACCTGGTAGCGGGTGACGAAACCGGTTGGACCATCAATGCCAAGGATGGCAAAATTGCCTGGCAAATCGAAGGCACGCCCAGCGTCGGTAACGTTCTGGGCGCACCGGCACCGGTGATCGCTTCGGACCTGGCAGTGTTTGCATTTGGGTCCGGTGATGTCGCGGCCACCTTCCGCCGTGGCGGAATCCGTCGCTGGAATGCTTCGGTCGCAGGAGGACGGCGGGGACGGGCAGCCGCGCAAATCGTCGACGTGACCGGCAGTCCGATGGTTGTCGGAGACACAATTTTTATCGGCAACCATTCTGGCCGGACCGTAGCCTTTGACGCTGCCACGGGTGAACGCCGCTGGACCGCTGATGAGGGCGCGGTTGACACTGTCTGGCCCGCAGGCAACAGCATTTTCCTGATCAGTGATCGCAGTCAGCTGGTGCGCTTGAACGCGGCGGATGGCTCGGTCGTGTGGGCGCAGGATCTGCCAAGTTTTGTCAAGGACAAGCGAGGCCGACGCGGACCGATCTTTGCACATTACGGTCCGATCCTGGCCGGAGGCCGTATTGTGATTGCGTCCAATGACGGGTATCTGCGCTTCTTCAATCCGGTTAACGGAGCACTGGTTCACCAGGTCGAAGTCCCCGGAGGCGCAACAACGGCGCCGGTTGTCGCCGGGCAAACGCTGTATGTCGTTTCCTCCAAGGGTGATCTACACGCTTTCCGTTGACGGTAAGATGCGCTAAAGGGCGCATCTTGAGTCTTGAAAGTTGAGTATCATGTCGCTGACCCTCGCCATCGTGGGGCGCCCGAATGTGGGCAAATCCACCCTGTTCAACCGCCTTGTGGGCAAACGTCTGGCCCTGGTCGACGACCAGCCCGGCGTGACGCGTGATCTGCGCGAAGGCGAAGGGCGTCTGGGTGATCTGCGCTTTACCGTGATTGATACGGCGGGTCTCGAGGATGCGACTGATGACAGTCTTCAGGGTCGGATGCGCCGCTTGACGGAACGTGCTGTGGACATGGCTGACGTCTGCCTGTTCATGATCGACGCGCGCGTGGGTGTGACACCTACGGATGAGATGTTCGCGGAGATCCTGCGCAAACGGTCCAAGCACGTGATCCTTGCGGCCAACAAGGCCGAAGGCAATGCCGCGGATGCGGGTGTTCTGGAAGCTTACAATCTGGGTCTGGGTGAACCTGTCCGCTTGTCAGGCGAACACGGTGAGGGGATGACAGACCTGTATGCACAGCTGATGCCTCTGGCTGATGCGGCAGAAGAAAAAGAGGTCGAGGAAGCCCCGCAAACGGACATTGAGCTGGACGAAGACGGTGCGGGCGATACGCCGCTGATCACCTCTGCCAAGCCCTTGCAGGTTGCGGTGGTGGGGCGTCCGAACGCGGGCAAATCCACCTTGATCAACAAGATCATTGGCGAAGACCGTCTGTTGACGGGACCAGAGGCTGGGATCACGCGAGACGCAATCAGTTTGCGAATCGACTGGGCCGACCCGGACGGCGAAAGCACTCCGATGCGGATCTTTGACACCGCAGGGATGCGCAAGAAAGCAAAAATACAGGAAAAGCTTGAAAAGCTTTCAGTGTCAGACGGTCTGCGCGCGGTAAAATTTGCCGAGGTCGTTGTTGTGTTGCTGGATGCCGCGATCCCATTTGAACAGCAAGACCTGCGTATTGCTGATCTGGCCGAGCGCGAAGGCCGGGCCGTTGTCGTCGCCGTAAACAAGTGGGATATCGAAGACAACAAACAGGAAAAGCTGCGCGAGTTAAAAGAGTCGTTTGACCGTCTGCTGCCACAGCTTCGCGGCGCGCCGTTGATTACTGTATCTGCCAAGACGGGTCGGGGGTTGGAGCGCTTGCGCGCCGCGATCCTGCGCGCCCATGACGTCTGGAACCGTCGGGTCCCGACCGCCGCACTGAACCGCTGGCTGACGGCCATGCTGGAGCAACATCCGCCGCCAGCCCCACAGGGCCGACGGATCAAACTGCGCTATATGACTCAGGTCAAGACCCGACCGCCGGGGTTTGTGGTGATGTGTTCGCATCCCGACAAGATGCCTGAAAGCTATACCCGCTATTTGGTCAACGGTCTGCGGCAGGATTTCGACATGCCGGGCACGCCAATCCGCCTGACATTGCGCGGGCAGGGGGACAAGAACCCCTATAAGGGTCGGCGCAAGAAAAACGCAGGCGCACTGGCCAAGCATCTGAAGGGGCGCGGGTAAGCGCATTTCGGTGCGAGCAGATCAGTCTAACCGCCTGTCCTAACGTCCGGGTCAGTTGTCTAAGCCCTTGTTGACGAACAGCCGGTTGGCTTCTGCTGCTTCCGTGAAGCCTTCCGCATTACTGCTATCAGCTTCAATCGCTGTAGCCAGCGCCGTCGCTGCCGTGCCAGTCGTAAAGATTGAAGCGATGCGTGTGGTGCCGCCGAAAAGGCCTTTTTGTGCATCGGCATTATTGTAGGTCAGATCAAATGTTGAGACTAAACTGACCGCTTCGTCGGTGGGCCGTCTGTTGTTATTACGAGATTTAGGCGGGACAAGTGTTGTGACACGCCGCTGTACACCCGCGTTCACTTCTACTGGAAGAGCTTTGGCCGGGTCTGAGCGCAGGGCGATATTCACGCCGCTGCGTTCGCCATAGACCAAGGCACGGTCCTGAACTTCGGTGCAGTTTGAGAGGCAAAAGCTGCATAGCGACAGAATGAGAAAAGCGATTTTGGATTTGCATATTTTACCCATTGTCATTTTCTCCTGCAGACTGATTTCCGTTTCCGTTCCCGTTTTCGTCTTCACCGCAGGTCGCGAGTCTGGCGGCACCACTTGTTTTTTTTTCCACTTCCGAGTTTTGCGGCAAGCTTGTTAGCGGCTTCGCCGGTAGAGATCACATCCGAATAACGGGTCAAGAAAATACTTTTGGTTTCCATTCGCGTGCAGCCGAAGACCGCCATGGCTTAGCGTTTGGTTCGCGGGTCGCCGTCGGCGTCGGTCCCGCCGGGTTCGATCACCGGAACAAGCGCGGCGAAATCGCGGTCGAAGCCGATTACAACCTGGCCTTGCTGCCGATTGGCGCTGACTGCGGCATTGACGCCGACGACGGTATCATGTGCGACATAGAGCTGGTCGCCGCAGGCGCACAGGCCGCATACTCCTAATATTGGTAATAGTCCTTTCACGTTCGCGTCTCCTTCTCACATGAGGTTTCATCAAGCTGGTCAACTCTGGTCGAGGACAGGTCATCGAGATCCAGATACAGACTGCGTGCGATCTCGGCGTCTTTCGGGATATCCGCCAAAACAGCGGCCTGATGGCGACCGAGGGTCAGACCGCTCCATCTTCGGCCAAAGGCAATCTCCAGCCCTGTCGTGTCTGTCACCGATGCCGCAAGAGTTTGGTTGTTGATCAGCGCCTGACGGCCTGTCAGCTTTGTCGGTTCATCTTCGCAGTTTCCGGCAAACACCAGAATCTCGTGATAGATGCCGAAACTGAAGATTGCGGTGCCTTGCACTGTGGCGACATGTAGTCCGCGGCCGCGTAACTCGTGCACAACTGCATTGCCACTCACGATGGCGGCTTAGGATGAAGTGCCGAAACCGCTATACGAGCACCCCGCAAGCGAGGCGCAGATCAATGGCGCAACTGGCAATATATTTCTCGAAAACGTCAATCAATGAACCTTAAAACACTGCTTCTTATTCTGATCGGAAGTTTCCCTACGTCAACTCGTGGGCATGCGAATACTGTTGAAGCGTTCCGAGACATTGTGGGGCTTTGTTTTTCGGGCTCGTCCCTTTTGTCAGGGGCGTGTTTTTCGGTGCCGGTGATCATCACGCAAGCGCGTAACTGCGCCAATTTTCAGCGTTTTCGCTCTGAGGGCGTGACAGCCCCTGTTCTGCGCGCTAGCATTCATGTGTGTGCATCTGTCAGCACATGCATTGTTTGCGCGCGGTCAAGCCGCGCCTGGATTTTGAACGGATTATAACAGGGCCATCGTGGGGAGCGGACTGGATGGATCTGAGAGAATACACAAGACACTATGCAGTTCAGGACAACAGATTGGCTGCACTGAGCTATTTTGGCACGTTTGCGGCGTATTTCGCATCGCTGGCTTTGGCGATCGTATTCGTGGATCGCTGGTACATCATGATCCCGGCCGGGGTTGTCTTCGCTTTTTCGGCAGTACGCCTTTATGTGCTGCAACATGATTGCGGGCACCACTCCCTGTTTGAAACGCGAATGCAAAACGAATGGGCGGGGCATGGTCTGTCCCCCTTCACCTTTGCGCCGTTCGAGGTGATGAAGCAGAACCACAATCTGCACCATGCGGGCATCGGCAACCTTGAGCATCGCGAGACCGGCGAAATTCACACCATGACGTTGCGAGAATGGAATAACGCGGACTGGAAAACACGTTTGTTTTACAGGCTGTATCGCAACCCTTTCATTCTGGTTCCGGTCGGTGCCTTGTTCACATACTTCATTCGCTACCGCTGGCCCAAGAATACTGTGCGCTTCGGTGTCAAAGGTGTTTTGCTGCACAATGCTTCGATCATTGTGTTTTTGGGCCTGTTATATCTGATCGCGGGCATGACCGGTATTTGGGTCTGGTTGGTGTTTTCGTTTCTGGGCGGAATGCTGGGTGTGTTCCTTGTGTATCTGCAACACAACTTTGAAGACACCTATTGGGATCGCCGTCCTGACCTGAACCCGCAGACTGCGGCGCTACATGGGTCTTCCGCGCTGGATTTCGGATGGTGGTTCGATACCGCCGTAGCCTGCATCACGCTACATGACATCCACCACTTCAATGCACGTATCCCCTCGTATCGGTTGCGGGCCTGCCACTATAACCTGCCGCCTGAATTCACCCCTCGTCGGATCAAATTTCCCGAGGCAGTAGCGGCTTTGAACCTCAAGCTTTGGGATGAGGATGGGAAACGCCTCGTGCCATTCCCGAAAAATGACCAAACCGCTGGGCTGGCGCATAGCTGAGCCATCGGATGTGAGAAGGCAAGCGCTGAACTTGCGGATATGCATATCCAGTGTATATGCGATGAGGCAGGGCGATGGAGAAAGGACCCTTGGATGACTGTAGTGACCGACGTTAAAGGTGTGGGAGAGGCGCTGAAAAAAGCCCTTGCTGCCAATGGCTTTAAGACCGCAGAAGCGATAGCGAAGGCGTCACCCGCAGATCTGGTCAAGGTTCCTCGGGTCGGTGAGAGCCGAGCCGCCGTATTGATCGAAGCCGCAAAAGCGGCAATAGCCGCAACGCCCCCTGCGGGGAAGACTGGGGCGCGCAAGGCACCGGCACGAAAGCCGGCGGCCCAGAAGGCAACAGCTGCAAAACCAGCCGCCCGGAAGCCGGCGACACGAAAAGCCGCCCCGCGCAAGACAGTGGCTGCTGTAGCGGCCGAAAAACGGGCTGAAGAAGCTGCACGCAAGGCGGCAGAAGAAAAAGCGGCGGCTGAAAAAGCCGCAGCCGCAGCCAAGAAAAAGGCCAAGGCCAAGGCGAAAGCTGAAAAAGCCTCAAAGAAACGCAAAGAAATGGAAGCAGTGTTTTCCAAGGCCAAGGATAAGGTGAAGGCAAAGTCCAAGAAGGACAAAAAAACGAAGAAGGACGGCAAGAAAAAAGACGCCAAGAAGGGCGAGAAAAAAAGTGACAAGAAGAAAAATCGCAAGAAGGGAAAGAAAAAGGCGAAGAAATAAATTCCTTCGCCCCCTCTTGCATAGTGAACCGGCGCCTGGTGGTGCCGGTTGCGTTTTTCAGGCCAGTGTGCCGTCCAGTTGCAGGGTCAGTTTGCCGCCCAGATAGGGGCTTAGGACTTCGGGCAGGGTCACGGTACCGTCCGCGTTCTGGCCGTTTTCCAGCACAGCGATCAGGCAACGCCCAACGGCCAAACCCGAACCGTTCAGCGTATGGACGTATTCCGGCTTGCCGCCACCTTCGGGACGGAACCTTGCGTTCATGCGGCGGGCCTGGAAGTCACCACAGGTCGAGACCGAGCTGATCTCGCGATAGGTGTCCTGGCCGGGCAGCCATGCCTCGATATCAAAGGTACGGCGCGCGCCAAAGCCCATGTCACCGGTACACAAGATGACGGTGCGGTAAGGGATGCCCAGCTTTTCCAGAATGCCCTCGGCGCAGCGCAGCATGCGCTTTTGTTCTTCGTCCGATTTATCCGGATGCGTGATCGAAACCATCTCGACCTTTTCGAACTGGTGCTGCCGCAGCATCCCGCGGGTGTCTTTGCCCGCGGATCCGGCTTCGGACCGGAAGCATAGGGAATGCGCGGTGTATCGGCGGGGCAGATAGCTTTCCTCGATCAAAGTGTCGTTGACGATATTGGTCAGCGACACTTCGGAGGTCGGGATCAGCCACCAGCCTTCGCGGGTCTGATAGCTGTCTTCGCCAAATTTCGGCAATTGGCCGGTGCCCTGCATCATCTCGGACAGAACCAGAACCGGGCCGTTCACTTCGGTCAGCCCGTTTTCGGTGATATGGGTATCCAGCATGAACTGCGCCAAAGCGCGATGAATCCGGGCGACGCCACCGGACAGCAGCACAAATCGCGAGCCGGATAGTTTGGCTGCGGTTTCGAAATCCATGCCTTTTTGAACGGCTTCGATTTCGAAGTGTTCTTTGGGTGCGAAATCCAGTTCGCGCGGCGTACCCCAGCTGCTGACCTCGACATTGTCGTTTTCATCCGTGCCATCCGGCACGTCTTTGGCGGGCAGGTTTGCAATTCGGATCAACTGATCTGTCAGCAGGGCGTCCAGATCCTTGGCTTCGGTCTGCATACGTGCGATCTCGGCTTTTTTCTCGGCGACAAGCGCGCGCAGACGCTGGAACTCGGCCTCGTCTCCGCGACCTTTGGCAGCGCCGACTTCCTTGGACGCTTTGTTCTGTTCGGCTTGCGCCGTTTCGGCGGCCAGAATCTTGGCGCGGCGACTTTCGTCCAGCCTTAGCAAATCTGACGACACCGGCGCGTCCCCACGGCGCGCTAAAGCGGCGTCGAAAGCGGCAGGGTTTTCGCGAATGGCGCGGATGTCGTGCATGTCTCAGATCCTTGAATGCGTGAATCACTGAAACCGCTTATGCACCATCTGTCGGGCGGGGTGTAGCACCGGTTACGACTTATCAGCCTCTTCGTGGATTTCATGCGCCAGATGTCCGTCCCATTCTTCTGCCGGGATTTTTGGTTCCGGTGGATCTGCCATGTAAGACGGCGTCATGATCTGCACTTTGTTCTCGTTGAATACGGCGACAATGTTTCGATGCAGGTCCGAGCGAATTTTCGGAATGCTGCTGCCGCGGGTGGTATAGCCGTTGATTTGATAGTTGATGGCGTAGTCGGCCAGCGCTGTCCACAGCACGAAAGGTTCAGGCTTGGCCTTGATCCCCTTGGTGCGGTTGGCAGCCTCGATCAGCATTGCTTCGACCTTTTCGGGCGGCTCCTCGTATCCGATGCCAACCGTTGTGTGCAGCAGCAAACCACTGCCATCTGTTTTCTTCGAGAAATTCACGACGTCCGAATTCATCAATTGGGCGTTCGGGATCGAAATCAGCTCGTTCTTGATGGATTTCAGATGCGTTTCCATGAGTTTGATCTGAACCACGTCGCCGATATGCTTACCGATCTGAATGCGGTCGCCTATTGAAGTGGAGCGGCGATAGATCACAAACAGCCCCGCCAACATGTTGGATACGACCGAGTTTGCACCCAGCGACAGCATGGCGCCGACCAGAATTGTCAGACCCTGGAAGGCGGCTGAGTCTGAGCCTGGGATGTAGGGAACGGCAAAGACCAGCGCGATCAGAATGACGACAACCCGCGCGATGTTGAACGTCGGATTGACCCAGTGCTTTTCAAAATCGTCCATTTCGAACGAACCGGCTTCGACCGCGTCGAAAAATACGCGCATGCCCTTGATTATGTACAACGTGATCCAGGCGATCAGGCTCAGCATAATCAGGTTCGGGATATAGCTGAGTATACCCTTGAATATCAGCAATACGGGCTCTGTCAGATATGTCAGCAGCAGTTGCGCGAAATACCGTGTTTCAGCAAAGGCCAGAAGTACGAAGGAGAGGTAGTAGTAGAAGCCAAGAAAGAAGATAACCAACAGGACAAAGTTAAGCCCGTATCGGATCAGGGCGGCTATCGCTTCGGCCTGAACGCTTTTGGCCGTCGCTGTTTCAACATCCTGCAGATAACGCTTTACCAGCTTCAGAGTGCGCCGCCTGATCCGACGGTGCAGCCATAGGATAACAAGCACGAAGACGACAAAGCCAATGGTCCATCCCGCAGCTTCAATTGCACCGGATACCCGCGCCTGCTCTGTACGGTTGGAACGGTAGGCAAGGATGGCCTCTTCGATGGCCTGACCGTGGAGAAAACCGAGGACGTCCAGCTCCATCTGGTCCAGTTCGGCATCTGCAACGGTCACGATGGATACGATCTCACCGTCGGCGCGAATGCGTATGCCCAGATCGGTCTCTTCGAAGGTGATGTCGACTGTGGGGCTTTCCGAGGCTTCGGCCACCTCAACAATCTTGTTCTGAACGCTTTCGGCCCGTTCCGGCGCGGGCAGGGCGCTGGAGCCGCGCAAGAAGAACAACATGTCGCCGTCGACGATGACGGGTGCTTTGAAACCTTCGGTTTCTTCCGCATTGGGCTCGGTGATTTCAGCAGGTGTTTCCTGGGCCTTTAGCGGCACTGCCAGGCACAAGAGAAAAGTCAGCAGGGAAAGCAAAAGCGTCAACGATTGGAACGGCTTGTAACGAGTTTTCATTGTCCCCCCTGACGCCTGACTATAGCAAAACTGAGATATCTGCATAGGACATATCTGCAACGTTCAAACGGTTCTTTAGGCACCTTTGTCAGGTTGCGGCCGGTCACATGACCACCTTTGCTTGCAAACACGCATTTCAAAGCATAGGTTCCGGCCAAATTTGCGGAACGGTGCCGCAAGATCTGAACAAAGGAATATCCCATGGAAGGTGGCGCAATCGCCCAGTTTCTCCCGCTGATCCTGATCTTTGCGATCATGTATTTCCTGCTGATCCGTCCGCAGCAGAAGAAAATGAAAGAACATCAGGCCATGGTCGACGCCGTGCGTCGCGGGGATCAAGTTGTCACCCAGGGCGGGCTGATCGGCAAAGTGTCGAAGGTCAAGGAAGGTGACAACGAGATCGAAGTCGAGATCGCCGAAGGTGTTAAGGTGCGTGTGGTCAAGTCGACCATTGCTCAGGTTCTGAACAAAACCGAACCCGCGAAGTAAACTCGACTTACAATTCCTTGAAAAGGCAGGGTAATGCTGCAAATTGATACCTGGAAGCGGGTTCTGATCTGGCTGGTCTGCGTGACTGGCCTGCTCATGGCCCTGCCAAACGCGTTTTACTCGCGGGTAGAACAATCAAACGACGCCAAGGCCGAGATTGAACTGGGCGTGGATACGCCTGAGATGCAGGCCGAAGTCGGGCAATGGCCGAACTGGTTGCCCTCATCACTGGTCAATCTGGGTCTCGACCTGCGGGGCGGTGCACATCTGTTGGCCGAAGTTCAAGTGCAGGACGTCTACGAGACCCGGATGGAGGCGATGTGGCCGGAAATCCGTGACGCCTTGCGCGATGAGCGTTCAACCGTTGGAACAATCCGACGTCAGGACTCGGCCCCCGATGAGATTCGCGTGCGCATCAGCCAACCCGAGGGCATGTCGCGGGCATTGGAGGTCGTGCGCGGTCTTGCCCGTCAGGTGCAGACGCTGACCGGCGTCGGGGCCACGGATATCGAAGCACATGCCGATGGTGACACCCTTGTGGTTAAATTGTCCGAAGCAGAAAAGCTGGCCTCAGACGATCGCACAGTGCGTCAGTCGTTGGAAATCATCCGCCGCCGGATCGACGAAGTGGGCACCCGAGAGCCCACCATTCAGCGTCAGGGTGCTGATCGTATCCTGATTCAGGTGCCCGGCATCGGCAGCGCGGGCGAGTTGAAAGAGATCATCGGCACCACGGCGCAACTGACCTTTAACCCGGTTGCCGGACGCGGCACCGACCCGGATGCCGTTGCAAGCATCGGTGAGGAAATCGTGCCGTCGATTGACGAAAGCGGCGTTTACTACACCATTGAGTCCGCGCCGGTTGTTACCGGCGAGGAACTGGTCGATGCGCAGCCTGCGTTCGACCAAAACGGTCGCCCTGCGGTCAGCTTCCGGTTCAACACGTCTGGTGCGCGCAAATTCGGGGATTACACCCGCGACAATATCGGAGCCCCCTTTGCCATCGTTCTGGACGATGAGGTGATATCGGCGCCCGTGATCCAAAGCCATATTCCGGGCGGTTCGGGCATCATCACCGGCAACTTTACAGTTGAGGAAAGCACCAATCTGGCCGTCCTGCTACGAGCGGGCGCACTGCCTGCAGGTTTGGAATTCCTCGAAGAACGTACCATCGGACCCGAGTTGGGGCAGGACAGTATCGACGCGGGCAAAGTCGCCACCATCGTGGCCTTTGTCGCGGTGCTGGTATTCATGGCGCTCAGCTATGGTCTGTTCGGGATCTTCGCCAACATCGCGCTGATAATCAACGTGGGCCTGTTGTTCGGTCTGCTGTCCATGATCGGAGCAACCCTGACCCTGCCGGGTATCGCGGGGATCGTGTTGACAGTTGGTATGGCGGTGGACGCCAACGTGCTGATCTTCGAACGTATTCGCGAGGAACTGAAATCCGCCAAAGGTCCGGCCCGTGCCATTGAACTAGGCTATGAAAAGGCGTTGTCGGCCATTCTGGACGCGAACGTGACGACGTTCATCACTGCTGTGATCCTGTTTGCAATGGGCAGTGGCCCTGTGCGCGGCTTCGCAATTACTCTGGGCCTTGGCATTCTGACCTCGGTCTTCACCGCGATCTTCGTGACGCGCCTGATGGTCGTCATGTGGTTCGAACGCCGTCGTCCGAAAATGATCGAGGTTTGACATGAGACTGAAACTCGTACCCCAGAACACCTCGTTCGATTTCTTCAACCGCTGGAAGGTCTGGCTGGGCATCTCGGCCTTGATGATGATCGTGGCGTTCACGTCCTTCATGCTTCAGGGGCTGAACTTCGGCATCGATTTCCGGGGTGGCACCACAATCCGGACGCAAAGCGCGGTTGAGATCGACGTGGGCACCTATCGTGACGCCATCGCTCCTCTGGAACTGGGCGATGTGACCATTACCGAGATTTTCGATCCGACTTTTGCGGATGACGAAAACGTTGCGATGATCCGCATTCAGGCGCAAGAAGATGCCGAGGCTGTCGAAGCTGCGACCATCACCGCCGTGGAAGAAGCGCTACAGTTGGTTGTTCCCGACATTCAGTTCGTGTCAGTGGAATCCGTCGGCCCCAAAGTCTCCGGTGAGCTGATCCAAACTGCCGTGATCGCGGTGGCGTTGGCGATCGGCGCGGTGCTTGTCTATATCTGGCTCCGGTTCGAATGGCAGTTCGCACTGGGCGCTGTGGCGGCACTGGTTCACGATGTGATCCTGACCATCGGCATCTTCTCGGAATTGCAAATCCGCTTTGATCTGGCCATCATCGCGGCCCTTCTGACCATCGTCGGCTATTCGCTGAACGATACCGTGGTCGTCTTCGACCGGGTGCGTGAGAACCTGCGGAAATACAAAAAGAAAGACCTCAAAGAGGTTCTGAACATTTCGATCAACGAGACCCTCAGCCGGACCGTCATGACTTCGGTCACCACGTTGCTGGCGTTGATCTCACTTTATGTTCTGGGCGGCGATGTGATCCGCGGCTTCGTTTTCGCGATGATCTGGGGCGTGATAGTGGGCACCTATTCATCGGTCTTCGTGGCCTCGACCATCCTGCTGTGGCTGGGGGTCAAGCGCGACTGGTCCAAGCCGTCGAACACGGCGGGCAACCAGTTTGCAAATATCGATGCCTGAGGCGTTGCAACAGGCCCTGTCCCTGCCGGGGCTGGGTTGGTTGGTACTTACCATCGGAGCCGCGGGACTTGTCCGCGGCTTCACTGGTTTTGGCACCGCGATGATCTTTGTGCCGGTGGCCACTCAATTTCTGCCGATTGCTGATGTCGTCTTTCTGATGGCGGCGACCGGGATCGTATCGACCTTTGCGTTGGCGCCGCAGGCGTGGCGCGAATGCGACAAGACCGAAATCAGCACGATGGGCATTGCGGCGGCTGTGACCGTACCACTGGGCCTATGGATCATGGCGCAGGTCGATACCGTCGTGTTGCGTTGGATCGCCTGCGGCATCACTGGTGTGACCCTGTTGGCGATCGTCACCGGCTGGCGCTGGCAGGGGCAACTGAGGGCGGGCGGACGACTGGCTATTGGCGGAAGCGCGGGCGTGGTCGGCGGCATGACGGGTCTGACCGGACCGGTTGTCATTGTATTCTACCTTGCGAGTTCTTCGGATGTACGCAAGATCCGCGCCAACACCATCATTTTTCTGGCGTTGCTGGATGTGGCCATCGTCTTCAGTATCCTGATCGGAGGTGCTGCGGATCTGTCGATCCTGTGGATTGTCCTGCTGCTGGGCTTGCCCTATCTGACCACAACACTGATCGGCAAGGCTCTGTTCGATCCGAAACTCGAACGGATCTATCGCGCGGCGGCTTACTCGGTCATTCTGATAGCAGTGGTGTCCGGTTTGCCGATCCTGGATTGAAGGAGGGAAGAAATGCGCCTGAACCAGGTTACGTTTACAGATGCCAAACCAGTTGATGGTTACGGCCCGGGGTTCTTCCGCATTGGCGGTGATGTGTTTGAAGGCGCAGTTCTGACGGGCCCTGCAGGACCTGCAAACTGGGGTGGGTATGCAGACGCGCAACCACTTCTGGAATTGTCTGACGAGATTGACGTCCTGTTGATTGGTACAGGCAAAGACATGGCCCACATTCCCCAATCTTTGCGCACCCGGCTGGAGAGTGTCGGAGTCGGCGTCGAAGTCATGAATTCACCGGCTGCGTGCCGCACCTACAATGTCTTGCTCTCTGAAGGTCGCCGAATAGCGCTTGCTCTGATCCCGGTCTGACGGGATCCTTCATCGGGCTGAAAATATCCCGGGGTGTATGAGGGGCTGGCCCCTCACTCGGTCCTCTCTCAACAGGGCTCTCACAACCGAACTGCGGCAAATCCCACCTTTTGCCTCTGATGACATTCCGATAAGCGGGTGTCATGAGTCTGATTGTAACTGACCTGTCGATCACCCGTGGTGGCATTCCCGTCCTGGAGCATCTCAGCTTTCAGCTGCCTCCGGGCAAAGCCCTGATTCTGCGCGGACCGAACGGGATCGGTAAAACCACACTTCTGCGCACATTGGCCGGATTGCAACCGCCGCTGGAAGGTGAGATCCAGGGGGCAGAGGATCAGATCGCATATGCGTCCCATTCAGACGGGCTGAAACCGACGCTGACAGTGACTGAAAACCTGACGTTCTGGGCTGCTGTCTTTGGCACTAACGGTATTCAAACCGCGTTGGATGCTTTCCAGCTGAATGAGTTGGCGGACCGTCACGCAGGAAACCTGTCGGCAGGTCAGAAACGGCGGCTGGGACTGGCACGAATGCTGGTCACCGGGCGGCCGATCTGGATGCTGGACGAGCCGACCGTATCGCTGGACAAAAACGCAGTGCAAATGTTCGCCGATGCGGTCCGCGCACATCTGGAGCAGAGCGGGTCGGCATTGATAGCCACCCATATCGACCTTGGTCTGGATGGCGAGGTTCTGGACGTCGGCCCGAACAAGGCCAAACCCAAACCCATTGACGATTTCGACGGAGGCTTCCTGTGATCGCCCTTTTGCTGCGCGACCTGAAACTGGCCTTCCGTGCGGGCGGCGGGTTTGGGTTGGGTCTGGCCTTTTTCCTGATCGTGACCGTAATGGTGCCATTTGCAGTGGGGCCACAATCCTCGCTGCTGTCCACCATTTCGCCCGGTGTGCTCTGGCTGGGGGCGTTGCTGGCGTGTCTGTTGTCTCTTGACCGTCTTCTGGCGCTGGACTGGGAGGACGGATCGCTGGACCTGCTGGCCACGGCACCGCTGCCACTGGAATCTGTTGTGACCATCAAGGCGCTGGCCCACTGGCTGACCACAGGCCTGCCTTTGGTTCTGGCTGCGCCCTTTTTGGGGGTCTTGCTGAACCTGCCTGTGCCGGGCTTCTTCTGGCTTGTCACCTCGCTGCTGATCGGAACCCCGGCCATGAGCGTGATCGGCACATTCGGCGCAGCCCTGACCGTCGGCCTCAAGCGCGGCGGTTTGCTGTTGTCACTGTTGGTCTTGCCGCTTTACGTCCCCACCCTGATTTTCGGGGCCGAGGTCGCCCGGCGTGGGGCTACAGGGATGGACGTGCAGACGCCGTTGTTGATGTTGGCAGGGATCACGGCTGCGACGATCGCATTGTTGCCGTTTGCCAGCGCTGCTGTGTTACGTATCAATCTGCGGTGAACCGTCCTAGCTTTGACTGATGTCAATTGAGAAAACCTCCAACTCGGACTAGATAGGGCCCATGACAATCGCAGCCAAAGCCAACGCCCTCTGGGAATACGCCAACCCGCGCAAGTTTCTTGCGACCAGTGAACGTGTCCTGCCGTTCTTCTGGATCGTCTCGATCATCTGCATCGTAGTTGGGCTGGTCTGGGGGTTCTTCTTCACGCCGGACGACTACAAGCAAGGGTCGACGGTCAAGATCATCTATCTGCACGTACCGGCGGCGCTGATGGCGATCAATTGCTGGCTGATGATGCTGGCAACTTCTCTGGTCTGGCTGGTGCGGCGTCACCATGTCAGCGCGCTGGCGGCGCGGGCGGCTGCACCGATCGGGATCGTGATGACCCTGATTGCGTTATTGACCGGGGCGATCTGGGGGCAGCCCATGTGGGGCACCTGGTGGGCCTGGGATCCGCGCCTGACCGCGTTTCTGATCCTGTTCCTGTTCTATCTTGGCTATGTCGCTTTGTGGGAAGCCATCGAGGATCCGGACACTGCGGCCGACCTGACCTCGGTTCTGTGTCTCGTAGGATCCGTGTTTGCGCTGCTCAGCCGATATGCAGTCAACTTCTGGAACCAGGGCCTGCATCAGGGCGCCTCGGTCATGCGCGCGGCTGCCGTGACGGGTGCCGATACCGAAGAGAAGGTGAGTAACATCTACTTCTATCCGTTGTTGTTGTGCATCATCGGATTTGTTCTGCTGTTCATTGCGCTGGTATTGTACCGCACCGGGACTGAAATCCGCGCGCGTCGTATCAAAGCGTTGCTGGCGCGGGAAAGGGTGGGCGGATGATCCCCGATCTTGGAAAATATGCTGACGCCGTACTGTCGTCTTATGCCGTGTCCGTCGTGCTGCTTGTGGCATTGATCGTGTTCAGTGTGAAGCGAGGGCGCAAGATGCGCACTGAAATGGAAAAAATCGAACAAAGGATTTCGCGCAATGGCTAAGATATCGCCCCTGATGATCGCGCCGCCTTTGATTTTTAGCGCTTTCGCCGTGTTGGCCGGGATCGGTATGTTCCGTGAAGACCCCAACGCGTTACCCTCTGCCCGCGAAGGCCAACCGGCTCCGCCTGTGGTTCTGAGCGAGTTCCCGGAAAAGAAGCTGTTCGACGATGCCACGCTGCGGGATGGAGAAGTCAAACTGGTCAACTACTGGGCCAGCTGGTGCGCGCCATGCCGTGCCGAGCATCCCAATCTGGAAGCCCTGGCTGCCGAAGGTATCCCGGTCTATGGCATCAACTACAAAGACCAGCTGGGCAACGCCGAAGCGTTTTTGACCGAGTTGGGTGACCCGTACGCCGCGATTGGCCGTGACGAGCAGGGCCGCATGGCCTTGGATTGGGGGCTCTATGGCGTGCCCGAAACCTATGTAATCGATGGTGACGGCACCATCATCTTGCGCTTTGCAGGCCCGATTACGCAGCGTGTGATTGAAAACACTCTGCGACCGGCGTTGGAAAAAGCCGCGGGCGGTTAAGGCAGATCCTAAAGCCAAGCGAAAGCGGGTCTACAGGCGATACCCTCCGGTCACGCCCAGAACCTCTCCGGTTACGAATCCCGCCGCGTCCGAGGCCAGAAACCGAACGACGCTGGCGATGTCTTCGGGTCTTCCGATCCGGCCCAGAGCCGTTTCCTTGACGAAAAGCGATGTCAGATCGTCTGGACGGGGGGCTTCGGGGATGTTGATGGCGCCCGGCGCAACCGCGTTGACACGGATGCCCTCCGGGCCAAGCTCTTTCGCCATTGCGCGTGTCCAGAGGTTCAAAGCGGCCTTGCTTGCCCCATAGGTCACGGCGTCGCGCGGTGGCAGTGTCGCGTTCATCGACGAAATGCTGACGATTGATGCGCCGCGGTTCAAATGCGGCAATGCCGCAGCCAGCAACGCGGCGGGGGCCAGCAGATTGAGGTCAAGAATAGCGTGATGGTCTTCAACCCTGAACTCTTGTTTCGGAGTGGAACGAACAAGACCCGCGTTGTTCACAATCACGTCCAGTCGCCCGAAGTCATCGATGACCTTTTCGATGATCTGGGCCGGTTGATTGTCTTTTGTAAGGTCCGACTGAATTGCCAGAACCCCGCCTTTCAGCATTTCAGAAACGGGCTGGCTGGCCAACCAGGTGAAGGCAACATGGTGATCACGGCTCAGGTCTTCGACTATTGCCCTCCCGATCCCACGGGCGCCACCGGTTATCAGTGCAACTTTTTTCATGAACTCAGATGACCGGCAAAGCGCCCAAGATTCAACGTTGATTTTTGCGCTGTCGGAATGCTGTCACTTGCGCAGCAAAATCCAGAGCATTGCCGCGATGAACGCGAAGGTTACAAGATTCATCAGCGTGTCCGTGAGATCACCGATCAGCATTGCGTTGCCCCTCCTCTCTGAGCCCACGGAACAAGCAAACCATCAGCAGGACTGAAATGAAGACAAAGGGCAATGCGCCAAGCGAAATGAGGGTTTTCACCGAGTCCACTGATCCCGAAAGGATCATCGCGACACTCAGCAGCCCAAGCAACCCCCCCCAGATCAGCCGGACGCGCGGCGGGGGATTCTCGTCCCCGCCCGTCGAGAAGGTGCCCAGAACAAATGCCGCACTTACGACGCTGGTTACAATGAACAGAAAGGCGGCCAGTACCGTTGCAAGCGTCGTAATCACAGACAGTGGAAGCCGGTCGAGCAGGACGAAGGTTACACGTTCAATGTTTGTCTGCGTATAGGACAAGAGTTCGCCAGCGCCATTGAGCGCCTCGAACAGGCCAATGCCACCAAATGCACCGAACCAGAGGATTGAAAACAGGGTGGGGGCGAACAACACTCCGATCACGAATTCCCGTATCGTGCGACCGCGAGAGATGCGGGCGACAAAGACGCCCACAAACGGACCCCAGGCGATCCACCAGACCATGTAGGTAAGTGTCCAATCACTGAACCATCTGGTGACGTCATCGCCGAAGAACGTAAAAGTCTGAAAGCCCCTGGGAATGACGTTGGTGACATAGTCCCCGAACCCCTGAACGATGGTATTCAGAAGGTATTCAGTGGGGCCAAGGACCACCGTGTAGGCAACAAGGCCGATTGCGATCAGCATGGCGGCATTGGACAAGCGCGCCATACCTTGACCCAGGTCGATCAGGAGTGCCGGGATATAGGCCGCGACCATTGCCAGAAACACGGCGCCAATCAGAAGGGCGCCGACGGTTTCACGACCGCCCAGAACGGCGATGCCGTCTGCCACCTGAAATACGCCCATGGCCATGGAACCGCCGACACCAATGGCAATGGCGATGATCGCCATGAAATCCGAAAGCCATCCGACACGTTCAGCCCAGCGTTCGCCGGGAAACAGGCTTTTGATCGGCGCGCTGACCATCATCTCGGTGCCGCGCCGAAAACTGAAAAAGGCGATGGAAAGCGCGGTTGATCCGTATATGGCCCAAGCGTGTAAGCCCCAGTGAAAGTTCGTCGCCAGCATGGCTTGTTGCGCCGCGATGAAATCCGGTGCCATACCGTTGATAAAGTTGAAATGGGTCAACGGTTCCGCCACAGCCCAAAACAGCAGGCCGACGCCCATGCCCGCAGAAAACAACATCGAAATCCATGTAGCCGTGGAAAACTCTGGTTCCTCGTCATCCCGGCCAAGGCGAATATTGCCATAGGGTGAAAAGGCCAGAAACAGGCATCCGATCAACATGCCCGAAGCGGCGAGCATCACGAACCAGCCGCGGCTGTGGAAGGTCTGTTGGACGATGCCACTGGCCCAGGTCACCAGACTTTGAATGTCCACGACGCCCCATATCCCGATCACTGCAATTACGCTGAGCGAACACACCAGCAGGGCGTTGGGTTTCTTCATGGCGATTGGTTTCCGTTGATGACCTTGCCTAACAGTTTCAGGTTTTCGAATAAATGACCAGAATACAAAAAACCCCCGGCAGATGGCCGGGGGTTTGAATTGCATGCTTTGCTATCGGTTATGATGCCTTTGCAAGATTGCGCAGGACGTAATGCAATACGCCACCGTTTTCGATGTATTCAATCTCGGGCGCGGTATCGATACGGCATTTCAGGGTGATGGTCTTTTCGGTTCCATCGCCATAAACGATAGTGCAGGGGACTTCCTGAAGTGGCTCGATTGTATCCAGCCCGTGTATCGAAACGATTTCATCCCCCTTCAGCCCAAGGGTTTTGCGGTTGTCGCCTCCTGTGAACTCGAACGGAATGACACCCATACCAACAAGGTTCGAACGGTGGATGCGCTCAAAGCTCTCGGCGATTACGGCCTTCACGCCCAGCAGCGCCGTGCCCTTGGCCGCCCAGTCGCGGCTTGAGCCCGCCCCATATTGCTCGCCACCGAATACCACCAGCGGGGTGCCATTCGCCTGATAGGCCATCGAGGCGTCGTAGATTGACGTCTGTTCGCCGTCCGGACCCTTGGTGTAACCGCCTTCGACGCCGTCCAG
Source organism: Ruegeria sp. CDSC085 (assembly GCF_059610465.1). Taxonomy (NCBI): domain Bacteria; kingdom Pseudomonadati; phylum Pseudomonadota; class Alphaproteobacteria; order Rhodobacterales; family Roseobacteraceae; genus Ruegeria; species Ruegeria sp. CDSC085. Next base: position 271,976 of record NZ_JBXWNR010000001.1, on the reverse strand, counting down.
CATCTCGTTCTTGATGCGAATGTTGGCGAATGTGCCGCGCATCATCACCTCGTGGTTGCCGCGGCGTGAACCATATGAATTGAATTCACGCGGCTGAACCTGACGTTCGATCAGGTACTGGCCTGCGGGCGAAGTCGTCGCGAATGACCCAGCAGGTGAGATGTGGTCGGTCGTGACCATGTCGCCCAGAATGGCCAGAACCTTGGCGCCTTCGATGTTGGAAATCGTGCCCGGATCATGGCTCATATCCTGGAAGTAAGGCGGGTTCTGGATATAGGTCGATGTCGGTGGCCAGTCATAGGTTTCTGCATCAGTGGTTTCAACCGATTGCCATTTTTCGTCCCCTTTGAAAACGTCGGCGTATTTCGACTGGAACGCTTCGCGTGTGACGGTCCGTTCGACCAATTCCGCGACCTCGTGTTGGGTAGGCCAGAGGTCTTTCATATAGACGTCATTGCCGTCCTTGTCCTGTCCGATCGGCTCGGATGTCAGGTCAATATCCATGGTGCCCGCCAGCGCGTACACGACGACCAGAGGCGGCGAAGCCAGATAGTTGGCCCGCACATCGGGCGAGATCCGACCTTCGAAGTTGCGGTTGCCCGACAAGACCGAGGTGGCGACAAGATCGCCCTCCGCAATTGCCTCCGAGATTTCTTTCTGGATTGGCCCCGAGTTGCCGATACACGTGGTGCAGCCATATCCGACGAGGTTGAAGCCGATCTTGTCCAGATCCTCCTGCAGGCCTGCGGCCTCCAGGTAAGCGGACACAACCTGCGAACCTGGTGCCAGCGAGGTTTTGACCCAGGGTTTGCGATCCAGACCCAGCGCGGCTGCCTTGCGCGCCACAAGGCCCGCTCCGATCATCACATAAGGGTTCGAGGTGTTGGTGCAGGAGGTGATCGAGGCGATCACGACCTTACCCGATTCCATGCCATAGTTTTCGCCTTTGACCTCAATCTGTTTGCCCATCGGGCGCTTGAAGGTCTCGGTCATTTCCCTGGTGAAAGCAGCTTTGGCGTCGGTCAGCGCGACATAATCCTGCGGGCGTTTGGGCCCCGAGATCGCCGGAACAATAGTGCCCATATCCAGGGACAGGGTGTCGGTGTAGATCGGCGCGTAGTTCTCGTCACGCCAGAAACCGTTTTCCTTGGCGTAGGCTTCAACCAGAGCGACACGATCTTCGTCGCGCCCTGTGTTGCGCATGTAGCGCAGCGTTTCGCCGTCGATTGGGAAAAAGCCACATGTTGCACCGTATTCCGGTGCCATATTGGCGATGGTCGCGCGGTCGGCCAGCGGTAGACGATCCAGACCTTCGCCGAAGAATTCAACAAACTTGCCGACAACGCCTTTTTCGCGCAGCATTTCCACGACTTTCAGAACCAGGTCGGTGCCGGTGGTGCCTTCGACCAGATCGCCGGTCAGTTCAAAGCCCACGACTTCGGGGATCAGCATCGAGATTGGCTGACCCAGCATTGCGGCCTCGGCCTCGATCCCGCCAACACCCCAGCCCAGAACGGCCATGCCGTTGACCATGGTGGTATGGCTGTCAGTGCCAACCAGAGTGTCAGGATAGGCGACTTCGTCGCCGTTCTGGTCAGTATCGGTCCAAACGGTCTGTGCCAGATATTCAAGGTTCACCTGGTGGCAGATACCGGTGCCGGGGGGAACAACACGGAAGTTGTTGAACGCGCCCTGACCCCATTTCAGGAACTGGTACCGTTCCATGTTGCGTTCGTATTCGCGGTCCACATTCATCTGGAACGCACGCGGGTTGCCGAATTCGTCGATCATGACCGAGTGGTCGATGACCAGATCGACCGGGTTCAGCGGGTTGATCTTTTGCGCGTCGCCGCCCAGCGCCTTGATGCCGTCCCGCATCGCGGCCAGATCCACAACGGCCGGAACGCCGGTGAAATCCTGCATCAGTACACGGGCCGGACGATAGGCGATCTCGCGCGGGTTCTTCCCGCCTTTGGCACCCCATTCGGCAAAGGCTTTGATGTCATCGACCGAGACCGAGAACCCGTCATCCTCGAACCGCAACATGTTTTCCAGCACTACCTTGAGTGCGGCAGGCAGTTTGGAGAAATCGCCCAGGCCCGCCTCTTGCGCGGCGGGGATGGAATAATAGGAAATGGATTTACCATTCACGCTCAGACTGCGGTGCGTATTGGCGGTATCCTGTCCGACTTTGATGGGCATCTGTGGCCTCCCTCTCAAATGACTTGGATTTTAGGATTTGCTGAGTGTTATCTGCATCACCAAGGCCCCGTGTTCAAGGTCGAACAGGCGTTGAGAGGTAAATTTGTATACTATTGTACACTTTTTTCCTTGAGGGCGTGTGTCAATGTCTCAAGAAACCTTGATTGGCCGTTGAGCGTCAAAGCAGCTATCCCTGAGACCCAACCGCTCAACCCGAGAGTTCTCATGTTCAGATCCATTGCATTGACCACCGTGTTTTCCTGTTTTGTGGCGGCACAGGTCGCGGCCGAGGAAGACCCGGTGGTGGTCGAACTGTTCACGTCTCAGGGGTGTTCATCCTGCCCGCCGGCGGATCGGATCATGCATGATCTGGCCAAGCGGGACGACGTCATAGGGCTGGCTTTGCATGTCGACTACTGGGACTATATTGGCTGGAAGGACGAATATGCAGACCCTGATCATACGCTCCGGCAGCGGGCTTATGCCCGCGAGGGGGGGCGATCGATGATCTACACACCGCAGATGGTGATCAACGGGCAGCACGATATTGTCGGGGCGCAAGCCCGGGAACTTGATCAATTGATCGAAGCGCATCTGAAAGCAGCACCCGAAGCGTCGGTGACTGCCATTCGCTCAGCCGATGTGGTGACAGTGGATGTCACTCCAGTTGAGTTGCCGAAAGAAGAAACCTACGACGTGCATGTCGTTCAATACTCACCTATGCGGCACGCATCGATCCGTCGTGGAGAACTGGCCGGGCACGAGTTGGACTATGCCAATGTCGTTGAGGCCTGGCAGATTGCAGGGCAATGGGATGGAACTACACCGCAAACATTCGCGGTTCAGCTTGGTTCAGATTTGCCGGCTGTCATTCTGGTGCAAAGGGCAGGTCATGGGCCGATTGTTGCCGCGACCCGAGTCAAATGATCAGGGCATCTCTTCAGGCTTGATTCCCAATCCATTCCAATGCTTCCAGCGTCGGTGAATCCAGAACCATTGCCCCATATGCCGCCGTACCATCTTTTCCAGATCGTCGTTGGTGAATTGGGTCATCGTTTTCGGGTCCGTATGTGGCACCGGTTCATGCAGAACGATCTCAAAATCGATGCCGTTGGGCTGCCGTACCGCGTAACACGGAATCAGCTCGGCTTTGTATTTTATCGCCAATTCGGCGTTCAGCACGGATGTCACGGCGGGTTTGCCAAAAAACGTCAGCTCTTCACCGCCCATTGCGTGAAGATCGGATACGATGGCAATGATCCCGCCCTTTTTCAGCGAGCGCACCATTTCGACCATTCCGCGCCGTCCCTGTTCGAACATCGGGGCGCCTGTCTTGTAGAAGGCTTCGACATAAGCGTCGTTGAAATACGGGTTGGCCATCCTCCGATACAGGCAGCCGATGGGCTGACCGCTGTAGGTTTGCAGGGCGACACGCGCGGCAAGGTAGTGACCGAAATGGGCCGTAATCATCATGACCGGACGACCCTCGGCAATAGCCGCGTCAAACGCTGCGATACCTGGTCCTGAAATCTTGGCCTTGCTCTGACGTTCGATAAAGTCTTCCGGGGAAAAATGCTCCATGATCGCACGACCGGCATTGTCCGGCACATCGCGGCAAATCTGCCTGACTTCGGCTTCAGGCAAGTCTGGGCACGTCAGCTTCAGATTTCGACGGACACGTTTGCGAAACCCGACAACAGGTGCCAGAAACCGCACGATGGCGCCCATTGTTGCAATACGCCGTTCGTAGGGAATCATGCGCATAATGCCGATGACCCCCTGTAGAAACAGATTGGCGACATAGTATTTCCCAAGCTCAAACCGGCTGAGCTCCGACTTTTCAACGGGCATGGAGGTGTCTCACCGCGTGTTGCGAATTGCTGAGACAGACATACAGCCCGATGCCTGCAAGCTCAAGCGCCCAGGCGGGCAGAATGCCTGAACCTGCATCAGGTGATCGGACAGCGCAAAACTCCTGGTTTCACATATCAGGCCGTATCTTCCTCATCATCTTTTTCGATCAGAGTAATTGAACCGGCGTCGACCAGAGTGCGAATGGCGGCAACGACCTGTGTCATGGCGTCTTCGGCCTCTGTTTGCTTGACACGACCACGTTCGGCCATTTCCTCGCGCAGATTGTCGGCCATGCGGGACGAAATGTTTGACAGAATGAATTCAACAGAAGCCTTGTCATCATCATCAGCGGCGGCGCCCGCCAGCGCCGTGACAAGAACCGTCTGTTCCACTTCGCGCAGGATGGCGGGAACATCGCGGGCAGCAATGCGGCTTGAGATATGGGCAAAGGTGAAGATCGACTGGCGCACCAAATCCGCAAAATCGGCGTCGTCCTCGTCCAGTGCGTTCAACAAGTCGTCTCGTGTAGTGGCCGGCGACTGATTCAGGATCGCGCCGACCCTCGCGCCGGGACCATTGTCGAAAGCCTGAGCAGGCTGCTGATCCAGTTGCGCGGCCAGCGACCAGCCAATGCGCTCAACCGCTTCGGGGGTGACATTTGATGTTTTCGAGATGGCATAGGTAATTCGTCGCGCAACCGGGCCCGGCATGCGGCCCAGCATCTGTGCCGCCTGTGCGGTATCCATTTTTGAAAGCATGACAGCCGCCACTTCGGTGCTTTCCGCCTGAGCCATGGCCGCCAGATCCTCAATGGGTGCGTCACGCAAGCGTTGCCATGGATCGCCGATCTGGCGCACCCCGGCGAGCTTGCGCAGGCGCGCGGCAGTCGATGGTGCGATCTTTCCGTTCACCGCGTCCAATGCACCTGCAAGCCCATGTGGAAATGCCAGCCCGATGTTGTCCAGAGCATCGCTGAATTCCTGGGCCACTGCGCCCAGAGTTGCGCGATCCACTAGGCCCATTTGCCCAAGCTGATGGGTCAACGTCTCTTGCAGGTCGTCGGGCAATTCCTCAAGTGGAATATCGGCGCCTTCGTTCAACAGAAGGCGCACGACAACGGCCGCTTTTTGCCGGCCGGTCAGTGTTCCCGGAACAATTTTCGGCGCGCCGTCATCCCCCGCAGCAAGAGGGGCTGACCCCCCATTTGCCATTTGTATCAATGCGTTTGTGTCCTGCATCTGCCCGTAGTGCCAAAAATTCCGAACCACGGGCAGATTAGAGAGAGTCGGGTTAAATAACCCTGAAGCTCAGTAGTTGTAGGTCAACCCTGTCCGGATGGCGTCGCGCAGGGACGCCTCGGCCCACGTTCCTTCGCCGCCACGGGCTTTGATCTCGCGCCATTGCTCGATTGCCAGATCGGTTTTGCCTTCGGCTACAAAGCCTTGCGCCATGTAGCTGCGCGCCAGAAGATTGTCGGGATTGGCATTGATGGCATTCTGATAAAAGGCGTTCGCCAGCTCCAACTCGCCCATCTTGCGGTAGGTAAAGCCCCAATAGGTCAGCACGCGGTCATTGTCCTGATCCATGATCCGCAGGATATCCTGAGCGTGCCCATACTGCCCGTCATAGGCCAATTCGCGGACGGCATCGTATAGCTGATCATCCGATAGATTGGTTTTGTTGGGTTTGACGCACCGACCTCTGGATTCGTCGTAGACCCGACCGAACAAACACTTCTTGGTCGTATTGGTCGGTTTCGGCGGGCTGCTGCTGTCGCCGCCTGCGGCATGGACCACGGGGGCAAAGGCGAAGGCTTGCAAAGCAAGGGCTGAAGCTAACAAAAGGCGCATAATCCTACTCCGTTCTCGGGGCTGCTCTCAAAATCAAAGTGCGATCTACAAAAAAGCTAACAGTTGAACGGTTGCATTTATTCACAAGTCGGACAGAAATTCGTCAGCTGTTGACCGATTTCGTGCAGCCTTGCGTTTCAGTGTCCCAGGTTGTGCCCGGTGCGCAGGATTGCGTCTGTTTGGAATGCGCGCTGCATGCAAGGCCGGCAGATGCCACGCAAATAAGTGCAAGTGAGCAAAGAACGGTACGGATCATGGTGCCTCTCCCCAAAAGATCGTCCACAGAATAGCCGATTTCGGGCGGTCTGGCAAAAACAAGGCCCGGCCTGCGCATTGCAGACCGGGTCGTGCGAACGGGGCGTCGACACGTACCTTATTCGCCGAATACCCGGGCGAAGATCGTATCAACGTGCTTGGTGTGATAGCCGAGGTCGAATTTCTCTTCGATTTCTTCGGGGCTGAGCGCGGCAGTCACATCGGCGTCCGCCAGCAGTTCCTCTTTGAAATCGGTGCGGTGTTCCCAAACCTTCAGCGCGTTGCGCTGGACCATGGCATAGGCATCCTCACGGCTGACCCCTGCTTGGGTCAAGGCCAGCAGAACCCGCTGGCTCATGACAAGGCCGGGGAATTTGTTCATGTTTTCCAGCATGTTTTCGGGGAAGATCAGCATCTTGTCGATCACGCCAGTCAGGCGGGCCAGCGCAAAATCCAGAGTGATCGTGGCATCCGGCCCGATCATGCGTTCGACCGACGAGTGCGAGATATCGCGTTCGTGCCAGAGGGCCACATTCTCCATTGCCGGGATCACAGCTGCGCGCACCATGCGCGCCAGCCCGGTCAGATTCTCGGTTAGCACGGGGTTTTTCTTGTGCGGCATGGCCGAGGAGCCTTTTTGCCCCATCGAGAAGAATTCTGCGCCCTCCAATACCTCGGTCCGCTGCATGTGGCGGATTTCGATAGCGATGTTTTCGATACTGCTGGCGATGACGCCAAGCGTCGCAAAGAAGGCCGCGTGCCGGTCGCGCGGAATCACCTGGGTGCTGATCGGTTCGGGCACAAGACCCAGTTTGTCACAGACATGTTCCTCGACTGCGGGATCGATATTGGCGAAGGTGCCGACGGCGCCGCTGATCGCGCCAGTTGCGATTTCCGAACGGGCATCGCGCATGCGGGACAGGTTGCGGTCCATCTCGGCATAGAACCGGGCAAAGGTCAGGCCCATTGTCGTGGGCTCTGCGTGGATACCGTGGCTGCGACCGATGCGTACCGTGTCCTTGTGTTCAATCGCGCGGCGCTTGAGCGCTGCCAGAAGCCCTTCAAGATCGGCGATCAGGAGGTCGGCCGCGCGCGTCAGCTGGACGTTGAAGCACGTGTCCAGCACGTCCGAGCTGGTCATGCCCTGGTGCACAAACCGGGCCTCTTCACTGCCAACATGTTCAGCGAGATGGGTCAGGAAGGCGATGACGTCATGTTTGGTGACGGCTTCGATCTCGTCGATGCGGGCGACGTCGAATTCCACATCCTTGGCCTTCCAAACGGCTTCTGCATTCTCACGCGGGATCACGCCCAGATCGGCCATGGCATCGCAGGCGTGGGCCTCGATTTCGAACCAGATGCGAAACTTGGTTTCGGGCGACCAGATGGCAACCATGTCAGGGCGGGAATAACGGGGAATCATTGGCGGCAGCACCTTTTTGTGATTGGGATGAGGCGTTGGCGCGGGGTTTAGCCGCCTGTGCGCAAGGGAACAAGATGTGAGAGCAGGTATGAGACGGTTTGCCCTGTTTTTCGCCCTTTGGCCGGGTGTTTTGGTCGCCGGAGACTTCCAGAAACTGTCCGGAGAGGAAATCCTGACGACCTTGGCGGGCAAGAAGCTGGAATACGGCGCGGGTGTTTGGCAGGTTTTTGAAGCCAGCATGACCACGCAGTATTTCTCGGGCGGGCCCAGTGTCGGGCGCTGGGCGGTGAGAGGGGATCAATACTGCTCGATATGGCCACCTGCCGATTTGTGGGCTTGCTACGACGTCTGGCGAAATGGGGAGGCGATCCGTTTCGTTGATGATGCGGGCGGCCAGACCGTCGGGGTCTATGCGAAATAGATATCATGCGTTTGTCTGCAAGTTGGGGTGCGATGCTTGCAAAAGTCAGACAACATGTGTGGGAAACGGCAATACCTGAACGTGGTTTTCTTGGGTCTTTGCAACGCAGTGCTGGACAAGTCGCTCTTTCAGGGGTCAAGCTGAAGGCGAAGAAATTATCAGGTTATTGAGATATGCGTTTTTTATCATCTCCAATTCTTGCCGCTTGCGCCGCTGTCTGGCTGGGTGGGGCAGGATCAGCATTGGCCGACACTCCGGTGACATATACCGATGATGGTCGCGCGCTGTTTCGGTTCGACGTGCCCGATTTCTGGGTGCTGCGCACAGGCGGCCCGCGAGAGATCGAAGACACCGGGTTGGATGATCCGCGTGCGGTGGCACGGGTTATGGGGCTGCGTCCCGTAACGGACGATATGGTCTGGATGGGCTTTGTTTCGCCTGCCGGAGTTGCAACCATCCAGGATGGTGTCCGGTACTTGCAAGATATCGACAAGTTTCTGGTTAAAGACCCGACCATCACCAGCACCAGCGACACCCGCATCGGCGGGTTGCCCTCCCGGGTCTATCGCGGGACCGGGCGCAGGGATGGCAAGGGAGTGAGCTTTACGGCCACCATCATTGACTTGCCGCGCAACCGCGTCGCCATAGCCGTTGCTATTTTGCGAGACGGGGCAAACCCGGATTATGCAGACGATCTGAATGCCGTATTCGCGTCGTTCCAGTCGCTTCAGTGAGGGGCGGTAAGATGAGCTTTAGACTGATCAAACGGATTTCCCTCGCATTGGGGCTGGGGGCTGCGACTTTGTCGCTGTCGGCCTGTGACGGTGTAACAGTTGGCGTCGGATACGGGTATGACCCGTTCTATGACTCGATGCTGTGGAACGATTACTACCGCCGTGACATCAATGTGGATATCAATCCACCGGACCGGCCAAATCGTCCAGATCGACCAACGCGCCCGGATCGTCCGAAACCACCGGTTGCCAAACCGCCTGCGCGGCCAAGGCCCCCAACGGCACGGCCACCTGCCGCGCGCCCGCCGATACATCGGCCATCGCCACGCCGCTGATGGCATGAGGGCCGCCAGTCTGGCGGCCTTCCATTCAAGGAAGAAGTTCGGTTGTTATATGTGCCGAGCCTTCGAGTGTCCGGTGAACCGGACATTTGTCTGCGATCTCTAACAAGCGCTGTTTTTGTTCCTGATCAAGCGGGCCACTCAGGCGGATCTTGCGGCGGAACTGATCCACTTTGCCCTCATTTGCCAAACCGGCATCCTGAGCATGAACTTTGTCATGGCAAACATCGACGCTGACACTGGTCAGTGGCCAGTGTTTGCGTCGCGCATACATTCTTATCGTCATGGACGTACAGGCGCCGAGACCGGATGAGACAAAGCCATAGGGCGACATGCCCTTATCCGTGCCGCCATAAGACACCGGTTCATCTGCAACTGCATGATGGTGCGGACCTGCCTGAATATCCTGCATGAAGCCATTCAGATCCGCCTCTGTCACGCGAACGACACCTTCCGGTGCACCAGGAGGTGGCGCAGGTGGGCAAAGTTTCAGATAGCGCGAGACCCAAGCCGAGATGACATCCGCGGCATATTCAGCGTCAGAGGCCCGCGTGATCAGGTGATCGGCATCGTCGAGGGTGACGAAGCTTTTTGGGTGCTTTGCCGCCAGAAAGATGGTGCTTGCGTTGTCGATACTGACCGTTTCGTCCCGTGGGGCGTGCAGGATCAGCAGAGCGGCCTTGAGATCAGCGATCGAGGCAGACAGGGCCGATCCCGCAATGTCGTCCACAAACGCTTTGCCAATTCGAAACGGGCGTCCGCCCAAGGTAACCTCGGCGCTGCCGTCCTGTTCGATCTGGGGCAGGGCATCCTCAAAATGATGGGACACATGAGAGGGATCGGCCGGTGCGCCCAAGGTGACTATGGCCTTAACCGTCGGAATTCCGGCACGCGCCCGCAAAACCGCTGCGCCGCCAAGCGAGTGACCGATCAACAGGGCAGGGGCCATGTTTCGTCCGGCCAGATATTGCGCGGCCGAGATCAGATCCTCGACATTCGAAGTGAAGGTGGTGTTGGCGAACTCTCCTTCGGAGTGACCCAGGCCGGTAAAGTCGAACCGAAGCACTGCAATTCCCATGGCCGCCAGACGGGCCGAAATGCGCCGGGCCGCAGGTATGTCCTTGGAGCAGGTGAAGCAATGGGCAAACAGGGCCGTCGCAAGGACCGGACCATCCGGCAAATCCAGCCGCGCGGCCAATTGGCTGCCGTCATGTCCGGCAAAAGTGATGCGTTCCGTGGGCATGTCGGCTCCTTGAGCGGTTCCGGGAAACATCCCCAATACTGTGTTCAAGGCCGCCGGGTCACAACCCTTATGTCAAACGCGTCACGTGAAGGTGAGAACGAAGCGAGCGGTTTGCGATCTGACAGATGCCTGAGGTGAGTGGCAGAAGCGGTCGTAACTCTGGGGTAGGTTGGAGGAACTTCAAATATTGTGATGTTTTCTGCAACAAACATTCATTTCACTTATGATACTGCCAGGCCCATCTACTGACCACAGCAATTGATAAAGGAGACACAGATGACACATGCAGACGCCGCCGCACACCTTCCCAAGATACTTCCAGGTACAGTCCTGGCGATTGTTCTGGCTGGCCTTTTGGGCTTCGCCGTCGGGCAGTCCCGGCCCGTTGTCTTCAGCGGGCCTCAGGATCAGGTAAGTCCAACTGTCGAAGACTGGCACGGCAACGTTCGCCGGTCGCATTGGTCAGAATGAGGCTTTGGCCTCAATCGAGTCCCATCAATCGGGCATCGAAGGGGTATTTCGTCAGGTTTTCATATCCGTCTTCGGTTATGAGAACCTGGTCCTCCAATTTGATACTGAAATCGCCGCCGACTTCGCCCACGCAGGCCTCGACACACAAGACCATTCCAGGTTCCAGCGGATAATCGTAAGCCCCCTCAACCGCCTTGTCCGGATAAGCAACCAGCGGCCATTCATCGCAAAGGCCGACGCCGTGCATCAGGCAGCCATATTTCTGCGCCTGAAACTTTTCGTCCAGCCTGTGGGAATTTGCAGTCAGTTCAGGGATCATCACGCCGGGTTTGAGCATTTCCATATTGGTCATGATGTGCTCATGCGCGTGTTGCATGGCGTAGATCATGTCTTCGCGCGGATTCTGATCGCCAATCCACCAACTGCGGGAAATGTCGACGCAAATCCCGTAAGATCCAATAAGGTCGGTGTCGAACGAGATGATCTCGTTCTGCTGGGTGATCCGTGGGCCGCATTCCTGAAACCAAGGGTTGGTCCGCTGACCCGAAGCCAGCAGGCGGGTTTCGATCCACTCTCCACCACGCTTGATGTTTTCGGCGTGAAGAACAGCCCAGATATCATCTTCTGAGGTCTTGCCATCGCCAACATTGGCACGGGCAAAATTTTCCATTTCAGCAACGGCAGTTTCGCAGGCATGGCTGGCGCAGCGCATGGCGAGGATTTCGTCGGGCCCTTTGACGGCGCGGGTCTTTTCGGTCAGCTCTTCGCCTTCCATGATGTCGAACCCCTGCGCCTCAAGCGCGCGCAATCCGTGCAGCATGATTTTGTCGACAGCCAGACGCTTGTTGCCGCCGCTGTGTTCTTCAACCAGCATGCGTACCTCGTTCGAGAATACATCCGCGGCCACGTCAACCTTGTCGCCCCGGTCAAAGTAAAACAGGTCAGCGCCAGAGCGCTGCTCGCGTACAAGTGGGTTGAAGGTGCTGAGGAAGGGTGAGTTCTTGTAATCCCAGATCACCATATAGCCATCCGCACACAGCAGGACCGCCCGAAACGGATTGTGGGTGTTCCACAGCTGCATGTTCGTGCTGTCGGTGGCATAGCGTATATTCAGCGGGTCAAAAATCAGCAAGCCACCAAAGCCGCGGTCCACGATGGCCTGCGTCAGCCGCTTCCAGCGGTGTTCCCGCATCCGTGCCAGATTGGGAAGCTCCAGGCCCGCAGCAGCCCATTCGTCAAACGCAAGCTGCGTCGGCCCAATCTCGATCCTGTCATTTTCGTTTGGCGTACCATCGCCCAACGTCGCGCCTTGGCTGGGGTCAATCTTGCGCGTGTCTCGGTAGTGCTGGTTCATGGCTGGCCTCGTTGCTTGTTCCAACTACAATTCATCTGCCGGAAACAATCGTCTGAGAAAAATGCGACGGCGAGGTTGTCGTTTTCGACCGACAAGAAAAGCTGCGCGTGCTAAGCCACTGGTATGAAGCGTATTCTACAAAACAAAATCCCATATGATGTCGGCAACCCACGCGCTTTGCCGGGTATTCAACCTGCAACCATGGAAAGCTGGCTGCATCAGGATGAGGCCTTTGCCGACCAGATGCAGCGCCGCGAGGAAGTGTTGGCTGAGCGGCGTGACGACGTTCTCGCGCTCGATCCTCAGGCCAAGCCTGCTGCCGTGGAATTACTGGATCTGGTGCTGATGCAGATCTATCCCACGGCCGGTGCAGAGGTCGTACGACCGGACGGTGTATCAGTCGCGATCGACCGGGATCGTTCGCTTGATACGCTGTGCAGGCTGGTACAGGAGGATTTTTGCATCCTGCAGAAACGGGCAGATGAACATGTACTAACGGGTGCCATACTGTGTTTTCCCGCCAGTTGGCGTTTGTCTGAGAAATTCATGCGACCGCTGATTGATATCCACGTACCCGTGGAAAGCTATGATGCCAATCTCGCGAAGCGGGTGCAGAGGCTATTTGACGGTATTCAACCCGGCCGCCCGCTTTGGCGCTTCAATGCCCTGTGGTACGAAGACCCGGAGCTTTTCCAGCCTCGCAGTGCCAGTGAGCCGCGCGAAATACGGGACCGGCGTCAGGCGTCTTATCTGCGAAGCGAGCGGCAGACGTTATTGCGTTTGCCGAAAACCAACGCGGTCGTGTTTTCCATCCACACATACGTTCTGGCCGCAAACGCGATCCCGGAAACGGAAAACCCCGCCTGATGGCGGGGCCTCCTAGGAGGGTCTTCGGTAATTCTTTTACATGCCCAAGGCGCCAGCTACATCTGCTAACGCGTTACTAGCGTTCAGCGCGAAAATGGCGAAAGTGAACACAAGCACCTGTGTGTTGAGGCGGAAATCCTCGCCCCGGATCAGGTTGACTGCGGCCATCGATACGGCAATCGGTGCCGAAACGCTGGCCAATACTCCGGTCATGCACCAGCTGCTGAGACGGAGGATGTCGCTTGGCCTGTCATCTTCCTCGGTGATGGCAGCGCCGGGTTCATTCTGGCCTGGCAGGTCGGCTTCGTCGCTTCGAAAAGCGATGCTGAGCAATTGTTCATCCGTCAGTTGAATCGGACGCGCGGCAGGAGCAAGAGGGGCGCTGATCGCGTCATCCTGTTCCGTCTGTTTCACCCCGGCGAACTGTCCGGTCAGTGACTGAAAGATTTGCTTGCGGTCCCGCGTTGCCCTGCTTGGTGTCAGCGTGTCAAAGGCGCTCATGAAATGCTCAACGGTAAGAACCGTGTGCGGTGATAACCATTCGACCCGCCGGGTCGAACAGATATCGACCATACGATACAGTGTAACCACCAGCATCAGTTCGGATATCTCGGCGTCATCCAAAAGTGGCGAGACTGGCGTGATCGTTAGTACCAATCTGTTTTGCGGATGCGACACGCGGGGCCTTGCCATGGTTTTCAACCCCGCGGCGCGATCCATGCGCTCGTAACGGTCTTGCTGTTCGGAGGCGCCGGTATCCAGAGTCATACGTACAAGATACTGGCTCGAGACGATGCTGGCCTCGGTTGCGCTGAGCAGGGTCTTGCGTTCGACCAGATGACCGTAGTCTTCCAGCGTCGTGGCAACGATAGATCCAAAGCGCTCTATCGCGCCGGTTGCGTCGCCGTCAAATTGCAGGCCGCCATGGTAGCTGTGCTTCCGAGCCACTGCCCCGTCCTTTATTACGTTCTGTTAGCTAGAGGCTAGCACCTCTTCTTGGAGAGAATTGGGCGAAAAATGCAAAAAAGTGAAATTTCCCGGCGATTGGTTACGCTTTGGAAACCAAGCAACTCAAGGCTTTTGTTTGTCACTGTGGCGGAAATGTGGCGAAATCGGGCGCAGCACGTGTTGCCGGTGCGGCGGGGCTATTTGTCGATTCGGGCGCCCATGATTGCGATGGATTGCTGATAGACAGAGGCTGCATTCCACTGCTGCAAGACGCGATAATTTGGTTCTCCGGGTTGATAGCCGCGCCCTGGCTTCCACCCTTTCTTTCGAAGAAAATTAGCGGTTGAGGCCAGTGCATCCGTCATGTTGTAGAAATCCACGCGCCGGTCCCCGGTGGCATCGACACCATAGGTCAGGGCGTTGCCTGGCAGGAATTGTGTGTGGCCCAGCTCGCCATGTTTTGCCCCTTTTGTCGCCATCGTAATGCTGCCCATGTCGACCAGTTTCAGTGCCCCAATTGCGTGGGGAATGAAGAACTCGGATCGGCGACAATCATAGGCCAGTGTTGTGATTGCGGAAACAACCTGACTGTCGCCCATGAAATTGCCAAAGCCGGTTTCCATGCCGTGAATGGCGATCAGAACGCCGGCAGGTACACCGTATTGCCGCTCAAAGGCTGCATAGTAGTTCGGATTGGCGGCTTTGCGTTTGCGGCCCTGTGCGACAATTGTATCGGCCCCCCGAACTCGCATGAATTTGTCCAGCGAGTATTTAAAGCTCTTCTGATTGCGATCCGCAGCAATCGTCCGCGAAGCATACTGTGTCTGAGACAGCGCTTGCAGCCCCTTCTTTTTTACCCCCGCCTTGCGTGCCTGTTTGGCAAAATCTGCCTTCCAAGCCTCGAACCCTGCGCTGGTGTTCCCGCAGGGTGCGGCCAGAACCGGAGAGGTCAGGGAAAGGGCAAGAATGGTGGCTAGGCGAAACATGGGCGCAATCCGATGAAATTAAAATCTGCGGTTAGCCTAGCGTGGGCTGCGTCTCGGGCAAAGCGGTTAGTAAAGGTCCAACTCGCCCTTTTTCCTTAACGTTTCGAACCATTCCTCAGGGGTGGCCTTGATGTGGGCGTGTTTCACCATCATTGCATTCATGTTTGGCAGGTTGGTCGAGTCCGGCCAGTCTTCGGGCTGCCACAGGTGCGAGCGGATCACACATTTCGGACAGTGTGCGAATGCAGTCTCGACATGAATGAGCAGGGCAAGTTTGGGTGGGTGTTCGTCAACGGCCATACTATCCAGCAACTGGGGGGCGGTACAGATGCGGGCTGTGCCGCGAATGCGGAGCGTCTCCATCTTGCCTGGAACAAGGAAGATTACACTGACGCGCGGGTCCTTCAGAACATTGTGGAACGTATCCACGCGTTTGTTGCCCGGTCGATCGGGGATCGCGATCAGCGTATCGGACAGCACCTGAACAAAGCCGGGCGGGTCGCCACGGGGGGAAACATCAAGGTGCCCGTCCGGGTTGGCCGATGCGATCAGGCAAAACGGTGAGATCGCGATGAAATCGCGGCACATCTGATCGAGTGAGGACAACTCCTTGGCAACGATCTGTGGCAGCGGATGGCCAGAGATCCGTCTCAGTTCCTGTTCGGATGTCACAAGGTTTGAGAATTTCGAGAAAGGTGAAGTATTGCCAGGCATGCTGTTGTCTCCGATCGGGAGTTTTCTCACCAGTCTGTTGGAACAAAGGCGGTGCGTCAAATCTTGTGGGCGGAAATGACAAGGGCGCCCAAACGGGCGCCCTGACAATTCGTTCCAGTACTCAGCTTAGCAGCTGTAGTACATACCGTACTCCACCGGGTGCGGCGTGTGCTCGTAGGTTTCCACCTCTTCCATCTTCAGTGCGATGTAGCCGTCGATCTGGTCTTTGGTGAACACATCGCCCTGAAGCAGGAAGTCGTGATCGGATGCCAGAGCTTCCAGAGCCTCGCGCAAGCTGCCGCAGACGGTCGGGATGTCAGCCAGTTCCTCGGCGGGCAAGTCGTACAGGTTCTTGTCCATCGCCTCGCCGGGATTGATCTTGTTCTTGATGCCGTCCAGGCCGGCCATAAGCAGGGCGGCAAACGCCAGATAGGGGTTGGCTGCCGGATCGGGGAAGCGCGCTTCGACACGTTTGGCCTTGGGGCTTTCGGTCCATGGAATACGCACACAACCTGAACGGTTGCGTGCCGAATAGGCGCGCAGAACAGGGGCTTCAAACCCGGGGATCAAGCGCTTGTAGCTGTTGGTCGACGGGTTGGTGAAGGCGTTCAGGGTCTTGGCGTGTTTCAGGATGCCGCCGATGAAGTACAGCGCCTCGTCCGACAGGTCGGCGTATTTGTCGCCAGCGAACAGCGGCTTGCCATCTTTCCAGATCGACATGTTCACATGCATGCCGGTGCCGTTGTCACCTGCGATCGGCTTCGGCATGAACGTGGCCGATTTGCCGTAGGCGTGCGCGACGTTGTGGATGACGTACTTGTACTTCTGCAACTCGTCGGCCTGCTTGGTCAGGCTGTCGAAGATCAGGCCTAGCTCGTGCTGGCACGAGGCCACTTCGTGGTGGTGCTTGTCGACCTTCATGCCCAGGCGTTTCATGGTCGACAGCATTTCCGAACGCAGGTCCTGGGCTTCGTCGATGGGGTTGACCGGGAAGTAGCCGCCCTTGACGCCCGGACGGTGGCCCATGTTGCCCATCTCGTATTCGGTGTCGGTGTTCCACGACGCATCTGTTGCATCAACTTCGAAGGATACTTTGTTGATGCTGTTTGAAAAACGAACGTCATCAAACAGGAAGAATTCAGCTTCGGGGCCCATGTAGGCAACGTCACCGATACCGCTGGACTTCAGGTAGGCTTCGGCTTTCTGCGCGGTTCCGCGCGGGTCGCGGCCATAGGCTTCACCGGTGTCGGGTTCAACGATCGAGCAGTGCAGACACAGTGTCTTTTCAGCATAGAACGGGTCGATATAAGCCGATGTCGTGTCGGCGATCAGTTTCATGTCCGAGTTTTCGATCGACTTCCAGCCTGCAATGGACGAGCCGTCAAACATGAAGCCTTCTTCCAGGAAGTCTTCATCGACCAGATCGACGTCCACCGTCACGTGCTGCAGCTTGCCGCGCACGTCAGTGAAACGGATGTCGACATAGGCGACGTCTTCTTCGCGGATTGTATTGAGAACTGCGTCTACGCTCATTCCCTTGGTCCTTCTGATAGATGTGTCAGTAATCTTGTGGGTTATAGTGCGTCCGAGCCGGTTTCACCGGTCCGGATACGAATGGCTTGGTCGACGGGGGACACGAAAATCTTGCCGTCTCCGATCTTGTCGGTTTTGGCGGCCGACACGATGGCCTCGACGGCGGCGTCGACCTGGTCGTCGTCCAATACGACCTCGACCTTAACCTTGGGCAGAAAATCGACGACATACTCGGCGCCGCGATACAGCTCGGTATGGCCTTTCTGGCGACCGAAACCCTTGACCTCGATGACGCTGAGGCCCTGGACGCCCACATCCTGCAATGCCTCTTTCACTTCGTCCAGTTTGAACGGCTTGATGATCGCTTCGATCTTTTTCATCCCGGTTCACCTTGAATGGTTGTCTCAGGGGCAGTGATCACGTCTAAGATCGGGCGGCAATGTGATTGCGATATCGTGCGGGTTGGAACGCTTGGAAAAACGGCTTGGCGCTAATTTTTGAGCGATATGCACAAAAAGTAATCAAAATGGAATCGAGCGAGGGGTGAAAGGATGGAATTGCTGACAGCGGCACAGATGCGGACCATCGAGCAAGCCGCCATCACATCCGGTGAGGTGACCGGTCTGGAGCTGATGGAGCGGGCCGGACAGGGTGTTGTTGACGCGATTTTCGAGGAATGGCCGGTGTTGGACAGGCGAGGGGCCAGCCCCTCGCGCTCCCCGGGGTATTTGGGGCCAGATGAAGAGGATTCGCTGCGCGCAGTGGTGCTGTGCGGACCAGGCAACAACGGAGGTGACGGGTTTGTTGTGGCGCGGCTTTTGCAGGAGCTGGGGTGGGAGGTTGAGGTGTTTCTTTACGGGAACCCGGAAAAGCTGCCACCGGATGCGCGAGTGAATTATGAGAGATGGGAAATAAAGAACGAAGTTCGCGTATTCGCCGTCGACCCCGCCCCGTTAGAGGATGATTTTCTTCGGTTTCCGAATGAAATTGACCTGGTAGTCGACGGGGTTTTGGGCACGGGTCTCACCCGACCATTTGCCTGTGTGTTTTCCATGTTGGCCAACGCACCGGCTAGAACCCTGCTGCGAGATCGAGGCGTAAAGGTCGTCGCAATTGACGCGCCAAGCGGCTTGTGCGCCGACAGTGGTCGCATTCTTGGCAATGCGATAGTTGCAGACTTGGCGGTGACGTTTCATAGCAGAAAGCTGGGGCATGTGCTGGGTGATGGTCCGGTAACCTGCGGAACGGTACGAACCAAGTCGATTGGCCTCGAAACATGGGAGGACAGTCAGATCGTTCACATGGCCCATCCCGACAGGATGAAGCTTTTGAAAGCTTCGGTCGACCACAAATATTCGCATGGCCACGCTTTGATCCTGTCCGGAGGCTCGGGCAAAACAGGTGCTGCGCGATTGGCGGCGCGGGGGGCTTTGCGGATTGGGGCGGGTCTGGTGACGCTGGGCGTGCCCCCGTCAGCGCAGACGGAAGCGGCCAGCCAGATCACGGCCCTCATGTTGCAGCGGGTGGACGGGACCGATGATTTGTCCGAAATACTGGAGGATACGCGCCTGAATGCGCTTTGCCTGGGGCCTGCGCTTGGATTGGCGAGGGCGCAGGCACTTGTGCCTATGGCCTTGGCCGCACGGCGGGCAACCGTGTTGGACGCGGATGCTCTGTCAGCCTTTGCCGAGGATCCCGACACCCTGTTCGCGCATTTGCACGGCAAATGTGTACTCACCCCGCATGGCGGGGAATTCGCCAGGTTGTTTCCGGATGTTGCCGGGGAGATGAACGCGCACCCGACCAAGGGACCGGCGTATTCCAAGGTGGACGCAACGCGTGCTGCTGCAAAACGAGCTGGGTGCGTGGTTCTGTTCAAGGGTCCGGACACGGTGATCGCTGCGCCAGACGGACGATGCGTGGTCAACGCGGCCGTATACGAAAGAGCGGCCCCCTGGCTGGCGACCGCTGGGGCCGGCGATGTGCTTGCAGGATTCATCGCAGGTCTGCTGGCGCGAGGTTTTTCGCCGATACATGCGGCGGAAACTGCGGCGTGGTTACATGTGGAATGCGCGCGCCAGTTCGGGCCGGGTTTGATCGCGGAAGATTTGCCGGAACAGGTGCCGGACGTTTTGAAAAAGTTGAATATCTGAGTGGGTTGGGCGTGGAACGGCTCAATTCACGGCGAGTCGGCGGAAATCCGCCGTCAAGGTCCGCGTCAATGCAGACCGAATGTTTGCCAGACGCATAGCCGGAGGCCACAATTCACTTGCACAATTTGCTGTAAACTTGTGAAAAGAATCGTAACTGTATGATTTATAATGTTAAATGGTCACGCATTCGATGAGATCTGTTGCGAATTTGCAATGTTTGCGAGGGAGTGAATGCGGACCACTGGAACGCTCGCAGTCAGTAAACAATTGGACAGTACCTGAACCCCGAACCTTTCATGGTGAGTGAAATGAACCTTAACATTAAACCGATATCAGTAGCCGCTGTTCTGACTGCGACGACCGCCATCCCGGCTGCGGCGGAAATGAAGTACGAAAATAATAGCGGCGGATATGTACTGCTGTATGGACAGCTGCACCCCGCCTTGATCTCGGTGGATGACGGACAGGATACCGAGACCCGAGTTCTCGACAACGATCTGTCGAACAGCCGTGTCGGCCTGCGTCTTGTACAGCCATATGGAAGTAACGAGTTCCAATTTTGGTTTGAAACAGGCCTTGGCCTGCCGGGTTCGGCGTCGGCCGATCAATTCGGAACCAACGCAGATGGTTGGAATCGCGAAGACATTCGCCACGTGGATTTTTCGCTGAAAGGTGGCTACGGCAAGTTTTCGGCAGGTCAGGGCAGCATGGTCGCTGATGGAGCCGCAGAGGTTGATCTGTCATATGTCGGAACCGCGCTGTATTCGTTTACCAACGATGAAAATGCAGGGTTCTTCTATCGCGACACGACCGGTTTTCTGAGCGGTATTACGGTTGGCGACAGCTCAAGCAACTTTGACGGCGCGCGCCGTGGACGGGTGCGGTATGATACCCCAGCCATCAACGGGTTTTCGGCCGGTTTTGCTTATGGTCAGAACATTTTGTCCAGCAGCGATGATGACGATTATTACGACGTCGGCCTGTTCTATGAAAACACCTTTGCTGGCGGTGTGGAATTCGCGGCAGCCGTTGCCTATTCGGTGCGCGAACGCGATGACAATTCGGGCGACCGCAAAGACACCATTGGTTCGGCGTCTGTTCTGCTGCCCAGCGGTTTGGGCTTTACGGTTGCAGGCGGTACGCGCGACGATGACCAGGCCGGTGCTACGGATCCGAACTATTGGTATGGTAAGATCTCGTACGAAGGCAACTGGGTGTCTTGGGGCAAGACCGGCGTCGGCATCGACTATTATGATGGCTCGGATTTCGAGAGCAACGGCTCGGATACCAAAGCCTGGGGTATCGCGGTCGTGCAGAAGGTCGAGGCGTTCAATACGGATGTTTACCTGAAATACCGCAACCACGATTTCGATGACGGCACATCCTTTGACAACAACGAAGCATGGGTTCTGGGCGCACGCTGGAAGTTCTGATCGTCTGACTGATCCAAACGCGAACGCCCTGGTTTCCGGGGCGTTCTTTTTTGCGGTTTTGGTGATCAAATACCACTGGATTCAGCCTTTGCCCCTTGCGCGTGGGCGGCTGGGCAAATAGAAGGCGTCAAATTTGCCCGGCGCGCCCTTTTTGCGCGCCCCGAATCCTATGGGGACTACCATAATGCAGGTTACCGAGACGCTGAACGAAGGTCTGAAACGTGGCTACAACATCGTTGTGTCCGCAGCCGAGCTGGACGAGAAGGTCAACGAAAAGCTGACTGAAGCGCAGCCGGAAATCGAAATGAAAGGTTTCCGCAAAGGTAAAGTGCCAATGGCGCTGCTGAAAAAGCAGTTTGGCCAACGCCTTTTGGGCGAGGCGATGCAGGAAACCATCGATGGCGCCATGAACAAGCATTTCGAAGACAGCGGTGACCGCCCCGCGCTGCAGCCCGAGGTCAAGATGACCAATGAGGACTGGAAAGAAGGCGATGACGTTGAAGTCGCCATGTCCTATGAGGCGCTGCCAGCGATCCCGGAAGTCGACCTTAAATCAGTGAAGCTGGAAAAACTGATCGTCAAAGCTGATGATGCGGCCGTCGAAGAAGCGCTGAACAACCTGGCCGAAACCGCTCAGGACTTCAAAGCGCGCCGCAAGGGGTCGAAGGCCAAGGACGGAGACCAGATCGTGTTCGATTTCGTCGGTAAGGTTGATGGCGAAGAATTCGAAGGTGGTTCGGCAGAAGATTACCCGTTGGTTCTGGGCTCGAACAGCTTCATCCCTGGCTTCGAAGAACAGCTGGTTGGCGTGAAAGCCGAGGAAGTAAAAGACGTCAACGTCACGTTCCCTGAGGAATACGGTGCCGAGCATCTGGCCGGCAAAGACGCTGTTTTCACCTGCACCATCAAGGAAGTTAAAGAACCGGTTGCAGCGGAAGTGAACGACGAACTGGCTAAGAAATTTGGCGCCGAAGACCTGGAAGCCCTGAAAGGCCAGATCGCAGAACGTCTGGAAGCCGAATATGCCGGCGCGTCGCGCGCTGTGATGAAGCGTGCTCTGCTGGACGTATTGGATGAGAAAGTCTCGTTCGATCTGCCGCCGTCGCTGGTTGAAGCCGAAGCAAAGCAGATTGCGCATCAGCTGTGGCACGAAGAAAATCCTGAAGTCGAAGGCCACGACCACGATCCGATCGAGCCCACGGACGAGCACAACAAGCTGGCCGAGCGCCGCGTGCGTCTGGGCCTGTTGTTGGCTGAACTGGGCCAGAAGGCCGAGGTTGAAGTTACCGACGCCGAGATGACACAGGCGATCATGAACCAGGCGCGCCAGTACCCGGGTCAGGAACGTCAGTTCTTTGAGTTCGTGCAGCAGAACGCGCAGATGCAACAGCAACTGCGAGCGCCGATCTTTGAAGACAAGGTTGTCGATTACGTGTTGGAACTGGCTCAGGTCACTGACAAGGAAGTCAGCAAGGACGACCTGCAGAAAGCTGTCGAGGCACTGGAAGAGGAATAATCCTCTTCCTTCCCTTCATCAGCAGAAGGGACAAAAAAACGGAGCCGCCTGAAATCAGACGGCTCCGCATGGGTGGCTTTTGTATCTATGAGGTGAGGGGGTCAGGCCTCATGAGCAAAAGCACGGGGGGTTTCTAAAAGAGCGGTTCTTTGCTCTGGCGTGAAAGTATCCGTGAGCGCTTCGATCAGCTTAAGGACGTCCTGCCGTTCAGCTTCCGTTTTTGCAGCGCTCATCTGTTCCACAAAGTATTTCTCGAGGTCGGTAAGTGGTTTGTGATCCTGGTTCGCCGGGTTTTGTTCTGCGGCTTTCTTCGCGGCAAACAGATCCAACGCCTCTTCTTCGTCCATAAAGACATCGTTGTGAATGCCCGCAAACTCACGCAGGCCGGCGATGCGTTCTTCCGTGCAGTCCAGCAGAGCGGCCAAGGCATGAACTTTGCCCATTGGCACTGTTTTGCCGACATAGTCGTATGGAGCGCAGTTCGAACGCTTCAGCACCCGATCCATGACCGGATCGATCACGGTGATGATGTCCTGAATACCTGCATTCTTTGCATATTCCAAAGATCCGATCATCAACTCGCAAGTTGCGTATGAGACCGAGTTCTTTTCTTTGCCACGAGTGAGACGTTGCGTGTCTACGCAGAAGCGGGTCGATTCCCACATGGTTGCGCTGCGAAGTGGTGCTTCGCCACAAAGAATCGACGAAAAGACATCCGACAACATGTGAGGTCCGGTGGTCTGGAGGGCACGCACGGCTGCGACGACATTCCCCTCGTCGTCTAGTCCGATTACATATGCCGGGTCCAGGTGATCGAACTCGTCGATTTCTTTTCCGTCTTGAATGTTAACGTCCCATCCTAGACGTTCCCCAAAAACACGTGCTCTCAACTCGAACATTTCGTCAAGAACTTCGCTGAACAAATGTCTGTTCAGGCCATCTACCACGATGATCATTTCTTCCCCCTTCGAGTGGTTGTTCGGTAACCTTGAAGTTACCGGACTCGGGGAGTTTTTCTATTGGGGGTTTCCCGTATTTTGGCGAAATTTGGCGTTTTTTTTGTTTAACTTGGGGTAATAAGCCCAATTGCAATCGCCCGGCCAACGGCCTGAGGGGTGGTCAGCGCACTAAGCTTTTCTCGGCTGGAACGCAAGTGCACTTCTACGGTTCGGTGCGAAATAGACAAAATATCGCCGATGTCCTGTTGCGATTTCCCTGCCGCGACCCACTGCAAAATCTCTGTTTCACGTCTGGAGAGCGTTGGATGATACAGTGCGCTGGTCAATTCGTCCGACGAAACCACGTTGTCATGGATGTGCACCGCCATGGATTGCAAGTCACTGATGACATGCGTGTATAGCTTGCGCCATTCCTCTTTGCTGCAGTTGCGCGTTGCGCTCAACAGGCCGATATCCCCGTAGGGGCCGCGCACGGGTATTGTAACGCCCTGGTTGGGCAGTCCAAAGTCATGGGCATCCCGGAATACACGTTGGAAGTCAGGGCTGCGCTCCAAGCGGCTCCAATCCACTGGCGCAATGCTGCGGCGGGCCATATGGATGGTCGGGTCGATCATGATCAGACCCTGGTTTGTGTAGTGCTCATTCCAGGCATCGTCATACGTCACAAAGCCGGCCACCGTGCCAGCAGCAGGGTTCATGCCGGCATAAGCGGCATGATCCATGTCATGCTTCTCACAGATTTGCCTTAGAAATTCGGTGTAACGAACCTCGGAATCCGGCAGTGTGCTCAGATCGACAATTTCCATGTGGTGCCTACTAGCTGCGGCCCATCTTACAGCTCGATGGTGTCGTCGAGCATGCATATAACACAGAGTGGAACCCGTTTACCTCACCGAGTCAGAACACCACACTTTCCTAAACATGACAAGGCGAGGTACTAATTGTCTGCGCATTTCAAAATATTGAGACATTCAATAGAACATTTTTGTCACTATTCGGTAAATAGTGCTAAAATCACGAGGCTTTCTGACGCTAATCACCGTCAGTTGGCGGATTTCAGTCCAGTTTCCACCAACAATCCGCGCGCTTTGGCCTCGGGGTAAAACCCTTTGGCATAGAGAAATATGGCCCGATCCTGATTGCCATCAGACAGAAGCCAGGCGCCGCGAAGGTATTTCCCGGCAAACTCGAGGTTGGTGTCCGCGTCCAACAGGCCTTTGGCGTTTCCGGTGTATCCCATAGAGCGCGCGGTAGCCGGAAGGATCTGTAGCAGGCCGTAATAGGGACGGTTGACGGCCCAGGGGCGATGTGTGCTTTCGCGAATAGCCAGCTTGTGAACAAGCTCTCGCGGAAGCTGGTAGTGGTCTGCCCATTTGTTGATCGACGCGCGAAGTTCCGGCGTTTCGTTTGGATAAAGCGGAGGGTTGAATAGCGGTGTTTCTGCCTTGGATACTACACCTGCACTGCAAGCAGCCATTGGTGCTGTCAATAAGAGTGCCAAGAAATTGCGACGGGTGAACGGGGGCATTTTATTTCTCCGGACTTCGAGTGGCAATGATATGGCCTGAGTATTTTGCTGCAAGATTGTGGATGGAGTTGGGCTGAAATTTGCTGGTTTGGCTCGGAAACATAAAAAAGGCCGCGCTGAAGCACGGCCTTAATAGTATTCGAAACGCCGCCGGATCAGGCTTTGGCTTCGTCTTCCTCAGCAGGGGCTGCTTCCGAAGCCAGCTCTTCGTCCTCGGACGCGGCCGAGCCGATGTCGTCAAACAGTTCAGCGATCTCGAATTCAGCGGCTGCTTCTTCTTCTGCGGCCAGTTCCTGGATCGATTTGCCCGAGGCTTGCAGTTCGGCTTCTTCTTCCGAACGCGCCACGTTCATTTTGATTTCAACTTCGACTTCGGGGTGCAGCTTGACTGCAACAGAGTGCAGGCCCAGCTCCTTGATCGGATTGATCAGGATAACCTGCTTTTTGTCGACGGTGAATCCGGCTTCGGTTGCAGCGTCTGCGGCGTCACGCGGGGTGACCGAGCCGTAAAGAGCACCTGCATCTGATGCAGAGCGAATCACGACGAACTGCTGTCCGTCCAGCTTTTCAGCCAGTGCTTCAGCTTCTTTCTTGGTTTCCAGGTTGCGTGCTTCCAGCTGCGCTTTCTGGGCTTCGAACGACGCGATGTTGGCGTCCGATGCGCTCAGGGCTTTGCCCTGGGGCAGCAGGAAGTTGCGGGCGTAGCCGGACTTTACGTCAACGACGTCGCCCATCTGACCCAGTTTCGCAACGCGTTCGAGAAGGATAACTTGCATGTCAATCTCTCCTTACTTCACGGCGTAGGGCAGCAGGGCGAGGAAGCGGGCGCGCTTGATAGCACGGGCCAGCTCGCGCTGCTTTTTCGCCGAAACGGCGGTGATGCGGGATGGAACGATCTTGCCACGCTCAGAGATGTAGCGCTGCAGCAGACGGGTGTCTTTGTAATCGATCTTCGGCGCGTTCTCACCCGAGAACGGGCAGACCTTGCGGCGGCGGAAAAATGGTTTTGCGGCCATGGTTTAGTGTCCTTTTCTCAGGCGTTGATCAACGACGCTCGCGGCGGTCGCCACGTTCGTCACGCTTCTGCATCTGAACCGACGGGCCATCGGTGTGGCCATCGACCTTGATGGTCAGAACGCGCATGACATCGTCATGCAGACGCATCAGGCGCTCCATTTCCTGAACCGCACCCGAGGGGGAATCGGTTTTCAGAAAAGCATAGTGGCCCTTGCGGTTCTTGTTGATCTTGTAGGCCATCGTCTTGACGCCCCAATACTCGCTGTCGACAAGCTTGCCGCCGTTGTCAGCCAGAACGGTGCCGAAATGTTCGACGAGGCTTTCCGCCTGCGCGTTGGACAGATCCTGACGCGCGATCATTACATGCTCATACAGTGGCATGTGCACTCCTGTTTATATCAAGGCGCATTTCATAGGCGGGGCCATCCGGTCCTTCGCGACCCTGCCACGAGAGGCTGCGCGATTCATTTGATTGCGAAGGATGGCCTCGTATACACGTTTGAACTACAGGAGCAAGCCCCGCCACATGTGCCTTTGAGACGCCGCCCATTTTCCTTTGGGCCGCCCAATTGCTGACGCTTTTCGGCTCAAAGTTGTTTTGCATACCGGACGTTACCCGGACCAAACTGAAATTCGACAGTAACCTGATAAAGGGTGAAGTGTTATGACCGCGACAAATACAAACACATACCGGGAAGAAGCGGCAAGCTCGCGCTTTGAGCATTCGGTGCCGGTAATGATCGCCTTTGCGCCAAACTGGAAGGCCCGTTTGATCCTGGCGCGGTTGGTAGGAGCGTTCCTGATCTTTTCGGCGTTTTCGATGTGGCTTATGCCGGGTTCGATCGTTGGCGCAGATGTCTGGCCGATCAAGATGGTGGCCTCGATGCTGTTTCTGATCGTCGGTGTCAGTTTGCTGACGATTGAAGTCCTTGATCAGCGCCCGGATGCCTATTTTGATCCGATACGTCGTGAAGTCCGTGTTCTGCAAAAGAACGAGGACGGGCGCCCGCAGACGGTGTTGCGCCGCAGCTATGAGTCGCTGGGTGGCGCACGTTTTGAAGAAAACGAAGTTCACCTGTTTGATGTGGACGGAAGCCTTTTGATGAAGCTGCCCCTTGAATCGGCGGATGTCAGCCGAGCGCTGAAGGGACAGCTGAGCAAGAGCGTAACAATTTTCGGCTGAATTTTATTCTGTTCAAAAAGGAACAGATGCTGTGACTCGAAAAAGGTTGTGTGCCGCCAATAGGCGGCACATTTTGTTTGTAAGCAACCCAGACGGTTTGCATTCACAAAAACGCGGAGATTGTTATGAAATCCACCCTTCTTGCTGCTGCACTGGCCGTGTCGGCGACCACGGCATTCGCCAGCGCCGAGAAATACGTGTTGGACTCGAGCCACAGTCAGGTTGTCTTCAGCTATGACCACTTGGGCTTTTCAACCACAACCGGCATGTTCTCGGGTTTTGAGGGCGAAATCATGTTTGATCAGGAAGATCCCGCCGCCTCCAGCGTAAGCGTATCCATGCCGGTACTGGAAATGTTCACTGGCTGGAAACCGCGTGAAGATCACTTCATGACCGAAGATTTCTTTGGTGCGACCGAGGGCGATCTGATTACCTTTACCTCGACTGGTATCGAAGTGACTGGTGAAAATACTGCAAGTATCACTGGCGACCTCACCATGAATGGTGTGACCAAATCCGTTGTTCTGGACGCCAAACTGAACAAAGCTGATACCCACCCTATGGCAAACAAGCCATGGGCCGGCTTTAGCGCCACCACAACTCTGGTCCGTAGTGAGTTTGATTTGGGCCAGTTCGCACCGTTTGTCAGCGACGAAGTGCAGGTGCAGATCTCGGTCGAAGCGCAAAAAGCCGAATAATCGCAAGACAACGAACAATAAAACCGCCGGTGATAGGATCACCGGCGGTTTTTTTGCATTACTGTCCGCGAGACGCAGCGAGTTCTACGGTCACTGTTACGGTGAAGCCGAGCGAGTCTTCAGTGGGCTGTGATGTGCCTACGTCAAAATCCAACCGGTTCAGGTCAACCGAGCCAGCCATGGTCGCGGTGCCGTCCTGAAGGTCCAGCGAAAAGGGGAGTGTGATATCGATCGTCTTGTCACGGATTGTCAGCGGTCCGCGTGCTTCGTATCCGCTTTCGGTTCTGAAAAGGTCAGCTGTGAACTGGGCCGTCGGAAACTGGGCGTTGTCGAAGAAATCCGCCCCCATGGCCTGTTCAGTTACGGTTCCGAGGCTGAGAGATCCTATTGCAATCGTGACTTCGGCGGACCCGGCCGGGCCGGGGTCAGTGGGTTCGTCAAAAGCAATTGCGGCCGTCCAGTCGGAGAACGAGCCGGTGACAGGGCTGCCCAATTGCGAGATCGTAATGGACAGGGTGCCGTTCTGAACCTGCCAGTCTGATTGCACCTCGGCCAGTTGGACATCGGCGCCATCATCGTCGGCCTCATGTGCAAACTCGCCAGAGACCCAGCCGCCGGTGAGGGCAAGCGCCCAAACGGCCACCGCGGCGACGGCGGGGACAAGGGAATGGTGCTGCCGTGGAGGCTCCGGTGCGTCAGACCCTCCCGGCAACATCCTGCGTAACGTGCTGTCTTTGTCTATGACGTGATGCTTCAACGCTCCGGCAACATGCAGGACCAGCGCGCCGACGAGCGTCCACATGAACAGCCAATGCAGAACGCCTGTCACCTCGGCCACACTGGTTGATTTCGGTACAAAAGGCAGATTTTGGCCGAAGGGCCAGAGGATTGGAGCAAACCCTTCGGTTGCGGCGTGGTGCACCCAACCGGTGAGTGGCACAAGCACCAGTGACCCATAGAGAAGCCAGTGGACAGTTTCGGCGGCGAAAGCCTCGGGCTTGTTGTCGGCATTCAACAGGCCGGGCTTGGTTTGCGTGAAGGCCCATACTATCCGAGCCAAAGCAACGAAGAACACGGTGACGCCAACGGTTTTGTGCAATGAGAATATGCGCGCCGCGCGTGCGATTTCGGCCTCGCTTGCGGCTGTGGGGGCATGCAATACGGCGTAGGCCAGGTTGTCCGCGATCCAGCCGAGCGGCAGGGCCGTGAAGATCAGCAACGCGGTGAGCCAGTGAAACGTCTTTGCGACACTTCCGTAGCTTGAGAAGGAATTGGTCGAGGCCATGGGTGCAACGCTCCGGGATTCTGTGCTGCGCCCAAGTTAAGGTTATCGGAGGTCGGCACAAGTAAGCGCTTGTGCACAGCCAAGGTGCCAGAATGCAGAACACAGGCAGTGCTTGTGCCAGACGATCAGTCAGTTTACACCCCGCCGCAACCTGACATTATCCATGAGGTTGCAATGACACTCGCGTTTGTTTTTCCGGGGCAGGGCGCCCAGACCATCGGTATGGGCAAAGCACTGGCCGATGCCTATCCGGCGGCACAGGCCGTCTTCGATGAAGTGGACGAGGCACTGGGAGAAAAGCTGAGCAGCGTAATCTGGGAAGGCGACATCGCCGATTTGACGCTGACTCAGAATGCTCAGCCGGCTCTTATGGCAACATCCATGGCGGCAATGCGAGCGCTGGAAACCGAAGGTGTTTCGGTCAATAAGGCGGCTTTTGTGGCGGGCCATTCTTTGGGCGAATACTCGGCTCTTGCAGCTGCAGGGGCTTTGTCGATCGCGGACACCGCGCGCCTGTTGCGCACCCGTGGTCAGGCGATGCAAAGTGCTGTACCCGTAGGCGAGGGTGCAATGGCGGCCATTCTTGGATTGGATCTGGAGGCGGTACGCGCCGTTGCAGGAGAAGCCGCGCAGGGAGAGGTCTGTCAGGCTGCCAATGACAACGATCCAACTCAGATCGTTGTGTCCGGTTCCAAGGCTGCTGTCGAGCGTGCCGCCGAGATTGCCAAAGAGAAAGGCGCAAAACGTGCCGTTATGTTGCCTGTAAGTGCCCCATTTCACTGCGCGCTGATGCAGCCTGCGGCAGATGTCATGGCGGAAGCGCTTGCTGCCGTCGAAGTAAAGGTGCCCTCGGTGCCTTTGGTGGCCAATGTACGCGCCGAAGCAGTCAGTGATCCGGATCTGATCCGCCAGTTGTTGGTTGAACAGGTGACGGGTTCGGTTCGCTGGCGTGAAAGCGTGCAATTCATGGCGGCGCAAGGCGTGACTGAGACATGGGAAATCGGTGCTGGCAAAGCGCTGTCCGGCATGATCCGCAAGATCGATCGTGCCATTTCAGGCAAGGCTGTCGGCACCCCGGAAGATGTTCAAAAGGCCATTCAGGCCGAATCGTAAGCTCAAAACGCGTCGTGGCCGGCGCACCAAGAGGAAAACCGAATGTTTGATTTGAAAGGTAAGAATGCGCTGATCACTGGTGCTTCGGGCGGCATCGGAGGCGATATTGCACGCGCGTTGCATGGTGCTGGCGCAGCGGTTGGATTGTCCGGTACACGGGTCGAACCTCTGCAGGCTCTGGCAGATGAACTGGGCGAACGCGCGCATGTGTTGCCTTGCAATCTGAGCGATCCGGAAGCCGTTGAGGCGTTGCCAAAGCAAGCGATCGAAGCAATGGGATCGGTGGACATCCTCGTGAACAACGCCGGTATCACGCGGGATAACCTGTTCATGCGCATGTCCGATGAGGAATGGCAGAGCGTGATAGACGTGAACATGACCTCGACGATGAAACTGTGCAAAGGTGTGATCCGGGGCATGATGAAGTCACGCTGGGGTCGGATCGTGAATGTCTCGTCCGTGGTGGCCGTAATCGGTAATCCGGGTCAGGCGAACTATGCGGCGTCAAAAGCCGGAATGATTGGTTTTTCCAAGGCCTTGGCGCACGAAGTTGCAACCCGCGGAATTACGGTTAACGCCGTGGCGCCGGGTTTTATCACGACGGCAATGACCGAGAAGCTGACCGAGGAACAGAAAAAGGGTCTGCTGTTGAAGGTTCCGGCGGGTCGCATGGGTGATCCCGAAGAAATTGCGGCGGCGGTTCTGTATCTTGCCAGTCCAGAAGCCGGCTATGTTACTGGAAGCACCTTGCATGTGAACGGCGGTATGGCCATGTTGTGATCGCCACAGGGGCGGCGCGAAAGCGTTTGCCTCTAGCGTCGACTATGCTATAGGCGGCGCATCTATGCGGGGCCGGTTGTTCAGGTCGGCCTTCGACTTCCCGGTTCGCCGGGACCCAAACCGCCCGAAACGGGCAAATCAAAGCCAACCCGTGC
The DNA here is from genome assembly GCF_059610465.1 of Ruegeria sp. CDSC085. NCBI lineage: Bacteria > Pseudomonadati > Pseudomonadota > Alphaproteobacteria > Rhodobacterales > Roseobacteraceae > Ruegeria > Ruegeria sp. CDSC085. The sequence goes on along the minus strand of NZ_JBXWNR010000001.1, from coordinate 240,960 downwards.
GGGCAAGGGCAGAATCGGGCAGACCGCCCTGTAAAGGAATGAGGAATAGACATGAGCGACGTCGCAGATCGCGTTAAGAAGATCGTTGTTGAGCACCTGGGTGTTGAAGAAGATAAAGTCGCGGAAAACGCGTCCTTCATCGATGATCTGGGCGCAGACAGCCTGGACACCGTTGAACTGGTCATGGCCTTCGAAGAAGAGTTCGGCATCGAAATCCCCGATGATGCAGCCGAAACCATCCAGACCTTCGGCGACGCGGTCAAGTTCATCAGCGAAGCGTCCTAAGCGTTTCCTTCTGATTAAAAGCGGCGCTTCCGGGCAACGGAGGCGCCGTTTTTTTGTGCCCGCTCAAAATTCATGCTTGCGCGTTTATATTCGGATACGCACTGTTTCCATTGAGGCAAAATTCAAAGTGGACAGGGCATGATAAGATCCACTCCCATGATAAATACCGCGCGTTTGACACTGTGTGCCATGCGCCCGGAGGACTTTGACCGGTTCGCCGAGATCTGGCGGGACCCGTGCGTTGTCCAGCACATCGGCGGCTCACCCCGTTCACGTGGCGAGGCGTGGGATTCATTTTTGCGCAACGCCGGACATTGGCAGATGGCCGGGTTTGGTCAATGGGGTGTGCTTCAGCAGTCGAATCGAAAGCTGATTGGACAGGCCGGTTTCTTTTACGGAAACCGTCGGATGGGAGAGGATTTCGACGGCTTTCCCGAGGCAGGCTGGGTTCTGGCCCCTGAGGTACAGGGGCAGGGCTTGGGATATGAGGCGGCGAAGGCTGCTCATGACTGGTTTGACCGGGTGATTCCCGGACCTTTGGTCGCGATGGTGAACGCGTCGAATTCCTCGTCGCAGAAGCTTGCCAAAAAGCTGGGCTATGTATTGATGCGTGAAGGGGTGTATAATGAAACCCCGGTGCACTTGTTAAGGCGCAACGGCCCACCTGCGTTCGCGTAAATCCGCCACTTCAACAGTATGCCGCAAAATGGCCAAACTGTGCCGATCCCGGTAATATTGGGAGGGCGTTCCAGGTGTATGCTGCCGAGGATTTTCAGAGCGATTGAGCGGAGGACCGAGCTCATGAGGATATACCCCACTATGGAACTGCAGAACGGCCGGTGTGTCACGTTGGACAAAGGTCGTTTGGACAACGCTATGATTTGGCATGTAAACCCGGTTGAGACAGCGCGAAGCTGGGCCGAGGCGGGTGCCGAATGGATGCACCTGACCGATTTCGACGCGATTGAGGGCAAAAATACCAACGTCGAATTGATTGAAGAGATTATCCGTGCGGCCGAAATTCCGGTTCAGTTGGCGGGTGGTATGCGGACACGTGAACAGGTGGAACGCTGGATCGACAAAGGGGTCGGTCGTGTCGTGATCGGCACGCTGGCAGCGCGCGAGCCGAATCTGGTCAAGGAACTGGCCAAGCTTTACCCGGATCAAATCGTGCTGTCGGTTGATGTCTGGCAAGGTTTTGTGATGACGGATGGCTGGCGCAGCCAAAGCGCATTCACGCCCGAAGCGTTTATCGACGCGTTCGAAGATGCGCCGTTTGCCGCCATCGTGGTGACGGATATCGACAGCGACATGGATGACGTCGAGGCTCAGCTTGGTTTGATCTCGGGGCTTGCCGGACATTCGCGCACTCCGGTGATTGCAAGCGGGGTTGTGCGCACTGCAGACGATATCTCGCGGTTGGCGTATATTCCCAATATCTCGGGTGCGATCGTAGGGCGTGCACTGTTTCACAAGACACTTGACCTGACGGATGCTCTGGAAATGGCAAAATCGGCACATGAGCCGGTGGCACAGTTCCAATAAACCGCTCCGCCCTTTCAGCAGGACGCGTGAAAGGGCGGGCACCTCTTCCAATCGTTGAAAACAGTATAGTTTCGGGTGATAGGCGGCGGGAAGCCTCCTTGAAGTCGCCGTTGCTCTTGCCCCCGCACCCCGGGCCGGGGTAAGAGCGGTTCTCATAACAGGAAGCAGGCAAGAGGCACTTCATGCGCAGAGTCGTTGTTACCGGTCTTGGATTGGTCACTCCTTTGGCCAGCGGGGTCGAGGAAACCTGGTCGCGGCTGTTGGACGGAGAGTCCGGCGCTGGTCCTATCACGCATTTTGATGCGGAAGGCAGTGGCGTCACCACGACCTACGCCTGTGAGGTGCCGCGCGGGGATGGTACCAACGGAACGTTCAATCCCGATGACTGGATGCCGCCGAAAGAGCAGCGCAAAATTGAAGACTTCATCCTGTATTCCATCGCGGCCGCAGAAATGGCCTGCAAGGATGCGAACTGGTTGCCCGAAGATGAAGAGGACCGCCTGCGAACAGGTGTTCTGATCGGTTCAGGAATCGGTGGTTTGGGCTCGATCGCCAACACCGCCAATCTGATCCGTGACAAGGGCCCGCGCCGGGTGTCGCCGTTCTTTATTCCAGGTGCTCTGATCAACCTGGCGTCAGGTCAGGTGTCGATCCGTCATGGCTTCAAGGGACCCAACCATTCGGTCGTGACGGCGTGTTCCACCGGTGCCCATGCTATCGGCGACGCCAGCCGTATCATCCGCGCAGGTGACGCAGACGTTATGGTCGCAGGTGGCGGCGAAGGCTGCATCTGCGAGATCGGCATCGCCGGGTTCAACGCTTGCAAGGCGTTGTCGACCAAATATGCCGATAACCCCAAGGCGGCCAGCCGCCCTTATGACGTGGACCGTGACGGGTTCGTCATGGGCGAAGGTGCAGGCATCGTCATTCTGGAAGACTATGAGCACGCCAAGGCCCGCGGTGCGAAGATTTACGCTGAGGTGCTGGGCTATGGTATGTCGGGTGACGCTTATCACATCACCGCGCCTTCAGAAGATGGCGACGGGGCTGAACGCTCGATGCGGGCGGCGCTGCGCAGTGCGGGGCTGGAGCCAAAAGATCTGGACTATATCAACGCGCATGGCACCTCGACCATGGCAGATACGATCGAGCTGGGCGCGGTTGAGCGTTTGCTGGGGGATCATGCCGGGAATGCGACCATGAGCTCGACCAAGTCGGCAACCGGTCACTTGCTGGGTGCTGCGGGCGCGATCGAGGCGATCTTCTCGATTTTGGCGATCCGTGATCAGGTAGCCCCGCCGACAATCAATCTGGACAATCCAGCAGTGGAGACCCCGATCGATTTGGCTCCGAACGCAAAACGTGAGCGTGAGATCAATGTGGCCCTGTCGAACTCGTTCGGGTTTGGCGGCACCAATGCCAGCGTGATCTTCGGAAAGGCCAGCTAAATGTGGCGGGCCATTGCTTCGAACGCGCTGACCATTCTGGTGGTCGGCCTGTTCCTGATGGGCGGGCTGATCCTTTGGGGGCAGAGCCAGTACAAGGCCGAGGGCCCGCTTGAAACCGCAATCTGCCTTCAGGTCAGAAGCGGATCGAACATGACGCGTGTCAGTCAGCAGCTGGAAGAGCAGGGCGCCATCAGCAGTGCCACGATCTTTCGGATGGCCGCTGACTACACGGATCGGGCGCAGCAGTTGAAAGCCGGTAGCTTTCTGGTACGGGAAGGTGCGTCGATGGAGCAGATCATCGACGAGATCACCAGCAGCGGTGCCAGCACCTGTGGGTCTGAGATTGAGTATCGTATCGGTGTGACGCGCGCTCAGACCCGTGTTCGCGAGTTGAACCCTGCGACCTTGGATTTCGTCGAAATCGCGTCGTTTGATCCGTCGGGAGAAGAGGTGCCTGAGGCCTATACCGAGAAACGCAATGAGGCGGACACGCGTTACCGCGTATCACTGGCCGAAGGTGTGACCTCGTGGCAGGTGGTCGAGGCGTTGAAGGCATTTGACGCTTTGACAGGTGAGGTGAGCGAAATACCTGCTGAGGGTATGCTGGCGCCTGACAGTTACGATGTTGTGGCTGGTCAGGACCGTAACGACATTCTGCAGGCGATGCAGGACAAGCAACAATTGCGGATCAACGCCGTTTGGGAAAGCCGCCAGGACGGGTTGCCGCTGGCAAGCCCCGAAGAAATGCTGATCCTTGCGTCGATCATCGAAAAGGAAACCGGAGTTCCGCAAGAGCGCGGGCAAGTGGCCAGCGTTTTTGTGAACCGGCTGAAACAGGGGATGCGGCTGCAGACGGACCCGACCGTCATCTATGGCGTTACCAAAGGGCAAGGCACGTTGGGCCGCGGGCTGCGTCGCAGCGAGCTGAACAGGCCAACGCCATGGAACACCTACCAGATCGACGGCTTGCCGCCGACGCCGATTGCCAATCCGGGCTTGGCCAGCCTTGAAGCTGCTGTTGCGCCGGATGACACGGACTTCGTGTTCTTCGTTGCCGATGGTACGGGCGGCCATGCGTTTGCCGAGACTTTGCAGGAACACAATCGCAATGTCGCCAAATGGCGCGAGATTGAAGCAGAGCGGAACTCGGGAAATTAACCGGAACGAAACTGGTTTCGTTCTTAGTGTTACGCCGACGCCGGCTTGTGACCCGGCGTTGGCCTTTTATTGTGCAGGCCGACCTTACGCCGCAGGGCGTTTGCCGCGTGGGCGACGCCGTTTGTTTGCTGCGGGTTTTCCTTCCCCGTTGGCGGGTTTGGGTTTGAACCCCCGGCGGCGGTTGTTCGGGCGGCGCGCCGGTTTTTCAGGTTGCACAGCTTCTGGCATCGAGCCACTGGCAACCGGGATCTCGATCTTCATCAGCTTTTGAATCTGACGCAGCAGATCAACTTCTTCCGGGGAGCAGAAGGCGATGGCTTCGCCCTCGCGCCCAGCTCGGGCGGTGCGCCCGATACGGTGGACGTAGTTGTCAGGCACCTCGGGCAGGTCAAAGTTGATCACGTAGGCGACGCCCGGGATGTCGATGCCTCGGGCCGCAACGTCGGTGGCCACCAGAATGTTGATTTCACCCGCGCGGAACGCCTTGATCGCGCGATCGCGCTGACCCTGGCTTTTGTTGCCGTGGATGGATGCGGCGTTATAGCCGTCAGCTACAAGGCCCTTCATCAGCCGTTCTGCACCATGTTTGGTGCGGGTAAAGACCAGTGTCAGGGCATCCACATCTTTCGACAGGATTTCACGCAGCTTGATTGGTTTTCCGGGTTTGGAAACGAAGTGCAACGACTGCGTAATCTTGTCCGCCGCTTTGCCCGGAGGCGAGACCTGCACCCGCTGCGGGTTGGTCAGGTAGGCGCGGCTGAGTTCTTCCATCTGCTTCGGCATGGTGGCCGAAAACAACATGGTTTGGCGTGGAGTGCCCAGTGCCGGCGCGATTTTGCGCAGTGCATGGATAAAGCCAAGGTCGAGCATCTGGTCAGCTTCGTCCAGCACCAGATGGCGTACCGCTCCGAGATTTACTGCACCACGTTCCATCAAGTCTATCAGGCGACCCGGTGTGGCGACCAGAATATCAGTGCCACGAGAGAGAAACATTATCTGTTTATTGATCGACTGGCCGCCTACAACGGTGGCCACGCGCAGCTTGGTGCCCTTCGTCAGGGTACGGAGGCTGTCGGCGATCTGGTTCACGAGTTCGCGGGTGGGCGCCAGAATCAGCGCCTTGGAGGTTTTCGGATCTGGCTTACCAGACTGGGCCAGAAGGTGATCGATCAGAGGCAGGCCAAAAGCCAGTGTCTTGCCGGTGCCGGTTTGAGCCAGTCCCAGAATGTCGTGACCATTCAGAGCAAGCGGAATCGCCTGGTTCTGGATCGGTGTGGGTTGAGTGAAATTGGCGCGTTTAAGTGCCTCGTTCAGTGCCGGGGCAAGGCCCAGCATATCAAAGTCGAACAAATAACTATCCTTTACAGCCCGGAGCGTTGGCCCGCGGACAGGTCATGAAGGGTCGCTCGTGGGCGACCGGCAGGGGTTGTGCGAGACCTCGGAACGAGCAGGTGCATCCTGCGCCATCCGGCCGTCGCGTCAAGAACCCTGCGTGATGGGGAACTGGAATGATAAACTGGCGCTGTGGGGCGGACCAGGTCCGCTCGGGCTCACGCTACAGCGCTGTGATGGTAGGCACATGAGGGTTCGGTGGTGGAATGTCAAGCGCGGTTAAAAATTCGGGTGATCTTCCGGGTTGAAAAAGGCACTAGGCAGTAGGTGATCACAGTGGCAAGCCAACAGCCCTGCTGATCTCTTTTCCAGCATTCACGGCCTGATAGGTTGGAAATGGCATCCTCTCGGCAGTTTCAATGTTGCGCCGGATCCAGTTTCGTTCTTCCAGCTGGTGAAGGGATGAGGACAGCGCCCGATCTGTAATGATCGTGAGGCCCGATTTGATTGCCGAGAAACGATGAGGGGTGCCTGCCAGCGCCAGAACTGGCACAGTCCATGTTTTTCGCAGAAGTCTGGTTTCATCCTCAGTTCGGGCGGTAATAATTATCTTGCTGGCGACTGACGCGGCTTTGATTCCGGTTGGCGTCAGTCGAAATTCTGAACGTAGAGGATGCCCGTGACCGGGATTTCTTTCGATCATTCCTAGATCAATAAGATGAGCAAGGCTGGTTGCAAAGGCCGTTCGGCTTGCGTTGGTTGCGGCCAAAAGCGGGGCTTGTCGGCCCGGAACTTTGGCGTGCAGCAGGGCAAGAATGTTCAGTGACCAAGCCCGAGATGTCAGCTTGACAAGTGTATTGATGTCCATAAATAATAGTAGCTATATTTTTGAAAAAAAGGAAGCCTTATGCCTCTCGTTTCATTGAAAAACACTATTACACTTGCGATGTCCGTGCAGGATCGACATGCCAGCGCAGATTGGTATGCCGTCAATCTCGGGTTTGAGCTTATCCACCACATTGATGAAGCGGGATGGAGCGAAATGCGGACGAATGTCGACGGAGTCACTTTGGGGCTGGGCGAACAGGCCGAAGCCTCTCCGGGGAACTGCGTGCCTGTCTTCGAAGTTGCGGATATCGTGGATGCGCGCAGAAAGTTGGAGGCGGCTGGAGTGGAATTTGACGGTGAAACGGAAACGATTGAGGGGATGGTCAGCACGGCCACGTTCTATGATCCGGACAGGAATGCGCTGATGTTGGCGCAGGATTTGACAGGCCAGGGCTGAGAGCATCTGGTAAAGGAATACTCAACACAGCGGTCGCCCTGCGTTGCGCTAGTGTTGCGTAACTTATTGACATTACGTACGTAATTCCGTACTAGTTATGTCATGCTAGAAGAGGCGGGCGACGGCCCCGGGGCGACCCGGTGGCCGTTTTTCGCTTCTCTCGTGCGGAGAAAACTCACGCATGAGGTCACAGGCAAACATGACTTTAATTACCCCGGAAGAGCGGATTTCCCAGACGGCTGACTTGTTGCAGTCGCTTGAGAGGTCCATTCGAGATCTGCGGCAAGCAGCGGAAGAACTGCGCAAACAGATCGGAGCCGGGGAGGATGCAGATCTTGCTGGTTCAGCCAAGCAACTCGGGCAGTTAGAGGGGCTGATCCGAAGTTGTCAGAAAGTGGAGACAAGCTTTGTCGAACAACATCACAGACAAGCCGGAATTGCCCAAGGAGGGTACGCGCTCGATCTTGACCGAGCTCGGTTTGAAGTCGGGTGCAGGTTGGCTCGCCTCCGCGCCTGTTGCGGTGCAGAACAGATTTCTAAGTGAGATCGGGGAGGGGGGGCTGTGCGCCCTCCCTTTCCTGTTCGAGTTCTGGGCACTGCCGCATCAGTTGCCGCCCGAAGGCGACTGGCGGTCCTGGGTTATCATGGGGGGGCGCGGTGCTGGTAAGACGCGGGCCGGGTCCGAATGGGTGCGACAGGTGGTTGAGGGGGCTTTGCCGCTGGATCGCGGCGAGGCGTGTCGAGTGGCCTTGGTCGGTGAGACCTTTGATCAGGTGCGCGACGTGATGATCTTTGGCGATAGCGGGATATTGCAATGCTCACCGCCGGATCGTCGGCCTGCGTGGAAGGCATCCGAACGCAAGCTGATCTGGCCCAACGGGGCCGAGGCGCAGGCGTTTTCGGCGCATGACCCCGAAGGGTTGCGCGGCCCGCAGTTCGATGCGGCCTGGGTGGATGAACTGGCCAAGTGGAAGAAGGCGGGCGAGACCTGGGACATGTTGCAATTTGCTTTGCGTTTGGGGGAACGGCCTCGGGTCTGTGTGACCACGACACCGCGCAACGTGAAGGTTTTGAAGGAATTGCTGGCGTCACCGTCGACCGCGCAGACCCATGCGCCGACCGAGGCGAACCGGGCCAATCTGGCGGGCTCATTTCTGGAGGAGGTACGCGCGCGGTACGCTGGCACGCGGCTGGGGCGTCAGGAGCTGGACGGGGTGCTGCTATCGGATGCCGAAGGGGCGCTGTGGACGGGGTCGATGCTGGAGGCGGCGCGCTGTGCACAGGTGCCCGCGTTGGATCGCATCGTCGTGGCGCTGGACCCGGCGGTGACCTCCGGTTCAGATGCGGATGCTTGCGGTATCGTGGTCGTGGGCGCTCAGGTGCAGGGGCCGCCCGAGGAGTGTCGGGCGTTCGTGCTGGCCGACCGGACGGTGCAGGGCGTTGGCCCGGCGGGCTGGGCGCAGGCGGCGATTGACGCGATGGATGAGTTCGGGGCCGAACGGCTGGTGGCCGAGGTCAATCAGGGCGGGCAGCTGGTGGAAGAGGTCGTGCGGCAGGTGGACCCTCTGGTGCCTTATCGGGCGGTACGGGCGTCGCGCGGCAAGGTCGCGCGGGCGGAACCTGTGGCGGCGTTATACGAGCAGGGGCGAGTAGCCCATGTGGCGGGGCTGGGCGCGCTGGAGGAGCAGATGTGCCAGCTGACCGCGCGTGGGTTTGAGGGGCAGGGCTCGCCTGACCGGGTCGACGCGCTGGTCTGGGCGCTGCATGAGTTGGTGGTGGGGCCTGCGGGGGCGTATCGGCGGCCTAGGGTGCGGAGTTTGTGAAATAGGGTTTCGCAAAGTACAATGCGGTTGCGGTGATGAGTGCGAGGCTCAAGCAAACTTGAACTCTACGCCCGGTTGAGTTCAAATAGGAGATATGAGTTCAAGCGCTACACCATTCGACTGTTGGGACCAAATAATTGCTCAAGACACCCTATCTTCTGGTAACTGCTGCACTTGCTGCGGCGGTTGCCGCCCATTTGTATTTTGAGCCAAACCCGGAGCTTGTCATAGGATTGATATTTGCCGCTGCTGGGCTTGGCGTGCTTTCTACGCACGTAAGAGCCCGTCGCAACTGGACGAAGACAACGGGCAAAGTGGTGAAACTAGACTACAACAAGGAACGTATTGAGTTCGATTTCTTTGTCTCAGGTCGTTCGTATTCCGGCATTAGTGGATCGGATCCAAATTGGCATCAGGTTGGGCAAGAAATAACCGTATACTACGATGAAAATAATCCAAATAACCACAAACACCACAGTTGGTCTAACGAACTGATCTTCGGTCGGGGGTCCTTGTGATTGGGATATTTGCAGCAATTATGAATTCGGGGTTTTAGCCTTTAGGATGCATCTGATGAATTTCCTCCAAAACGTGTTTAGACCGCCGACTGCAGATGAGCTCCCCGTTCTGAAGCGAGGTTTGCCTGTCCGGTTAGTCTTTGTCGCAATTTTGGTGGTTGCGTCGATTTCTGGACAAAGATCAGTTCTTTACTACGTTCTTGCATTGCCTTGGGTATACGTCATTCTCATGTTTAGTGTGATCGAGGATAGGTTCGCAAACCGAAACGATCCAGGTGAATGACCCGTTGCCCAGCCGCCGTACGCCCCATTCCCGAGGCTTAAACTTCTTTCCGTCATAACTCCTTTCAACAAGCCGGGCAGAGCGGCGGCAGAAAGGAGCACAGATGGTATTCGATTTCTTGCGTCGTGGATCGGCTGAGGCAGCGCCCGAGGCGAAGGCGAGCGCGGCGGGGCCTGTGGTGGCGTGGCAGACGGGCGGGCGCGTGGCGTGGAGCCCTCGGGATGTGGTGTCGCTGACGCGGGCGGGGTTTTCGGGGAACCCGGTGGGGTTTCGCTCGGTCAAGTTGATTGCCGAGGCGGCGGCGGCACTGCCGTTGGTACTGCAGGATCAGGCGCAGCGCTATGATGTACATCCGATCCTGTCCCTGATGCGCCGTCCAAATGCGGCGCAGGGGCGGGCGGAATTGATGGAGGCGCTGTTCGGGCAGTTGCTGCTGTCGGGCAATGCCTATGTCGAGGCGGTGCAGGCTGACGAGGGGCTGCCGGTTGAGCTGCACGTTTTGCGCTCGGACCGGATGAGCGTGGTGCCGGGGGCGGATGGGTGGCCCAAGGCGTATGACTACGCTGTGGGCGGCAAGAAGCACCGATTTTCAGCGGAAAACATTTGCCATATCAAGTCGTTCCACCCTCAGGATGATCATTACGGGTTCTCGCCGATGCAGGCTGCGGCGATGGCGATTGATGTGCACAACAGCGCGTCTCGCTGGTCAAAATCGCTGCTCGACAATGCTGCGCGGCCTTCGGGGGCGTTGGTGTGGAAGGGCGATGGCCATGGGGTGATGGCCGAGGATCAGTTCCGGCGCCTAAGCGACGAGATCGAACAGAACTATCGCGGGGCGCGCAATGCGGGTCGTCCGATGGTTCTGGAAGGGGGGCTGGATTGGAAGCCGATGGGTTTCTCGCCCTCGGACATGGAGTTTCAAAAGACCAAGGAAGCCGCCGCCCGCGAGATCGCGCTGGCCTTTGGGGTCCCGCCGATGCTGCTGGGGATCCAGGGCGACGCGACTTATTCGAACTATCAGGAGGCCAACCGGGCGTTCTATCGCCTGACCGTGCTGCCTCTGGTGACGCGGGTGGCGGCGGCGGTGTCGGAGTGGCTGGCGGGCTTTACCGGTGAGGAACTGGTGTTGAAGCCTGACCTGGATCAGGTGCCTGCCTTGTCTGCCGAACGCGATGCGCAATGGGCGCGGGTCAATGGGGCCGACTTCCTGACGGATGCCGAGAAGCGTGCCTTGCTGGGCCTGCCGGAGCGTGGTGATGGGTGAGGGGTATCCCTCGTTCGAGTGCGCGCCGGGCCTGCGTCTGGCCGCGCATGAGCGGGTGGCCGAGATCCAGCATGCACATTTGTGTCGTCGTCTGGATCAGATCGAAGAGATGATGGAGCGGCTGGAACGCCGGTTGTGGCTGACGGTCTATGGCGTGGCGGCGGTGATCCTGGCACAGGCGTTTCAGTCTCTGTTGGTGGTGGCGCCATAAGTTCAATGGGTTACATGGAGAAGTTCATGGATTTGGAGCATAAATTTGCACGGTTCGGCGACGGTTTGTCGGTCACGGATGACTCGGTGATCGAGGGCTATGCAAGCCTGTTTGGGCAGGTCGATCAGGGCAGTGACGTGGTGCAGCGTGGAGCCTATCGCGGCTCGCTTGACGGGCTGGCCAAGGCGGGTCAGCGGGTCAAGATGCTGTGGCAGCACGATCCGTCCCAGCCCATCGGCGTGTGGGACGAAGTGCGTGAGGATGACAAGGGCCTGTGGGTCAAGGGACGTTTGCTGGAGAGCACGCAGAAGGGTCGTGAGGCGGCGGAGTTGATCCGGGCGGGGGCGATGGATGGCCTGTCGATTGGCTATCGCACCAAGCGGGCGGTGAAGAATGACAAGGGCCAGCGGGTCCTGACCGAACTGGAGCTGTGGGAGGTGTCTTTGGTGACGTTCCCGATGCTGCCCAGTGCGCGGGTGGCGGCGAAGGGGCGAAACCCTGACGCCGAGGAAGCCCTGCGCTGTATTGCCGACGTATTCAACGATGCCCGGCAGGAGCTGGCGCGGAACTAGCGCGCCTCAAAACCACTCAGAACAGGACATGCTGATGAGCAAGACCGAAACCCCGGCCTTGACCGGAGAGGGTGCGCCCCTGGTTCAGGAGGTGAAGCAGGCGATGGCTGGCTTCGTAAATGAATTCAAGGGCCTGAATGCCGAAGTTAAAACTAAACTGCAACAGACTGAAGAGCGACTGACCATGCTGGATCGTAAATCAACTATCGCGGCACGCCCGCATCTTGCGGCTTCGATCGAGGACGGAGCCCCACATCAGAAGGCATTTGATACCTATGTGCGGTCCGGCGAAGATGACGGGCTGCGCGGCCTCGAGATGGAAGCCAAATCGCTGTCCTCAGCGGTCAATAGCGATGGTGGCTATCTGGTTGATCCGCAGACCGCCGAGACGATCAAGTCCGTTTTGAACTCGACGGCATCTATCCGGTCGATTGCATCGGTTGTGAATGTCGAGGCAAATTCGTTCGACGTGCTGATTGATCACACCGATGTAGGTGCGGGCTGGGCGGATGAAAACTCGGCCACGGCGGAAACCGGAACCCCGTCGATCGATCGTATCTCGATCCAGCTGCACGAGCTGAGCGCTCTGCCCAAGGCGTCGCAGCGTCTGCTGGATGACAGCGCCTTCGATGTCGAAGGTTGGCTGGCCGGGCGCATTGCCGGCAAATTTGCACGCGCTGAGGCGGCGGCTTTCATCAACGGCGATGGCGTCGACAAGCCCAAAGGGTTGATGATCCACCGAGCCGTACCGAATGATGCGTGGTCCTGGGGCAGCCTGGGCTATGTTGCGACTGGTATTGATGCAGGTATTGACGCGGATGCGATTGTCGATGTGGTTTATGCGCTGGGCGCGCAATACCGGGTCAATGGCACCTTCGTGATGAATTCGAAGACCGCAGGTCTGATCCGCAAGTTGAAAGACAGCGATGGCCGCTTCTTGTGGTCCGATGGTCTGGCCGCAGGTGAGCCGGCGCGTCTGATGGGGTATCCGGTACTGATCGCCGAGGACATGCCGGATGTGGCATCCGACAGTTTCTCAATTGCATTTGGTGACTTCCAGGCTGGTTACACCATTGCCGAGCGTCCTGATCTGCGCGTGCTGCGCGATCCGTTCAGCGCCAAGCCGCATGTGCTGTTCTATGCGACCAAACGCGTCGGCGGCGATGTCAGCGATTTCGCTGCGATCAAGCTGGTGAAATTCGGCACCGCCTAACGCGGGCTGAATCCGGGGGGCGCTGGCCCCTCGGACGGCGGGCGCGGGCCGGGGTGAGATCCTCTGCGTTGTCTAGCTGCTCCCCTCCGTCCGAGCAACGTGGGGCGGCGCGTGCCCGTCATTTTCCAAGGATGGGGCCTCGGAGGGGTCCGAGATTGCGGAGTGAGTGGATGATGTTGATCGAAGAGGCCGCCATCGCGGATGCGGCGCTGCCGGTGGATCAGTTCAAGGCGCATCTGAGATTGGGCACGGGTTTTGCCGAGGATGATGTGCAGAACGAAGTGTTGAAGGGGTTCCTGCGAGCCGCCATTGCGGCGATCGAGGCACGCACCGGCGCGGTTCTGATCGCGCGGGACTTCTCGTGGAGTTTGTACAGGTGGCGCGACCCATCGGGAGAGGTGTTGCCCGTGGCCCCGGTGGTTTCAGTGCTGGCTTTGACGCTGACCGACAAGAGCGGCGCTGAAACGGTTGCAGACGCCGCAACTTATCGGCTGGAGCATGATAGCCAACGGCCTCGGGTGCGTCCTATGGGATCCAGCCTGCCTGCCATCAAAACGGGTGGTTCTGCTAAGATTTCTTTTGTCGCGGGGATGGCTCAGGATTGGGGCGGGTTGCCTGCTGATCTGGGGCAGGCGGTATTACTGCTGGCGGCGCATTACTATGAATACCGAGATGAAACCTCATTGGGCGCGGGTTGTATGCCCTTTGGTGTCACCAGCCTGATCCAGCGCTATCGCATGGTGCGTTTCGGGGCGGGGATTTCGCAATGAAAACGCCGCATCTGAACCGTAAACTGGTGCTGGAGGCGCCAATGCGAAGTGCTGATGGGTCGGGGGGTTATACCGAAACATGGGCTGCGATGGGGACACTGTGGGCCGAAGTGACGGCGCGCAGTGGAGCAGAACGGCAGATCGCTGGAATATCCGTGTCGCGTGTCGGGTATCGCATCGTGGTGCGTGGGGCGCGCATGGGGTCTTCGATGCGTCCCGCGCCTGATCAGCGGTTTCGCGAGGGCAATCGGCGTTTTGTAATCCGGGCCGTGGCCGAACTTGACGCCCGCGGCAAGTACCTGACCTGTTTCGCAGATGAAGAGGTGGCGGCATGAGCTATGGCATTTCTGCCGCTTTACAGGCGGCTGTGTATCAGCAGCTTTCAGCGGACGCAGCAGTCAGCAGTTAATCGGGTGGCGCGATCTATGATGCAGTACCCGCAGGAACCGTGCCGCAGACCTATGTGATGCTGGGCCCGGAAGAGGTGCGAGACGCCTCGGACCGATCAGGCACGGGCGCAATACACCGTTTCACCGTTTCAGTGGTGTCCGAGTCGGCAGGATTTGGCGCTGCTAAGACACTGGCCGGCGCGGTGTGTGACGCGCTGGAAAACGCGCCACTTAACCTGGATCGCGGTCGGCTGGTGGGACTGTGGTTCGAGCGCGCTTCGGCCCGGCGTACCGGGACCGGCGGCACCATCCGCCAGATCGACCTGAAATTCCGCGCTCGCGTGGAAGATGACTAAGCAATCAACGGAGAGAGCACATGGCTGCCCAGAACGGAAAAGACCTTTTGGTCAAAGTGGATATGAACGGCACCGGCCTGTTCCAGACGATCGCGGGGCTACGGGCCACGCGAATCAGTTTCAATACTGAAAGTGTGGATGTCACCAGCCTGGAAAGTCAGGGTGGATGGCGCGAGCTATTGTCTGGGGCAGGGGTCAAATCAGCTTCGATCTCCGGTTCCGGTGTATTCAGGGATGCCGGCACTGATGAGCGTGCGCGGCAGTTGTTCTTCGATGGTGAAACTCCGGCCTTTCAGGTCATCATCCCTGATTTTGGGGTTGTTGAAGGTCGGTTTCAGGTCACCAGCATTGAGTACGCAGGTTCGCACAACGGTGAGGCGACCTATGAGATGAGCATGGCCAGTGCCGGTGCTCTGACCTTTACGGCGCTTTGATCCGATGGCCAATCCGTGGACAGGCGAGGTGGCGCTGACCATCGATGGCGAGCAGCGGGTGCTCAAGCTGACGCTTGGTGCTTTGGCGGAGCTGGAGCAGGAGCTGAATGCAGGATCGCTGGTTGAGCTGGTGCAACGGTTTGAGGGCGGAGCGTATTCCAGTGCGGATGTTTTGGCCCTCATCGTTGCCGGTCTGCGGGGCGGTGGCTGGAACGTTGCCCGGGCCGACCTGATGCATGCCGAGATCGAAGGCGGTCCCATGGCTGCAGCCAGAACTGGAGCCGAATTGTTGGCGCGCGCCTTCATGGTGCCGGAGGGCACATGAGCGGGTTCGACTGGCCTGCCCTGATGGGGGCCGGATTTTTGGGGCTGCGACTGACGCCGGATCAATTCTGGCGTCTGACCCCGGCAGAGCTGCGGCTGATGCTGGGGCAGGGGTCCGGCGTGTCCGCAATGAACCGGGCGGGGTTGGATGCTTTGCTGGCGGCTTATCCGGACAAGACACAAGGAGAGCGTGATGACAGATCGTGACGGGTTTGATGACCTGCAAGAACGTGGAGAAGCGCTGGGCGATTCCCTCGGCGATGCTGCGACTATGGCGGCGGCGTTTGACAGCCAGATGAAGCGCATCAGTGCCGCATTTGAAGAGACCGGCAAGGATGTCGCCACGCTGGAGCGTGGCATGTCCAGCGGATTGCGCAAGGCCTTCGATGGTGTCGTTCTGGATGGGATGAGTCTTTCCGGCGCGCTGGATGTCCTGAAGAACTCCTTGATCCAAACGGCTTATGCGGCTGCGATCAAGCCGGTGACGGATCACTTTGGCGGAATGCTAGCCAACACGGTTGGCGGGTTGGTGAAGGGAATTCTGCCTTTTGCTGATGGCGGCAGCTTCAGCCAGGGCCGGGTGATGCCCTTCGCCAATGGTGGTGTGGTCAGCGGCCCGACAACGTTTCCCATGCGCGGCGGCACCGGGCTGATGGGAGAAGCCGGGCCTGAGGCGATCATGCCGCTGGCGCGTGGGGCCGATGGCAAGCTGGGCGTGCGGACGCAGGGTGCTGGGCGTGCTGTGAATGTGGTGATGAACATTTCAACACCGGACGTTCAAGGGTTCCGCCGGTCTCAGGGGCAGATAGCGGCCCAGATGAGCCGCGCGCTGGGGCGTGGCAATCGCAATAGATAAATCAGGGAGCAGCTGATGAATTTCCACGAGGTGAGATTTCCCGCCAGTCTAAGCTTTGGCTCGGTCGGCGGCCCGGAACGGCGGACGGACATTGTGACGTTGGCCAATGGCTTTGAAGAGCGCAACACGCCCTGGGCCCATTCGCGCCGCCGATATGATGCGGGGTTGGGGATGCGTTCGCTGGACGATATCGAGACGCTGATTTCGTTCTTCGAAGCACGACAGGGTCAGATGTTCGGCTTTCGCTGGAAAGACTGGTCGGATTTCAAATCCGGCAAGGCCACGGTGGACACCAGTTTCGGAGATCAGGTGATCGCCAAAGGCGACGGTACACGCACCGAGTTTCAGTTGATCAAGACCTACCATTCGGGCGGGGTCAGCTATGCGCGCCCTATCGTAAAGCCGGTATTGGGTACAGTGCGTCTGGGTCTGGATCAGGATGAGGTCCGCGAGGGCGTGGATTTTGATGTTGAACTGACGACGGGCAAGGTCACGTTTGCGGACCCGCCGCCGGAAGAGGTCGATATCACCGCGGGTTTTGAGTTTGATGTGCCGGTGCGCTTTGACACCGACAAAATCCAGACCAGTGTCGCCAGTTTTCAGGCCGGTGATGTACCGAACGTTCCTGTGGTCGAGGTGCGCATCTGATGGCTCAAGATATACAGGGCCTGCACACGCATTTGCAGAGCGGGATGACAACGGTCTGCCGTTGTTGGGCGATCAAACGCAAGGACGGTCAGGAATACGGTTTTACCGACCACGACATGGAGCTGAGTTTTGACGGGTTGACCTTCAAGGCCAGTACCGGCCTGACGGCCGCTGCCATCGAGCAGGCCACGGGCCTGTCCATCGACAACACGGAAGCAATGGGCGCTCTGTCTGACGCGGCCATTCGCGACGAGGATATCGAGGCAGGACGATTTGACGGGGCCGAGGTGCGCGCCTGGTTGGTCAACTGGGCCGATCTGGATCAGCGCGTCCTTCAGTTCCGTGGTTCAATTGGTGAGTTGCGCCGCTCTGGCGGCGCTTTCCATGCGGAATTGCGTGGCCTGACCGACTTGCTGAACCGCCCCTTGGGGCGTGTTTACCAGAAGCCCTGCACGGCTGTGTTGGGGGATCGGGCCTGCCGGTTCAACACCGACACACCGGGCTATTGGTTCGAAGGTGTGATCTCGGGTTTCGATGGCGGCACCCTTCTGCATGTTGCAGGGGGTCAAACCATTGAAGAAGGCTGGTTCGAACGGGGTCGCGTTGATGTTGTTTCCGGTTCTGCCAAGGGGTTGTGGTCGTCGATCAAGAACGACAGGCAGACTGCAACAGGGCGAGAGATCACACTTTGGTCCGGATTCGGGGCAAGCCTGGCGATTGGCGACAGTGTTAAACTGCGGGCAGGATGCGACAAGCGCATGGAAACCTGCCAGTTCAAGTTCGACAACTTTCTGAATTTTCAAGGGTTCCCAGATCTTCCGGGCGAAGACTGGGTCATGGCTGTTCCCAAGAAATGCAAAGCCAATAGCGGAGGCAGCATACGGTGACGACGTGTAGAGAGGATATTGTGGCCGAGGCGCGCAATTGGCTTGGAACGCCCTATGTGCATCAGGCCTCGTTCAAGGGTGCCGGTGCGGATTGTCTGGGCCTGTTGCGGGGCGTTTGGCGCGCTGTGATCGGGCAGGAACCTGAATCTGTTCCGGCATACAGCATGGACTGGTCCGAGCCGCAGGGTGAGGAACGTATGTGGGTGGCTGCCAGGCGGCATCTGGTCGAAAAACCAATAGGCAAGATGGCTTCGGGGGACGTTCTGTTGTTTCGGATGCGCGACACAAGCGTCGCCAAGCATTTGGGCATCGTTTGTACCACGCAACCCGAGCCCCGCTTTATTCACGCGTATTCCGGCCGTGGCGTGGTGGAAAACGCACTGAGCAGGCCTTGGTACCGCCGTATCGTTTCCTGTTTCGAATTCCCGATGGAGATGTATTGATGGCCACTATTCTTCTTTCCGCAGCCGGGGCTGCGCTGGGCGGTTCGATTGGGGGCACGGTCGCGGGCCTTTCAACCGCAGTTATCGGTCGGGCCGTCGGTGCGACGGTCGGGCGGGTCCTTGATCAGAAGTTCTTTAACCAGTCCGTTATGGGCAGTGGCAGTGAAGTCGTCGAAACCGGCCGCATGGATCGATTTCGGTTGACGGAAACCGGCGAAGGCGCGCCGGTGACCACCGTGTTTGGCCGTATGCGTGTGGGTGGTCAGGTCATTTGGGCTTCGGACTTTTTGGAGACCCAGACGACGACCACAGAGGGTGGTGGTGGGGGTGGCAAAGGAAAACCCAAGACCCCTGAGGTGACTACTGTCACGTACAGTTACTCGATTTCGCTGGCAATTGCGGTTGGCGCCGGTGAGATTGCCGATGTCGCGCGCATTTGGGCGGATGGAGAAGAACAAGATCGATCCGGCCTCAACATGCGGGTTTATCATGGCACGCGGGATCAGTTGCCGGATCCGCTGATCGAGGCAATTGAAGGTGCTGGAACAGTTCCGGCATATCGCGGAACGGCCTATGTCGTGATCGAGGACTTCCCGCTCGGCGCTTTCGGCAACCGGGTGCCGCAGTTTTCATTTGGAATTGTTCGCCCCACGCAGCGAGACATGCCCGATCATGACAGCGCAGTGTCTCAGATCGTGCGCGGGGTCGCCATGATACCGGGGACCGGAGAATACGCTCTGGCCAGCTCTCAGGTGAATTATTCACAATCTGGTAAAAGCTGGCCAGCCAACGCACATTCCGCGTCTGGTGCCTCGGATCTTGTATCCTCGACCCGTGCTCTGGAAAGCGAGTTGCCCAATTGTGATGCCGCATCACTGGTGGTGTCGTGGTTCGGCGACGATCTGAGATGCGGGCAATGCAAAATTCGGCCCAAGATCGAACAGCGTGAGATAGACAGTAACGATATGCCCTGGATCGTGTCTGATCAGGCCCGAAGCGACGCGGGGCTTGTGGCTCGGCAGAACGGCCGACCGGTCTATGGGGGGACTCCGGCCGATGCGGCAGTGGTAGAGGCGATCCGCCATCTGAACCGATCCGGTAAACGGGTGATGTTTTATCCTTTCATCCTGATGGAGCAATTGCCGGGGAACGGGCTGCCTGATCCCTGGTCGGATGCTTCAAGTCAGCCTCACCTGCCATGGCGTGGGCGGATCACCCTGGATGTGGCGCCGGGGCGCCCGGGTTCTTCGGACCAGACGGCATGGGCCGATGCACAGGTCGCTGCGTTCTTTGGATCAGCACGTGCACAGGATTTTGCGATCAACCAGGATTCGAACGGATCGGGCGGTACCGGCGGCGGCACGGGTGGTCTGGTCAGGCCCAGACCGGGTGGCCGACCTGATGACAGTGGCGATACCGGTTTAACCTGGGTAACCGGGGGCGGTTACCTTGGCGGACTGCTGGGGGACAGCGGCGTCACGGCCAAAGAAATCATCAAATACTCCGGCCCTCAGGAATGGGGCCTGCGGCGTTTCATTCTGCACTATGCCATGTTGTGCAAGGCTGCCGGCGGTGTTTCGTCATTCTGCATATCGTCCGAGATGCGGGGCCTGACCCAGATCAGGGGGGCTTCGGGCTTTCCGGCGGTTGCGCAGCTTCGCGCCTTGGCGGCCGAGGTCCGTCAGATTCTGGGGCCGGACACGAAAATCGGCTATGCAGCGGATTGGAGTGAGTATTTTGGATACCAGCCAGAAGGCACCGGCGACAGGTATTTTCACCTCGACCCTCTTTGGGCGGACGACAACATCGATTTCATCGGCATCGACAACTACATGCCGTTGTCCGATTGGCGTAATCGTGAACACCATCTGGACGCCGAGGCTGGCGCGCCTTCGATCTACGACCTGAGTTATCTTCGCAGCAATATTGAAGGCGGTGAAGGATATGACTGGTATTACGCCTCTCCGGAAGAGGCGGAAGCGCAGATCAGAACTCCGATCGAAGATCAGGAGCATGACGAGCCGTGGATCTGGCGATACAAGGACCTGCGCAACTGGTGGTCGAATCCGCATCACGAACGGATCGGAGGCGTGCGTCAACCCAACCCGACCGATTGGGTGCCCGGCTCGAAACCGATCTGGTTCACCGAGTTGGGGTGTGCGGCAATCGACAAGGGCACGAACCAGCCGAACAAGTTCCTAGACCCAAAGTCATCGGAATCGCTGTTGCCTGCGTATTCAATCGGGCTGCGCGACGACTTCATCCAGGTTCAGTATCTGGCCGCGATGCTTGGCTATTGGAGCGATCCGAAGGTCAATCCGATCTCGGACATCTACAGCGCGCCGATGTTGGATATGGCAAACGCGTATGTCTGGGCATGGGATACCCGACCATTTCCTACCTTTCCTAACCTGAGAAGCCAGTGGGACGATGGCGAGAACTATCCCAGAGGGCACTGGCTGAACGGTCGGTCCGGGTCTCGTACTTTGGCATCCGTGGTGACCGAAATCTGCCACGGTGCAGGTGTCACGGATGTCGATGTCACTGGTCTGTACGGTGTGGTCCGCGGGTATGTCATCGAAGATGTAACAAACGCCCGTTCTGCCTTGCAGCCGCTGATGCTGCGCTATGGGTTTGATGCGATCGAAAGGGATGGGGTGTTGAAGTTCCAGATGCGCGACGGGTACGGCGCAGTTGCCTTAAACCCCGATCATCTGGCGATCAGCAGCGATCTTGAAAGCTCGCTCGAATACCGGCGCGAGGCCGAGGCCGAGATGACCGGGCGCGTTCGCTTGCGTTTTGTTCAGTCGGACGCGGATCATGATGTCGTCGCGGAAGAGGCGGTTTTGCCCGATGATCGCACCCATTCCGTATCGGTGAATGAGATGCCCCTGTCCATGACCCGCACCGAAGGGCGGCAAACCGCCGAACGCTGGTTGAGCGAAGCCAGAGTTTCCCGCGATACGGTTCGGTTTGCGCTTCCGCCGTCTCAAATGCACCTTGGGGCAGGAGATCTGGTTCGTTTGACAGACGCTGAAACCGGGCCGGTGTACCGGATTGACTGGTTGGAATCCGCTGACCTGCAACTGGTTGAAGCGGTCCGGATCGAGCAGGGCGTGTACAAGGCATCCGAATTGAATGACGACCCGGCAACGGTCAAACCGTATGCCGCGCCGGTCCCCGTGCTGCCGGTCTTTCTGGACCTGCCCTTGATCACCGGGGCCGAGGCCCCTCACGCGCCCTATCTGGCGGTTACCGGAGATCCATGGCCTGGGACTGCAACGGTCTATTCCTCGTCCAGTGACGATAGCTATCGCCTGAGCGATGTCATTGCCCAACGGGCAGTGGTCGGCGTAACCGAAACACCGCTGAGGCGCGCCAGTGTCGGTGTCTGGGATGAGGGCCCTGCCATGAAGGTCAAACTGCTTGCGGGTCAGTTGGAATCCCGTCCTCGCAGCTCGGTAATGAATGGTGTCAATCTCGCTGCAATCGGTGACGGAACACCCGGTAACTGGGAAGTTTTTCAGTTCTCTGACGCGGCGCTCGAGGCCCCGGACGTATACGCATTGTCCGGGCGGCTCAGGGGGCAACTGGGAACAGACGCTTTGATGCCCGATGTTTGGCCGGATGGATCAGTATTCGTTCTGCTGAATGACAGGGTGCAACAGATCAGCCTGCTGCGAAACGAAAGGCGTCTTGCCAAGCATTATCGCATAGGGCCTGCAACCCGCGGCTATGATGACGCGTCCTATCAACACCTGATTGCCTCGTTTGATGGCAACGGATTGCGCCCGTACGCGCCAGTGCACATGCGGCTTCGGTCTGGTGCCGCCGTTGATGAGCTTACCTGGATTCGACGTGCCCGAACAGATGCGGACGACTGGTCGGGGCTGGAGATCCCCTTGGGGGAAGAAAGCGAATCCTATCTGGTCCGTGTCATTGCGGGTGGAACCCTTCTGCGTGAAGAACTGACATCCGAACCAAGGTGGACCTATTCGACAGCCATGAAAGCGGCGGATGGTCTGACAGGGGGCTATGAGGTCGACGTGGCCCAAGTATCTGCTGTATTCGGACCGGGTGCTTGGTCGCGTCTTGTGGTTGGTCAAGCAGCCTGATGCGGCCGGTTCTTCATGGGGATGTCAGTGCTTCGGCGCGCGCCTTGCTGGTCGTGCCGCAGCCGGACCGGGAGGCTTTGTGTACCCGGATGATCCACGAGGCGGAATTGGCCGACAGGCATTTGGAGCGCACGGGCAAGCTCCACCCGATTTACGGCAATGGTTCACTTATGGCCGTTGCGCGAAACAGGGTCCTGACAGATGAACCTGGGTTTGATGATCTGCAATATTGTCAGTGTTTTGAGATGGTTCTGCACCAGCTTGCCAGATTTCAGACTATCCGGACGCGCAGCTGACGCATTTGCTGGCCGCCAGATCCAGATTCAGCCGCCCATCCGGAATACGCTCGCCGCAGTCTTCGCAATATCCGAACTCGCCGTCGTCAAGCCGCGCCAACGCGGCCAGAAGCCGGCGTGTTTCTACATCGCGATTGGTCTGCTGTGCCTTGGCCATGGCCTGGTTTTGCAGCGCATCCATGCGACTCAGCCGTCCAACGGCCTGTTGATCCAGCTCGACAATGGCCTGAGCCTGCTGTCCCGAGGCTGACACCTCTTGCAATTCCGCCAATCGTTCGCGAATTCGTGTTTCGAAATGGGTGCGCTCTGACTCATTCATTTTCGTTACATGACCGATCATGGGTTTGCGTTTGGTCTTTTTGCCACTAAATGGCATTCTAGGCGCAGCAAAGGATCAAAACCATGTTCGAAAAGCGCAGCCATGTGACACCGGTTGATCCGGTCTGGAACCGTATCACATCCGAGGCCCATGCGGCCGTCGAGAAAGAACCCCTCATGGGGGGGCTCGTGCACGCCTGTATCCTACATCACCGCAGCCTTGAACGCGCGCTTTCATATCGGGTGGCGGCCAAGCTGTGCTCGAACGAAATGTCGATGATGGTCCTGCGTGAAGTCGTGGATGAGGCATATGCCGACGATCCGGGTTTGCTCGAAGCCGCCCGCGCGGATCTAATGGCCGTTTACGAACGTGATCCGGCCTGTCATCGGTTGTTGCAGCCGATCCTTTATTTCAAAGGGTATCAGGCCATGCAGGCGTATCGCGTGGCGCATTGGCTGTGGCGCAAGGGTCGTCACGATCTCGCGTATTTCTTCCAGATGCGTTCGTCCGAGATTTTCGGCATCGACATTCATCCGGCCGCAAAGATCGGCAAAGGCATCATGATCGACCATGCCCATTCCATCGTGATTGGCGAGACGGCAGTGGTTGGCGACAATGTATCGATGCTGCATTCCGTGACGCTGGGTGGAACCGGCAAGGAAGAAGAACAGCGCCATCCTACAATCGGAAATGGCGTGCTGATCGGGGCAGGGGCCAAGGTCCTGGGTAATATCGAAGTTGGCCATTGCAGCCGCATCGCCGCCGGGTCAGTGGTGTTGCAAGAAGTGCCGCCTTGCAAGACGGTCGCCGGTATCCCCGCCAAGATCGTGGGGGAAGCCGGGTGCGACCAGCCGTCGATCTCGATGGATCATATGCTGGGCAAGGACCAGTAAAAATTCAGCGGGAGCGGTTGGCGCGTTTGTCCAACCGCTTGCGCCGCTGTTCTTCCCGCTTTTGTTTGCGAAGCTCTTGCTGTCTGTCCTGTGCGGCTTTCTGTTGGGCAATAGCGGCCGGATCGTTCGGCTTGAACTTAGAATGCTCACCTGGATAGCTGTTGGGTATTGCCATGGCAAATTCAGGTGCCGTGGCTGCCGGAAACGCCAATACAATCAGGCTGAGAATGAGATTTCTTGAGAGTATCGCGCACCTGCCTTCCGTCGGCTTCTAAAGGAATGAAGTGGGACGTCTTGATACACAGGGCAAACGGTGCCCCGATCACGCAAGTTCAATTCAGTGCCAAGAGATGAGACTGCACTCGCCCCGGGTATCAGGGGCGAGTGCATGTTTCAGGTCCTCAGGCCAGCATGACCATCGGGTTTTCAAGGTTGTCGACAATTGCCTTGAGCAGTTCTGCCCCCAACGCGCCGTCGATAACGCGGTGATCGACGGACATGGTAACGGACATCACAGTTGCCACCGTCAGCTCACCATCATCCCCGACGATCGGCTTTTTCACGCCTGTTCCCACCGCCAGAATACCGGCGTGAGGCGGGTTCACGATGGCGTCGAAATTGTCGATGCCGAACATACCCAGGTTCGAGATTGCAAACGTGCCCCCCTGATATTCATGCGGTGCCAGCTTGCGCTCACGGGCACGGGCGGCGAGGTCCTTCATCTCGGTAGAAAGGGCTGACAGAGATTTCATGTCGGCGTCCTGAAGAACCGGGGTGAACAGGCCGCCCTCGATTGCGACCGCAACGGCCACGTCCGATGGCTTCAGTTGCAGCACCCGATCGCCCGCCCAGACTGCGTTGCAGGCCGGAACCTGCTGCAACGCATTGGCAACGGCCTTGATGATGAAGTCGTTGACGCTCAGTTTCACGCCGCGGCCTTCCAATTGCTTGTTCAACTGGCTGCGGAACTTCAGCAGTGCATCCAGCTTGATGTCGCGGCGCAGGTAGAAATGCGGGATGGTCTGTTTGGCCTCGCCCAGGCGCGCAGCGATGGTTTTGCGCATACCGTCGAGCTGAATCTCTTCGTACTCGCGGCCCTCATACATCCGCGCGACCATATCCGCGGAGGGTCCAGCGGGAGCAGCTGCAGCAGCCGCTGGCGCTGCGGCCGCAGGAGTTGGTGCCGGTGCGGTTGCAGTTGCCCCTTCGACATCCGCTTTGACGATGCGACCATGCGGGCCAGAGCCTGCGATCTGCGCCAGATCAAGGCCTTTCTGCGCGGCAATCCGGCGGGCCAGAGGGGACGCAAAGATACGACCGCCATCTGCCTTGACCGGGGCGGCCGGGGCAGGGGCAGGCGCCTCGGATACCGCTGGCGCGGCAGCCTCGTTGCCCGAAGCGGCTGCGGGGGCAGCCCCCGGAACAACGGCAGGCGAGGTCGAGATATCATCAGCGCTTTCGCCGTCTTCCAAAAGAACCGCAATGGCGGTGTTGACCTTGACCCCTTCGGTGCCCTCGGGGATCAGGATCTTGCCAATGGTGCCTTCATCGACGGCTTCGAACTCCATCGTGGCCTTGTCGGTTTCGATCTCGGCCAGCAGATCGCCGGAGGAGACGGTGTCGCCTTCCTTGACCAGCCATTTTGCAAGCGTGCCTTCCTCCATGGTCGGTGAAAGGGCGGGCATCAGAATTTCGGTGGGCATCTGTCTGTCGCTCCTTACCGGTAGGTCACTTGTTTGACGGCTTCGATCACCTCGTCCGTAGTGATCAGGGCCAGTTTTTCGAGGTTCGCGGCGTAGGGCATCGGAACGTCCTTGCCGGTGCAGTTGATGACCGGGGCGTCGAGGTAATCGAACGCCTCCTGCATCACGACCGAACTGATGTAGCTGCCGACCGAGCCTTGCGGCCAACCTTCTTCAACGGTCACAAGGCGGTTGGTTTTCATCACCGAGTTGATTATCGCTCCGGTATCCATCGGGCGGATCGTGCGCAGGTCGATGACCTCGGCGCTGATGCCCTCTTCGGCCAGCTTGTCGGCGGCTTCCAGCGCGTACTGCATGCCGATGCCAAAGCTGACGATAGTCACGTCCGAGCCTTCGCGCCAGATACGGGCCTTGCCCAGCGGGATGGTCAGGTCGTCTACCTGTGGCATGTCGAAGGAGCGACCGTAGAGGATTTCATTTTCCAGGAAGATCACCGGGTTTGGGTCGCGGATGGCTGATTTCAGCAATCCTTTGGCGTCAGCCGCCGAATAGGGCATGACGACTTTCAGGCCGGGGATTTGCATGTACCAAGCGGCATAGTCCTGGCTGTGCTGGGCCGCGACGCGTGCGGCGGCACCATTGGGGCCGCGGAACACGATCGGACAGCCCATCTGACCACCGGACATATAAAGCGTCTTGGCGGCCGAGTTGATGATCTGGTCGATCGCCTGCATGGCGAAGTTGAACGTCATGAACTCGACGATCGGTTTCAGACCGCCAAAGGCCGATCCCACGGCGATACCGGCGAAACCATGCTCGGTGATCGGCGTATCGATCACGCGCTTGGGCCCGAACTCGTCCAGAAGACCCTGGGAAATCTTGTAGGCGCCCTGATACTCCGCGACTTCCTCGCCCATGAGATAGACGTCTTCGTCGCTGCGCATTTCTTCGGCCATCGCGTCACGCAGCGCTTCGCGAACGGTTTCGGATTTCATCTCGGCATCTGCCGGCCAGTCGGGCGAAAGATCCACCACCGGAGCGGCCGGGGCTGCGGCGACAGGAGCGGGGCCCTCGATCGCCGCAGGGGCGGCTTCGGCCACCGCAGCGGCTGCGGGGGCAGCCGTGGGCAGGGCCGAGGCGTCTTCGCCTTCTTCGACCAGAACCGCAATCGGGGTGTTCACTTTGACCCCTTCGGTGCCTTCGGCGATCAGGATCTTGCCGACGATGCCCTCGTCGACAGCTTCAAATTCCATTGTCGCCTTGTCGGTCTCGATTTCGGCCAGGATGTCACCGCTTGATACAGTGTCGCCTTCCTTGACCAGCCATTTGGCCAGCGTGCCCTCTTCCATGGTGGGCGAAAGGGCGGGCATGAGAATTTCGGTTGCCATGTCTTATTCGTCCTCTCAGGCGTAAATATCGGTCCAGAGCTCTTCAACGGCGGGCTCGGGGCTTTCTTTCGAGAATTCGGCAGCTTGATTCACGATCTCTTTGATTTCTTTGTCGATCGCCTTCAGGTCATCCTCGGTCGCGTGTTTGCCGGTCAGCAGCAACTCGCGCACATGTTCAATCGGGTCGCTTTGTTCGCGGACTTTCTGAACCTCTTCGCGGGTGCGGTACTTGGCCGGGTCAGACATCGAGTGGCCGCGATAGCGGTAGGTCTTAATTTCAAGGATGTAAGGGCCCTTGCCGGCGCGACAGTGGGCAACAGCCTTTTCACCAGCAGCTTTGACGGCCAGCACATCCATACCGTTGACGATCTCGCCGGGAATGCCGAACGCTTCGCCGCGCACATAGATATCAGGTGACGAGGTCGAACGCGCCTGCGCTGTGCCCATGGCGTATTGGTTGTTCTCGATCACGAAAACCACGGGAAGATCCCACAGGGCGGCCATGTTGAAGGTCTCATAGACCTGACCCTGGTTTGCGGCACCGTCGCCGAAATAGGTAAAGGTCACGCCGCCGGTTTCCTTGTACTTGTCAGCGAAGGCCAGACCGGCACCCAGCGGAACCTGCGCGCCAACGATGCCATGGCCACCATAGAAATGCTTCTCTTTCGAGAACATGTGCATCGAACCACCCTTGCCCTTGGACAGGCCGCCTTCGCGCCCGGTCAGTTCGGCCATCACGCCGCCCGGGTCCATGCCACAGGCCAGCATATGGCCGTGGTCACGATAAGAGGTGATCCGCTTGTCGCCGTCCTGAGCTGCCGCTTCGAGCCCAACAACAACCGCCTCTTGTCCGATGTAAAGGTGGCAGAACCCGCCGATCAGACCCATGCCGTAAAGCTGGCCCGCCTTTTCCTCGAATCGACGGATCAGAAGCATCTCGCGGTAGTATGTCTTGAGTTCTTCCGCTGAAACATTTGGTTTCTTTGTGGTTTTTCGCGCAGCCATAGTGGCGATCTCCCCCTTTCGGCAAGATAGTTTAGCGTTAAACTATCTCATAAAGCATTTGGGGCTTTCTGGCGAGGGGAAATGTGACGCAGCGTCCGCGCGGGCGCGGCTGAGCTGAAATGCAAAGCGGTGCAACGATGTACCGAAGAATTACGGCGACCAAAAAGGATCAGCGGATTACGATTTCATCTGCCCGGATCATACCAAGAACCGAACGCGCCTGCTGATCGAGCAGGTCGAGATCCAGATAGGTATCAGACAGGCGCCGGGTCAGATTTTCCAATTCGGCGATTTGGGCATTAAGCTTTTCCAGGTCGTGTGACAGGGCGTCCCGTTCCCCAGCAATTTCGACCCGCCGAAACAGGCCATAGTCACCTTGCACGGCGGCAAAGGTGAAATACACACCAAGCATGAAAGCCACCGAGAAGAAGACGATTGAGCCCAGACCGGGCCGATGGGAACGGGACACTCTGTTTACCGCCGTATGAAAACTTGCCTCAAAAATGTGCCCTTTGCGGACATCTGAACACACTATGTCACAGGTGATTCGGGTTGTGAATCCCCTGATTCGATTTTTCATCAGTAATTTATGCCTGCTCTGGTGCAGGTCAGCGCCACGCTTGCAGCGCCTGGTTTCGTGCCTCGGTCTGCTCTTTCATGCAGGACCAGTAGAACATCGGGGCAGCACTGCCGCCTCCCGACAGTTCTTTGTCGCAGGTTGCGTCTCGGGCTTTCAGCCAGGCGCGTTGTTCGGTCAGAAGAGCATCACCTTCGCCGCGTGCAGCGGCTGCGGGTTTGATCTGTGCCCACAGCCGGTTGAGTTCGCGATCAGCGATTTCCCATTGTTCTTTGGCGCAGAAATTGGCGTCAAGTTGGGTCTGACCGCCGCAACTGGATTGAGCTGCGGCAGAGCAGGGCAGGATGGTAAGGACAAGAAGGTAAATTGGCTTCACGGTGAAATCCCCCGTTCAAAAAGGGATAATACCATGAACCCTATCAGGCGATCAAAAGCGGTAAGTGACGCCTATTGATCCAGCGCCGCGACACCGGGCAGCGTCTTGCCTTCCATCCATTCCAGGAATGCACCACCTGCGGTCGAGATGTAGGTGAAGTCCTTGGCTGCACCCGAAGCATTCAGGGCCGCAACCGTGTCTCCACCCCCGGCGACCGAGATGAGCTGGCCCGAACGGCTAAGCGCGGCCGCCTTCAAGGCGGCGGCATTGGTGGCGGCGTCAAACGGTTCCAGTTCGAACGCACCCAGCGGACCGTTCCAAATCAGGGTTTTGCTTTTGTCAAAAATCCCTGTGATCGCGGCGACACTTTCGGGGCCCGCATCCAGGATCATGCCGTCCTCGGGGCATTGATCTGCGGGCAGGACCTGATGAGGGGCGTTGGCCTCAAACTTTTCGGCCACCACAACATCGCGTGGCAGAACGATCTGACAGCCAGAGCTTTCGGCTTTGGCGAGGATTTCGGCGGCGGTGTCTTTCATCGCAGTCTCGGCCAGTGATTTACCAACACTGATGCCCTGTGCGACGAGGAATGTATTGGCCATGCCGCCACCGATCACCAGATAATCGACCTTGTCGATCAGGTTGCCCAGCAATTCCAGCTTGGTCGAGACCTTGGCTCCACCCACAACCGCTGTTACCGGGCGTTTGGGCGCGCCCAACGCGTTTTCCAGAGCTTGCAACTCGGCCTGCATCAAACGACCGGTGCAGGCGGGCAGAAGGCGCGCGATGGCCTCGGTCGAGCTGTGGGCCCGGTGCGCCGCTGAAAACGCGTCGTTGCAGTACACGTCACCCAGCTTGGCCATGCCTGCGGCCAGATCGGTGTCGTTCTTGGTCTCTGCCGCGTGAAAACGCGTGTTCTCTAGCAACAGTACCTGACCGGGCTGCAACGCCTCTGCTGCCAGTTCGGCCTCGGTTCCAACACAGTCGGCGGCAAACAGGACTTTGGCGCCAAAAGCGCTTTCGAGGGTGGGGACCAGTTGCTTGAGCGACAGGTTTTCGCGTCGCTCCCCACCGGGGCGACCGAAATGGGCCAGAAGGATCGGTTTGCCGCCTGCGGCCAGAATGTCGCGCACAGTGGGCACGATCCTCTGAATACGAGTGGCGTCGGTAACTACGCCATCCACGACCGGCACATTGATATCCACACGCACCAGAACGCGTTTGCCGTTCAGGTCCATATCGTCCAGCGTTTTCCAGCCCATCGCGCAATCCTCGTCATTTGCAAATGATTTAGGCGGTTCTTTTCCTGCATTTTGCCCTCAGGTCAATGCGTCACTTGGCATTCGTACGCGTGCATCATAGGTATTTGCGCAAGATAAACGACAGGAGGGCCTCATGGCCGAGATCAAGGATCCCGAAAACACAATCATCATCGAGCTGAAAGACGGCAATGTCGTCATCGAGCTGCTGCCGGATGTGGCGCCTTTGCACAGCGCGCGGATGAAAGAACTGGCCCGCGACGGACAGTACGACAACGTAGCCTTCCACCGTGTGATCGACGGTTTCATGGCGCAAACCGGCGACGTGCAGCATGGCGATATGGAAGACGGTTTCAACCTGCGTATGGCTGGGACCGGCGGTTCGTCGCTGGCGAACGTTCCGGCAGAGTTTTCCAAGCTGCCCCATGATCGCGGCACTTTGGGCGCGGCGCGGTCGCAGAACCCGGATTCAGCCAACTCGCAGTTCTTCATCAACTTCAAGGACAACCACTTCCTGAACGGCCAGTACACTGTTTATGGCCGTGTCATCGACGGAATGGAGCATGTGGACGCCATCGTACGAGGCGAGCCGCCAGCGAGCCCTGACCGCATGATCAGCGTCAAGGTGGCGGCTGATGTATAAGTTCGCCGCCGCTTTTGCCTTGCTGGCCAGCCCTGCGCTGGCCACGGGTCTTGAGGTCGAGATCGAAGGTGAGGGAGCCAATGGCACTGTCACCATCGACCTGTTCGATGATATTGCTCCGAAACATGTTGAGCAGATCGCTGCTCTGGCCAATGAAGGCAAGTACGATGGCGTGGTGTTTCACCGCGTGATTGACGGCTTCATGGCGCAGACCGGCGACGTGGAACATGGCCGCCTGGGTGGTGACATGCGCCGCGCCGGAACCGGTGGTTCCGACCGTGCAGACCTTCCGGCAGAGTTTTCGGATTTCGAATTCGACCGGGGCGTGGTTGGCATGGCGCGGGCGCAAGACCCCAATAGCGCCAACTCACAGTTCTTTATCATGTTCGAACCGGGCCCGTTCCTGAACGGCAAGTACACGGTTGTTGGTCAGGTGACTGACGGCATGGACGTAGTCGACGCGATCAAACGCGGTGAGGGCCAGAACGGCGCCATTATCGGCCAGCCGGACGTGATGAAAAAAGTCACCGTTACCGAGTGAACGTGAAAAGCCCGGCGCTCCTCAAAACGCCGGGCTTTTTTATATGGTTGATTGCAAGAGAATCAATCGTCCGGTGACATTGCTTTCCAGATAAGCGCTCCGATCGCGCCGCCGATCAGCGGGGCCACCCAGAACAGCCACAGCTGCGACAGGGCAGGGCCGTCGGCAAACAGGGCGACGCCTGTGGACCGGGCCGGGTTGACCGAAGTATTGGTGACCGGAATTGATACAAGGTGGATCAGGGTCAATCCCAGACCAATCGCGATGGGGGCGAAACCCGCCGGTGCCTTGTCCGAGGTCGCGCCCAGAATGATCAGGATGAAGAAAGCGGTCATCACGATTTCGATCACCAGAGCGGACATCAGGGAATACCCCCCGGGTGAGGCCTCACCATATCCGTTTGACGCAAATCCTCCGACGCCAGAGAACTCGGGCGCACCGCTGACAATCAGATACAGAACCACTGCGGCAGCGATGGCTCCGATGACCTGAGCGATCCAATACGGCAGCAGATCCTTGGCCGGAAACCGCCCGCCAATCATCAAGCCCAGGCTGACCGCCGGATTGAAGTGTCCGCCCGAGATATGGCCAACCGTGTAGGCCATTGTCAGAACCGTCAGGCCGAAGGCGAAGGACACGCCAAGCCACCCTATTCCGACATCCGCGACGCCCGCTGCCAATACGGCACTGCCGCAACCTCCGAGAACCAGCCAGAAGGTGCCGAAGAACTCGGCCAGTAGTTTTGATGACATGAAATTTCCTCCACAATGCAATGCGCTTAAGTGTAATTCATAAATTAACTGTTGTTAAATTGTGTCGAACGGGGAATTTCCCGGATACCCTCTCACCTTGGGTCGGAAAGCCATTAGGTCCATTGAGCAGGATCCAGGCGGAACAGCTTTGACAGTTGTTTGTAAACGCCCGGGTCCGAGTTGCGCAGCGCCTTGGGGCGCTCAAAGAACACTTCAACCGAAACGGCAAAAAACTCCTCGTGCCCTTCCGCGCCATAGGGGTCGATTACAGTTGGCTGCCCGGATTCAACGGCGCGCACATGCGCGTCATAGGCTGTTAGGAATGCGGACTCCCATTCTGAAAAACTCTGGTTGTTGCTGAGAACAGGCACCCCGTTGGCCGACCCGGTCAGATCGTCGATCTGGTGGGCAAATTCGTGAAAGACAACATTTTGCCCGTCATGATCATTCATGGCACCGCGCTGGCTGTGGGCCCAGGACAGGATCACCGGGCCGCGGTTCCAGCTTTCCCCGGTGCGCACGATTTCCTTCTCGGTGACGACATAACCGCTGTGCCGGCTCTGCCTGGATTTGAAAGCGCTGGGATAGATCAGGATGGTGGTCAGGTTGTCATACCAGAGGTCGGTATTCACAACCAGCAGACAGGCTTGCGCGGCGATGGACACTTGCATGTCTTCGGTAACGCCCAGACCGTCGCACCCGGTGAATTCAACCTGATCAAGGAACAAGTTAATCTTGCCTTCCAGCTTTGCGCGCAGGCCCTGCGGCAGCCTTCGCAAGATCGGGACCTGAGCGTCAACAAGGTGCCGTTGACTGTCCGTCAACGGCGCGGCCAACAGGGCGTGACGCGCCTGTCGTTTGGACCAAAAGTAAAAGGTCAGACCTGCCGCGATCACTGCAACAAGTGTCAGGAAAATCAACATGACCCGACCCTAACGTGATCCCGACGGGATCAAAACAAGTTTCCCGGACAAGGGCTGCGGCCCTAAAAAAGAGACGCCGCTGGTCTCCCTGCGGCGTCTCCGGTCTGACCTGAGAGGTCGAATTATTGTTTGACGTCCGCCGCCGGGTTCGATCCGGCTTTGGCGCTGCGACCCGGGTTCAGCGGATCGTCCTGGCGCTGTACCGACCCTTCGAAATGCGCACCGCTTTCGATGGCGATGGTCTTGTGGATGATGTCGCCTTCAACGCGTGCGGTCGACGTCAGGCGCACCTTGAGGCCACGCACGCGACCAACGATGCGGCCGTTGATCACAACGTCGTCTGCGGTGACTTCACCCTTGATCGTCGCCGATTCACCAATGGTCAGCAGGTGGGCGCGGATGTCGCCTTCAACCGTGCCTTCTACCTGAATGTCACCAGAGGTCTTGATGTTGCCGGTGATGTGCAGATCCGAAGACAGAACCGATGCTGGCGGCTTGGGCTTGGGCGCTGTCGCAGGTTTCGACTCGGTCGGTGCAGGGGCCGCTGGGGTCGCCGGAGCGGCGGGTTTGGCCGCCTCAGGTGCCTTGGATGCGGGTTCGTTGATTTTGCTTTTAGAAAACATTTCTCGCAGCCTTGATGTAAGTCATTGGGTTTACAGGTTTTCCGTTCACGCGCACCTCATAGTGCAGATGCGTGCCGGTCGACCGTCCGGTGCTACCCATATCAGCAATATGATCCCCGCGCGAGACCCTTTGACCAACCTTCACATTGATCTTGGTGTTATGAGCGTAAAGTGTCTCAATTCCGAATGCGTGCTTGATTTTCACAAGCCGCCCGAAGCCGGATTGCCAGCCTGCGTGGGTAACGACGCCGTCCGCGGTCGCAAAGATATCCGTGCCTTGCGGCCCTGCGAAATCGACACCGTTATGCATCCGGCGACCACCGGATTTGGGATCGCGCCGGTTGCCGTAGCCACTGGTGAAACGCACGGCCGAATGTACAGGATTGGCAAAGGGGGCTTTTTCCGCCGCAAGACGATACAGGTTCAGCTGATCCATCTGTTTCAGCAATGTGTTCGCGCGGGCTTCCTCGGCGGACAATTCGTCCACCTCACCACGCGTGCTAAGGGATAAAGGGGTCAGCGGACCGCCCATACCGCTATATCCGCGCCGGACCTCTTCGATGATGCGGTCTGTTGGCATTCCCGCCTGACGGAACATCTTGTCCAGCGGCTCGACCGATATCACCATGGCTTCTTCCAGCTGGCGGAAAATCTCGTCGCTGCGTTCCTGCATAAGGCGGATTTCCAGCTCCAGATCGTCCCGCTGACCCAGTGCGTCACGGGCGTCAGCAGCGATCTTGTCGCGTTCCTCGGCCGTGCGTGCCAGAGCGTCCGTCATGAACGCCATCTGCACCGGGGCGCTGGAGGCTGCAACGTACATGTCAGCGTTGCTGGTTTCCTGCTTCAATGCAGCCAGTTCTGCCCGTGCATCTTCCCGCTGTTTCATGGTCGTGCGCAGCGTGGTCTGGATGACTTCGATCCCCGTCTCAAGTTCGCGACGTCGGTTTTCCGATGCCAGCAGTTCGGACTGCATGGCGGAAATCTGCTCCAGCGCGGCGTTGAAACGATCCTGGGCGGCAAGGGCTTCCTGCGCACGCGCGTCGCGTTCAGCGGACAGGATATTCAAACGTTCCTGATAGGTGGCCTGGTCGCGTTTCGCCTGTTCCCGGAAGTTACCCGATCCGATGCTGTCCATCAGCAGAATGGCAGTTGCCATCGCGGTCCAGCCGACCATGACGGCAACACCGGCCACCGCGACCACCTGCGTTTCCGAACTTAGACGGATAAAGCGTGTATCTTTGTCAGATTTCAGAAAGACCCGGCGTTCCGGGAAGTACCGTTCAAGTACCGAGTGTATTTTTATTGCCAGACGTGTTCGCACGCGTCCTACCTCTCATCCCCAAGATCGGGACCGGTCGTGAGTGCCTGCCGCCCCTTGGGCCGATTGCATAAAGGGCAGGCAGCGTTCGGGCAAGTTTGTTGACCCGTCTGTGGCCAACAGCGCAGAAATCCCCCCAAAGATCGGCGGGAAATTGCCGATATCAGTGTCCAAGCGTCAGTTTGTGATTTCGCCGGGCGCGGGCAGGTCTTCGGTCAGCGGCCAGTAAAAGTCGGGTGGCAGTCCGGCCTCTGCACGCTTTTCCTCGTTGAAGGGCGGTTTCAGGACGCCGTGGAAATACCGGCGAACCAGAGTGTGAAACACATCCTTCGGGTCGGCATTTTCCCGGCCGCACAGGAAATGGAACCACTTGGACCCATAGGCGACATGGCCGACTTCTTCGGCATAGATCACTTCAAGCGCTGCAATGGCCTGCTCGGCCTTGGCTTTGCGAAATATCTCGATCATGCCGGGGGTGACGTCCAGACCGCGCGCTTCGAGCACCATGGGGACAACCGCCAGCCGCCCCATCAGGTCGTCTGCGGTGTCCTCGGCTGCTCGCCACATTCCTGCATGGGCAGGCAGGGCGCCGTAGTAGCTTCCCATCTGTTCAAGGCAATCACAGACCATCTCGAAATGGCGCGATTCTTCCTCGGCGCATTTTACCCAATCATCATAAAACCCGATCGGCATCGACACATGGCCAAAGCGGGCGATGATGTCCCAATGCAGATCGACGGCGTTCAGTTCGATATGCGCCACGGCATGCAACAGGGCGATGCGTCCCGCTTCGGTGCCCGGCTTTCGCTTTGGTACTTCGCGCGGAGACAGGAGTTCGGGCTGGTCCGGGCGCGCGGGTTGCAGCGGCGGTGACGCGGTACCGATCTCGATCGGGCGGGCGTCGCCTTTGCGCGATGCAAACCACGCGGCGGCGTGCTGTTTGGACAGGGTGGTCTTTTCCCGACCATCGGTCGTTTCAAGAACCTCGGTCGCCATCTGAGTCAGCGATTTGGACACCATGTTTCTCCGCCTGGTTATTCCTGTGGCTCTTAAACCGGATGGCGACCGCGGTCGAGAGCGTTACAGCGCGCGCACCGCTTCCAGCACCTCATCCACGTGGCCGGGAACTTTGACCTTGCGCCAAACGCGGGCAATCTTGCCTTCGGGGTCGATGATAAACGTCGAACGTTCAATCCCCATCGACTTGCGCCCGTACATGTTCTTTTCGACCCACACCCCGTAGTCTTCACAGACGGTCGAGTTCTCATCCGACAACAGCGGTGTTGTCAGCCCATGCTTGGCGACGAATTTGTCATGTTTGGCGACGCTGTCACGGGAGATGCCGAAAACCTGAGCGCCCGCATCCGCAAAGGCCTGAAGTTGTTCCGAGAAACCGATGGATTCCTTGGTGCAGCCCGGCGTATCATCGCGGGGGTAGAAGAACAGAACCACGGTGCCACCGCGCAACGCCGAAAGCGTCACCTCGCCGCCGCCGTCGCGCGGCAAAGTGAAGTCAGGGGCGATGTCTGAAACGTCGGGCATTGGAAACTCCGTTAAAGGTTTTAAAAGGCTGCCTGATATCATAGGGCAACACGTGCGGGTTGGAAGGCGTGGATAGCAATTTGAAGCAGCACGAAGACGACGATGGAGCAAAGCCGGAAAAGCCCGCGCGCCGTCGGTCTCGCCGCCGGGCCGCCGGACTATGGGCCATGCGCGGCACTTTCATGCTGGTGCTGTTGGCGTTGTTCACTGGTTTCATGCTTGTCGGACAAAGAATGCACGCACCTGTCTGGCTGCGGGACAGGGTCGAGGCGCGGCTTGAACAGGCCTTGGGCGGGCTGCAAATCCGGTTTGGTGACGTCAGTTTCATCATTCACGAGGGTTGGCGACCGCGTCTGCGTCTGACCGATGTGTTCATCAGCGATGCGGCTGGTCAGCAAATTGCGCAGGTGTCCGACATGCGCGCCAGTCTGGCCATGCGCCCCTTGTTGCGGGGTCACGTCCGCCCGAAAAGAATAATTCTGAGCGGTGCGCAGATCGCCGTGACCCGGAACAAGGACGGGGCGCTGAGTCTTACGGTCGGATCCGGCAGCGCACCCGTGCAGGAAGCCCCGAACCTGGCACAGCTTATCGAAGCATCGGATCAGGTCTTCCAGTCTCCGGCCCTGTCTGCACTGACGTCTGTCGAGCTTGATGCGATCACACTGGATTATCTAGATCTGCGGCAAGGACGGTCCTGGATTCTGGACGGTGGACATATCCAGGCCAACCGGAGCGGCAGCGAGGTGCGTTTGGCGACGGGGTTCTCGGTTTTGGCAGGGCGTGACTATGTCAGTGCAATCGAGGCTAATTATACAAGCGTCCTGGGGACGCCTGCGGCACAATTCGGGATATCGGTCACTGACTTGCCGGCCGAGGACATCGCGGGCCAAACTCCCGCCCTTGCTTGGTTGCAGGTTCTGCGGGCCCCGATTTCGGGTGCCTTGCGGGGTGGAGTCGATGAAAAAGGAGCTATCGGTACCGTATACGCAACTCTGAATCTGGGGGCGGGTGCCGTTCAGCCAAACCCCGAAACACGCCCGGTCCCCTTCGAATCTGCCCGCACGTATTTCACTTATGACCCCAAAGGGCAGATGCTGGACTTCAACGAAGTTTCAGTTGTCTCGGCCTGGGGCGAGGTGCAGGCTGACGGGAAGGCGATTTTGGAAGGTGCGGAAGATGGCGTGCTGGACAGCCTGTCTGCGCAGTTGCAGTTGTCCGGTATCAATGTGAACCCTGCAAACCTGTTCCCACAGCCTATTCAGCTTTCGCGGGCCAGCCTGGATTTCAAGATGGCGATCAACCCGTTCCAATTGCGGCTCGGTCAGATGACCATCGAAGATCCGGGCCATACGGTGCGTGCCTTTGGTGTCCTGAACGGGCGACCGGATGGCTGGGCGGTCGAGCTGGACGCACATCTGGACCAAATGACGTCGGACAAGGTTCTCGGATACTGGCCCGAGCGTCTGGCGCCGAAACCGAGAGAATGGGTGACCAAAAACCTGTACGAAGGGGTTCTGTCGGATATGGATTTTGCCCTGCGCCTTTTGCCCGGTTCGAAACCGGATCTCTATCTGGATTTCGGATTTGAAGAGGCGAAGATCCGGTTTGTCAAAACGCTGCCTCCGATCGAACAGGCGCAGGGTCAGGC
Organism: Ruegeria sp. CDSC085; assembly: GCF_059610465.1. NCBI lineage: Bacteria > Pseudomonadati > Pseudomonadota > Alphaproteobacteria > Rhodobacterales > Roseobacteraceae > Ruegeria > Ruegeria sp. CDSC085. The sequence goes on along the minus strand of NZ_JBXWNR010000001.1, from coordinate 202,995 downwards.
CAGCCTGATCAACCGCAGGTTCACGGTCACTGCGCAGCAGGGTGTAGTGATTGCGGATGACGGCGGTGCGGTGGATGCAACGGGAACGTCCTTCATCATACCCGACACGGATATCAAGAAATCTGCGCCCGCGATTGCGCGCATCCGGGCCAGTGGCAGTGTGACGGCCGCGTTATCCTTGCTGGACCGGCCTCCGCTCGAATTGCTTAGCAAGGCGGGGTTGCCCGTTGATGTGGCGAAGGGAACGGTGTCGTTGGCAGGAACTCTGTCCTTGCCCTTGAAAAAAGATCTCAAGTTCGAGGACACCGAGTTCCATTTCGATGGCAGGCTGGCCAATCTGTTCAGTGACAGGTTGGTGCCTGGCTTTACCGTCAGCGCTGATCTGCTGGATCTTTCGGGTGATCAGTCCGGCGTTCAGATTCAGGGGCTGGGGCAGTTTGGGGACGTACCGCTGACGGCGCTCTGGCGGCAGCCGATAGATGGCAAGTCCGCACAGCGAAGTACCCTGACGGGTCAGATCGAGCTGTCGCCGCGATTGATGGATGAGATCGGTGCGGGTTTGCCTCCGGGCATGCTGACCGGAAAAGGGATTGCGGACATCACATTGGGGCTTGGTGCCGGACCTCCTCCGAAACTGTCAGTTTCATCTGATTTGCAAGGCGTGGGGCTGGCCATACCCGAGCTTGGTTGGCGAAAGGGAACTAATTCGACAGGATCTCTGACAGCCGAAGCGACTTTGGGATCGCAACTGAAGGTGGACAGCCTGCGCATAGATGCGGCGGGTTTGCGTACCTCTGCCTCGATTACGTTTCGTGAGAATGGCGAATATGACCGGGTTCGCTTCAGCTCTTTTGATCTGGGCGACTGGCTGGCGGTCCCGGCAGAGCTGATCGGGCGCGGGGGCGCCATGCCGGATATCCGTGTTCTTGGCGGCGTACTTGATATGGGCCGCGCGAATTTCGGCGAAAGTGGCGGATCAGGCGGCGGGGGCGGCGCCGGGCCGAAACTGGACGTGTCGCTGGATCGCCTTCAGGTGACGGAAACCGTCGCACTGACCGGGTTCCAAGGCGCATTTCAGACGACCGGCGGAATACAAGGGAACTTCAACGCGCAGGTCAATGGCGGCGCGCCGGTCAGTGGGCAGGTCAGCCCCAGAGGGAAACGAAGTGCTGTTGACCTGACGTCGCAAGATGCGGGTGCCGTGCTACGATCAGCCGGGGTTCTGACACAGGCGCGGGGCGGAGAAATGGACCTCAAGCTTGAGCCTGTGGCCGCACCCGGCAGCTATGACGTGATATTGAAAATCACCAATACGCGGATCACCGACGCTCCGGCCATGGCAGCCTTGCTGAATGCAATCAGCCTTGTGGGGCTATTGGACGAAATGGCCGGGCAGGGCATCTTTTTTGCAGCAATCGATAGCCGGATGCGGATCACGCCGGCGGATATCAAGGTGCTCAGCGGCAGTGCCGTCGGGCCATCCATGGGCCTGTCTTTTGACGGTACCATCGATACGGTGAACGGAATGCTGAACCTGCGCGGTGCAATTTCGCCTATATACCTCCTCAACGCAGTTGGCAGCGTGTTCACGCGCAAGGGCGAGGGCGTCTTTGGCTTCAACTACACCCTGACCGGTCCGCTTGCTTCGCCCAAAGTGTCGGTAAATCCTTTGTCCGGTCTTGCTCCTCTGTTCCTACGCGACCTGTTGCGTGCCCCGGCACCGCAAGTTCAGGATGGCCCGAACGCAGTGCCCCAGAAACCTGATGAACCAAAACCCACGTTTGGATCATCCCCAAGTGACCGCTGACAGGATATGGCCGAATCTGATGCAGGGTTGTAAGGCGCGGTCATGAAACTCAGCGATTTTGATTTCCACCTGCCCGAAGACCTGATCGCCACGCGGCCTGCCAGCCCGCGGTCCTCTGCGCGCCTGTTGGTAGCGCAAGGGAACGCGACGACCGACAGCCATGTGATCGATTTGCCTGAGTATCTGCAGCCGGGCGACCGGCTGGTGTTGAATGACACCCGTGTCATCCCGGCGCGGCTAAACGGTCGGCGCCATCGCGACAGCGCGCAAGGGCCGGTTTCCGCCGGGATCGAGGCAACCTTGCTGGACCCGCAGGCCGACGGCACGTGGTCTGCGTTGATCAAGCCGCTCAAAAAGGTGAAGCATGGGGAAGAGATTGTCTTCTCAGATGATCTCAGCGCCACACTGGACAGGGTTGCTGACGGCCAGGCGTATCTGCGCTTCAATCTCAGCGGCGAGGATTTCGACGCGGCGCTGGATCAGGCCGGAGCAATGCCTCTGCCGCCCTACATCGCAGCCAAACGCCCGGCCGATGAACGGGACAAAACGGACTATCAGACTATCTGGGCAAACCATTCTGGCGCCGTGGCCGCCCCGACCGCATCGTTGCATTTCGATGATGCGCTGATGAAGGCGCTGGCCGAGCGAGGTGTAAGCTTCACGCATGTGACGCTTCATGTGGGGGCAGGAACTTTTCTTCCGGTTAAGGTTGAGGATGTCACAACCCATAAGATGCATGCTGAATGGGGACAGGTAAGCCCGGAGGCCGCGGCACAGATACGGGCAACCAAGGCGGCTGGCGGGCGTGTGATCCCGGTGGGGACAACAGCTTTGCGCCTGATCGAAAGTGCGGCAAGGTCAGGAAAGATCGAACCCTGGGAAGGCGAAACGGATATCTTCATTTATCCCGGTTTCGAATTCCATGTCACAGACGCATTGATGACCAATTTTCATTTGCCGAAGTCCACTTTACTTATGCTGGTTTCGGCATTGATGGGGCAGGATCGGATGCGCGATATCTACACGCATGCCATAGCCCGAAAATATCGGTTCTTTTCTTATGGCGACGCGTCGCTTTTGATCCCCTGAAGGGCGCGTATACAGCATCACGGATCGGGAATGTCGTAGACAAGCGCGACGTAGGCGGTCTTTGATCGCAGAACGACACTAAAATCAGGTTGGCATTAGTCGGAGGCCCCAATGATTCAGGTCCTTTCCAGCGCATGGGCGTTGTTGCTCGGCATGGGGTTGCTGATGGTCGGAAACGGCCTGCAGGGCACTATCCTGGGCGTTCGGGGTGAGATCGAAGGCTTTTCGACCCTTGAGATGTCATTTGTCATGTCGGCCTATTTTCTGGGTTTTCTGGGCGGTTCACGCCTCGCACCCGAGATGATCCGGCGCGTCGGCCATGTACGGGTCTTTGCGGCCCTTGCGTCGTTCATTTCGGCCGTGATGATCATGTATCCGATGCTGACAGACCCGATCGCGTGGGCCCTTGGCCGGGTGGTGATCGGGTTCTGTTTTTCAGGCGTCTACGTCACCGCGGAAAGCTGGCTCAATAACGCGGCAAGCAATGAGAACCGCGGGCAGGCGCTGTCGCTCTATATGATTGTCCAGATGACGGGTATCATCAGTGCGCAGGCGCTTGTTCTGGTCGGCGACCCCGCTGGATACGAAACCTTTGTAATCGCCTCGATTCTGGTTTCGGTGTCTTTCGCACCTATTTTGTTGTCAATCTCGCCAACACCAGCCTTTGATACCACAAAACCGATGACCCTGAAGAAACTGCTGGAAACCTCGCCTCTGGGCTGTGTGGGCATGTTTCTGCTGGGGGGCGTGTTTTCGGCGCAGTTCGGTATGGCGGCGGTTTTCGGCGCTCGGGCCGGGCTGTCGCTTGTAGAAATTTCGACCTTCGTTGCGGCGTTTTATATCGGAGCAGTTGTTCTGCAATATCCGTTGGGCTGGTTCTCTGATCGCATGGATCGACGCTTTCTGATCCTTCTTGTGGCGCTCGCCGGTGCCGGCGGCGCAACTATCGCAATGATGATGGGTGGATCGTTTCCAATTCTGCTTGCCTCGGCTTTCCTGATCGGCGGCACCTCCAACCCGCTCTACTCATTGCTGATCGCGCATGCGAATGACTTTCTTGAATACGAGGATATGGCGGCAGCATCTGGCGGACTGGTGTTTATCAACGGTCTGGGAGCGATTGCCGGGCCGCTGATAACCGGTTGGTTGATGGGTGATGCCATTTTCGGGCCGTCGGGCTTTTTTCTCTTTATTGCGGCACTGTTACTCGCAATGGCACTCTACGCACTTTATCGAACGACACAGCGTGCTTCGATCCCTGTGGACGAAACCGGCACAATGTCGACGCTGTATCCAACATCCTCGCCAGTTGCGCTTGAAGTGGCACAGGAGGTTGCGATCGAAGCCGCCGAGGCCGAGCAGGCTGAGCAGGAAGATGCCTAGGACACAGGATTATGTCGCAAGTGTTGCAATATGTTACTGTAACAGTTCTGTAAAACGGCCTTAAATGACGTTACGTCCCAAATGCGGGCACAAGACGGAGTTTAAGGCAATGGTAACGCCTGAAGAAGTATTGAGTTTTTGGTTAGATGAGGTGGGTCCAAAGGGCTGGTATATTGAGGATGAAGCGTTGGATTCAAATATCCGCGCACGTTTTCAATCAACATGGGAGGCTGCGGCCGAGGGCAAGTTTTCGCTCTGGCTGACCTATCCCAGCGGGTCACTGGCTTACATTATTCTGACGGACCAGTTTTCACGCAACATGTTCCGGGGCCAAGCGCGTGCTTTCGCGACGGACCGAGCGGCTTTGGCCGCAGCAAAATGCGCGGTCGACAGGGGCTGGGACAAGAAAATCGACGAACCGGCCCGGCAGTTCTTTTACTTGCCAATGATGCATTCGGAAAATCTGTGCGATCAGGAACGCTGCGTGCGTCTGATCTGCGAAAACATGAGCGGCGATACAAGCAATCTGCTTCATGCCCGAGCGCATCGTGAAGTGATCCGCAAGTTCGGTCGTTTTCCTTATCGGAACGAAGCACTGTCGCGCAATTCGACCCCTCACGAAGAGGCTTATGTCGACATGGGTGGCTACGGTTCTACTGTGCGTGAGCTGCAAGCGACAGCCTGAGATCGCCGAGACAGATTGGAACCGCGCCATAACCGATAGAGCAGGGGCCCTTAGGACTCCGGCTCACACCCCTTGAGCGCCAAGACGCGCTCGGATGCGATGTCTGCTCCGGTCTGTATCGTCTGAGCGATCAGAACCTCTGGCGTGTCTGCAAGTTCAGTGAACCGCTCCTGCGTAGATTGCAGCTTTTGTTCAACAGCGTTTAGGCGGCGCAATGTTGCCTGGATGTTTTGCGCGGTTTGACCGTCCGTGATCTGGTTCTCCGTCATCAGCGTGGTCAATTCACCGCGCAACGCAGAAAGCTCGATCCGGATACCCTTCGCCTCATCCCGAATAGGGGCAAGAACCTGTACGGTCTCTGAGAACTCTGCCGAGACGCTTTCGACTTTCGAAGCCAGCTTCCAGCCCAAAAACAGGCACAGAGCCACAAGTATCAAAGTTGCATTTAGCAGAGCAAGCGCCAGATCTTTTAGTGTTTTGGCCATGGTAAACTCCTTGATTTCAATGTGTTCACAAATGTCCGAACGGCGTCGGCGTTTCTGTTCTAGCCATAGCTTTGGCCGGGGTATAGGCTGAAATCCGCATATTCAGGTATGGTTTACCCTGCGTCGCATTTGTCGCGGGAACGCTTGTTGATGCGTTTCTGAAAATAGTTTAATGGTAAACTAAATTTTCATCACCTGCGCCGAGAGGAACACATGGCTGCACAATCCTATGATCTGATCGTAATCGGGGCTGGCCCCGGTGGCTATGTCGCCGCCATCCGTGCGGCCCAGCTTGGTCTGAAAACCGTCGTGGTCGAGCGCGAGCACCTTGGTGGCATCTGCCTGAACTGGGGGTGCATTCCCACCAAGGCATTGCTGCGGTCCTCCGAAGTGTTCCATCTGATGGAACGCGCTAAGGATTTCGGATTGAAAGCCGACAAGATCGGTTACGATCTGGACGCGGTCGTCAAAAGATCCCGTGGCGTTGCCGGGCAGCTTTCGGGCGGCATCGGCCATCTGCTGAAGAAGAACAAGGTCGCCGTGGTGATGGGTGAGGCGACGATCCCCGCAAAAGGCAGGGTCAGTGTCAAAACCGACAAGGGCACCGAAGAACTGACGGCCAAGAACATCGTTCTCGCAACCGGCGCACGGGCCCGCGAACTGCCCGGTCTCGAGGCTGACGGCGATCTGGTGTGGACCTACAAGCACGCGCTGCAACCGCCCCGGATGCCCAAGAAATTGCTGGTCATCGGCTCGGGCGCGATCGGCATCGAGTTTGCGAGCTTCTACAACACGTTGGGGGCTGACGCGACTGTGGTCGAAGTAATGGACCGCGTGTTGCCTGTGGAAGATGCGGAAATAAGTGCATTGGCCAAGAAAGCCTTCACCAAACAGGGCATGACCATCATGGAAAATGCCATGGTCAAGCAGCTGGATCGTGGCAAGGGCAAGGTGACCGCTCATATCGAGGTCAAGGGCAAGGTTGAGAAGCACGAGTTCGACACCGTGATTTCCGCTGTTGGGATTGTAGGAAATGTCGAGAACCTCGGGCTGGAAGCTCTGGGCGTAAAGATTGATCGCACACATGTGGTGACGGATGAATATTGCCGCACGGGTGTCGATGGCCTTTATGCGATTGGGGACATCGCGGGTGCGCCCTGGCTTGCACACAAGGCCAGCCACGAAGGTGTCATGGTTGCCGATCTGATCGCCGGCCGGCATGCGCATCCGGTTAAGCCCGAAAGCATCGCCGGATGTACCTATTGTCAGCCTCAAGTGGCCTCGGTGGGATATACCGAAGCCAAAGCGAAAGAACTGGGGTATGACATCAAAGTCGGTCGTTTCCCTTTCATCGGCAACGGCAAAGCGATTGCTCTGGGCGAACCGGAAGGTTTGATCAAAACCGTGTTCGACGCCAAAACAGGTGAACTTCTGGGGGCGCATATGATCGGCGCAGAAGTCACTGAACTGATTCAGGGCTATGTGGTGGGTCGGCAGTTGGAGACGACCGAAGAAGACCTGATGAACACGGTCTTCCCGCACCCGACTCTGTCAGAAATGATGCACGAAAGCGTACTGGATGCGTATGGCCGCGTGATTCATATGTAAGGTCGTACGCACGTTCCGGTCAGGCAGGGGGCTCTGCCCCCGCCTTGCTGCGCGCGGCTCCCCCAGGATAATTTGGGCCAGATGAAGCAGAGGTCCTTTATTCATCTGGCTGCAAGTATCCCGGGGCGCGAGGCAGAGCCTCGCTGAAAGCCGTTACCTGTTCAAAGCATCCAGAATTCGGGCCCAGGAACGGATGCCCTTGTGGAAGCTTTTGACGTCATATTTCTCATTCGGCGAATGGATGGCGTCGTCCTCATTGGCATAGCCGACCAGCATCGAATCGAGCCCCAGAACAGTGTTGAAGTACCCGACGACTGGGATCGAGCCGCCCATGCCGGTAAACACCGCTTCGCGGTCCCATTCGTCCGACAGTGCTTTGCGGGCGGCTTCGAATTCCGGGCGATCGATATTCATGACCGAAGCGGGCGAACCTTCCAGATCGTTGTCCCAGACAACTTTTGCATCCGGGGACAGGCGGTCCTCGACATGTTTGCGGATCTTGGTGCGTAATGCGTCCGGGTCCATGTCGCCGACCAGACGGCACGTAATTTTACAATGTGCTTCCGAAGGGATTACGGTTTTTGAACCGGCGCCATTGTACCCGCCCCACAAACCGTTCATTTCAAGTGTCGGGCGCGCCCATTGTTGCTCTAGCGTTGAATAGGCTTTTTCGCCGTGCGGTTGGGTATATCCGACCGAGTTCAGGTAATCCGCTTCGTCGAAGCCGCAGTTTTGCCACTGACGCAGCTGGTCCTGAGGCACTTCATGAACGCCTTCATAGAAACCATCGACCGCGACACGCCCGGTTTCGTCATCATAGAATGAGGCAACGATTTTCGACAGTTCGCGCAGCGGGTTCAGGCCCGGGCCACCGTAATGGCCGGAGTGCAGATCGATGCGGGGTCCGATGATGGTGAACTCGTCCTTCAGCATGCCGCGCAGTTGTGAGGCAATCGACGGAACACCTCGCGATACCATGGATGTATCGCAGACCAGCGCCAGATCCGCTTTGAGTTCGGCCGCGTTGTCTTCGAGGAAGGGGACCAGCGAGGGTGAGCCGGATTCTTCTTCGCCCTCAAAGAAAAAGGTGATGCGGCAGGGCAGGGATCCGTGCACCGCTTTCCATGCGCGGCAGGCTTCGACGAATGTCATCAACTGACCTTTGTCGTCCGACGCCCCGCGCCCGCGGATGACAGGGCCATGCTCGGTGTCTTCGATGGCGGGATCAAACGGATCGCGGGTCCAAAGGTTCAGCGGATCGACGGGTTGCACGTCATAATGGCCGTAAAACAGGATGTGAGGTGCATCCGGGTCCTCTCCTACATGGCCTACGACCATCGGGTGCCCCGCGGTTTCCCGTTTTTCTGCTGCGATTCCGATACTGTTCAGGTCGGCAACCAGCCAGTCGGCTGCACGGCTGACGTCGGCCTTGTAAGCGGGATCGGTCGAGATCGAGGGGATGCGCAGCAGCTCCATCAGGCGGTCGATCGATGTTTGCAGATCTTCGTCAATCCGGTTCAGCACGGTGTCTAGCGACATGGGGATCTCCTGCTTGTCTGTGTTCGGGCGAACCCTAGCAGCGTTGACAGCGCCGTCCAGAGCGGTTGATCTGAATTCTGCATGCAAGACAGAACCGCGAATGACGCGGCGCGGCTGCGTCGTTTCCACGCGTCCGATGGCCGGAACTATACTTGCCGTGAGGATTGCAAGCTTATATTTGATGCAAATCAAAGTTGGGTTCACCTGTTCGGCTGTAACCAGCTGAATAAAGGAACACAAAGCTGCGGAAACAGGTTAAGCTGTGAGATGTGGCAGACTAATTGCCCAAGGGAAACCGGAAACGGGCATTCAAGGAGGGTCCGTTGGACTATACTGCTCAGCTCGATTCAGCGATTGCCAGGCTGCATGAAGAAGGACGTTACCGGACCTTTATCGATATCGAACGTCGCAACGGACATTTCCCCCACGCGGTGCGCACACGCTCGGACGGGTCGCAGCAGAACATCACCGTGTGGTGCGGCAATGACTATCTGGGCATGGGCCAGCACCCCGTTGTACTGAATGCCATGCACGAGGCGGTCGATGCGGCTGGTGCGGGCTCGGGCGGCACGCGAAATATCTCGGGCACCACGGTTTATCACAAAAAGCTCGAGGCCGAACTGGCCGATCTGCATGGCAAGGAAGCCGCGCTGTTGTTTACCAGCGCGTATATTGCCAATGACGCCACCCTCAGCACGCTGCCCAAGCTGTTCCCGGGGCTGATCATCTATTCTGACGCGCTGAACCATGCTTCAATGATTGAAGGGGTGCGCCGAAACGGGGGCGCCAAGCGCATCTTCCGTCATAACGACGTGGCGCATCTGCGCGAATTGCTTGAGGCGGACGATCCTGCCGCGCCCAAGCTGATCGCCTTCGAGTCGGTCTATTCCATGGATGGCGATTTTGGGCCGATCGAAGAAATTTGCGATTTGGCCGATGAATTCGGCGCGCTGACCTATATCGACGAAGTGCACGCCGTGGGCATGTATGGCCCGCGCGGTGGCGGCGTAACCGAGCGGGATCGCCTGGCGCATAGGATCGACATCATCAATGGCACTCTGGCCAAGGCCTATGGCGTCATGGGGGGCTATATCGCGGCCAGTGCCAAGATGTGCGATGCCGTGCGGTCTTATGCACCGGGCTTTATCTTTACGACATCGTTGCCGCCTGCTGTTGCCGCGGGGGCTGCTGCATCCGTTGCTTACCTGAAAACCGCGTCTGAGTTGCGCGAGCAACACCAGACCCAGGCGAAGATCCTCAAGCTGCGGCTGAAGGGGATGGGCCTGCCGCTGATCGATCACGGCAGCCACATCGTGCCCGTGATCGTCGGCAACCCTGTGCACACCAAAAAGCTCAGCGACATGCTGCTGGACGATTATGGCATCTACGTGCAACCGATCAATTTCCCGACCGTCCCGCGCGGAACCGAGCGTCTGCGTTTTACCCCGTCTCCGGTGCATGGACCTGACGAAATGAACCGTCTGGTGCAGGCGATGGACGAACTTTGGTCACATTGTGCGCTAAATCGCGCCGAACTTGCCGGATAACCTAACGCCAAAGTGTGCAACGAGTTTGCCGCGTGTTAAGCTTACGTTAACAAAACGAGTAGACGAATCATTGTGGGGATGATTCGCCACTTACGCGAAATACGCGACAGGCAGAATGGGGCAGCAGGGATGATTGGGCGCAGATCTCAGCGCGATTCCGAAGAGGACGTAGATGTCAGACCAAAAGGGTTTGATGACTATGAGATTCGCCTAGGCGACAAGATGCGCGGTGAACGCGCTACGATGGGCAAATCCCTTCTGGATGTTCAGCGCGAGTTGCGGATCAAAGCCAACTATATCGCTGCAATTGAAAACGCCGACCCCGATGCGTTTGATACACCCGGCTTTATCGCCGGGTATGTGCGTTCCTACGCACGCTATCTGGGCATGAACCCGGATGAGACCTTTGCGTCTTTCTGCCAGGAAAGCGGATTCGAGGTCGCGCATGGCATGTCCGCCGAAGCCTCGGTGGTGCGGAAGCCTTCAGGTGCTCTGCCCGCACGCGGCCCAATGGGGCGTGACCCGTTCATCTCTCCCAACACGCCTTTTATTCCGGGCAAGGAGCCTCTGGTCAGCCAGATCGAACCCCGTGCCATTGGTTCGTCACTGGTATTGCTGGCGGTGATTGGTGGCATCGGCTATGGCGGCTGGGCTGTTCTGAACAGAATTCAGCAAGTACAGGTCAGCCCGGTTGAACAAGCTCCGGTGGTTTTGTCTGATCTGGATCCGCTGGATGCGGCGCGCAGCAACGCGTCAGATGATGCTGCACAGGTGGCAAGTGCCGAAGCATTGGACCGTCTCTATCGTCCGCAGGCACTGGATGTTCCGGTGCTGGTTGCGCGGGATGCTCCGATCTCTACGCTTGATCCGCGCGAGGTTGGAACTTTCCGCCCGCCCGAATTGCCGCAGTTCGAATTGGCCGAACTGCACACAGTTGAAAAACCTGCCCTGCCACAAGTGGTCGAACAGATCGACACCACGCTCAAGATCGTGGCTGTTGATCCGGCATGGATGCGCGTGACAGCTGCGGATGGCAGCGTCATTTTCGAAGGCACACTGGGTACCGTTGAGCAGGGCAGTGTGTTCGAAGTGCCCCTGACCGAAGAACCGCCGTCATTGCGTGCCGGCGCATCCGGATCAGTTTATTTTTCGATGAACGGTAAGCACTACGGTCCGGCGGGTGCTCCGGGCACTGTCGCCAAGGGTGTCGTTCTGTCGAAAGACGCCGTGTCCGAGGCCTATGCCGTCGCCGATCTTGAGGCGGAACAGAACAGCGCGCTCAAGCAACTGGTGGCGGAACTGCAAACCGAGGCGACAGAAACGCCCGCCGAGTGATCTAGCCATTGCGGTAACTCGGTTGCCGAACTATCTACAGTCGCAACTCAGGCAGACGCGGATCCGTCCTTATGTCCCTCAATCACGTACGCCCCTGGCGCGACATCTACCGTCGTAAATCCCGTCAAATTATGGTCGGTAACGTCCCCGTTGGTGGCGATGCGCCTATTGCCGTTCAGACCATGACCAACACGCTGACGACCGATGTGGCGGCGACCGTGGCGCAGGTGCAGGCGGCGGCTGAGGCCGGTGCAGATATCGTGCGTGTCTCGGTTCCTGATGAGGCGTCGTCCAAAGCGCTGAAAGAGATTGTCCGGGAAAGCCCCGTGCCCATCGTGGCGGACATTCATTTCCACTATCGGCGCGGCATCGAAGCCGCCGAAGCGGGGGCTGCCTGTCTGCGTATCAATCCCGGCAACATCGGTGACGAAACCCGCGTGAAAGAAGTCATCCAGGCTGCGCGCGACCACAACTGTTCAATCCGGATCGGCGTGAATGCAGGAAGTCTGGAAAAGCACCTGCTTGAGAAATATGGCGAGCCGTGCCCCGAGGCGATGGTCGAGAGCGGGCTGGAACATATCCGCATCCTTCAGGACAATGATTTTAACGAGTTCAAGATCAGCGTAAAAGCCAGCGACGTGTTTCTGTCCGCCGCGGCCTATCAAGGTATTGCCGAGGCGACGGATGCCCCCATCCATCTGGGCATTACCGAAGCGGGGGGGCTGGTCAGCGGTACGATCAAATCCGCAATCGGCCTTGGCAACCTGCTGTGGATGGGGATCGGCGACACGATCCGCGTCAGCCTGTCTGCTGATCCGGTGGAAGAGGTGAAGGTCGGGTTTGAAATCCTCAAATCTCTTGGCCTGCGCCATCGGGGCGTCAATATCATCTCATGCCCGTCCTGCGCGCGACAGGGTTTTGATGTCATCAAAACTGTCGAGGCGCTGGAACATCGCCTTGAACACATCAAGACGCCGATGTCCCTTTCGATCATCGGCTGCGTGGTCAATGGCCCGGGCGAAGCGCTGATGACCGATGTTGGTTTCACCGGCGGTGGAGCAGGATCCGGTATGGTTTACCTTGCCGGAAAAGCCAGCCACAAGTTGTCAAACGAGCAGATGATCGATCACATCGTGGAGCAGGTCGAAAAGAAAGCGGCTGAACTGGATGCTGCGGCCGAGGCGGCAGAGTAGTCTATCTATCTATTCAGCAATGCTATGAGGTGGGCATCTGTTGCGTGGCGCAATGGATGCCGCCGCCAAGTTCTCCCAGAACATCAACGTTAAGTGTTACGACGTCACGTCCGGGATAGTGTCTTGCAAGCGTTTCTAACGCGATCTGGTCTGTTTCCGCGTCTCCGAACCGGGCCGCAATCACGCCGCCGTTGCAGGCGTAGAAATTGGCGTAAGAGGCGACGAAGTCCGGGTTCTTGACGCGGCGGTAAAGTGGTTCGGGTATCACGTCCATGTCCATGCCCGCTGCAACCAGACGATCATGGGTGTCCAACGCGGCCATGTGGAAAGGATCATGATTGTCCGGTCTATCCGGCAAGTTGATGATGCCGCGACCGGGGCCGGTAAAGCGGGCGAGACTGTCTATATGATAATCGGTGATATCTTCGCCCCAGACACCTTCGGACCAGATCATGCGCTTGGCCCCATAGGCCGCCAACAACCGTGCTTCGATCTCGTCGCGAGTGAGGCCGGGATTGCGGTTGTCGTTCACCCACGAGCTTTCATGCGCCATAAGTGCCCCATGCCCATCCTGTTCGACACCACCTGCTTCGCCGATCAGTCCGGTCGGCTGCAGGGGCAGTCCCAGCCTTTCGGCCACTCTGTCGGCAATTCTCGCATCATGTGCGTGAACCTGCTTTCGCCCCCAACCATTGAACTGGATCTGTTTGACCGCAAGCTCGCCACGGTTGTTGATCGCGAACACCGGGCCTGCGTCCCGGCACCACAGATCTTCGGTCGGGACATCCCAAATCTCGATCGCCGCAGAAAGCTGTTTGCTGATATCTGCGTGGTATTCTGATCCGGCAAGCATTATGACGGGCTCAAAAGCAGAGATCGTGTTTGCGATTTCGGCAATGGTCCTCTGCACCATCTTCAGAAAAACGGGGTCGGGATGGACAGTGCGGCTGACCGGCCATTGCATGAAAGTACGATCATGCCGGGCTTCTTCGGCCGGGACGTAGAAGCCAGTCGCGGGCTGCGCAATAGACTGGCCAGAGAAACATGTGATGCCCAACGCTCCTCCGGCCATGAGAACTCCTCGCCGCTTCATGGCAGGCCGCCGACCAACCCTGCTTTAGCCGCGTTCGGCACGTATACCGTCAACGATCTGCTGCATCTGATCGGATGGCAAGAAGCCACGCAACATTTCGGTGCCCAGAACAAACGAAGGCGTGCCCGAGATCTGCATCCTCTGGGCCAGAGCGCGGGTGCGGGTGATCTCATCCGTGACGCGATCGCTGTCCATCGCCGCTATGATCTCGTCGCTGTTCAGCCCCAACCCGTCGGAGATGCGGCGCAGGGAAACTTCGCTTGGCTCGCCGGTGAATTCCAACAGGGCATCATGAACCTGCTTGTACGCATCATCGCCCGCCACGTGTTTGGTGGCCACAGCAAAGCGTGAGGATAGCACGGACGCATCACCCAGAATTGGGAATTCCTTGATCACAAGGCGAATATTGCCGTCTTCGGCCAGCAGACTGGCCACTTCGGGAACGGCACGGCGGCAATAGCCACACCGGTAGTCCATGAACTCGACCAGAGTGATGTCGCCATCCGGGTTGCCGCCAACCCAGCTAAAGCCGTCATTGAACAGCTCATCCGCATTGGCGGCGACCAGCTCTTTATCCACAGCGGCTTCGGCGACGGCATTGCGCTGTTCCAGAATGTTGATCGCTTCTACGATCACTTCGGGATTTTCCAGTAGGTATTCACGCACCTGAGCGCCAAATTCTGTTTTCTCGGCATCGCTCATCGAGTTCAGGTCCAGCGCCTGCGCCGAGGTTGCCGCCATGGAAAGCCCCAGAAGGGCGGGTGCAGCATGTCTGAGGATCATTTCCGTTTCCTTTTGTCTTTGTTGAGTCGTTCCGACGCAATCAACACGTCTTGCGCCCTTTGCCAACCCGGTGAGCCTTCGGGCAGTCGCGCCACGGCGCGTTTCGCGTGGATTCCGGCATCTTCCAGCCGCCCTTGCAGCGCATACCGTTCCGCCGTCACGGTCGACGCCATACCATCATTACCAACCTGAGCATAGGCAACACCAAGATCCTGCAACAGCCTGGCGTTCCGGTAATCCCGGGCGCGGGCTTTTTCCAGCACGCTCAGGGCTTGTTTGGTTTGACCCTGCGCCAGCAACGCCCGCCCGTATCCAGCCAGGATCAGCGCATCGTTCGGAGCCATTTCAACAGCGTTTCCGTACGCTTCAACAGCCGCGCCTATTTGCCTGTTTTCCAAAAGAATTTGCCCCTTCAGGTCATAGTAGTACGGATCGTTTGGGCGCAGCACCAGGGCCTCGTCGATCGCATTGCGCGCGCGACCCAAATCACGGTTCTGATGATGGGCCGAAGCCTCTCGCATCAGGCGGATGTCCTGGGCGGTTTCCTCTTTGGCGCGCCGTAACGTCCAACTGGGTGAGCGCAAAAAGGCCGACAGCTTGCCTTTGACGCGGGCAAACCAGTAATCGGCATTGGCATTCTGAATTGCCTTGTCGCCAAACTCGTCCAGAAAGGCTTCGGCGGCGCGCAAACGTTCACGGCTGGTAGGGTGCGACCGCATATACGGGTCCTGGTTGGCGACGCTCAGCAATTCCTGACCTGCGAATTTCCTGTGCAGCTCCACCATGCCGCTGGGAGAAATTTGAGCCCATCGCAGATAGCTTGCGGCGCTTCGGTCAGCCGAAGCTTCTTCGGCGCGGGTATGACCCAGAAAGCTGCGGATTGCAGCGCCCTGGGTGCCAGCGGCAATACCAATGGCGGCTTCACCCCCGCCTGCCGCGGCCGCAAGCAGCGCCAAAGCTGTGCCAAGGCCAGCATTGCGCCGCGCGGCCTTCAGGTTTTCGGCGCGGCGGGCCAGATGGCCATTCGCGATATGCGCAGCCTCATGCGCGATCACCGCTTGCAGCATTTCGGGGCTTTCAACCGTTAGAATCAGCCCGTAATTCACATAGATCGCGTTGTAGTCGATGACGAATGCGTTGAACGTGTTGTCATTGACCACCAGGATTTGAACCCGGTTGGTGTTCAGACCTGCGGCACGCAGCACTGGAAACGCCAACTCGCGCAGCCCATGCTCGATATCGGGGTCGCGGATCAGGCTTTGCCCATGAGATTGCGTTGCCGCCGTCAGCCAGACGACAACCGACAGTATCAGAGCCGGGATTGACGTCAGCCGGGATACGCGTTCAAAAGCCATGGCTGCAACATGGGAGATGGGCATGAGAAACTCAACCCGGTCCGAGGTCGATCCCTTCATCGTGATGGACGTGATGGAGGCCGCGCGCCGTGCGGAAGAAGCGGGCCGCCATGTGATTCACATGGAAGTTGGACAGCCCGGAACCGGCGCACCCAAGGGCGCGACCGAAGCGCTGGCGAAGGCGATGGATCAAAGCCCGTTGGGTTATACGGTGTCCCTGGGGTTGCCTGCGCTGCGAAAGCGTATCGCGCGGCTTTATGGCGATTGGTACGATGTGGACCTGAACCCCGAGCGCGTGATCATCACGCCTGGATCGTCCGGCGGGTTTCTGCTGGCCTTCACTGCTTTGTTCGACAGCGGGGATCGGGTTGGAATCGGTGCGCCGGGATATCCGTCGTATCGCCAGATTCTCAGTGCACTTGGATTGGTACCGGTCGATTTGCCGACCGCGCCCGAGAACCGTCTGCAACCCGTTGCAGCGGATATTCAGGGAATGGGCCTGAATGGTCTGATGGTGGCGTCTCCTGCGAATCCTACCGGCACGATGCTTGATCACGCCGCCATGGGGTCGCTGATCGAAGCCGCACATGGGCAGGGGGCTTCTTTCATCAGCGACGAAATTTATCACGGTCTGGAATATGAAGCCAAGGCCGTGACGGCGCTGGAACTGACGGATGAGTGCTATGTGATCAACTCGTTCTCCAAGTACTTCTCGATGACCGGTTGGCGCGTGGGGTGGATGGTCGTGCCCGAGGATCAGGTGCGCGTGGTCGAGCGGATATCTCAGAACATGTTCATCTGTGCGCCGCATGCCAGTCAGGTCGCGGCACTGGCCGCAATGGACTGCGAGGATGAGCTGCAGGCCAATCTGGACGTGTACCGCCGAAACCGCGCCCTGATGCTGGAAGGACTGCCCAAGGCCGGCTTCACGAAAATCGCGCCGCCGGACGGGGCGTTTTACGTCTATGCCGACGTGTCTGATCTGACCGATGACAGCCGCGCATTTGCGGCCGAGATTCTGGACAAGGCCGGTGTCGCGGTCACGCCGGGTCTGGATTTCGATCCGCAACGCGGTCATACGACGCTGCGGTTTTCCTATGCGCGTTCAACGGTCGACATTCAGGACGGGCTGGAACGGTTGCGCGTGTTCATGACTGAGCGGAAGGTGATCGGGGAACCTGCCTGAGCCGTTCACAAATCACCCCTTGTGGTATAGGCTGCCGGACAAACGATCTCGGGAAAACTTGAGGCCATGAGCAGGATCATCTTTTGCATCGCCCTGATCTGGGCGCTGTGCGACAGTGCCGTCGCGCAGGATTTCAGTGCGCTGGCACGCATTCATCCGGACAAAAGCCGTATCACGGATGTAGGGCGAACCGGCGTCAGGGTGGATATCGGCCTCAGTCAGGGGGTGCCGTACCGGATATTCACCCTTCAGGATCCGTATCGGATGGTTCTGGACTTCAACGAAGTGGACTGGACCGGGCTGAACCGAACGGATTTCCTGCAATCCGAACGTGTCAGTGGCGTGCAATTCGGGGCCTATGTTCCGGGTTGGTCGCGGCTGGTATTGGAACTGGGCGCGCCAATGGCCGTGGACACTGCCGAGCTGTCGGTTGCCGAGGATTCGGGGGCTGCGCTGCTGTCCCTCAACCTCAAGGGCACGGATTTTGACACGTTCAACGCAACCGCGGGTGCGCCGCGCAATCCGGGTTGGGACTTGCCGGAACCGGCAGACCTGCCGCAGGTACCTTCGCGCTCTGCGGACCGACCACTGCGCGTGATGCTCGATCCCGGGCACGGTGGTATCGATCCGGGCGCCGAGATAGACGGGGTTGATGAGAAAACTCTGATGCTGACTTTTGCGCGTGAATTGCGCGAAGTTCTATTGCGATCAGGTGGTTATGAAGTGGTCCTGACCCGCGTTGACGACCAGTTCGTCTCGTTGGAGCGGCGGATCACCTTGGCGCACCGGGCCGGCGCGGATCTGTTCATTTCGCTGCACGCGGATTCCCTGTCCGAAGGCCAGGCGCATGGCGCGGCGGTGTACACCCTGTCTGCGGATGCATCAGACGTGGCCAGTTCAAAACTCGCCGAACGACATGATCGTGGGGATTTGATTTCAGGTATCGATCTAAATGGCGCCGACGATCAGGTGGCCGATGTTCTGCTGGATCTTGCGCGCCAGGAAACGGTGCCGCGGACAAAGCTGTTGGCCGGCGCGATCGCCAACGGAATGGCCCAGCAGGGCGGGCCGATGAATCGCAAACCGTTGCGGACCGCGTCGTTCTCGGTGCTCAAGGCGGCAGATATCCCGTCTGTTTTGATCGAGCTTGGGTTCCTTTCCAGCCCCAGAGACCGGGAAAACCTAAGAGATTCGGAATGGCGGGCAAAAATGGCGCTGGGGGTTTTTCAGGGGCTCGAAGACTGGCGTCAGCAGGATGTGATCCGCAAATCCCTGATTGGCCAGTGACCTTACGACGCAAAACGGCTAGAATACGCTTGGTGTTTTGACCCTTGGGCGGTGCAACACTATATAGGCACCACCGCGAGAAAAAGGCAGTAACGTGATCCGGTTCATTCTTTCGATTTTCGGGGCGATCTTCAGCATCGTCACCTTGGGTATTTTCATGGTCGCACTGGTAATTGGTGCGGTGTTCTGGATGTATGGCCGTGACCTTCCCAGCCACGAATCTCTTGCCCAGTACAAGCCCCCGACTATCAGCCGTATCTATTCGGGCGAAGGGCAACTGATCGACGAATTCGCGCAGGAACGCCGCCTGTTCACACCGTCCGAGGATATCCCTGGTCTGGTGAAACAGGCGTTTATTTCGGCGGAAGACAAGAATTTCTACACTCATCAGGGGTATGATCCGCGCGGCATTATTGCGGCAGGCGTTGAAGCAGTCCGCACCAAAGGTGGCACCGTGCGGGGGGCGTCAACCATTACCCAGCAGGTGATGAAGAACTTCCTGTTGTCGGGCGACCGCCGGGCAGAACGAAAGATCAAGGAAATCATCCTCGCCACCCGGCTTGAGGATACCCTGGACAAAGAGCAGATCCTTGAGCTTTACATGAACGAGATCTTTCTGGGTCAGAACTCGTACGGCGTGACGGCCGCAGCGCAGACCTATTTCAACAAGACCTTGCAGGAACTGGCCCCGCATGAGGCGGCGATGTTGGCTGCGATGCCCAAGGCACCGTCTGATTATCACCCGGTTCGGCAAAAGGAACGCCTGCTGGCCCGCAGAAACTATGTGCTGCGGGAGATGTACCAGAACGGTTACATTGATCAGGCGACCTATGAGTCAGAGGTCGACATGCCGTTGCGCTCGGTCCAGAACGGTGATTTCGAAAGCTTCCGCACCGCTTTGCCGCCGCGCGATTACTTCACCGATGAAATCCGTCGACAACTGAGCGAAGACTTTGGTGAAGGTGAATTCTTTACCGGGGGGTTCGCGGTTCGTGCGTCGGTGGACGAGCAAATGCAGGTCGAGGCCGCAAAGGCCCTGCGCACGGCGTTGCAGAAATATGACCGGTCTCGCGGGAAATGGCGCGGCACCGGCGAAGTGATTCCGGAAGAAAAACTGGCAGATGAGGCGCAGTGGCGCGAGGCGCTGTCGATCCTGGAAATCCCGCGCGATGTGGTGCTGCCGACCCGCTGGTATCCTGCCGTGGTTCTGAATGTTTCGGATCAACAGCTTACCGTCGGGATCGAAAACGGACCTGCAGATGGCATCATTCCGCGGTCCGATATCAAGTGGATGCAGGGTGATTTTGCTGCGAACTTCAAGCGCGGGGATGTGATCCTTGTTGTCGAGGGCGAAGAGGGGCAGTGGTCTGCCCGTCAGGTGCCCGAAGTTCAGGGCGGCTTTGTGGCGATGGATGTGAACTCGGGCCGCGTTCTGGCGATGCAGGGCGGGTTCTCGTATCAGGACACCGTGTTCAACCGCGCCACGCAGGCGCAGCGCCAGCCGGGGTCCAGCTTCAAGCCCTTTGTCTATGCTGCCGCGCTGGACAGCGGGTACAGCCCCGCAACCATCGTTGTGGACGCGCCGATCGAGGTAAACACGCCGCAGGGCTTGTGGCGGCCCAAGAACTCGTCGAACAAGTTCTACGGGCCGACGCCCTTGCGTACCGGGATCGAGCAGTCGCGGAACCTGATGACCATCCGTCTGGCACAAGAAGTCACCATGCCGGTGGTTGCAGGTTACGCCGAACGCTTTGGCGTCTATGACCGGATGGGGGCGTTTCTTGCGAACTCGCTGGGGTCCGAAGAGACGACGCTGTACAAAATGGTCGCGGCTTATGCGATGTTCGCGAACGGCGGTGAGCGGGTTGAACCCACTCTGGTAGACCGTATTCAGGACCGGTTCGGCAAGACCATCTATCGTCACGATGACCGTCAGTGTCTGAATTGTAACTCGACCTGGCTGGAGCCCGACGAGGCCCCGACTCTTGTTACAGATCGCGCGCAGGTCATGGATGCCATCACCGCCTATCAGCTGACGTCGATGATGAAAGGCGTAGTTGATCGCGGGACGGCATCGCGCGTTGTGAATCTGCCGGTGCCGACAGCGGGCAAGACCGGAACCACCAACGAATCCAAGGATGCGTGGTTTATCGGGTTTACCTCGAACATCGTTGCGGGCTGTTACATCGGCTATGACCGTCCGCGCCCGATGGGTCGGGGGGCCTATGGCGGTACACTGTGTGGCCCGGTGTTCCAGAGCTTCATGGAAAAAGCTGTTGAGAAATACGGCGGCGGTCCGTTTAAGGTTCCGGAAGGTGGTCATTTCATAAAGATCGACCGTTTCAGCGGTGCCCGTCTGCCGGACGACGCCAGCGGCGACTATGTCGTGGCCGAGTTCTTCCGCGACGGCGTCGATGGGTTTATCGACCGTGTCTATGACGGTGGTTTTGCAATTGGTTCCGACCTGCCTTTGTTCGAGGAAGTGCAGCGTGCAGGCGTTCAGGTTCAGACGTCAACGGGTGAAACCATCACGGTCGGGCCCAAGGCAACGCAAGGGGATCTGAGTACCGGCGGTCTTTACTGACAGGGACTGATCAAGTTGGGTAAGACACCCCTGATTCCGCAAACTTTGCTGGGTACGCCCGGGCAGCTAAGAATCTCCCCGGGTGTCATCTCGGGCGGGCACGTGTTTCTCACCGGTATGACGGGGAGCGCGGCAGACGGTTCAATGCCGTATGATCCGGAACTACAGTTCCGGAACGCCTTTTCCAAGATTGCCGAGGTGTTAAAGGAAGCGAACCAAGGTTTGGATTCTGTGGTCGAGATGACGACCTACCATGTTGAAATGCGAAAACATTTCGATCTGTTTGACCGTGTGCGCCTTGAGGTTCTGCCTGCGCCTTACCCGGCTTGGACCGCAGTTGAAGTTGCGGGACTTCGACGGGAGGGTGCCTTGGTTGAAATTCGGGCGATCGCACATCTTTCCGAGTGAGTCACGAGAGTCGCTCCATCCTTCCAGCCTGTCTTGTGGTGTCTCGCACCACTTGCTATCACGCAGGCCTGATTGAGCAAGTTGGGACAAGACCATGCGCGCCGAAACCCAGAACATCATAGCGGAAATCGAAAAGTCGCTGGAGCTGCTGGCGCAGCGCATGGACTATGAGACCGCGCCGCATCGCCTTGAGGAATTCAATGCGCGTGTCGAAGATCCCAACCTGTGGGACAATCCCGAAAAGGCGCAGAAACTGATGCGCGAGCGGCAGATGCTGGTCGACGCGATCGAGACCTATGAGTCCATCAAAACCGATCTCAGCGACAATATCGAACTGATTGAGCTGGGCGAAATGGAAGAGGACGAAGAGGTCGTCCAGGACGCCGAGGCCGCGATCAAGGCGCTGCGTGGCAAAGCCGCAAAGAAAGAGCTTGAGGCACTGTTGGACGGCGAGGCCGACAGCAACGACACCTTCCTCGAGATCAACTCGGGCGCGGGCGGAACTGAAAGCTGCGACTGGGCCTCGATGCTGGCGCGGATGTATGTGCGCTGGGCCGAAAAAAAAGGGTATACGGTCGAGCTTCAGTCCGAAACCCCGGGCGAAGAGGCAGGGATCAAATCTGCTGCGTACAAGATTTCCGGCCACAACGCTTATGGCTGGCTGAAATCCGAAAGCGGCGTACACCGGCTGGTGCGGATTTCACCTTTTGACTCCGCGGCCAAGCGGCACACCTCCTTCTGTTCGGTCTGGGTTTATCCGGTGGTGGACGACAATATCGAGATCGAGGTGAACCCTGCGGATATCCGCATCGACACCTACCGGTCATCGGGGGCGGGCGGTCAGCACGTGAACACCACGGACTCGGCTGTTCGGATCACGCACATTCCGACCGGGATTGTTGTGACCTCATCCGAGAAGTCGCAGCACCAGAACCGCGATATCGCCATGAAGGCTCTGAAATCGCGTTTGTATCAACTGGAACTTGACCGCCGGAACGCCGACATCAACGCAGCACACGAAGCCAAGGGCGATGCGGGCTGGGGCAACCAGATCCGGTCATACGTCTTGCAGCCGTACCAGATGGTCAAAGACCTGCGGACCAATTATGAGACCTCGGACACCAAAGGTGTGTTGGACGGCGATCTGGACGGGTTCATGGCGGCCACACTGGCCCTGAACGTTGCAGGCAAGAGCCGCTCCGAGGCGCAGGGCGACAGCTAGGGTGAAGCGTAACAGCCCTTTCCTGAACCTTCTGAAAGGGCATTGGCAGCTTATCCTGATCACAACTTTGGTCTTTTTGCTTTGGAACACACCGGTCGTGGTTCCGCTGAAGATACTGGTCGTCTTTTTGCATGAGTTGTCCCATGCCGTGACGATCCTGTTGACCGGCGGCTCTGTCGAAAGTTTTTCGATCTCATCGCAACAGGGCGGAGTGGTCGTCGGCCGGGGCGGCAACCGGTTTCTCAGCCTGTCTGCCGGATATCTTGGCTCACTGTTGCTTGGCATGGCCTTTTTGATCCTTGCCTTGCGAACAAAGGCCGACCGCGCCGTTCTGGCGGGTTTTGGCGGCGTCATGTGTCTGGTGACAGTTCTGTATATCCGCGACCCGTTCGCCTTGGCTTTCAGCATCGGAACCGGGGCTGTGATGATCGCTACGGCGTGGTATCTGCGCCCGGATGTGAGCGATCTGGTGCTGCGCGTGATCGGATTGACCAGCATGATCTATGTCCCTTTCGACATCTTCGATGACACGATCCGACGGTCCGGTGCGCGTTCGGATGCATTCATGCTGGCCGAGGAGTTCGGCGGCTCCACCATGTTGTGGGGCGGGATCTGGCTGGTGCTCAGCTGCATGGCGATTGCTCTTTGCCTGCGTCACTGGCTTGGGGTCGACAGCAACCTGCATTTTCACAGAGCAGCCCGCTGACATTGCCGCCTGGGACGTTATTGAAAAGATACATCCAAACAGTGGGTTTAAATGATCTGAACTGCCCGCTAGGCTGCTGGAAACAACAGCAGAATGGCGTGCCATGGACCTGACCCGGATATCGGCTACAAACCTTTTGAAACAGTTGGCCAGCCGGCAGGTTTCAGCCTCGGACGTGATGCAGGCTACACTTGATCGTATCGCCAAGGTCAACAGAGAAGTGAACGCCATCGTCGCACTGCGGGATGAAAGTGATTTGATGGCCGAGGCGCAGGCCTGCGACAATAGCCCTGTCACCGGTCCACTGCACGGTCTGCCGATTGCGGTTAAGGATCTTGTGAATGTAGCTGGTGTCGTCTCGTCTCAGGGTTCACCGATGTTCAAGGGCTTCGTGCCGGACACTGACGATCTGATTGCCACCCGGATGCGTGCCGCAGGTGCTATCCTGATTGGCAAGACCAATACGCCGGAATTTGGGCTGGGCTCACACACCTTCAACCCGGTCTATGGCGCAACGCGCAATCCGTATGACGCCGATTTCACCTGCGGTGGTTCGTCCGGCGGGGCGGCGGTTGCTTTGGCGACCGGCATGGTCGCATTGGCCGATGGCTCGGACATGATGGGCAGCTTGCGCAACCCGGCGGGCTGGAACAATGTTTACGGCTTTCGTCCAAGCTGGGGCAGGGTGCCTTCCGATCCCGTGGGCGACAGTTTTTTGCATCAGTTGTCGACACTGGGCCCCATGGCGCGCTGCCCCGAAGGTCTGGGTGTTCTGCTCGACGTTATCTCGGGTCCGGACCCGCGCTTGCCGTTGGCCGCTAAAAGTGCCCCGGTATCCCCGGTGACCGCCGCAGGTTTGCAAGGGCTGCGGATCGGGTGGCTTGGCGACTGGGGAGGCGCTTTTCCGACCGAGTCCGGTATTCTCGACATCTGCAAAGACGCGATGGACGTTTTCGAAACTCTTGGAGCGCGGGTCGAGGACATCGCCCCGCCTTTCGATGCTGAAAAACTATGGACCAGCTGGATCACCTTGCGGTCGTTCAGCGTGGCCGCAGGGCTCGAACCTTTGGCTTCGCAAAAAGAGCATTTGAAAGACACGGCACAATGGGAGCTGGATCGGGGTTTGGCGATGAGTGCGATGGACGTGCACCACGCCAGTGTCATCCGCTCGGAATGGTTCCGTTGCGCGGTGAAACTGTTCCAACAGTTTGACGCATTGGTTCTGCCTTCTGCTCAGGTCTGGCCGTTTTCGGTTGATTTGCCTTACCCGACAGAGATCGCTGGCCGGGCCATGGATACCTATCACCGGTGGATGCATGTCACGGTACCGGTCAGCCTGATCGGCCTGCCTTGTCTGGCTGCGCCTGCGGGATTTGGTGCACAGGGGCTTCCCATGGGGTTTCAACTGTTCGGACCCAGAGGCTCGGACCAGAAACTACTGTCGGTCGGAGCGTCATATCACGCCGAAACCAACTGGCCAAACAAGGGGCCGGCGATGCCATAACGCCGGTCGGGGAGGAGGAAGACAACATGGACAAACCCTTTGGTGTTCCGGATATGCGACCGGTCGATACCGCCATGCTGCGCACTGCTTTGAAGCGTGCCTGGGCCGACTTTCGCCGCGCACCGCTAATCGGCCTGATCTTTGCCGGAGTTTACGTGCTGGCTGGCTGGGCGATGGCATGGGTAACCGTCCAGACCGGAACAACCTTCTGGCTGGTGCTGGCGGCCATCGGGTTTCCGCTTATCGGCCCTTTTGCCGCTGTTGGTCTGTACGAGGTATCGCACAGGTTGGAACAAGGCGAGCCACTCGATTTTGGCGCGATCTTCGGGGTCGTGCTGCAGCAAAGCCGCAGACAGTTGCCCTCGATCTGCGCGATCATAGTCGTCGTGTTTCTGTTCTGGTTTTTTCTGGGGCATATGATCTTTGCCCTGTTCATGGGTTTGGCGACGATGACCAATGTGTCGACGTCGCTCGAAGTGTTTCTGACGCTGAATGGCCTGACAATGTTGGCAGTGGGCACGGCGGTCGGGGCGGTTTTTGCAACCGTTCTGTATATGATCACGGTTCTGTCGATTCCGTTGCTGCTGGATCGTGAACTGGACTTTGTAACGGCAATGATTACCAGCTTCTCCTACGTGTCAGAGAACTTCCCTGTGATGCTGGCCTGGGGCGCGTTCATTGCGGTGCTTACATTTCTGGCGATGGTGCCCTGGTTTCTTGGGTTGCTGGTGGTCCTACCGCTGCTGGGGCATGCCAGCTGGCATCTGTACCGGCAGATCACGCAGAACGATGAAGGGGAAACACCAACCTGAGACGTTGGTTACGGAAGCTGAGCCACATTGTTGGTCGACAATCGCGCAGCAGCAAAAATGGCCGTCGAGTCATGCCCAAGATATTTCAGCACAACGGGTTCCGGTATTGTTGCGTTTGTCGGACTGATGACCGACCCACGCCACTGAACTGCCGTTCCCGTAGGGTCAGGAGAAATCAGATAGACCCGGCTATTCTGACCTTCCCGCTGGGAAGTCAGCATATAGACAGTGTCGCCGCTTGAGGCCGCTATCCCCTGGATTTCCCGTGCTTTTGGTGTTGCGTCGGGCATCGCGGCGCGAGACACGTACCCACGGATCAACGTGCATTGGGCCAGCGGGCGGGCGTGCAACAGGGTCATCCGGCGTTCAGCCGAGAGGCTTTCGATCACCGCGTAGAACCCGGGTAAAAACGGGGACTTCTCGATTGCATCCGCACCAGAACCCAGAAACTCGGTCAGGGCCGGAGTTGCGGGGTGTTCCTCGATCTTTTCGATCTCATCCAACGGTTTCAGAAGAATGCGGGCGTCCACGTCGAAGAACCGGCATATGCGGTCCAGCACATCCGGTCTGGGTACGCTTTCACCCGAAAGGTATCTGTTGAATTGGGTGCGGTTCACGCCAAGTTTGCGGCACAGTGCCGAAACAGATCGGTATCGCCGTGCCAATTGCCGAAGATTCGCACCGAACATTGCGCGAAGCTCAGCAGGACTGCGAATGTCGTCGGTCATGGGTGCCCACGTCTTGCTTAGTTTCCGGAAGAAACCATCATCGCACAGAAGCCAAAGCCCGGTGCGCATCGAAAAATCGTACAGAATGACCCCAAGCAACGTATCCCCACGTCGCGTTGCGGCCACAAGGCTAACGGCCCTATGCGTAAAGGCAATAGGCTTTATCTGGAAATGCCTGATCTTTATCTGGAAAAGCTGGCCTTATGGCAATTTTGGCGCATAGAGTGCGTTTGGGTTGAGTCCCCAGAGCTGCTTCAGCCTAAAAAGTGTTTCCGCCTTGGATGCCACAATGACCCCAAGGCGGGACGGGTCTTTAGTCGCCACGCAACAGGGCAGCAACGCCGGTGCGGGCGATTTCCATCAACCCCAGCGGGCGCATCAGATCGGCAAATGCGTCGATCTTGTCCGGCGCGCCGGTGATCTCGAAAATGAAAGAATTCAGAGTACTGTCGACTACATTGGCGCGGAAGATATCGGCCAGTCGCAGTGCTTCGACCCGCTTGTCACCTTCGCCGACGACCTTGATGATCGCCAGTTCACGTTCGACTGATGCGCCCTCGACGGTCAGATCATGCACGTCACGCACCGAAACAATCCTGCCAAGCTGCGCCTTGATCTGTTCGATGACCTGCGGGGTGCCGGTGGTGACGATGGTGATGCGACTCAGGTGGCCGGTGTGATCAACCTCGGCCACCGTCAGGCTTTCAATGTTGTACCCACGTCCCGAGAAAAGGCCGATGACACGGGCCAGCACACCCGGTTCGTTTTCTACCAGAACCGCGATGGTATGGCGTTCTTGAACGTCCGAGAAGGTGGGCCGTAGGTTATAGGCAGAATGGCGGGTAGAGCCTTTTTTGATATGTAGGGCAGACATTTATGTCCCTTTCATCATCCATGAGATGTCGGGAGCAACGCGGCGCCCAACCAAATCCGTCGAATTTTGTTAAACCAGCACCGAACCTTTGGAGTCGATCACGCCCTGCGTCTCGGCCTCGCCCAACAGCATCTCGTTGTGCGCCTTGCCCGACGGGATCATGGGGAAGCAGTTCTCGTGCTTTTCGACCAGACAATCAAAGATCACCGGACCGTCGTAATTGATCATCTCCATGATCGCATCGTCCAGATCGGCGGGATCCTTGCAGATGATCCCCTTGGCCCCGAAGGCCTCGGCCAGTTTCACGAAATCGGGCAGGGCCTCGGACCATGAATGTGAATACCGCTCGCCATGCAGTAACTCCTGCCACTGACGGACCATGCCGAGGCGTTCGTTGTTCAGGATGAACTGTTTCACCGGCAGGCGGTACTGAACGGCGGTGCCCATTTCCTGCATGTTCATCAACCATGATGCTTCACCGGCGACGTTGATCACCAGCGCGTCCGGGTGTGCCATCTGAACGCCGATCGAGGCGGGGAAGCCGTAGCCCATGGTGCCCAGACCACCGGATGTCATCCAGCGGTTGGGGTCTTCGAACCCGAGATACTGTGCCGCCCACATCTGATGCTGACCCACCTCGGTGGTGATGTAGCGATCATGCTTTTTCGTCAGTTCTTCAAGACGTTCCAGTGCGTATTGCGGCTTGATCGACTTCTCGCTGTTGGTGAACGCCAGGCAGTTGATCTTGCGCCATTCCGCAATCTGGTTTTGCCACTGCTTGACATTAGCGGCGTCCGTCTTGCGCCCGCGCGACTTCCAGATCTTCAGAATATCCTCGAGCACATGCGCCACATCGCCGACGATCGGGATGTCCACGCGAATGACCTTGTTGATTGAGGACGGATCAATGTCGATATGTGCTTTCTTCGAGTTCGGCGAGAACGCATCGATACGCCCGGTGATCCGGTCATCGAACCGCGCACCGATGTTGATCATCAGATCGCAATCATGCATCGCCATATTGGCCTCGTAGAGACCATGCATCCCCAGCATCCCCAGCCAGTTTTCACCTGAGGCAGGGTAGGCGCCAAGGCCCATCAGGGTTGACGTGATCGGAAACCCTGTTGCGTCCACCAGTTCACGCAGCAACTGGCTGGCCGCGGGACCGGAATTGATAACGCCGCCACCGGTATAGAAAACAGGTTTCTTGGCGGTTTCTATTGCCGCAACCAGTTCTGTGATCTCTTCCAGATCACCTTTCATCGTCGGTTGGTAATGCGAGGTTGAAGGTTTCGGGCTGGCATACTCACCAGAAGCGAACTGCACGTCTTTCGGGATATCGATCAGCACCGGACCAGGACGTCCCGAGGTGGCCACGTGGAAAGCTTCGTGCAGGGTTTCAGCAAGAGAGTCCGTGTCCTTCACCAGCCAGTTATGCTTGGTGCAGGGGCGGGTGATGCCAACGGTGTCGGCCTCCTGAAACGCATCCGATCCGATCATGAAGGTCGGGACCTGTCCGGTCAGAACCACAATCGGGATTGAATCCAGCAACGCATCGGTCAGGCCGGTGACTGCATTGGTGGCACCGGGGCCGGACGTTACAAGCGCGACGCCCGGTTTTCCGGTCGATCGGGCATAGCCTTCGGCGGCGTGGATCGCACCTTGTTCGTGACGCACCAGTATGTGGCGAATGTCGTTTTGCAGAAAGATCTCATCATAGATGGGTAGCACGGCGCCACCGGGGTATCCGAATACCGTGTCCACGCCCTGATCCTTGAGGGCCTGAACCACCATCTTTGCGCCGGTCATCTCACGTGTCATCTGCTTTGCTCCGTTCGCGACATGTGTCTTGCGTTCGACAAAAAAAAGCCCCCGAGATTTTCGGAGGCGCATGGGTTCGATTATGGTTTACCGTTACCGGCCCATGCGCGTTGTTCCTACGATTACGACTAGCGTTCTCATCGCCAGAGGCTCCTTTTTGCTTGGAGGGGACATTATGTTCGGGGGGAAGGGGCGTCAACAGGCAATTGCACCAATTTTCTATCTCAGAGGCGGTATTTTGCGACATTTTATTGCGCAGATTGCCGCATGTCGGGAATTTCCGGGAATTCAGCCTGCGGTTTCACGGTTTCAAGCGCGGATGTGACGGTCTGAAAGCGTCAAGCCGATGTCCGAAACTGGCATGATCGACGCGTTTTTCTGCGCCACGCTGACCGTGCAGGGGTAGGAATCGGAGGCGAAAAATGTTGCAGAACCTGGTTGATCTCGGACGCTATCCGATCGATCGTCCGGATTCTCCGGCTTATGATCGACTGATCGAAGACCTGAGACGCGAATTGGAACAGGATGGATGTGCTGTTCTGCCGGGTTTCGTGCACGAGACAGGGGTCGAGCTTCTGGTGCAAGAAGCCGATGAGGTCGCGCCCAAGGCGCACCGGTCTTTCAATAGAACAAACGCCTATTTCACGAAGGACGATCCTAGGCTTGGCATCGCTCACCCGATCCGCCGGTTCTATGATCGTTCGAACGCCTTTGTTCCGGCGGACAATCTTTCGAAATCCGGACCGCTGCGTCGTATGTACGAGTTCGACGGTTTTCTTCCCTTTGTCCGGGATGCCCTGAATGAACCCGAGGACCGCTTCTTTCGCTATGATGATCCGTTGGCGGACGTGATCATCAATGTCGTGGAAGAAGGGCAGGGCTTTCCCTGGCATTTCGATACCAACAACTACACCGTGACGCTGGCCATCCAAAACGGAGAGGTGGGCGGTGCGTTTGAATACGCGCCCAACCTGCGCTCGGCAGAGGATGAAAACTTTGAACTCGTGGCCTCGGTTCTTGATGGGAACATGGCACGTGTTCGTCGGCTGGAGTTACAGCCGGGGGATTTGCAGATTTTCAAGGGAAGGTATTCGCTGCACCGGGTCGCTCCTGTCAGAGGCAAGCGCCGCCGTTATGTCGGCATCTTTTCCTTTGTCGAGGCTGAAGGCATGTGCGGTGGTGTCGAACGGACGCAGCAGTTGTATGGCCGCGTATTGCCGTATCATTACAAGCGTGCGGGGCTGCGAAAAGATCAATTGCTGGATTGAAAGTTCAGCCTTAGTAGAATGCATCTGTATCTTACCCGGAGATTCAGATGCCTCAGATTTTGCAACTAACACCATTTGTGTTGTGCTCGTCCCTGCAGGACCAGATCGACTTTTATTGCGAACGCCTTGGGTTCACATGTGGGTTCACGCAAGACAATTATGCCTTTTTGAAACGTGGTCCTGTTGCGATCCGCCTTTTGGAGTGCCCGCCCCGAGATGACGGCAAGCCACTGGGCGATGATCAGTCATTCTACATTGATGTTGAAGACATCGACGGGTTGTATGACAGCATGCGTGAAGGGTTGGCTGACTTACCCGACGGTCGTGTACGGCCACCCTTCAACCAGCCGTACAAGCAGCGTGAATTCCACGTTCTGGACGAAGACGGGACACTGGTTTTTTTTGGTGAGGGTATCTAACCCGGCGCGTAGCGCTCCCGCCCATCGTCAACACGCCTACGGCGCGTATCCTCTGGTTGGGCCGTGCAGCGCTGCGCGCTGCGGCCCCGCGAAATTCAGAAACCGACGCCAGTACCTTGCAGTACGCCGTGTTCCAACGCGTAGCGTGTAAGCCCGGCGGTTGAAGAGATGCCGAGTTTTCGCTTGATATTCTTGCGGTGCGTTTCGACCGTTCGCACGGAAATATCCAGCGTTTGTGCAACTTCCTTGTTGGATTTGCCCTGCGCCAGTTCCAGCAGAATGGTCTGTTCACGTCCGGTCAGAGCTTCGCGAACGTTGTCGCCTTTGGGCTTCAGTGATCCGCTGGCGCCTGTGCACAGATACTGTTCACCCCGCATCACCGCATCAATGGCCTGCTTGATCTCTTCAGTGGGTACATCCTTGAGCACGTAACCTTTGGCACCGTGGCTGAGCGCGGTCGAGATATATTCCGGACTGTCATGCATCGAAAGGATCAGGACACGCGTTGCCGGCAGCCGTTCCAGAATGATTTCCGTGGCGCTGAGACCGCCGAGGCCGGGCATGTTCAAATCCATCAGGATCACATCCGGGGCAAGATCAACAGCCTGATCCACTGCCGCCTGTCCGCTGCCGAGCGTACCGACCACTTCGATCTCGTCATAGCTTTCGAGGATGGACTGTATGCCCTCGGCCACCATGGGATGGTCGTCGACGATAAGAACTCGGATGCTTTCGGCGCTCATGTGCCGGCCTTTCGGTTCGAAGTTGCGTCTTCCTGCGGTGGCAGAAGGTGGCTCAGCGGCAGGCTGACTTCGATGACAGTGCCGCCACGCGGTCCGCGTGATGACAGAATGCGCAGGGACCCGTCAAGCTGTTCGATGCGCTCTTGCATGTTGCGCAACCCGATCCCGGTGCTGGGGGTGCCCGGATCGGTCCGCAACCCCCGGCCATTGTCGGTGATCCGCATGGTCGCACCTTTCTTGTGCCCGCGCAGGTCTATCGTAACATGTGTGGCGCCCGAGTGGCGTTCGATATTGGTCAGCGCTTCCTGGGCAATACGATACAGTGCAATCTTGCTGTCCTGATCCAGCCGGTTGCGGAATACCACGGTCGAGAATTCGGTCTCGATCCCGGTACGGTCCCGGAAATCGTCGGTCAGGGCTTTCAGTGCAGGCCCGAGGCCCAGATCGTCCAGCACGCCGGGGCGCAGGTCGCGACTGATGCGGCGGACCTCGGTGATGGCGGTGCCAAGATGGTCAATCCCTTTGTCCAGTGGATCGCGTGCGCCCGCGTCATCGCCACGGGACAGGCGCCGCCGCGCGTTGTCCAGCGCGTAACGAACACCGACCAGAATCTGGCTGATGCCGTCATGCAATTCACGGGCAACCCGGCCTCGTTCTTCTTCCTGGGCATCAAAGACTCGCTGGGTCAGTTCCTTCAACTTGGCGTCCGCAAGTCTCCGTTCGCGGATGTTCAGCAACATGCCAGATGCAAAGACGATGAGCACTGCCGCCACGACGATCGCGCCGATATACATGAAGGTGCGTTGAACGCGGGCCTCGACCTCGGCCCTTGCATTGGCCACCGTTGCAACGATGTCGTCGATAAAAACCCCGGTGCCCACAACCCAGCGCCAGTCCTGAAGCCCGACGACATACGCGATCATCTGTGCCTCTTCCCCGGTCGAAGGCTTCTGCCACATGAAGCTGTGCCAACCAGCCCCCTGGCGGGCGAGACGGATGAACTCATCGACGATGGGGGTACCATCGCTGTCAGTCAGCCCTTCCCAGTTTCGGTTGATGAATTGCGTCTGGCGCGGGCTGACCAGATTGTTGCCGTTATAGTCGTAGACAAAGAAGAACCCATCCTGACCGTAGATCATTGCCGAAAGGATTTGGGACACGAGGTTTTTTGCGACCTCGTCATCTGGCTCGGCCCGGCCATAGATGTACGCGAACCCGTTGCGTGCCTGTGTCACGTAGTTGCGCAACTCTTCCTTCTTGGCTTCGATCAGACTGCGTTCCAGCGCCTTGATCTCACGCTCGGCGGTCGCGCGCGCCTCGTATGCCACAAGCACAGCGATTGCCGCCACGGCCACCACCAGCGGGATTGCTGCCACCAGTGACAATTTCTGCGCATAGGTCAGCGAGACCAGATGTCGGAGTCTTTGCATGGACGAATCGATACGCAAGCAGCGGCGAAAATGCAAAAAGATTGGGCTTTGCCTGGCAAATACAACGATAATCATTGTAATTGCCGGGCTTCACCGCCCGATTTCTGGTCGAAAAAAGCAAAGAAATCGATTCTCTACGCAGTAGTAGGTATTCCCTTTCACTTCGGCCACATTAGGCTGACGCGCACTGAATGCGACAGGTCCGGTTTTGCCGGACCGTGACTATGAAGGGGAGGAACACTCATATGGATCGTCGTTCATTTCTGAAAAAATCCGCGCTGGGCGGCTCGGCGGCTGCAGCGACCGCACTGGCGGCACCGGCTTATGCGCAGGGTCAGCGCACTCTGACCATGGTGACCTCGTGGGGTCGTGGTCTGGCGGGTGTGTTTGACAGTGCGCAGCGTTGTGCCGACAGCATCAATGCCATGTCGGATGGCAGCCTGAATGTTGAAATCAAGGCAGCAGGCGAACTGGTTGGTGCGTTCGAAGTATTCGACGCGGTGTCGTCAGGTCAGGCCGACATGTATCACGCGGCCGACTATTACTTTGTGGGTCAGCACCCGGGCTATGCGTTCTTCACGGCCGTGCCTTTCGGTATGACGGCACAGGAACTGGTGAACTGGTACTATCATGACGGCGGTATGGAGCTGCATGACGAACTTGGCGAAATCTTTGGACTGAAGTCCTTCCTGGCCGGTAACACCGGTGCGCAGGCGGGTGGCTGGTACTCGAAAGAGATCAACAGCCCCGAAGACTTCAACGGTCTGAAGTTCCGCATGCCGGGCCTGGGTGGCAAAGCACTGGGTAAACTGGGCGCATCCGTACAGAACATTCCGGGGTCGGAAGTGTATCAGGCGCTGTCGTCCGGCGCGATCGACGGTACCGAGTGGATCGGTCCATGGGCGGACGAAAAGGCCGGTTTCCAGGAAATCACCAAGACCTACTACACTGCGGGCTTCCACGAGCCGGGCGCAGGTCTGTCGCTGGCAACCAACCGCGACGTGTTCAATGAACTGACCCCGGCGCAGCAGAAGATCATCGAGATCGCTGCCGCCGAAGCGCACCAGTGGAACCTGGCGCAGTTCCTCGCCAACAATGGCGCAGCACTGCAGCGTCTGCAGGCCGGTGGCGTCAAGGTTCTGGAATTCCCGGACAGTGTCTGGGACGCGTTTGGTCAGGCAAGCCAGGAAGTTCTGGACGAGAACATGGGCGATGAGCTGTTCAAGAAGATCCATGACAGCGCCATGACGTCCATGGCTGCTTCGTCTGCCTGGAACAACCTGTCGTCGGGTGTCTACACAGCTCAGCGTGACCGTGTTCGCGGCTAAGCCTTTCTGATCCAAGGACAACCGGTTCCCCCGCGCGGCGGGGGAACCTTTCCCGTTGCGCTTGAAGACTTGGGCAAGCAACAATAATCCATGCGCAACTGAAGACGACCTGGGGACAACATGCAGGACGAAAACGGTATCTCGTTCTTCGGCGCCCTGTGGAATGGACTGGTCTGGTTCATTCAGAACATTGCCGAAGCTTTCTATAATTTCGGATACGCCATCACGCATCCGCAGCTCTGGCTGGACTGGTCTGACAAGGCGTCGATCATGCGCTTTGTCTATTACGGCGGTTCTGTCGAGTTCTTCTTTGTGGTGTTGACGTTCTTTCTGGTTCTGACGGCCATCGGGCTGTACTACCGGAATTTCATGTGGGCCATCGTGCGAGGCCTTGAGGGGTTCGCCAACACCACCGGGCGGTTCTTTGCCTGGGCGGGCCTTCTGATGGTGGTCCAGCAGATCGTGATCGTTTTCATGCAGCGAGTGTTTACGCGCCCTGACATGTCCTTCGGTCTGGGTATTCCGTTCCAGATGGATATCAGCTGGTTTGCGGAAGAACTGAAGCTTTACAACGCCATGGTCGTCTGTCTGTGCTGTACCTACACGTTTGTGCAGGGCGGCCATGTGCGCGTTGACCTCATCTACGCCGGCATCAGCCACCGCGCCAAACGCGTGGTGGATATGTGCGGCGCGGTGCTGTTCATGATGCCAATGGCCGTGCTGACCTGGATGTACGGCTGGTACTTCATGTGGCGGCACCTGATCGTGCCGAAGCCGTCGGCCAGCGACACATTGGATCGTCTGGTGGCCAAGTCCCGCGCGTTGCGCTGGAACGTGGAAACCATCGGGTTCAGCCCAAACGGATTCAACGCCTACTTCCTGTTCAAGATCTTGCTGGTGGCCTTTGCGGCCATGGTGTTCCTGCACGCGATCGCTTTCCTGTACCGTTCGTATCTGGAATACGTGGAAGGGCCGGACAGCGTTGGAAAATACCTCGACAAGGACAGCCTTGGTGAGGGTGAAGAAGCCTACGAAGGCGCACATTAGGGACGGAGACCCAGACTATGTTATTCGGACTTGATGGCGTCGAGATAGGCCTCATTATTGTATTCTTCTGCCTCTTTGGGGGCATCCTTTCCGGGTTCCCGGTGGCCTTTGCAATCGGCGGCGCCGGAGTGATTTCCTTTGGGATCATCGCGGCGCTCGACAGTGCCGGGCTGTTGATCCACCAGGCAATCGACACAGGCTCGCAAGCCTATCGGGATATTGTAAGTTCCGGGGTAAAACCTGATGTCATTTCGGTATTCCGATACCCGGACTTACCAAGGATAGCCGAGCCGGTCTTTGTCTCTGGCTGGGAAACTGCGCTGGACCGCAACGTTTCTTTCATCGTGAACCGCATGAACGAGCGCGTACTGGCAGGGCAGTCTATCGAGACCCTGTTGGCCGTGTTGATGTTCGTTCTGATGGGTATCACATTGGAACGCTCGAAGATTGCCAACGATCTGCTGACGACGATGGCGCGCGTCTTTGGACCGCTTCCGGGTGGTCTGGCCGTGTCCATCGTGGTTGTGGGCGCGTTCTTGGCTGCTTCAACCGGTATCGTTGGGGCAACGGTTGTGACCATGGGCTTGCTGGCTCTGCCAACCATGTTGCGGAACAATTATTCGCCAGAACTCGCAACTGGCGTGATCGCGGCTTCGGGCACGCTGGGACAGATCATTCCACCGTCGATCGTGATCGTTCTGCTGGGTACACTGGCGGGCGATCTGTACTCGACAGCGCAGGAGACGCGGGCTGTTGAGGCAGGGTGTACCGACGCGCTGACCTATCTGGGGGAGCCTGCGGTTGTGTCGGTCGGGACGTTGTTCCAGGCGGCGCTTTTGCCGGGGATCCTATTGGCGCTGCTCTATGCTCTGTATGCGTTTGGTTATGCGCTGCTGAATCCACACAAGGCACCTGCAGTTGCAATGTCGGGTGGCTCCGGTGAGCCGATCACCCGGTCTGAAGGTCTGACCTGGCTTCTGGGCGCACCTGTTGCGTTGATTGTCGGGGCTGTATTGCTAGGCAATGTCGGCGTGATCGGCAGCCAGAACATCTCGGTCTCGGCCTTCTCGGATATCGGGCAGGGGGCGTCCTTGCGCACCAACGTGTCGGAAGAATGCAAGGTAGCAATGATCGATTTGCACGGTCAGTCCGCATGGGATCAGGCCGTGGCCGAGCAGGAAGCCATTGACGCGGCAGGTGGTGCAGCGGAATCGCAGCGCTTGACCGAGGAAGAACTGGCAGCAGCCCAGCAGGAAAGGATCGCAGAAGCAGCACCGATTGGAACAGGTGTGGCCGTTGTCGTCCTACTGTTGGGTCTGACCCTGGTTCTGGGCCGTGGGATCGCACCGTCGCGCGCGCCGCAGCCGTTGATCCTGGGTGCGATTGGTTTGCTTCTGATGGTGCTGGTCGATATACTGCTGATCTCGCCCATTACATCTTCGGGTGCGACGTTCCTGCTGCTCGCCTTGCCATTTGCGCTGACCATGTATGGCTGCAAGGAAGCTGCGGCGCGCTGTGCCACCAATGATCTGATCCGCGTGGTCTTCCCGCCGCTGGTTCTGATCATTGCCGTGCTGGGTTCGATCCTGGGTGGCGTGACCAACCCGACACCGGCGGCTGCGCTGGGTGCGGGTGGCGCGATTATGCTGGCGGCTTATCGCAAGCTGCAGGATCAGGGCCGGTCAGGCAAAGTGATCATCTGGTCGACTTTTGCCGTGATGATCGCGTTGCTGATGGGGGTCAACTTCGATCTGCGCATCAATCAGGGTAATGTGACGGTTGAAACCTGGATCGCGTTCATCATTGCCTATGCGTCATACCTGTATGCCCTGTTCGGGCTGCTGTTCGGGTGCTGGGTGCTGTATTCCAGTGGCGTTTTGACACCGGTGGTACGCGAGACGGCCAAAGTGACCTCGATGGTGTTTACCATCCTGATCGGATCGCAATTGCTGAACCTCGTGGTGATTTCATTCGGAGGGGAACACTATATCCAGCAATTCCTGAAGAGTTTTGACAATGAGTTCACGGTCTTCCTGATCGTGATGCTGGTGCTGTTCATTTTGGGCTTCGTGCTGGATTTCCTCGAGATCATCTACATCGTGATCCCAATCGTGGGCCCGGTGATCTATGGCGGGTCATTCGATCCGAAATGGGTGACGATCATGGTGGCGGTGAACCTGCAAACGTCATTCCTGACGCCACCGTTCGGGTTCGCTTTGTTCTACTTGCGAGGCGTGGCGCCAAAAGAGGTGACGACGGGACATATCTATCGCGGCATCATACCGTTTGTCCTGATCCAGGTCGTCGGAATCGCGATTCTGTGGTTCTTCCCGACAATTGTCACAATCGTGCCTGATCTGATCCCGAACTGATCAGACTAAATCAAATGCAAAGGGGGCTTGAGAGCCCCCTTTTCTTTTTTGGCATCAGGGAAGGGGCCAGCCCCTTCTGGCCTGCGGCCAATTCATTCCCGATGTATGTGTTGCCAGATGAAGAGGCGGATCAGGCGAATTGGATCAGGTCCCAACGGTTGCCAAAGGGATCGCGCCAGACGACGACACTGCCGTAGGGCTCAATGCGGGGGGCTTCTTCGAATTGGACCCCGTTGGCACGCATTTGTGTGTAGTCGCGTTGGAAATCTTCGGTTTGCAGGAAGAAACCCACGCGGCCTCCTGTCTGGTTGCCGATGGCGGCGCGCTGTTCGGGTCCGTCGGCTTTGGCCAGAAGAAGGGCACTGCCGTCTGAGCCCGGTGGCGTGATCAAGACCCAGCGTTTTCCGTCTCCCAGATCGATGTCTTTCAAAAGCTGGAAACCAAGTCGCTCCGTATAAAACGCTATTGCGTCATCGTAATCCGGCACCACGAGTGTGACGGCATGCAGGTTCTGTTTCATGGGATGGTCAACCCTTGGTCGGGTGGCGGTCCGGAAGCTGAATATTGGCCACTTGCTCGGCAATCGGAGCGGTGGAAAGGGGATGCGGGGATGAACCGCAGAAGGCGTTCGGATCTTTGATCTTTTGCCATTCGCCCTGAATATAAGCCTCCAGCCCAGAGAATTTTGCCTTGTAGCCCATCTTGGGGCTGCCGGGGACCCAGTAGCCCAGGTAGATATAGGGCAGGCCAGCTTCGCACGCGATGTCAATGTGATCCAGGATCATATAGGTGCCCAGAGAATTCTGAGGCTGGTTCGGATCGTAGAAGGAATAAACCATGCTCAGCCCATCATCGAGCACATCGGTCAGGCTGACAGCGATCAGGTCTCCGGTCTCCGGATCTGCATATTCCACCACGCGGCTTCGGATCGGAGTTTCTTCGATCATCGCCGCAAATTCGAACACGTCCATATCAGCCATGCCGCCATCGGCGTGCCGGGTGTCAAGATAGCGGCGGAACAGTTCGTATTGCTCGTCCGTTGCCCAGGGCGAAGTCGCGCGACGTTCTAGGTATCCGTTGCGTTTTATCGCGCGTTTCTGGCTCTTTGTTGCGCGGAACGCCGAAACGTCGATCCGGGCTGACAGACAGGCCGCGCAATCGGTGCAAGAGGGGCGATAGAGTACATTTTGTGACCGGCGAAATCCCTGCTGCGACAGGGAATTGTTCAACTGTTCCGCGCCTTCGCCCTGTAGTGCGGTGAACAGCTTACGCTCCATCCTGCCGTCGAGATAAGGGCAGGGTTGCGGGGCCGTGACATAGAATTGTGGCGCAATTGGCAGCGTGTGTCGCATGAAGTTCCCAGGTAGCCTCGGGTGGGATGATAGCAACCGTTCCCGAGGCCGCCAAGTGTTTCACGCAACCGGGCCTCAGGCCCGTCGATTGATCATGACCGTGCCCAGAAAACTGTCGGTTAGTCCCTGGCCGCGGGCGCTGGTCAGCATCATGATCACCGAGATGATCTGAATCACTGCGACCGCCATGCTGACGAAATAACCGGCAGTGTGGGCGATGGCCTTGCCCATATCCATCCGCTCTCCGAATGCGTCGCGCAATTCGATTCCCATGAACCGCATGCCCAGTGTGGCCGAGCCGTTGGTTATGGTTACAACGCGATAGACAAAGCTGATCACGGCATAGATCGCCGCCAGAAAAAACAGACCGAGGCCTGCGCTCAATAGAATCGCCACCGTGCAGAGCAGCGAGATGAAGGCGACATCAAACAACCACGCGACAAAGCGTTTGCTCGTCACCGAGCGGTAGAAATCGGGTTGGGTATCCGGGTCAGGCAGGTGGTTCATTCGTCAGGTCCGAAAAAGTGGGTCAGGGTACCCTGACCCGGAATGCCGGGACAGGGCAAGGTCAATCAGGCAGGCGTGGCCTTACCGTCGTCTTCATGGTTCTCGCGGGCGCGTTCGTCCATGAACTCGTCGAATTCGGCCTTGTCCTTGGCATCGCGCAGGCGGCGCAGGAACGCCTCGAAGTCCTGTTGTTCGCGTTCAAGGCGGGCCAGAGTATCTGATTTGTAGGCGTCAAATGCGCTGTTGCCGGACGGCTTCATCGCGCTCATGTGGCTGTGCCAGGATTTGCGGCGGCTGCAGGATTTGCTGAACATGCGTTTGCTCCAGATCATGTAAGCCAGAAGGGCCAGGCCAACTGGCCAGAAGAAGATGAAACCAAGGACCATGGCGGCGATCCACGCCCCCTTGCCTTTGTCATCCAGCCAGGCCTCAATTCGATAAAGCCATCCCGGATTCGCGGGGACGGCGGGGTCGGACAGTGCGGTCATTTGAGCTCTCCAGGGTTGATGTAAATTCTTTTCACATTGTCTAGATGGGGTCGTTGATGGGGGTTGCAAGGGGGCAATGTGAAAAAGAT
Organism: Ruegeria sp. CDSC085; assembly: GCF_059610465.1. Taxonomy (NCBI): domain Bacteria; kingdom Pseudomonadati; phylum Pseudomonadota; class Alphaproteobacteria; order Rhodobacterales; family Roseobacteraceae; genus Ruegeria; species Ruegeria sp. CDSC085. The sequence continues at coordinate 162,918 of NZ_JBXWNR010000001.1, read as the reverse complement.
TTACATTTTACAATTCGGTTGACGATGGACATCTTCAGTCGCAGGTTGCGGGAATGGAAGTGACAGAACACAGGACGGCACCTGCGCTTAATGAAATACTCGACCTGGAAAAGCAGGTCTGGATGGCGCTGGTGGACGGTAATGCAAGCGCGGATCGGGCTTTGCTGAGCGCAGATTTTCTTGGTGTGTATCCCACGGGATTTGCCAATCGTGACGACCACGTTGGGCAATTCGCGGATGCGCCGACAATGGCCGCGTTTGATCTGAGCGACGCGAGATTGCGCGTTCTGACACGGGATATCGTATTGCTGTCGTATCGTGCCGATTATCTGCGCCCGGGTGCGACAACGCGCGAAGCGATGCTGATTTCGTCGTTGTGGGAACGCAGAAACGACGTTTGGGTCAACAGTTTCAGTCAGGACACCCCGGTTCAGAAAACCTGATCAGAATGCCCCATTGACGATTACGCGCTGCGATGCGCAGTTTGCGCGTATGACTGACGCTCTTGACATTTTACGACTTCCGCGTGCTTTCGATCCATCCCTCGGGGATGAAGCGCGGGCCTTGATGCCAGATTTGCCGGCTGAGATGGGGGAATTGGTGGCGGGCACCGCCGGTTCGAGCCCCTATCTGAAAAGTTTGATCGAACAAGAGAAGGGCTGGCTGCCCGAGGCTCTGATGCACCCGGATCAGGCGCTGGATAACGTGATGACCGCCGCGCGCGATCTGCTGCCGGATCAGTTGAAGCCCGGATTGCGGCAGGCCAAGCGGCGTATGGCCCTGCTTACGGCGTTGGCCGATATTGCAGGTGCGTGGCCACTAGAGAAGGTTACTGCGGCCCTGACCGATTTCGGCGCTCTGGCCGCCGATGTTGCCGCCAAGGCCGAGATCGCAACGCTGATCCGGCGCAAGAAGCTGTCGGGTATGACCGAGGATGATGTCGAAACCGCAGCCGGGTTGGTCATCCTGGCGATGGGAAAGATGGGCGCGCATGAGCTGAACTACAGCTCGGACATTGATCTGATCGTTTTGTTTGACGAGACGCGCTTTGATCCGGATGACTTTTACGAGGCCCGGCAGGGCATGGTTCGGGCCACGCGCAACTTCTGTGCGACGTTGAGTGATAAGACGGCGGACGGCTATGTTTTCCGCACGGATCTGAGGCTGCGCCCCGATCCCGCCGTGACACCGGTTTGCATGGCGATGGAGGCCGCCGAACGGTATTATGAAAGCCTGGGCCGAACCTGGGAGCGTGCCGCTTATATCAAGGCACGGCCCTGTGCCGGTGATCTGTCCGCAGGGCAGCGTTTCCTTGACGGCCTGCGACCCTTTGTCTGGCGCCGCCATCTGGATTTTGCCGCCATTCAGGACGCCCATGACATGCGTCTGCGCATCCGCGAAAACAAAGGCACCGGAGGGTCCTTGTCGATCCCCGGGCACGACATGAAACTGGGACAGGGCGGCATCCGCGAGATTGAGTTCTTTACACAAACCCGTCAGTTGATTGCGGGCGGCCGGGATGCTGACCTGCGGGTGCGTGGTACCGTTCCCGGTCTGGCGGCGCTGGCCTCCAAAGGGTGGGTGCCGCAGGATGTTGCCAATAAGCTGACCGATCATTACCGCGCGCACCGCGAAGTCGAACACCGCATCCAGATGATTCATGACGCGCAGACCCACAAGGTGCCGAGTTCGTCTGATGGGATCGAGCGGGTTGCCTGTCTGATGGGGATCAGCAGTGCCGAGTTGACGCAAGACCTGATAAATCGCCTGACCGAAGTGCATGAGTTGACCGAAGGATTCTTTGCCCCAGGACCGGGTGCGGCACCGGTCCAAGTGCAGGATGTGGAGTTCGACAAAAGCGTTTTGGCCCGCTGGACGACATACCCGGCGCTGAGGTCCCAGCGCGGCGCGCGGATTTTTGAACGTCTGCGGCCCGATCTGCTGTCGCGTCTTGCCAAAACCGCAAAGCCCGATGAAGCACTGATGGCTTTGGACGGGTTTCTGGCAGGCCTGCCAGCCGGGGTGCAGCTGTTTTCGCTGTTTGAGGCGAATCCGCAACTGATCGAGCTGTTAACCGATATCGTTGGCACGTCGCATGCTCTGGCCTCGCATCTGTCGCGCAACGCGTCTGTGTTTGACGCGGTGATCGGGGGCAGTTTCTTTGCGGATTGGCCGGGACAAGAGGCGTTGCAAGCGGAATTGACGCAGGCTCTGTCGGAAGAAACAGACTATGAAACCCAGCTTGATCTTGCACGGCGCTGGTGCAAGGAATGGCATTTCCGGGTTGGTGTGCATCACCTGCGCGGCCTGATCGACGGGGCGCAGGCGGGTCAGCAATATGCCGAGCTGGCACAATCGGTCATCGCGGCCATCCTGCCGCATGTTACCGAGAATTTCGCCCGCAAACACGGCCCTGCACCGGGGCGCGGCGCTGCCGTGCTAGGGATGGGATCGCTGGGGGCGGGCCGGATCAACTCGCAATCCGATCTGGACATGATCGTGATCTACGATCCCTTGGATCAGGACATGTCTGAGGGTCCGCGCCCTCTGGCCACGCGCACCTACTACGCGCGGTTCACGCAGGCCCTGATCACAGCGCTGTCCGCGCCGATGTCGCAGGGACGCTTGTATGAGGTCGATATGCGGCTGCGCCCTTCGGGCAATCAGGGGCCGGTTGCGACCAGTTGGGCCAGCTTTGTCAATTATCAGCAGAACGAAGCCTGGGTGTGGGAGCATCTGGCCCTGACCCGCGCGCATGTTGTTGCCGGGGATGCCGGGCTGGCCGAGGAAATCGAAGCCTTCCGCACCGAGTTTCTGTCGCACCCGCGAGAGCGGGGCAAAGTGCTGCGCGACGTGGCCGAAATGCGGTCGCGCCTGGCCGCGGCCAAGGCGCCCACCGGCATATGGGACGCCAAGAACGGCCCCGGCCGATTGATGGATATCGAGTTGATGGCCGAAACCGGCGCCTTGCTGGCTGGGTCCGCACAGCGTGATGTGTCCTCTGGTCTGGATGGCGCCGTCGCAGCCGGGTTGCTGGATGTCGCACAGGCGCAATCTCTGAAAGCTTGCTATGACTTATGCTGGTCCGTGCAATGCGCGGCGCGGCTGCTTTCGGGCAAGGCTATCGAAGCCGACAAGATCGGCGAAGGCGGAACTGCTTTTTTGTGCCGGGCCACCGGGTTCGAACAGGTCGAGGCGCTACAGGCGGCTTTGCTGGAGAGTTATACGACCGCAGCCGATCTGATCGGGGGTGTGATCAAGGGAGACGAAGATGGCGCGCAGCACTGATCCCAACGACCATAAGGGTCTGATCCGCGAAGCCTATCGAATCGAAGGCATAACCTTGCCGGAATGCCGCAGCATCTTTCTGGATTGGGCACTCAGTGTTCCTGCGGATTGCGACCAGAACACAGCGCTGGCAGAACTGCACGCGGGCTATGCCGAGCAGAACCCCGATCACCCGATGACGCAGGTTCTGACCGAAGGCCTTCAGACGGCTCAGGCACCGAAACGCCGCGGCGGGTGGCGATCCCGTAACCGCTAGGGCTTTCCCACCGGCGCGTTCAGGACTATGAGGGCGCCATGACCCAATCTGCCGACCGCCCCCGTATCCGCCTGAAACCCAAAGCCAATGCGCGCGGCCTGCGCCATGGCTTCCCGTGGGTCTACGCCAATGACATTGTCACCGACCGCCGCACCCGCAAGATTCCAGCGGGCGCCTTGGCCGTACTCGAAGACGACAAACGCGCGCCCATCGCGCTGGTGGCAGTCAACCCCGAGTCTAAGATCATGTGCCGGGTGCTGGATCGTGACATTGAAGCGCAGCTTGACGCGGCGTGGTTCGAGAGCCGTTTGCGGCATGCCGTTGATCTGCGCGAGCGCCTGTTTGCTGCCCCATATTACCGCTTGATCCATGCAGAAGCGGATGGCTTGCCCGGCGTTATCATCGACCGCTTTGGCGAGGCCTGTGTCATTCAGCCGAACGCGGCCTGGGCCGAGGCGCACCTGGACCTGCTGACAGAAGCTCTGGTCAAAGTCACAGGCGTGACTACGGTGCTGAAGAACGCCTCTGGCCGCACGCGCGGGCTGGAGGGGCTGGACGACGTCAATCAAACTTTGCGCGGAACCGCGCCTGATGCGCCCCTGCCGGTGCCGATGAATGGCGCCACCTACATGGCGGATCTGACAGGCGGTCAGAAAACCGGGCTGTTTTATGACCAGCGCCCCAACCACGCCTTTGCCGCGCGCCTGGTTCATCCCGATGCGCAGGTATTGGACGTGTTCAGCCATGTGGGCGGCTTCGGTCTGGCGATGCTTGCAGGCGGTGCGGTGCAGGCATTGTCCGTTGATGGCTCAGCCGCCGCGCTCGACCTAGCGAAAAAAGGGGCCAAAGCGTCGAACCTTGCTGATAAGTTACAGACCCGACAAGGCGACGCGTTCGACGTGCTGGCCCAGTTGGGCGAAGAAGGTGCGCAATTTGACGTGGTGGTCTGCGATCCACCCGCCTTTGCGCCTTCCAAGCAGGCGCTGGATGCGGGTCTGCGCGCGTATGAACGTATCGCAAGACTGGCGGCACCTCTGGTCAAACCCGGTGGTTACCTGGGCCTGTGTTCGTGTTCGCACGCCGCTGATCTAGGCCGTTTTCGTGATGCGTCCTCCCGTGGGATTGGCCGCGCCGGGCGCCAAGCCCAACTGATCCACACCGGCTTTGCAGGCCCCGATCACCCGCAATTGCCGCAACTGGCGGAAAGCGGCTATCTCAAAGCGGTGTTCTATCGCCTATGAAAGCCGTGCTCGACACCTGCGTCATCTATCCCACCGTGATGCGCGAGATGCTCTTGGGCGCTGCCCGCCTGGGCCATTTCACTCCGATCTGGTCCGCGCGCATCCTCGAAGAATGGGCGCGCGCCGCGCGCAAGCTTGGCCCAACGGGCGAGGTGCAAGCCCGCGCCGAAATCGCGCTGACACAAGCCGGCTGGCCCAAGGCCGAGCGGACTGCGAATGAAGGCCTGCACGACCGTCTTTGGCTGCCGGATGCCGCCGATATCCACGTGCTGGCGACGGCGATCGCCGCGTCCGCCGATATGATCGTCACGGTGAACGCCAAGGATTTTCCCAAAGACATATTGGCGGAAGAAGGCCTGGTCCGCAGAGATCCCGACAGCCTGCTGCATGGTTTCTGGCAAGCTGATCCAAAGGGTATGAACACGCTCGCGGCTCAGGTCCTTGCCGAGGCCAGCCGCCTCTCAGGTGATCAATGGACCCTGCGGGCACTGATGAAAAAAGCCCGGCTGCCACGTCTGGGCAAAGCCCTGAGCGCCTGAGCGGGACCCAGCTTCATCTGGCTGAAAATATCCCGGAGAGCGCGAGAGGCTGGCCTCTTGCTGCGCGGCCTCAGCCACGCGCCCAACGCTGCTCAAGTTTCTCAAGCGCTGCAATTCGTTCGTCTGTTTTCGGATGGCTCATCAACCAGGCCGGCACAACACCCGCCCTTTGCTGCGTCAGGTCTTCCAGCTTGTGAAAAAGTGACTTCTGAGGTCCGATCCCGATGCCGGCCTTGGTCAGCAAAGCCGCGGCATATTCATCCGCCTCATACTCATCCCCTCGCGACAGGCGCGAGGCCAAAAGGGCAGTCAACGCATTGGCGATCATCGCGCCGATGAAAGGAATGAAACGGTTCAACACCAGTATCAAAGCCGTCCGCATTGCGTTCTGGCCCGAGAAATCAATCATTCGCCGCCGCGCATGACCCAGGGCGACGTGACCCAGCTCATGTGCGATCACGCTGGCCATCTCCTCGGCAGAAACTTCTCCGTTGCGGAATTTTCGGTAAAACCCGCGCGTGATGAAAATTCGACCATCCGGAGCAGCCAGCCCATTCACCGGATCGATCTCATAGATGTAAACCGGCACCCGATCGATGCCCAAAGCTGCCGCCAGCCGGTCCGTCATCCGTTTAAGCGCCGGATCGGCCAGTTCGGTCGACTTTGCGTCCAACTCACGATGCGTGCGCCAGACGGAAATCCGGTACATCACGATGGCGTAGCCAATTGCCAAAAGGATCGGGGTCAATCGGAGCATGTTAAAGATATGGTCCGAACATTGGCATTGCGCAAGTCACACCTGCGGGATGTTTGTCGCGACCCGCATGTTCGGGCGACGAAACCGGCGCAACTTTCGATAAGTTGTGATTTCCTGATATGAACTATTGATTAATGCATCGATCCCACTTAACCCACGGGGCGCTATCGATGGGGGACCCATGACCGACAAGAACCATGAAGCGCGTCACCTGGAAACGCTCGACCGGGACCTGCGTCGCTTTTCACGCCTAGAATTGGCGACCGCTCAGGCTGGGCGACCTTTTGTGGGATCAGGTATCGCCATTGCATTCATTGTCATCGCGGGTCTCTTGGCTGCTTTCCTGTTCGGTCAGGGCAGCAACACGCTTGTCGTCGTGATCGCGGCGATGTTCGGGGCCTATATGGCGCTGAATATCGGCGCCAACGACGTCGCCAACAATATGGGACCTGCCGTGGGGGCGAATGCGCTTACCATGGGCGGAGCCATCGTGATTGCCGTTATTTTTGAAAGTGCCGGAGCGCTCATCGCCGGGGGCGATGTCGTATCGACCATTGCCAAAGGGATCATCGCGCCGGAAAGCATGGGAACGGCGGATGTATTCATATGGGCGATGATGGCGGCGCTGCTTTCCTCTGCGCTTTGGGTCAATCTGGCGACATGGATCGGCGCTCCGGTTTCCACCACGCATTCGGTTGTGGGCGGTGTCATGGGGGCAGGGATCGCCGCTGCCGGGTTCGGGGCCGTAAGCTGGGGCACCATGAGCAAAATCGCAGCCAGTTGGGTAATCTCGCCAGTTCTGGGGGGCCTGGTCGCAGCTGGCTTCTTGTGGTTCATCAAGGCCAGGATCATCTATCAGGAAGACAAGATCGCCGCGGCCCGCAAGTGGGTGCCGATGCTGGTTGGGATCATGGGGGGCGCGTTTGCATCTTACCTGGCACTCAAGGGCCTCAAGAAAATCATCAAAATTGATCTCGCGTCGGCGTTACTGATCGGTGCGGTCTGTGGCGGGTTGATCTGGGCCGTGATGATCCCGATTATCCGCCGCCAGTCTGAGGGACTTGAGAACCGCAACAAATCGCTGAAAATTCTGTTTGGAATTCCACTGATCGTTTCAGCCGCGTTGCTGAGCTTTGCGCATGGCGCAAATGACGTTGCCAACGCGGTGGGGCCGTTGGCCGCGATTGTGCAGGCTTCTGCCTCTGGCGATTTTACTCAGGCGGTCAGCATCCCGTTTTGGGTTATGATCATTGGTGCATTCGGCATTTCGTTCGGCCTGTTCCTGTTCGGCCCGAAACTGATCCGGATGGTTGGCAGCCAAATCACCAAGCTCAACCCGATGCGGGCCTATTGCGTCGCGCTTTCGGCTGCAATCACGGTGATCGTCGCAAGCTGGCTAGGTCTGCCTGTCAGCTCGACACATATCGCGGTTGGTGCAGTGTTCGGGGTCGGGTTCTTTCGTGAATGGGATGCAGAGCGAAGGCTGAAACGGGCCAGCCTGACTGTTCCCGAGCGCCCCCGTCTCGCACCGGAGGAGCGCCGTCGCCGTAAACTGGTTCGCCGGTCCCATTTCCTGACCATCATTGCTGCGTGGGTTATCACGGTTCCCGCCGCAGCGATGCTGGCGGCGGTACTGTTTCTTGGGATTCAGGCAGTTTCCGGATAAATTCAGGGGCAGACCTCAACAGGTCAGCTCCTTCATACCCTGTTCCAGACCAGCCCGGCCTCTGCATTCCAATGCTCATTTGCGCCGCCGGGGTAGGTGGTCTCATAGCAGCTTATTGAGACGTCGCCGACGAAGATGCACATGTAGTCCGGGCTGCAGGTTCGCAAGGCTTCATGTGTCGGGTTTTGTTGGCCACTTTAAAAAGCACCAGAAACCGCTGATGCTGCTATTGTTTTCCGGGCGCAGGAAGCTCCAGATTTTCATGTAGGTCAGCCAAAGTTCCAGCCGTAAGTGTGGACCCTTTGGACGCATCAAAAAACGCGTGCTCAGCTTCTTTTTGCGCCACCAGGCTGTCCGTTCTCAAATCTCTGACATCGGCACGGAGTTCGCCTTGTGCCTCCTCAAAGGTCTGTGCGTCTTGCAGTTCGCTTTCCAAGGCATCGAGTTTGTCATTGTAGCCTGGGTCTCCGGGATCAAGCGCAGCAATATCATCGGCGATCTGGTCACTGCTCCGGCCGTCATAGCTTTCGTTCAGATCCCTTAAGCCCCTCCGTGCATCGTGTAACTGATCACGCAGGTCGTAATACTCCGCTGCGGCAGCCTGATAAGCGGCGATCTTTCCGACATTGCTATTTGCGGCAGCGTTCAGGAAGGCCGGGGTGGCCGCTTTCGACGCGTTCAGATTGCGCAGCTTGTTCGAACCATTGGGATCGGTGATCGCGGCTGCCAGCGGGTCCTTGTATCGGTGCTTCTTGCCGTCATGGTGCAACGCGTCGTAGCGAAGGCGGAAATTGGTATCCTTGGAGCGGTATTGAAGAGTCTCGGAATACCGGTGATAGGTCGGATCGTAAGGCACTGGTTGTACAGTCACTTCGTCTTTCGGGTGGCTCTTTGGTTGCGGAAGCCCAAGATTGTCATGATAATCGCCCAACACGTCCTTTGTCAGAGAGCGCCCCTTAGAGGCGTCAAAGAAAGCGTCTTCTGCTTCTTCCAGGGCATCCTTTGTCTGGTGCCCAAGATCTTTCAGATCGGCGCGCAAACCGTCGCGGGTTTCTTCATATGTTTCAGCGTCCCGTAGTTCGGATTCCAATGCTTCACGTTTTCTGTCGTATTCCGGATCCGACGGATCAAGCGCTGCAATGTCATCGGCAATCTGTTCACTGCTTCGCCCGTCGTACCTTTCGTTCAGACCCCGCAAGTCGCGTCGTGTATCATAGAGCTGACCGCGCAGGTCGTAATACTCCGCTGCAGCGGCCTGATAAGCGGCGATCTTTCCAACATTGCTGTTGGCCGCAGCGTTCCGAAATGCCGGGGAGGCCGCTTTCGACGCGTTCAGATTGCGCAGTTTATCCGAGCCATTAGGATCGGTGATCGCTGCTGCCAGCTGGTCACGGTAGCGGTGTTTCTTGCGGCCATCCAAACCAGGAGTGTCGTCATGCCGGGCTACCGGGCGTAACGAGCGTTCGATCGGTTTGACCGAAACAGTCTTGTATGTACGAGTTTTCTTTGCAGGTTTATTGGCGGACTTCTTCGCTGGCTGTTTCCCGAAAAGCTGTTGGACATCCTTCTTGAACTCTCGTCCAAATTCACCAACCGAGACACGCCGGACTTTTTGGTTTCCGCCGGTGCCAGTATTAGACTTTTTTGCTTTTGCAGCGTGTTGCTTTTTGGATCCGGCGCTTTTCTGCGAAGCTGACGCTTTGCCCTTGGAGTTGTTTTTTCCACCACCGTTGGCCTGGGAGCCCTTTGAGGAATTCCCTTTTCCATTGGATCCATTGGATCCATTGCTCTTGCCATTGTCGGCTTTTCCGGAATTCCCTTTGCCATTTCCATTTTCGTTCTTTGCGAAAGCTGCATCCGGCGCGAGCGCAAAAGTCGCTGCCGCTGCGACAGCAACACTCAGTGATGTGGCGGTTGCCACAGACGCAAGAAGATTTCGCAAATTGTGGCTGGCCATCTCTCCCCCCAGCTTTAACGCGCTTGCACCTTATCACGAGATGGGAATTCGACGAGTCTTATGAAGCCTTTTGTGTGCTATTTGTAAACATTGTGTGGGGGGTATTTGAGGTGTTTGTTTTTGTTTTGGACACAACCGGGCGCAGCTTGAAGCCTTAACTTGGCTACCGAGTCAGTTCCCTCATGCCCTGTTCCAGTCCGGCCAGAGTCATTGGCACCATGCGATCTTCAAAGATTTCACGGATCATGCCGATGGAATGGGTGTATTCCCAGTACTTCTCGGGCACAGGGTTGATCCACAGGTTCGATGCCCATTGATCCCGCGCGCGTTGCAGCCAGACCTGACCGGTCTCTGCGTTCCAATGCTCGTTTGCGCCGCCGGGATAGGCGATCTCATAGGGGCTCATCGAGGCGTCGCCGACGAAGATGCACTTATAGTCACTGCCATAGGTGCGAAGAACCTCGTGGGTCGGGGTCTGCTGATCCCACCGGCGGCGGTTGTCGCGCCAGACACCTTCATAGAGGCAATTGTGGAAATAGTAGTATTCGAGATGCTTGAACTCGGTTCGCGCGGCTGAGAACAATTCCTCGACCACCTTGATATGCGGGTCCATTGATCCGCCGACATCCAGAAACAGCAGTACCTTGACTGCGTTGTGGCGTTCGGGGCGGGTTTTGACATCCAGATAGCCATGTTCGGCGGTGGCGCGTATGGTGCCATCCAGATCCAGTTCCTCGGCAGCGCCTTCGCGCGCCCAGCGGCGCAGGCGTTTCAAAGCAACTTTGATGTTGCGCGTGCCCAGTTCAACCGTGTCGTCCAGATTCCTGAATTCCCGTTTGTCCCAGACTTTGACCGCGCGCTGGTGGCGGCTTTCCTTCTGACCGATGCGGACCCCTTCGGGGTTGTATCCATAGGCCCCGAATGGAGAAGTTCCGGCTGTGCCGATCCACTTGTTTCCGCCCTGATGACGGCCTTGTTGTTCCTTGAGGCGTTCGCGCAGTGTTTCCATCAGCTTGTCGAACCCGCCAAGCGCTTCGATCTCGGCTTTTTCTTCATCCGACAGGTGTTTTTCGGCCAGTTTGGCCAACCAATCACCGGGGATATCGACGGCCTCCAGAACTTGATCGAAACTGATTTCGTTCAGCCCTTCGAAACTGGCGGCAAAGGCGCGGTCGAACTTGTCGATGTTGCGTTCGTCCTTCACCATCGAAACGCGGGCGAGATAGTAGAACGCCTCGACATCATAGGTGGCGAGACCCTTTTTCATGCCTTCCAGAAAAGTCAGATACTCCCGAAGCGATACCGGGATGCCAGCTTTGCGAAGGTTTTCGAAAAAGGGCAGGAACATCGCGTCAGGCCACCAAACGCACCAGAACCAACGAGATCGCCAGACCCACCAGCGCAAAGGCAATGCCGTACCCGGCTGCATATTGCGCCATATCGGCCCGATTGCCGCTGCGCTTTTTCGCGGTCAGGGCGCCCAAGGTTGCACCCAGTGCCGCCATTCCCAGAACTACCAACATATGTGTGTCATCCGTCTTTCGTGCTATCGGCGTTTCTTCGGCCACCATCCTGCGACAACGACTGGGCCACCAGATCCGAACCAAACCCGTACCGCGCCCATCCCAGGCTGTCCAGCCTGACGGCGCGTGCCTTCTGGATCTGTCCCGCCTGTCTCAGTGCCTCTGATTTCAGCAACAACAATGTGGCCAGCAAAGAGGCATTTTCAGCTCGGGTCATGACATCGATGGCCCTGTCCAGTTCAGGCAGAACACTGGGCCCCTTATCCTGTGCCAGCGCAAACGCTGCGGTTTGAGTCGTTACATAGGCCTGATGCACGTCTGTTCCGGGCGTGGCCTTCAGGAACTGTTGCGCAATCTGAAACTGGCGCTGGGCTTCGTTGGGGTCTCGGAATTGTTCCATCCTGCCCATCAGATAATGGGGATAGGCGCGGCGGTGATCTGTCCAACCCTGTTGCTGACCGATCCGTGCCGCTTTTCGCGCTGCGCGCATCTGTCTGGGCGAACCCGACCCGGGCCCCAGTGATTTCTGAATCGCGTCAATCCACTCGCGCGGCGTATCCGTGAAGGGTTGAACGGCCACTCTGTCCCCTCGCGGGTTCAGCCTGCCAAGAACTCCTGGAATGACAGCGGCGACCTGATCTCGGGTCATGCCGGTGCGCAGTTCTGGCGCATAAGCAGCCCGCAGGATCAGCATATCGAATCCGGTCAGAACAGTATGAATGTTGTCGTCGTTGAACACCGAATCCGGCAGATGGTAGAGGTCGTTCAGCGGACCAAGGGCCTGTGCCAGTTCTTCATGCAGACAATCACGTATTTCCTGCGGACTGACGTCGTATGGGATGAAAATCCCAAGCCGTTCGCGTTTTCGAAGCTCGGTCCAACTGCTTTTGATCTTTCGACGGTCACGTCGATACTCTTCAAGGCTGGACGAGTTGGGGACCACAAAACACGCCGCGTTGGGCAGAATGCGCAGAATGTCTTTCTGGCTGACGGCTTCGATGGTGATATTGGCCTGACCCTCGTTGACCTGCCGGATATTGATCCCGGCCTCGCGCCGTAGGCGATTGAGCAACCGGGTCAGGTCCTGCTGCATGCTTGCGGTCGGTGATCCGGTCAGACGGACTGTGACCGGGGTCTCAAATCGCGTGAAAACGGGCAGGGCGGCCCCGCTTTCCAGCTCGAAATGCAAGGACAAGAAGTCAGAGGCGATGTTTTTGTTGGACCGAGCGGGCGGCGAGGGATGCGCAGTCGAAAAAGATTTGGCAGGCGGCAAAGTCGCTTCGATGGACTGGACCTGACCGGGAAGCTCGATTGTTTCAACCGTCGCGCAGCCAGAAACAACCAGTGCCAGAAAAAGGGCACTCAATCGCTTCATGAGCGGGCGTACTTGATGAACGGTGTCAGTGTTCCGATGCGATCATACAATTGCCGCGCAGTATGGTTGAACTCCTGGGTCAGCCAATAAACCGATGGCGCGCCCTGACGATCGGCCTCATCATAGACTGCTTGGATCAAGGCCCGCCCAACGCCGGAACCCCTTGCCTCGGGTCGTGCGAATAGGTCCTGCAAGTAGCAGACTTTTTCCACCTTCCAGGCATGACGATGAAACAGGTAATGTGTCAGTCCGACCAGAGCGCCATTCTGCTCGGCAACGAAACAGGAAAAATCCTGCGGGTCGTCGCCCAGCAGTCTGCAAAAGGTTGTTTCGTATATGTCATCGGGCAGGGCCGTTTCGTAAAATGCCAGATAATCCCTCCACATGTCGGCCCATTGGCTTTTGTCCTCGGCACGCAGGGTGCGGATTGTCAGTGCGTTAGCCAAGCGATACATCCAGTTCTGTGGGGGCGAAGCTTTGTCTCGCCAGATAGGCCGATGCTGACATTCGGGTCGTCCCAAGGCAAGCCATGATCACCGTCCCTTTACCTGCCGGCTATCGCTTGCCGCGTGCCAAGAAGGCCAGACGTTCGAACAAATGCACATCCTGTTCATTCTTCAGCAACGCACCGTGCAGTTTCGGCAGCGCGTCGGTACCGCCACGCTTGAGGTCTTCGGCACTCAGGTCTTCGGCCAGCAGCAGTTTCAGCCAGTCCAGCACCTCGGATGTCGATGGCTTTTTCTTCAGCCCCTGCGTGTCGCGGATTTCATAGAACTGGGTCAGGGCTGTGGTCAGCAGCGCCTCCTTGATGCCAGGATGATGTACTTCGACGATTCGACGCATCGTAGCCTCATCCGGAAAGCGGATGTAGTGAAAGAAACAGCGGCGCAGGAACGCGTCCGGCAATTCTTTTTCATTGTTCGAGGTGATGATAACGATAGGGCGGTTCTTGGCCCGGATCGTTGCCCCTGTCTCGTAAACATGGAACTCCATCTTGTCGAGTTCCTGCAGAAGGTCGTTGGGAAACTCGATATCCGCCTTGTCGATCTCATCGATCAGCAGAACAACCTTTTCGTCGGCCTCGAAGGCCTGCCACAGCTTGCCTTTGCGGATGTAGTTCGACACGTCATGAACACGTTCCTCACCCAGCTGGCTGTCCCGCAAACGGCTGACCGCATCATATTCATACAGGCCCTGCTGCGCGCGGGTGGTGGATTTCACGTTCCACTCAATCATCCTCAGCCCCAGCGCGCCCGCCACCTGTTTGGCAAGCTCTGTCTTGCCAGTGCCGGGTTCGCCCTTGACCAGCAATGGACGCTCGAGTGTGACGGCGGCGTTCACGGCAATTGTCAGATCGTCAGTGGCGACATATTCGGCTGTACCTTGAAAGCGTGCTGTCATGGGCCTCTCGTATGGTTTTTCGTGATCCGTGGGCTGGTTGTGTTTTCCGGGTTACAGACGGCCAACGATTTTGACAACCCGCGTCCATGCGTCGGTTGAGGCGATTTTAGTAAGAACTCCAAGCCCTTTTGGTTGATTCGCGTGCGGGAATGTGTCCTGCTGATTAACGCCTGCCTCAAAAAGGCCCGCTAAATTTCATAGAAAAATAGGGTTTTGTTGTTGTTTGTCTCATATTTAGACAAAACAGCGCTTGGGCGTGCTGAAGCAAAGTTTGTGTAGTGACAATCCCACGCTCGTCGGCTAAATGCTGCGCAGAAGGGGGTGCCAAATGTCAGGTGAAACAACCGCGACCGACGTTTCTGGCCATACCGAGGGAGCAAATATGAAACAGGAAGTTTTTCTGCCGGAGGATTACCGCCCGGCCGAAGATGAACCTTTCATGAATGACCGTCAGCTTGAGTATTTCCGCCGCAAGCTGTTGGATTGGAAGAATGAACTTTTGGCGGGCAGCCGCGACACGATCGAAGGGCTGCAGGACAACACCCGAAACATCCCGGATGTCGCAGACCGAGCGAGCGAGGAAACAGATCGCGCTTTGGAACTGCGGACACGCGATCGTCAACGCAAGCTGGTCGCCAAAATCGACGCAGCCCTGCGTCGGATCGAAGAAAGTGAATACGGGTATTGCGAAAAGACCGGCGATCCGATTTCGCTGAAACGTCTTGATGCACGTCCGATTGCAACCATGACGCTTGAGGCGCAAGAGCGCCACGAGCGCCGCGAAAAAGTCCACCGCGACGATTGATCGCCGGGTGCAACTTGAGAATTTCGAACGCTGGGGCCTGTGGCTCTGGCGTTTTTGCGTTAAGCGGTAGGGCATGAAGATCAATCGGTTGAATTTCTGCGTTATTGGCGGTGGCATCGGTGGCTTGGCGTCTGCGTTGGCGCTGCGGCAACACGGGGCGCAGGTCACCCTGCTGGAGCAAGCCCCGGCACTGACCGAGGTCGGCGCAGGTCTGCAGATCAGTGAAAACGGGATGTGTGTGTTGCGCGCGCTTGGGGTGGCGGATCTGTCTGTCGGTCAGAAATCCCATGGTACGATCGTCCGTGATTACCGCAAAGGGCGCGTTGTCAGCCGACTGCCTGGGCCGTCGGCTGGTCCGACCATTTATTTTCACCGTGCCGACTTGTTGAATCTGCTGCATTCTGCGGCCCGCAAGGCCGGTGTGGATGTCCGCCTGGGGGCCAAAGTTTCCAACGTGCAAAAACACTCCAACGAAGCTGAAATCCTGTTGGCGAGCGGCGAGCGGCTGCGCGCCGAATGTGTCATTGCCGCCGACGGTGGTCGAAGCGCGATTCGCCCGGCCCTGAACGGGCCCGAAACTCCCGCGTTTACGCACCAGGTCGCCTGGCGCGCAACCATTCCCTGGCGACCAGATTCAGACGTGGTGGCGGCATCCCTGACCATGGGGCCGGGTCGGCATGTCGTGACCTATCCTTTGCGCGATCAAAGCATGATGAACATCGTTGCGGTCGAGGAGCGCTCGGATTGGCGCGAAGAGGGATGGAAGCTGAGGGGTGATCCGGACGAATTGCGCGCACGTTTTTCAGGATTCGGCGATCCGGTACGTGAGATTCTGTCAAAGGTCTCCGATGTGAATCTGTGGGCTTTGTTCCTGCGCCCGGTCGCAGAAAAATGGCAGAACGGTCGTCTGGCATTGCTGGGGGACGCGGCGCATCCGACCTTGCCGTTCATGGCGCAAGGCGCTTGTCTGGCGCTGGAAGATGCCTGGACGCTTGCGCGATCATTCGACGAGCACCCGGGTGTCACCAGCGCGCTTGCAGCCTACGAGAAAACGCGCCGACCAAGGGCAGAAAGCGTGGTTGCCGCTGCCGGGTCGAACGCACGCAATTTCCACCTTTCAGGCCCCGCCCGTTTGGCGGCCCAATGTGCGCTTATGGCAATCGGGAGGAAATTGTCGCGCCGTTACGAATGGATATACAGCTACGACGTCACGGCCTGAAACACTATATGTCCAGATCGACCCAGACTGGCACATGATCCGAGGGTTTTTCATGCCCGCGTACGGCTGCATCAATCTGGCAATCCCGCATAAGATCCGCCGCTTGTGGGGTCAGCAGAAAGTGATCGATCCGAATTCCGTCGTTTCGGTTCCAGGCCCCGGCCTGATAATCCCAAAATGAATAGTGTCCCGCGCTTTGGGTGGTGGCCCGGAACGCTTCGGTGAAGCCCAGATTCAGGATTTTGCGAAATGCGGCGCGGCTTTCAGGGCGAAACAATGCGTCTTCGAGCCATGCTTCGGGGCGTTTGGCGTCCTCCGCCTGCGGGATGATGTTGTAATCCCCCGCCATCAACGCAGGCTCTTCGGTTGCCAGCAAAGTGCGGGCACGGTCGTAAAGCCGTTCCATCCAAGCCAGTTTGTAGTCGTATTTCGGGCCGGGTGCCGGATTGCCATTGGGCAGATACAATCCACAGAGCCGAAGAGCCTTTTTGCCAACGACAGTGGCTTCGATCCAGCGGGCCTGTTCATCCGCGTCATCGCCTGGAAGGCCGCGCGACACGTCCTCGAGTGGAAGTTTCGACAATATTGCAACGCCGTTGAAGCTTTTTTGCCCGTGAGTTTCCACATTGAATCCACGCTCTTCGAATATCTCGCGCGGGAAGTTTTCGTCGACCGACTTGATCTCTTGCAACAGCACAACGTCCGGCTGCGCTTCGTCCAGCCAACGGGGCAGGGCCTCGACCCGCGCCTTGACGCCATTGATGTTGAACGTGGCGATTTTCATGCGCGATCCTCCGAAGACTTGGTGCAACCTATCGCTCAGAAAGGGTCCAACGGCAAGCCGGAGATCGGATTTGCGAGGCTCTGCCTCGCGCTCCGGGATATTTTTGGGCAGATGAAGAAACGGATTTTTAACTGAATATCTTCAAATTGAAGTGGCGGTACAGGCGGGGACGCCGATGACCGCGCCAGGTGAAGCCCCCTGGTCTTTCGGTCAGAGGGCGGACCACTGCTTCATCTGGCTGAAAATATCCTGGGGGTGTGGGGGCAAAGCCCCCACGGTTACATCGAAAAAGATGTGCCGCAACCGCAGGAAGAGGTGGCGTTGGGGTTGTCGATCACAAATCGCGCACCGATCAGTTCCTGGGTGAAGTCGATGACCGCGTTTTCCAGGAAGGGCAGCGAAATGGCGTCAACAATGACTTTTTGCCCTTTACCTTCAAGGACCAGATCATCTTTTTTGGGCGTATCCAAAGCGATTTCGTATTGAAAACCCGAGCAACCGCCGCCTTCCACTGCGACGCGCAATGCCTGACCCTGATCCGCCGCGCCGATTTCGGCGAGGCGTTCGAAGGCGCGTTCCGTGACTGATGGGGGCAGATTCATGCCGGTCTCCAATGGTTTCCTTCCATTACGCCATACAATATAGAAAGCGCAAGGACAGGCGACAAGGACAGGCCATTTGGACAGAGCTAGTTTTGCCTCGGATCCGGACCGCACCAGGGGGCGGTTTGTGCCCGAGGAGGAAAGCAGTTTCCGATCATGCTTTCAGCGCGACCGGGACCGGATCATTCATGCCAGTGCCTTTCGGCGCCTCAAGCACAAGACGCAGGTGTTTGTTGAACACGAAGGTGACAGCTACCGCACCCGCCTGACCCACTCCATTGAGGTGGCGCAGGTGGCGCGGACCATTGCCGGTGCTCTGGGGTTGAACCCAGAGCTGACCGAAGCCGTGGCCTTGGCGCATGATCTGGGACATACGCCTTTTGGACATACCGGCGAGGACGCGTTGCACGCGTTGATGAAACCCTACGGAGGTTTTGATCACAACGCTCAGGCCATTCGGATCGTCACAAAGCTGGAGCGCCACTATGCAGAATTCGACGGGTGCAACCTGACTTGGGAATGCCTGGAAGGTATAGCCAAGCACAATGGGCCGGTTACGGGCGATCTGCCATGGGCATTGGCCGAATGCAATCAGGGTTTCGATCTTGAACTGCACACCCATGCCAGCGCGGAAGCCCAGGTTGCGGCCCTTTCCGATGACATTGCCTACAACAACCACGATCTACTGGACGGGTTGCGCGCGGGGTTGTTCTCGGACGACGATCTGCAAGACCTGCCGATCGTCGGTGTCTGTTACGCCGAGGTGGATGCCAGATACCCCAGGCTGGATTCCTATCGCCGGCGTCACGAAGCGCTAAGGCGGGTTTTCGGGGTCATGGTGGCCGATGTCATCAACACCTCTCACGATCTCATTGCCGTGTCTGGCGCGCAGTCCGTCGAAGAAGTTCGTCATCTTGGGTATCCTGTCATCCAGTTCTCGGATGAGGTTCGGGCGCAACTGCGCGAAATCCGGGCGTTTCTGTTCACCCGGATGTATCGCGCTCCCAGTGTGATGTCAGTGCGGGAGGAGGTGGCAAAGATCGTGGAAGATCTGTTTCCGATTTATTTGAATGATCCCAAGCAAATGCCTGCGCGCTGGCATGATGATATTGAAGCTGCCGGGGACGAGACAGGTTTGGCCCGTATCGTTTCCGATTACATTGCGGGCATGACCGACCGATTTGCCTTGCAGGACCATGCCCGGCTGACCGGCTGATCACTCCACAGCGATATAGGCGATGGCCCAGACTTGCTGAGCTGCTTGTTTGGCGGACTGATCGACGTTCTCTGTCGGAGGGAAGACGATCATCGTCGGGCCATAACCACCGATCCCCATCGGTGCGCCATCAGAATGCGTTGCTATGATCGGTTTATGCGTGGTGATGCTGTTCCAGTCGATTGCAGCCTGATACCCATCCAGCGCCATGGGAAGAGCGGTTTTCCCCTCGGCCCCTGCCATCGTCATGACGTCTGACAACAGCGGGCCTGAGAACCTGTAATCACGCTCATTGCCCGGAGGACCATACGAGATTGTGATCTCGAGCTGCTCCAGCCCGTCCAGCATGGCAGCATCAAACCCTGCCGCGCCGTCATGCGTGACCTCCAGATAGCCCAGCAGACCGCCGTCATTCTCCCCCCGCGCGGGCAGGTTTGTTTCGCTGACCGCGCCGCCCAGCGTCAGCAGCACATGGCCTTGCGGTTGTGGTAGGTCGGCCAGTGCAGGCAGGGCGGCGGACAAAAGCAAGGCAATAGACAAGGGGCGGTGCATCAACGGTCTCCGGTAGCTTCGAACATGCCCGAGATTAGCGAGTTGTTCCGTCAAACCAAGCTGAAACGTTAGGCGTCCATTGACCTTGCCGCATTGCGTGGTAAACCCCGCGACAAGCAAAAGGACATCCGAAATGAACCTGTTTTCCGAGATCCGCGGCCTTGTACTGGACGCGCTGGCGCAGATGCAGTCCGAAGGCGTACTGCCCGAAGGGCTGAGCTTTGACAACGTGGCGGTCGAACCTCCGCGTGATGCCGCGCATGGGGACATGGCGACCAACGCCGCGATGGTGCTGGCGAAACCAGCCAAGATGAAGCCGCGCGACATTGCGGATGTGCTGGCAGGGAAACTGGCGGCGGATGATCGGATCACAAGCGCTGAAGTGGCGGGCCCCGGTTTCCTGAACCTGCGTCTTGCGCCGTCCGTCTGGCAAGGCGTGTTGGCGGCGGTGCTTGAAAAAGGCACCGATTACGGGCGTTCGACCATGGGGCAGGGGCAGAAGGTGAATGTCGAATATGTCTCGGCCAACCCGACCGGCCCGCTGCATGTCGGGCACACTCGCGGCGCGGTGTTCGGGGATGCGTTGGCGAGCCTGCTGGCCTATTCGGGCCATGACGTGACCCGCGAATACTACATCAACGATGGCGGCGCACAGGTGGACGTGCTGGCGCGGTCGGCCTATGAGCGCTATCGCGAGGCCAACGGCCTCAGCCCCGAGATTGCCGAAGGGCTGTATCCCGGCGACTATCTGATCCCGATCGGAGAAGCGCTGAAAGAGAAGTACGGCGACAGCCTGATCGACAAGCCGGAAAGCGACTGGCTGAAAGACCTGCGCGAGTTTTCGACCGACGCTATGATGGATCTGATCCGCGCCGACCTGAAGGCGCTGGGTGTCGAGATGGACGTGCTCTATTCCGAAAAATCGCTTTATGGCACCGGAAAGATCGAGGCTGCGCTTAAGTCCCTGACCGATAAGGGCTTGATCTACGAAGGCGTGCTGGAACCACCCAAAGGCAAGAAGCCCGAGGATTGGGAGCCGCGCGAGCAGACCTTGTTCAAATCCACCGAGCACGGCGATGACGTCGACCGCCCGGTCAAGAAATCTGATGGCAGCTGGACGTATTTCGCCCCGGATATCGCCTATCACTATGACAAGGTGACACGTGGTTTTGACGCGCTGATCGACGTGTTCGGCGCGGACCACGGCGGCTACGTCAAACGGATGAAGGCTGCCGTTTCGGCTCTGTCCGATGGCAAGGTGCCGCTGGATATCAAGCTGACGCAGCTGGTGAAGCTGTGGAAAAACGGCGAGCCGTTCAAGATGTCCAAACGGGCCGGGAACTTTGTCACCCTGCGCGATGTGGTCGATCAGGTTGGTCCGGATGTGACCCGTTTCGTGATGCTGACCCGCAAGAACGACGCACCGCTGGATTTCGATTTTGACAAGGTGCTGGAGCAGAGCCGCGAGAACCCGGTGTTCTACGTGCAATACGCCCATGCCCGGGTGATGAGCGTGCTGCGCCGTGCCGCCGAGGCAGGGATCCCAACAGATGATGTGACGCTTGCCGGCGCGGATCTGAGCAAGAACGATCACGTCTCGGAACTGACTGTCGCCAAGAAGCTGGCCGAATGGCCACGCTTGGTCGAAATCGCTGCGCGGACCAACGAACCGCACCGCGTCGCCTTCTATCTGTATGAACTTGCAGGGGATTTTCACGCGCTCTGGAATAAGGGCAATGACGAAACCCAATTGCGTTTCATTCAGGATGGCGATGTTGCCACAAGCCAGTCGAAAATTGCATTGGCCCGTGCCGTTTCTGTTGTGATTTCAGCGGGCTTGGGTATTCTTGGCGTTACCCCGGCGCAGGAGATGCGGTAACCAATACCGCCCGAACCGCCGGTACGAGGTAGGCAAGAAATGACCCGCGCGCCTTTTTTCTGGCGCGAAACGGGCAGTGAGGCGGACATGGCGAGTTACGATTACTCGGGGCACCAAAGCCCCGAGCGGATTCATTACCCGAATCAAACGCATTCCGAGGATGCGTATGACTATCCTGAAGACATGGAGGATTATGATGCGCCACTTGGCGCGTTCGGACTGGGGCGGGCCGTCAATTTCCTGGGTGCCGTCGCATCGCTGGCACTGGTCGCCGGTGTCGGTATCTGGGGATACCAGCTTGTCATGCGGGATGTCAGCGGCGTGCCGGTCGTGCGCGCGGCCGAAGGGCCGATGAGGGTGCAGCCCGAAAACCCAGGCGGAACACCCGCCGATCATCAGGGCTTGGCCGTCAATGCGGTGGCCGCCAAAGGCAGTGCTGCCGCTCCAGCGGATCGCCTGATCCTTGCGCCGCGGCCGGTCTCGTTGACGGATGAAGACGTACCCGCCGCTGATCTGAAGCCGACACCAGCGCTGCATGTGGTGGAAAAGCCGATCTCGACCCAGGAAGCCGCTCGATTGCGCCAGAACGCAGTGGATGCGCTGGTTGCGGAACTGGCGGGTGAGGCGGCCAAAACGCAGCAAGAATTTGAAGATGGCGTGCAGGTGGCATCGTTGACCACCCCCGAGGAAGAACCCGCAATTGATCCGGCCGATTTCGCAGCGGCCTTGCCGGATCCGGCCATTGCCGAATTGCCGGGCGTGCGCCGATCCGTGCGCCCGTTGACCCGTCCGGCGCGTGCCTCTCGCAGCCAGGTGTCGCCGAGCGAGAATTCCGAAGAGGCGATCAATGCGGCGGTAAAAGCTGCGGTTGGGTTGGATGTCGATCCTGATACGCTGGAGAAGGGCACGCGTCTGGCACAGCTTGGGGCCTATGACAGCACCCAGGTGGCGCAATCGGAATGGGATCGCCTGAATGGAAAGTTCGGAGAATATATGGCGGGAAAACAGCGTGTTATTCAAAAAACTTCAAGCGGTGGACGCACCTTTTACCGCCTGCGCGTGCTGGGCTTTGAAGACCTGAGCGACTCGCGTCAGTTCTGCGCTGCGCTTGTCGCGCAGGGGGCTGATTGTATCCCGGTGGCCGTTCGGTGAAATTCGGTGCCACGATCACCGATGCTCAGGGCTTGCGCCTGACGCAAAAGGAAAGAGATCTGTTTCGCCAGATGAACCCGTTCGGGTTCATTCTGTTTGCCCGCAACATCGAAAACGCCAAACAGGTAAGCGCCTTGTGTGATGATTTCCGCGAGGCGGTCGGGCGCAATTGCCCGATCACCATCGATCAGGAAGGTGGGCGCGTGCAGCGCCTGCGGGCGCCGTTGGCCCGCGAATGGCTGCCGCCGCTGGACCATGTGACCAATGCCGGAGAACAGGCCGAGCGCGCCATGTATCTGAGGTACCGCCTGATTGCCGATGAACTGTTTGGCCTGGGAATTGACAGCAACTGTGCGCCCATGGTGGACGTCGCGCGACAGGAGACGCATAAGTTCCTGAAAAACAGATGCTATGACACTGATCCTGAACGAGTTTCCAGAATCGCGAAAGCCGTGGCGCAGGCCCATTTGGACGGCGGTGTGCTGCCGGTGCTCAAACACATCCCGGGCCATGGACGTGCCACGTTGGACAGCCATCATGACTTGCCGCATGTGGATCTGCCCTTGGAGGAGCTTGAGCGCAGCGATTTTGTGCCGTTCCTGGCCTTGAACGACCTGCCGATGGGGATGACCGCGCATTTGGTCTATGATCGGATTGACCCGCAGCCTGCCACCATCTCGGCAACCATGATGGATGTGATCCGCAACAGGATTGGCTTTGAGGGGCTGATCATGACCGATGACATCGGGATGAAAGCGCTTAGCGGGACGCCCGCTGACGTGTCGCGGCAAGCCATAAGCGCGGGCTGTGACGTCGTTCTGCACTGCAACGGAAGCTTTGCCGAGCGCGCCCAGGTGATGGAAGCTGCCGGAGAAATGTCTGATGTAGCACAGGCCCGCGCAGAACGGGCGCTGGCGATGCGCAAACGCCCGCTGGAACTTGACATCCCTGCCGTCGAAGCGGAACTATCTGCCCTAATGGGCGGGCAGGTATATGAACGATAACCTTTTTAGCGAAGACCCTGTCTCGGTCGCGGATCGTCTTGCGGCCGAAGCGCTGATCGTTGACGTCGATGGGTTCGAAGGCCCGCTGGATGTTCTGCTGACCCTGTCGCGCACGCAAAAAGTTGACCTGAGGAAAATCTCTGTCCTTGCGCTGGCGCAGCAATACCTGGCCTTTGTCGAA
This sequence comes from Ruegeria sp. CDSC085, assembly GCF_059610465.1. Lineage (NCBI taxonomy): Bacteria > Pseudomonadati > Pseudomonadota > Alphaproteobacteria > Rhodobacterales > Roseobacteraceae > Ruegeria > Ruegeria sp. CDSC085. Next base: position 139,521 of record NZ_JBXWNR010000001.1, on the reverse strand, counting down.
AAGGCGCGGGCGCTGCGTATTGAACTGGCCGCCGATTATCTGGTGATGGCGGCCTGGCTGGCGTTTCTCAAGTCCCGCTTGCTGCTGCCGCCAGACCCGGATGACGAGGGACCCTCGGGCGAGGAACTGGCCGCACATCTTGCGTTTCAGTTGGAACGCTTGCAGGCGATGCGCGATGCTGCCGCACGGCTAATGGCGCGTGATCAGCTGGGGCGCGATTTCTTCGAACGCGGGCAGGGCGAAGATATCACCCGCATCCGAACCGTGACCTATTCCGCCACGCTGCTGGATCTGATGCAGGGCTATGCCCGGATCCGCACGCGTGATGAATTCCGCCCGTTTGTGATGGATCGCGATTCGGTATTCACCATGGAACAGGCGCTGGAAAGAATGCGCCCGCTGATCGGGTTTGCCGGGACATGGACCGATATGGAAACTTACCTGCCCGATGGCTGGGATTCCGACCCGGTACGGCGCAGGTCGGCAACGGCGGCGACCTTTGCGGCCTCGCTGGAGTTGGTGAAAGAAGGACATATGGAAATCAAGCAGAGCGAGACATTCGCTCCGATCCATTTGCGCAAGAGGACCGAGACACGTGACTGATGCCCCCGAAGAGACCGGTACGCTGTTCGAGGCCCCTCCACTGGCTGAACAGGAACGCATGGTCGAAGCTGTTCTTTTCGCCAGCGCCGATCCGGTGACAATTGCGGATCTTGAAGCGCGGATGCCCCATGGCAGCGACGCGGCACAAGCAGTTGAAGCGCTTCAGAAACGGTATGAGGGCCGTGGTGTACGCGTGGTGCGCGTAGGAGACGCCTGGGCCATCCGCACGGCCCCTGATCTGGGCTTTCTGATGCAGAAGGAAACGGTCGAGACCCGCAAGCTCAGCCGCGCTGCGATCGAAACTCTGGCCATCGTGGCTTATCATCAGCCCTGCACGCGGGCCGAGATCGAGGAAATCCGGGGTGTCTCGGTTTCGCGCGGAACAATCGATCAGTTGCTGGAGATGGAGTGGATCAAACTGGGCCGCCGCCGCATGACTCCCGGTCGTCCGGTGACGTTTGTGGTAACACCTGAGTTTCTGGATCATTTTGGGCTTGAGAACGCCCGTGACTTGCCCGGGCTAAAAGAGTTGCGGGCAGCGGGATTGCTGGAGAATCGTCCTCCTCCGGGGGCCATCCCACTGGGCGAAGGCCGCGAGGACGAGAGCGACGAAGACCAGACCGAACTGTTCGAGGAAGAGTGATCGCGCAGCCCTTTTGTTGCCGCATAAAGCGCGTATCTATATGCGTAAGGACACGGAGTTGAGCCATGAATGCAAACCGGATCATTGACATGATTGTGCGTCAGGTCATGCGCCGTCTTGTCAACAAGGGTGTGAACAAAGGCATCGATTTGGCCAGCCGCAAGGGCAACGGATCGGGCGCATCGAATGAGACCAGTAAAGCCAGCGCACCACGCCATGCGCAGAGCCTGCGGCAGGCACAGCGCGTGACCCGGCAAATGCGCCGGTTCATGAAATTCTAGGGATTAGCCAACAGCTTTGAAGTGCTTCGACAGTTTCAGGCCCTGACCCTGATAGTTCGAGGCAATGCCCGCACCATATAGTTGCGTCGGCATCTCCGCCATTTTCTCATAGACCAGACGTCCGACGACCTGCCCGTGCTCCAACACGAATGGCGCTTCGTGGCAGCGCACCTCAAGCACGCCACGGGAACCGGCACCCCCGGCAGCGGCATGGCCAAAACCAGGATCAAAGAAGCCTGCATAGTGCACTCTGAACTCACCAACCATCGCCAGATAAGGCGCCATTTCAGCCGCGTACATTGGTGGAATATGCACCGCCTCGCGACTGACAAGGATATAAAACGCGCCGGGGTCCAGGATAATGCAACCATCCTTGGTCCGGACCTCTTCCCAATAGTCCTGCGGGTCGTATTCACCGATTCGATCCAGATCGATCACCCCGGTGTGCGGTTTGGCGCGATAGCCGACGAGATCGGTATCAGGCAGTTGCAGGTCGACCGAAAAGCCCAGACCGTCCTGAATGACCGCAGGTCCGTCCACCAGCGGAGATTCGGCATGTAAGGATCTCAGTTCGGCATCTGACAACACGGCCTGGCCCTGTCGGAAACGAATTTGGTTTAGGCGCATCCCGGGACGAACCAGAACCGAGAAGGAGCGCGGGCAGATTTCGGCATAAAGCGGGCCTGTGTACCCTGCGGGCACCCGGTCAAACTCGGTGCCGCCATCGGTGATGGTCCGTGTCAGAAGATCGAGCCGCCCGGTCGAGCTTTTGGCGTTGGCCACAGCGCTCATGTTGTCGGGCAGGGCAAGCGTTTCCATCAGGGGCACCAGATAGACGCAGCCTTTTTCCAGAACCGCACCGGCCGAGATGTCGATGCGGTGCATCTCAAACTCTGCCAACCGGTCCGTGACAGTCCGGCCTTCGCCCGCAAGGAACGAGGCACGTACTCGGTAAGCCACTGTTCCCAGACGCAAATCAAGGCTGGCGGGTTGAATCTGCGCAGACAGAACCTCTGGGTCGGCTGTGATCTCACCGCGCGAGATCATCGCCTCTAGCTGTTGGTTCGGGCAAACACCTGTCATCTCGATCCCCCCTGGTGCCAGAGCGGGATCTGGCCTGTATGCCATAAACGTCGGTGTAATTTGGTCGGGCTAGCAGGACTCGAACCTGCGACCTTCCGTCCCCCAGACGGACGCGCTACCAGGCTGCGCCATAGCCCGACGTTGGGGTGTTCATAAAGATTTTCCCGGCAGGGGCAAGAGGAAAACAATGCCTTTTGTCCTAACCCGTCGCCTGTGTTTCGACACGGTCCAGCCAGCGGCGCAGGTCTTTCGCAATCGGAGCAATGCGCCGCAACAGGTCATCATCAAAATCTGTCTGTTTCCACGCAAGCGACGCGATTCCACCCATCAAAGGCGCGGCATCCAGTTCGGGCTCTGGTTCCGGCTGTGCCGCAGAAGATGTACGCGCGTTGGCCTGCGGGCCTTCTTTCTCCGAATGCTCGGACGGTTCACCCAGATCCATACGAATCTGCTTCTTGGCGGTTGCAGGCTTAGGTTCAAACGGTACCACGGTGTCCTGGACGGGCTCAATCGGGGCGGGGACGGGGTCGTCCAGAGACGGGGACAGCGCCGCGACATGTGCGACGCCCTGTTCGCGCAGGATACGCTGGACGCCTTTTATCGTAATACCGTCTTCGTGGAGCAGTTTCTTGATTCCTCCCAACAGACGCATGTCGTTGGGGCGATAATACCTGCGTCCGCCTGCGCGTTTGACTGGTTTTACCTGAGTGAATCGGCTTTCCCAGAATCGCAGAACATGAGCCTGAACACCGAGCCAGTCCGCAACTTCACTTATGGTGCGAAAGGCATCGGGGGACTTACTCATAACCTGGACGTCCTGAACTTACTTACGGTTCCCGGCGGCGACGCGATCTTTCATCAGATGCGACGGACGGAAGGTCAGTACACGGCGCGGCTGAATTGGCACTTCCTCGCCGGTTTTAGGATTGCGACCGACACGTGCCGTCTTGTCCCGAACACTGAAGGTGCCGAAAGACGAAATCTTCACCTGCTCGCCGCTTACCAATGCATCGGACATATGGTTCAGAACGCTTTCAACCAGCTGCGCACTTTCGTTTCGTGACAGACCTACCTCACGAAAGACAGCTTCGCTCAGATCCATTCGAGTCAGTGTTTTGTCGCCCATGCCATTTCCCCTGTTGCTGTAGAAGCATATGGGTATGGCAAATTCGCTGTCAATATCAATGAATTGCGGGCGGCTGTGTAAGCTGGTTTGCGCCGGTTACCAGCGCAGAACTACCGCGCCCCAGGCCAGACCGCCGCCAATGGCTTCGGTCACGATCAGATCGCCGGTTTTGATCTGTCCGCGTTGCTTGCCTACGGACAGGGCCAATGGGATGGATGCGGCCGACGTGTTTCCGTGATCCTGAACGGTCACAACCACGTTTTCCATCGGCAGGTTCATTTTCTTGGCCGTGCCCTGAATGATGCGGATGTTGGCCTGATGCGGCACGATCCAATCCACGTCCGAGCTGCTCAGCCCCGCTCGTTCCAACGCTGTTTCCGCTGTTTTCGTAAGCTTTTCAACGGCATGACGGAAAACCTGATTGCCCTGCATGCGCAGGTGCCCGGTGGATTGGGTCGAAACGCCCCCGTCGACATAAAGGAGGTCTTTGAAACGCCCGTCTGAATTCAGGTCGGTTGCCAGAATACCGCGATCATCCGCAGTGCCTGTGCCGTCCTGCGCTTCCAGCACCAGAGCACCGGCGCCATCACCGAACAGCACACAGGTGGACCGGTCGGTCCAGTCCATGATCCGCGAGAATGTTTCCGCTCCGATTACCAGCACGCGATTGGCCTGACCGGAAACAATCAGCGCATTTGCGTTGGAAAGGGCAAAAACGAATCCTGCACAAACAGCCTGAACATCAAAAGCAAAGCCCTTGGTCATGCCCAACCGTGCCTGAACCATGGTGGCAGCCGAAGGAAAGGTCAGATCCGCTGTTGAAGTCGCCAGAACGATTGCATCAATATCATCCGCCGTCAGACCTGCGTCAGCCAGCGCGGCTTCTGCGGCCTTGGTGGCCAGATCGGATGTCGTTTCGTCTTCGGCAGCAAAGTGGCGGCGTTCGATCCCCGAGCGGGTCTTGATCCATTCGTCGGTCGTGTCCAGGGTTTTCTCAAACTCGGAATTGGGAACAACGCGTTCGGGCAAATAATGCCCGACACCTGCTACAACTGAACGGCCTGCCATTTTAGGGTACTGCCTTTTTTGTTATTTATCTGTTTGCGGCGCTGATTGCGCGGCATCTTGTGCAAGCTGGGCAGTGGATGCAACCCGCGCAGCCAATTTTTCGGAAAAGCCGGACTGCGCCAGAGTGAAGGCCAGTTTGATTGCAGCTGACACGCCTGTCGCGTCAGCGCCACCGTGGGATTTCACCACGGTTCCGTTCAGCCCCAGAAAGACGCCACCATTCACGCGCCGCGGGTCGATCCGTTTCTTCAAACGGTTCAGCGACGTGATAGCCAGAATCGAGGCCAATCGGGATAGGGGAGAGTACTTGAAGGCCTGACGCAACAGGTCCCCGATCAGGCTTGCCGTTCCTTCGCCTGTTTTGATCGCAACGTTGCCGGTAAACCCATCGGTTACAATGACATCTGCTTTGTCACCAGGGATGTCGCTACCTTCGACGAACCCTACAAAGTCGAAATTCGCCTGCTCCGCGAATTCCGCAATCATCGAATGCGCTTCTTTCAGTTCGGCACGCCCTTTGTGCTCTTCGGTGCCGACATTCAGCAGTCCGATCCGGGGGCGGCCCAAGGCCATACCGTTACGTGCATAGGACGCGCCCATCAGCGCGAATTGCAGCAAATCCTTGGCGTCGGCGCGCACATCAGCGCCGACGTCCAGCATCACGTTGAACCCTTGAGGGTTGCGCGAGGGCCACAGTATCGCGATGGCCGGTCGATTCACGCCCGGCAGTTTGCGCAGGCGCATCATCGACAGGGCCATCAACGCACCGGTATTGCCGCAGGAAACCGCGCCATGGGCTTCGCCTTGGCGTACCGCTTCCAGCGTGGACCACATCGAGGTCTCTTTGCCGTTGCGCACAACCTGACTGGGTTTGTCTTCCATCGTGACCACGCCGGGGCAATCACGAAAAACGACGCGCCCCTCAAGGACACGCCGTTTGGCGACAAGCTTGCGCAATACCTGTTCGGGCCCGTGTAACAAGAACCTGATATCCGGGTTCTTGTCGGCCGATTTCGCAAGACCGGCAACAACGACCGATGGACCCGCGTCCCCACCCATAGCGTCGACCGAGATGGTGATCCGTCCGGCGTGCGTGGGCTGTTCAGTCATGCCTTGGTCTGCACTCGATCAGGCTTAGGCTGCGTCTTCGTCCAGATCGATTTCGTCGGCCTGTGCGACGACTTCGCGATCATCATAGTGGCCGCAGGATGCGCAAACGTGGTGCGGGCGCTTCAGCTCGCCGCAGTTCGGGCATTCGTTCGGGTTTGCAGCAACCAGAGCGTCGTGTGCGCGGCGGTTGTTGCGACGCGACTTGGAAACTTTGTTCTGTTGGACGGCCATGGTCTCAACCTTTGTCTGACTAGGGGTCGCAGAATCGCTGCCGACCCGGGTTTCGTAGTTCGTTTATCGTGGTTTGACGCGCGTTTAGGCGACGAGCCCCGCAATGTCCAACCCAAAATCCGATGAGCGCGCGAAAATACTGCGATTCTCGGTATGTTCAAGCGATTTTTCTGACCGCCTGCTATGACAGGAAATCTGTCATCTGTCACTCGTCTTTTTTGAGTGCGTCGCGCAATTCCGCCAATCCGGCAAAGGGTTTGACGTCTTCGTCGGTCATCGCCTGTTTTCCGGGTTCGGTAAAGTCTGCCTGTCCCAGTTCAGCCCCGTCCTTGCGCGGGTATTGTGGCAGGGCCAGTGACAGCGCCTCGACCATTACCCGGGCCGGGTCGATCTCGGCACCCAGAGGCTCGGATTCGTCATCTTCGGGAATTTCGAACTCCGGTTCGTCCGGATCGTTCCAATCGGCCAGAAATGTGCGATGCACAGGAATGTCGATCCGGGTTGTTACCGGCTCGAGCGTCACGATACAGGGTTGGATCACGGTTGCACCGAGTTTGCCGTTCAGAACCCAGTCGCGCTTGCCCCGGGCCTGCACGTCGCCAGAGAAACTGAGCTTGCGCAGTCCCAGCAGTCCCAGGTCCTGTCTGATCTCATCCAAAGCAGCGGCCGCAGGGCGCAGATCAAAGGATGTCGGGGCGTTCTGGGGCAGGTCAGCCACCCGAAGTGATGTAACGTTGCTCATTCGAGAGCCTTTCTATGTGTTGAACCGTGGCAGCGGTTTCTGTAATCGGATAGAAGCCGCAAGAGGCCAAGGCAAGAGGGTGCGCATGTTGAAGGTAGTGAACCGGTTGAAACCAGCGACGAAATCGCTTGTGTTTGTTGCCTGTCTGGCCGCGGCCGGGGCTTGTACGCCCATCTTCAAGAATCACGGATACGTGCCGCCAGCCGAAGAGTTGGCCGAAATCAAAGTGGGCGTGGATACGCGTGACAGTGTGGAAGAAGCCATCGGGGCACCGGGTGCGTCAGGTGTGGTGCGGGATTCGGGTTATTACTATGTCCGCTCGCGGGTGCGTCATTTCGGCCCGAAACGGCCCGAAGTGGTGGCACGCGAACTGGTCGCCATCAGCTTTGATCAGCGCGGTGTCGTCAGCAATATCGAACGCTTTGGTCTGGAAGACGGCATCGTGATTCCGCTGGAACGCCGTGTGACCGATTCCAACGTTCAGGACAAAGGCTTCCTGCGTCAGCTGTTGGGCAATATCGGCAACTTCAACCCGGCCAATATTCCCGGCGCCAACTAATCTGCGCCAGAGCCTTGCGATGGTCACAAGGCAGTCACATGTCTTGTGCTAACGGTGTCGTGCTGGCACCTGTGGGTCGGCACCCGTGGAGGACGCGACCGTGGCGACGGCAGTTTTGTTGAGCAAAGGGCGCTATCGCGCCCGTCTGGCGCAATCATCTGAGGATATCAGGGCCGCACAAAACCTGCGAACACTGGCGTTCGACACCCGGCAACTGGACAGTGACGCATTCGACACGCGATGCAGTCATATCCTGGTTGAGGATATGCGGTCTGCCGGGCGGTTGGTCTGTTGCTTTCGGATGCTGACAATGGATCATGGCCGCGAAATCGGACGCAGCTATTCAGCACAGTTCTACGACCTGAGTTCGCTGGAAGGGTTCAGTGGCCGTATGGTCGAGATGGGCAGGTTCTGCGTTCACCCGAACCTAATCGATCCCGACATTCTGCGTGTCGCGTGGGGGGCAATGACATCCTACGTCGACCACAATAACGTCGAGATGCTGTTTGGATGTTCCTCATTTGCCGGAACCGAGACAGAACAGTATCTGGATGCCTTTGCGATGCTCAAACACCGCCATCTTGCCCCGAAACGGTGGCTGCCGCGGGTAAAGGCTCCGGATGTGTTTCGCTTTGCTACGCGTCTGCGGCGCAGGCCGGATACGAAAAAGGCCATGCTGCGGATGCCACCGCTGTTGCGGACCTATCTGATGATGGGCGGCTGGGTCAGTGACCATGCAGTGGTGGACCGCCAAATGAACACGCTGCACGTTTTCACAGGGGTGGAAATCGGGGCAATTCCGCCGGCGCGTAAACGCCTGTTGCGAACGGTGGCCGACTAGCTCGAGTATTTCTGAAAAGGTGAAGACGGGGCGTTGACGCAGTGCGACTGCCGGTTTAGCTGGCAGGCATGGCGAGAATTCCTTTGTTGCAGATGTCCGGCATTTCCCTGACCTTCGGGGGCGATCCGGTGTTCTCCGAGCTTGATCTGGTGGTTCAGCCAGGTGACCGCGTGGCGCTGGTTGGGCGCAACGGGTCGGGCAAGTCTACGTTGATGAAAGTGATGGCCGGTCTGGTCGAGGCTGATCGCGGCGAAATCGTTGTGCCGCCCGGAAAATCCGTGGGTTACATGGAACAAGACCCGACGATGGAGGGCTTTGCCACATTGGGCGATTATGCGTCCAGCGGGTTGGAGCCAGGCGAACTCTACAAGGTTGAACGGGCAGGCGAGGGGCTGAAATTCGACCCATCACGCGCAATTGAGACGGCCTCGGGTGGAGAGCGGCGGCGCGCGGCATTGGCCAAACTGATGGCCGAGGCGCCGGATCTGATGCTGCTGGACGAACCCACCAACCATCTGGATATCGAAGCCATCGCGTGGGTGGAGCGCGAGCTTGAGTCAACACGTGCGGCTTTTGTGCTGATCTCGCACGACCGGGCCTTTTTGCGCGCACTGACACGGGCGACTCTCTGGATTGATCGGGGCGCTGTCCGACGGCAGGAGCAAGGTTTTGATGCGTTTGAAACCTGGCGGGACAAGATCTGGGAAGAAGAAGACCAGCAGCGTCACAAGCTGAACCGTCTTATCAAGTCCGAGGCCAAATGGGCGGTTGAGGGTATCAGCGCACGGCGCAAACGCAATCAGGGCAGGGTGCGGGCCCTTCAGGCGCTGCGTGCCGAAAAGGCGGCACAGATCAAGCGTCAGGGTTCCGCTGCGATGGCGCTGGAGGCCGGGCCAAAATCGGGCCGCAAGGTGATCGAGGCCAAAGGATTGGCCAAAGGGTTCGGCGACCAGCAGATCGTTCGGAATTTTGATCTGCTGGTGCAGCGCGGTGATCGTGTGGCTTTTGTCGGACCGAACGGGGTTGGCAAGACGACGCTGCTGAAGATGCTTCTTGGGCAGGTGCAGCCGGACGAAGGCTCGGTGTCGCTGGGCACCAATCTTGAGATCGCGGTGTTCGATCAGACCCGTGCGCAACTGGACCCCGAGATGAGCTTGTGGGACAGCCTGACCGGCGACCCCGATATGCGGGTCTCAGGCAAGGCCGATCAGGTGATGGTTGGCGGGCAGCCCAAACATGTCGTGGGATATCTCAAGGAATTCTTGTTTGATGAGCAGCAGGCAAGAGCGGCTGTCAAGTCCTTGTCAGGTGGAGAAAAGGCGCGATTGCTGCTGGCCAAGTTGATGGCGAAGTCGTCCAACCTTCTGGTGCTGGACGAACCGACCAACGATTTGGATGTCGAAACGCTGGACCTGTTGCAGGAGCTGCTGGACGACTACGACGGCACGGTTCTGCTGGTCAGCCACGACCGCGATTTCCTCGACCGGGTGGCCACAACGACAATTGCGATGGAGGGGAATGGTCGCGCCACGGTCTATGCCGGAGGGTGGTCGGATTATATCGCGCAACGTGGTGATGTGGCAGAGAAAAAGGAAGAAAAAGCAAAAGCTTCGAAGCCAAAAATCAAGCAGGAAACGAAGCAGAAGCCCGGCCTGTCGTTCTCGGAAAAGCACCGGCTGGAAAAGCTGCCTGCCGAGATTGAACGGCTGGAGGCCGAGATTGCAAAGCTCGAAGAACTGATGTCCGACCCCGAATTGTTCACCCGCGAACCTGTCAAGTTCCAGAAAGCGACCGAGGCGCTGGTTGAGCGGCAGGAAAAGCTTTCGGCGTCTGAAGAGGAATGGCTGACGCTGGAAGAGAAATCTGAGGCGAAGTGAACGCAATCTGTGTTTGCCTTAAGGGGCAACGTTTAAAAAGTTGTACAAAACCGGAACCACGCAATTGCTCTGGTTTTGCAGCGGAATCGATTAACCTATCCGCGTTATCTCGTTCAGCGTAAAACCGGCTACGGCCCCTTCGATTGCTTCCATGCAAGAGGCGAAATGAATCGCGGTCATATGCGTCTGTCACGGTTCGCGAATCTGCCAGTTTTCATAGAGCATAAAAACACCTGGATTGGTTGTATCCACATGCAGGTCGTGTTGGATGCATCCTTCTTCTGGACAGGCGATGGGGCTGACTCTTTCGATTTCAGCGCGGTCAAGAACTTCCTTGTCCGGTTGGGCGACTCCCCGTGGGGGCGCAGTGACCCGGCGCTGCCTGACCGAAAAAGTGGCAGGCGCCGCGCCCCGGGATCAAGGCCCCGGCGGATAGGGGAAAGAACAGGGTTATCGGAGGGGCCGTATTGGCCGGGCAGGGTTTCCGACGACGGTCTCGCCGACCGGAACGTCTTTTGTCACCACACTACCGGCTCCGATGATGGCGTTGTCGCCGATCGTAACGCCCGGCATGATGATCGCGCCGCCACCAATCCAGACGTTTTCGCCGATCATGACAGGGTGGGCGACTTCAAGGCCCCGAGCGCGTGAGGCAGGGTCTTTCGCGTGTTCGGCGCAATAGATCTGCACCGCAGGCCCAAGCATCGTGTCGTTCCCAATCGTCACCGGCGCGGTATCGAGCACGACGCAGCCTGCGTTGAAAAACACTCGATCCCCCAAAGACAGGTTTTTTCCGTAGGCACAGTGAAATGGGGCCTCAAGAAAGCAATCCTCACCAACACCAGCAAAAAGTGCTGCCAGTTCCAGCGCGATGGCCCCACGGTCATCCGGCGGACACGTGTTATGGGCATGAACGGCACGACGCGCTTCGGCACGAAGCGCATCCAGTTCCGGGTCGAGGCAGCAATACCACTCGCCCGCTTCCATTTTTTGTCGCTCGGTCATGAGCCCCGGTTTAGCGCATACGCAAGGCGCCGTCGATGCGGATGACCTCACCATTCAGATACCCCATCTCAACGATGAACCCGGCCAGTCGTCCGTATTCATGCGGGTCGCCCAGGCGGGCAGGGTTCGGGACGTCGGCGGCAAGCTGTTGTTGCACCTCTTCGGGCAGACCCGCCAGCATCGGGGTCATGAAAATGCCCGGCGCGATGGTCATGACTCGAATGCCGGTCGAGGCCAGATCGCGGGCCATCGGAAGCGTCATGCCCACGACGCCGCCTTTGGAGGCCGCGTAGGCCGCCTGGCCCTTTTGCCCGTCAAACGCGGCGATCGAGGCGGTGTTGATGATCACCCCGCGTGCTCCATCTTGTTCGGGGTCATTCTTTGCCATCTCGGCAGCGGCCAGCCGGGATACGTTGAATGTGCCAACCAGATTGATGTCGATCGTACGCTGGAACGCATCCAAGGGGTGGGGGCCATCCTTGCCAACAGTCTTGATGCCATAGGCGATACCTGCACAATTCACCGTCGCAGTGATCTTGCCCATCTTTTCCGTGCCATGGCGTATGGCGGCGGCCACCGACTGCTCGTCAGTCACATCCGTCTGCACGAAATGCCCGCCGATCTCGGTGGCAACCTTTGCGCCGCGGTCCGCATCACGATCCAAAATGGTGACCTGCGCGCCTTTCGAGGTGAAGTGGCGGGCCGTGGCTTCGCCGAGACCGGACGCGCCGCCGGTGATGAGGGCGGCAGTGGTGGACAGGTGCATGGTGAACTCCTCCCATGGATATGAACACTTGTTCAATAACTGCATTTTGGGACCAGTGTCCACATATTTGAGAAAGAGGGATATTGGGTGGCGGGCCAGATCATTCGCCCCGATGCCCTGGCAGATCCTCAAGACAACTTAATCCCAACTTCACGAAAACGCGCCTGTTCGTGAACGAAGAACTCAGCGCCGTTGTGTGTTTTTTCACCAGGAGGATCTATTATGGTTAAGAGTACGAAGCAAATATTGGGCGCAGCTGTCGCTGTTCCTGTTTTTGGAATGGTGATGATCGGCAGTGCTGTTGCCGCATCGGAAACTTGCAACTGGAAAACGGCCCGAAATCTCGCCAACGCGGGCGACTATGCCAATTTGTGCGATTGTGTGCAGGTGACCCCGAGTTTTCTGGACAGGCTTCAAAAGCGGTCCGACTTTGAGACAACTTTGAGTGTAACCGGGGCGCAATGCCCGGGGCTGGCCGCGTTGCTGACGGATTTGCCGACGGCAAGCTTGTCTGGTTCGGCGGAAAACCGGGGTGAAAGCCGCGGCTCTGAACCAGGTGGGTCTGAATTTGCCGACGCTGGTAGTGCACCCAGCGGTGAATCCGGTGGCGGTGGAGGTAACTCCGGCGGTGGCGGTGGTCAGTCCGGCGGCGGCGGAGGTGAATCCGGTGGCGGCGGAGGTGAATCCGGCGGTGGCGGTGGTGAGTCCGGTGGCGGCGGAGGTGAATCCGGCGGTGGCGGAGGTGAATCCGGCGGTGGCGGTGGTGAGTCCGGCGGCGGTGAAGGCAAAGGTGGGAAAGGCAACGGCGGCAAAGGCGGTGGCAAGGGCAATAACGGCCACGGCAATGGCGGCGAGGGCAGCAGCCCGGGTCGCGGCAATAACGCCAACGATGATGAAGGCGGCGACCGGCCCGGTCGCGGCGGAGGAAAAGACCGCAGATAAGCACAGATTACCGAATGAAAAACGGCCACCCGTTTGGGTGGCCGTTTGAATTTTGTGCTTTTCAGACTTGCCGAGTTAGCCCAGTTGAGCCAGCGCGTGGCGCTTTTTCCCCGCGCTCAGCTTGATGGGCGAGGACAATGCACCTGCGTCGATCATCAGCCCGGCATCGGTCAGCGGCGCGTCATCCAGCTTGGCGCCGTTCTCGGCGATCAGGCGCTTGGCCTCCTTGCCGGACTTGGCCAGACCCGTTTTCACGATTAACTGGACGATAGAGATCGGTAAGTCTGCTTCCGATAGCGTCAGGGTCGGCAGATCATCTCCGAATCCGCCTTTTTCGAACACTTCGCGGGCAGTGGCTTCGGCGTTCGCCGCAGCCTGCGCACCGTGGGCCAGAGTCGTCACCTCGTTGGCAAGACGGATCTTGGCCTCGTTGATCTCGGACCCTTTCAGCGCGCCCAGGCGATCGCACTCGTCCACCGGCATTTCGGTGTAGAGCTTCAGGAACCGCCCGACATCAGCGTCGGTGGTATTGCGCCAGAATTGCCAGAACTCATAAGGCGAACGCATGTCTGCGTTCAGCCAAACCGCGCCGTCCTGAGATTTACCCATTTTCTTGCCGTCGCTGGTGGTCAGCAGGGGCGAGGTCAGGCCGTAGATCTCGTGATCCAGCACGCGACGGGTCAGGTCGATACCGTTGACGATGTTACCCCACTGGTCGCTGCCGCCCATCTGCAGAACGCAGCCATAGCGGCGGTTCAGCTCAAGGAAGTCATAGGCCTGCAGGATCATGTAGTTGAATTCAAGGAAGCTGAGCGATTGCTCGCGATCCAACCTAGATTTCACCGATTCAAAGCTTAGCATCCGGTTGACCGAAAAATGCCGCCCGATGTCTCGCAGGAAATCGAGGTAATTCAGGTTGTCCAGCCATTCCTCATTGTTCAGCATCAGAGCCTTATTCTCGGCCTCAGAGTCATAGTCGATATAGGCCGAGAACACCTTTTTGATGCCCGCGATATTCTCATTGATCTGTTCGGGGCCCAGCAGCGGGCGTTCATCCGCGCGGAACGAAGGGTCGCCCACCTTGGTGGTGCCGCCGCCCATCAAAGTGATCGGCTGGTGGCCGGTTTTCTGGAACCAGCGCAGCATCATGATCTGGATCAGGCTGCCCACATGCAACGATTTGGCCGTTGCATCAAAGCCGATATAGGCCGGTTTGCACCCACTGATCAGCGCGTCGTCAAGGCCCTGATAATCGGTGCAGTCGGCGAGAAAGCCGCGCTCGATCATCGTGGCGATGAAATCCGATTTGGGGTGGTAGGTCATATCGTGCCCTTTGGGTTAATGTTGCGGGGCACTGTATAGGCGGCAGCGCAGGAGAGGAAAAGCCACCTTTTCACCTCAGGTGCGGGGTGTGGTCGAGGGTGTCGATCCAGACACGCGCCCTGAGAAAAAAATTGCCGGGCCGGTGCAGAAAGCTTGCCTTTGCGACCCAACAGAAGGCACGTTGGCCGGGCTGCAACCCAAAGGTGAAATTCCGGACCTGGACGCGGCGAATGACACAGCCAATTCAGGAGGCAGGCTTGGGCCAGACCATCAGGAAACACGGAACGGTCCGAGCTTTGGGCGCGATGTCCGGCACGTCGATGGACGGGGTTGACGCGGCGGTGGTGGAAACCGATGGACATTCGATTTACGGGTTTGGGGAAAGCGGATATCGCGCATATTCGGATGCGGAACGCGATGTTTTGCGGGCGGCCCTGGGGCAGTGGCACGGACCTCAGGTCGATGCGGCGGCCGAGATGGTGACAATCGCCCATGCCGAAGCACTGTCCGAGTTCGAGGACGTGGATCTGATCGGCTTTCACGGACAGACGCTGGCGCATGAGCCGCGCGGGCGCGGAACGTTTCAGGTCGGCGACGGGCTGGGGTTGGCGCAGGCGCTTGGGCGTCCGGTGGTCTGGGATTTCCGCAGCGATGATGTGGCGATGGGGGGCGAGGGGGCTCCGCTTGCGCCTTTCTTTCACTTTGCCTGTGCCAAATGGTTCGGCGCGGACCGGTCGTTGTGCTTCCTGAACCTGGGCGGGGTCGGCAACCTGACCTATGTGGACCCGACGTTCGAAGGCCCCGAAGCGCCCGGTGCGCTGCTGGCATTTGATACAGGACCGGCCAATGCACCGGTCGATGATCTGATGCAGGCCCGTCTGGGGCTTCCCATGGACCGGGACGGGGCATTAGCCCGCGATGGCACAGTCGAGATGGGCGCGCTTGAGCTGTTTCTGGCCGAGCCGTATTTTTCCCGTATGCCGCCGAAATCCTTGGATCGGAACGATTTTTCGGAAATGATCGGTTTGGTCAAGGAACTCAATGACGCTGACGCGGTGGCGACTCTGACCGGTATGTGCGCCGCAGCTGTGGTGCAGGGGATGGAGCACTGTCCGAAACCTCCGTCCTGTGTGTTGGTCACCGGGGGCGGCAGGCGCAACCCGGTGTTGATGGAGATGTTGCGCGTGTCGCTGGATTGCCCGGTCGAAACGGTTGAGGCGGTGGGGCTGGACGGCGACATGCTTGAGGCGCAGGCGTTTGCCTATCTGGCGGTGCGCGTTGCTCGGGGGTTGCCGACCTCTTGCCCCGGAACCACTGGCGTTAAGGCGCTTGTTGGTGGCGGGGTCGTAAGTTCGGTGTCTATGGACCCGGTTGGATAACGTGTTCCGGAAAACAGTTCAAAAAATCAAATCTTTGTGCAACCGTTACCTCGAACCCATGCAGTGAGGGTAAGGCACTATGGCGACCAAAGCAGAGCTTGAATCCGAGTTGGAGAAGCTACGGGAACGAAACGCGTCGTTGGAGGCGCAGTTCGAAAAGGATCCGGAACCCAAAGAGCCGCCAGAGCGGGTCAAATCATCGGATGAAATCCGGAAACTTCTGGAAGACCACGGAATCGATCTGAGCCAGGTTCAATCCTTGGGCAATGACGTTGTCGAGGAGTTTGGTCGGTTGCAGAAAGACTATCCGATCACGGCGTTGCTGATTGCGTTTTCACTGGGTTACGTCGTCGGGCGTGCGCAGGGTTAGGAGACCGGTTATGAGCAGACTGAGCAAAAATCTGGTTACGATCTATCGGACCGAACGTTTGATTGCACGCCGCCGCCTTGGAGTGGTTCAGCAACAGACGATATTGATGGGCATTGCGGGCATCGCGGCATTGTCGGCGGTGGTGCTTTTGAATGTTTCCTTGTTCTTGGCGCTCCAGAGTTCGATGCCACCAGCCTCGGCGGCGGCGTTGTTGGCCTTTGGAAACCTTATTTTCGCTGGGCTTCTGGTGCTGATTGCAAAACGCAGCAACGTCGAGGACGAAGTCGCCCCGGCCGTCGAGGTGCGCGATATGGCCATAGCGGACATTGAAGACGAATTGGAAGAGATGACCGCAGAGGCACGAGAGGTTGTTCAGGCGGTCAAAAGCATTGGATCAAATCCTTTGGGGTCCGCAGCGACGCTGTTGGTGCCTCTGATCAATGTATTGATCAAAAGCCGAAGCGACAAATAGGGGCGTCCGTCCTGACGCGCTGATGCTGATCCCTGAGATATGGCCAGTTGAAACGAGGAGTTTGTGGGCTTGGCGGGTTTGTACTGAATGATGCCGACCCTTGGTGAGCGCGCCAAGGGTCGGGGTATCCGCGATGCGGAAAAACTTAACCAAGTCAAAGGTTCATCGGCAAACCGGGCCGCTGCTGCGGCGCGCGGTGTCCAGATGGAAATGCCCTTTATGATAGCGATCGGCATCCGGGCCGAGCACGGTTCCGAACACGCCGCAGGCGCCACTGTGCAACTCTCGCAAAACAGCGCCCTGGTCGTTGTTCCATCCGTCCCGAACTGTGATCTGGGTTCCGTCCCGTAGAACGAAGGTTGATATGTCGATCGCCTTTCCGCGCGCATGTTCCGAGATGCGTGCACGCGGCTGGTTGTTCTGGGTCTTGCAGGCATAATGGCCGACGATCCGCATCCCCTTCAGCCCGCCGCCCAAATTGGCAAAGGCTGGCTTGGCCGTGTTTTCGATCCATGTTTTCAGCGTGACCGCCGTCTGGCAATCCATCAAAGAGAATTGGCTGAGTGCGATGTCAGAGATCCTGTAAACCCGAACCGGGTTCGTGATCCCGCATCCGCGGGCCTTTCCGGCGACGGGCTTGCGTGTTTCGCCCAGAATGGTCCAGTCACCACACACGGCGCCCCGTTCCAACATTCGTTCACGACCCACTTCGAATTGCCGGAACTTGCAGGGCCGCAGGGCAGGACGCTTTGAAACCAGCACCGCAGGTTCCACTGTCACGGCCGGGCCAGCATCCTCAGCCGTTTCTTCCCAGGTCGGCTCTGGCACAGTCAGATCGGATGAAAGACGGGCCTTGGCGCAAGCGGGCTCCGCGCCTGCGAAGGCTGCGCTTTGACAAAAGAACAAGACAGACAGCAGGACCTGCTTCATTCTCACTCGTTACTCCGTCGCTTGTGGCCACGTGTACAGAATGATCAATGGGCAACTGTCTGTAAACTCACCTTTTCAGAGATCCTATTGTGAACAGTTACGCCTTGGGGATATCGAAGCCCGGCGCGGCCAGTTCGAACCCCTCGAACTGGAAACCGGGCGAGACCGTGCAACTGACCAGCGTGTAATCACCCGTGCTGCGGGCGGCTTGCCAATGACCTTCCGGGACGATCAGTTGTGGCGCGCCAGCGGAAAGATCGGGTGTCAGCACATGTTCGGTGGTGGGGCCTTGGTCGGTTGCGCTGAGCGACAGGACAAGCGGCGCGCCGGCATGGTACAGCCAGATCTCGGTCGCATCGACACGGTGCCAGTGGCTGCTTTCGCCAGCCTGCAACAGGAAGTAGATGCAGGTGCCGGTGGGGCGGCCTTCGTTTTCAGCGCGCCATGTCTCGGCGTACCAGCCACCTTCAGGATGGCGTTGCAGGTTCAGGCGGTCGATAACCTCTTGTGCAGTCATGTGGTCCCTCGTGTTTGGGTGCGATTATGCACGGGCAGGCGTGATCCGCTATGGTATTCATGCGCTCGAGGGATATGTTTACGACATGACCCTGAAAATCCCCTTCGATAACTCCTATGCCCGACTGCCGGATGCGTTCTTTGCGCGGCAGTCACCGATTCCCGTGCGCGCGCCAAGGATGATTGCGTTCAACGATGATCTGGCCAAGTTGCTGCGGATTTCGCCCGGAGACGTTGAGGACATGACCGAATCCTTTGCGGGAAACAGTATTCCCGAAGGTGCCGAGCCCATCGCTCAGCTTTATTCCGGGCATCAGTTCGGGCAGTACAACCCGCAACTGGGCGACGGGCGTGCGGTGCTGCTGGGCGAGACTGTCGGAACGGACGGGGTGCGCCGGGATATTCAACTGAAAGGTTCGGGTCCTACACCGTTTTCCCGCCGGGGCGATGGCCGGGCCTGGCTGGGGCCTGTTCTGCGGGAATATGTGGTATCCGAGGCAATGCATGCGCTGGGCGTTTCGACCACACGCGCTCTGGCAGCTGTGGAAACCGGTGAGACCGTCTTTCGCGAAGGTCCGATGCCCGGAGCGGTCCTGACCCGGGTTGCATCCAGCCATCTGCGGGTGGGGACCTTCCAGGTTTTTGCAGCGCGTGGGCAAATGGACAGCCTGAAGCGCCTGACGGACTACGCCATTGCCCGGCATTATCCCAAGGCAGAAGGTCCCATGGGCCTGTTGCGTTCGGTGCGGGATGCTCAGGCCAGTTTGATTCCGAAATGGATGAGCGTGGGGTTCATCCATGGGGTGATGAATACCGACAACTGCTCGATCGCGGGCGAGACAATTGATTATGGCCCATGTGCGTTCATGGATACGTATCACCCCAACACCGTCTACAGCTCGATTGACCGGATGGGGCGTTATGCCTATTCGAACCAGCCCGATATCGCGGTGTGGAACCTCGCGCAGCTGGCAACGTCATTGATCCAGCAGATGGACGACAAAGAGGCCGCCGTGGAAGAGGCGACCGAGATCGTCCACGCGATGCCGGATCTTCTGCAACAGAATTGGTTGTCCCGATTCCGGGCGAAGATCGGACTGGCATCCGCGGACGAGTGCGATCAGGAACTGATCACCGACCTTCTGAAGCTTATGGCCGAGGGGCAGGCGGATTTCACCAATACCTTCCGGGCGCTGGGCGGTGGCAAGGCGCGGGGTCAGTTCCTTGCCCCGGAAGCGTTTGACAATTGGGAAGCGGGTTGGCGCATGCGGTTAGAGCGCGAAGCAGCGCCGCTGGATGTGATGACCGCTGCAAACCCTGCATTCATTCCGCGCAATCACCGGGTCGAACAGATGATCCAGGCAGCCGTACAGGGAGATTACGCGCCGTTCGACCGGTTGAACGCCGTCTTGGCGCGGCCTTACGAGGATCAGGGTGATGCGGAAGACCTGAGGCGTCCTCCGGCCGAAAATGAGGTGGTCCATGCGACGTTTTGCGGGACGTGACGCGCAGACCACGTCTATTTCCGCAGGATTTCCAACACCGCGGCGCTGACGATCAGGGTGGCGCCCAGAAACTCCCGCAGGCCAAATGGTTCGCCGGACAGGGCCGCGGCAGAGGCGATACCGACGACGACCTCGCTCATCAGCAGCAAGCCGACCTTTGCGGGAGACAGTTTTGTAGCTGGCCAGATGGTCATGTATATCATGGGCAGAATGTAGACAGCCGACAGCATCGCATATCCCGCTATGCGAACCGCTCCTTCCTGAGTGACGTTTGGCAGCGCCTGGCCCCGAAGCGCCAACAGGCTGACAAGCGACAGCAACAGCGCGCCAAGTACAAAGGCAAAAACCTGACCCGTAATGGTAATGCTTCCGGTTTTGTACAAACCCAGAGTGCCCAATGCCCAGCATATGCCCGACGCCAGCGCCAGCCAGTCGCCCAGGTTTTGCGGCCATGGCACGAACCCGGCACCCCCAAGCACGACAAACAGCCCGCCAAGCCCGCAGATCAGGCCCGCAAGGCGCATCAGGCTCAGGCGTTCTTTCAGAAATACGACGCCCAGAAGCGTGCCCCATATCGGAGTGAGATAGAACAGCAGGATCGAGCGGACGACGTCGGTGTAGACAAGGCTGATCGAATACAGGCTGAATGCAGCCCCTGTGAACATACCGCTGAGCATCAGATCACGCCATTGCCGGGCCAGCATGTGCCTGTCGGCCCAGATAAAGGGGAACAAAGCAATCAGGGCCGCGCAGTACATGACGATCCCGGACCAGGGGCCTGTCAGACCGTGATCATAGAAAAACCGCACCGGAATCCAGTAAAGGCCCCACAGCGCGCCACCCATCACCAGTATGATACTGGGCCGGGTGCTGTTGTCGGGTTGGCTCAGGCTCATCTTGGCCTTGCTTTCGCTGCGCTTCGATGTCGTCACCGGATCGGGATAGAGGGTTGTGGGGCCGGGGATCAAGCGGAACCTTTGCTTTGATATGAAGCAGGGTTCATTCGACGAAATAACGGGCAGATTATCGGAGTCTGGTGGCGTCTCTGATTTGCCGCAGCAGGAAACTGAGCTGAGGGGTTGCGCCCCACGTCAGGCATGGCACTTTAGGGGCATTCCACTTGGTCATGGCCTCATGCAAACTTCGTCCACGCTGCGTATCGCAAGCTACAACATTCAGAAATGCGTCGGGCTGGATTTCCGGCGTCAGCCGCAACGCGTTTTGCAAGTCATCGAAAACACGAAAGCGGATATCGTGGTGTTGCAGGAGGCCGACAAACGCCTGCCGCCCCGCCCGGCGGCGCTGCCGCATTTCATGTTGGACGAGGCGGGGTGGAAGATCGTCGATCTGGGCGGTGCAGGCAGTCTGGGCTGGCATGGCAACGCGGTGATCTGGCGCGGAGAGAGCATCTCGGTACGCCGCAAAGGGCATCACGAGCTGCCGGGGCTGGAACCGCGCGGGGCGGTTCGGGTCGAGTTCGACACGCATATCGGGCCACTGCGCGTGATGGGGATGCATCTGGGGCTTTTGCCAGCGTCACGGCGGCAGCAGATATTGCATATTCGGCGGAATGATTGGGATATGGACCAGATGCCGACAGTTTGGGCCGGTGACTTCAACGAATGGTCACGCCAGCCTGTTCTGGATCATCTGGCCCCAGAAATGCGGTTCCTGCCCCCCAGGCCCAGTTTTCCTGCCGCACAGCCTTTGGGTGCGCTGGATCGGATCGCGCTGGGCATCGGAGTCCAGGCTGTGGCGCACGGTGTTCACGACACGCGTCCCGCGCATATCGCATCCGATCACCTGCCGGTCTGGGCCGATCTGACGCGTGCTACATCAGAAGGTCGCAAAAGGTGAAATCCCTGTAGCGAAACGCGCGTAGACATATTAAGACAGACACCCGAGCAAGTCTGAGGGGCATCATGTCGGAAACGATTATTGGGCGTTGTGAAGCCAAGGGGCTGCGCATGACCGGTCAAAGAAGGATCATCGCGCAGGTACTGGAACAGAGCGACGACCATCCGGATGTCGAGGAACTCTATGCACGGGCGTCTGCTGTAGACAAAGGCATTTCCATTGCAACGGTCTATCGCACGGTCAAACTGTTCGAAGAGGCTGGTATTCTGGAACGCCTCGAGTTCGGCGACGGACGGGCCCGGTACGAGGATGCCGAGCGCGATCATCATGACCATCTGATAGACATGCAGTCAGGAGAGGTTATCGAATTCGTCGACCCCGAGATCGAAGCCCTACAGGAAAGAATCGCGGCAAAGCTTGGGTACAAGCTGAAAGGGCACCGGTTGGAGCTGTACGGCGTCCCGCTGGAAAAGGACTGACCCATCACAAAACGCGATTGATCCCCTCACGTTAATTCATCAGGCGTGACGGGAATTGTCTTGCCAGATGCTGTTGGTTGAGGTTGTTGTGCGTGTATCGGCACCCGACATGCACTTTCCAACGGACGCGCAAATGAACAACGTAAACGGCATCCTGCTGCTCATCGGGTCGATGGCGGCCTTTGCTCTTGAGGACATGTTCATCAAGCTCCTGTCCGGCTCTGTGCCGACAGGGCAGATCATGGTGTTTCTGGGCGTGTTCTGCGGTCTCGTGTTTGCCACGATGTCAGTGGTCACGCGCAAACGGATCTTTGATCCCGTGGCTTGGAAAACCCTGCCGTTGGTTCGGGCCGCGACAGAAGGTTTTGGCGCCGTTGCTTTTGTGACAGCACTGTCGCTGATTGACCTGTCCACCGTTGCAGCTGTGTTTCAGGCCATGCCGCTGGTCGTCACCATGGGCGCGGCCCTGTTTCTTGGCGAACAGGTAGGGTGGCGCCGCTGGAGCGCCATTGGTGTCGGCTTTGTCGGTGTCCTGATGATCATCCGCCCCGGGATGGAGGGCTTTCGGCCGGAATCCCTGTTTGTAGTTTTGTCCGTTGTCGCAATTGCCGCGCGTGATCTGATCACCCGCAAGCTGGACCCGCGAGTGGCTTCGTCCGTTGTTGCGATGCAGGCTTACATTGCGGTTGCCGTCGCCGGCCTGGTTCTGATGGTCATGTCCGGGGCATCCTTCGTGCCTGTTCAAGCTGGTCAAACGGGTCCCTATGCGGGGGCGATCGGATTTGGCGTGCTGGGGTACTACGGCATTGTCACTGCGATGAGGGTGGGCGAAGCCTCGGCCCTGATGCCATTCCGGTACACGCGTCTGGTGTTTTCGATCCTCGCGGGAATGCTGATGTTTGGTGAACGCCCTGATGCGCTGACAATGGCAGGGGCAACCCTGATCATTGGCTCGGGTCTTTATACCTTTGTCCGCGAACGGCGTTTGGCGCGCGAACTGGTGCCTGCCTGAGCCTGTTGGCGCAAACAGAGGGCTGTTAGCCCTAAATGTCCGGGAATATGTGTGTTAGCGGTAACGGAACCGGTTTACTTTTGGCCGGTTGCTGCTATGACGCGTGCAACCGACTGCAGTCATAGGGACAGGCCTCATGAGCACCATCATCGACATCCACGCACGCGAAATTCTGGACAGCCGGGGCAACCCGACAGTCGAAGTTGACGTGATTCTGGAAGACGGCACCATGGGCCGCGCTGCCGTGCCCTCGGGTGCGTCCACCGGCGCCTATGAGGCGGTAGAAAAACGTGATGGCGACAAGGCGCGCTATATGGGTAAGGGCGTTCTGGAAGCCGTTGCTGCTGTGAACGGTGAGATCGCGGAAGAACTGGTAGGTTTTGACGCGACCGAACAGGTGGCCATTGACCAGGCCATGATCGAGTTGGACGGAACCGAAAACAAGGGCCGTCTGGGCGCAAACGCGATCCTGGGTGTTTCGCTGGCCACGGCGAAGGCAGCGGCGGATTTCACCACGCAGCCTCTCTATCGGTATGTGGGCGGTACTTCGGCCCGGGTTCTGCCGGTTCCGATGATGAACATCATCAATGGTGGCGAACATGCCGATAACCCGATCGACATTCAGGAATTCATGATCATGCCGACCGCCGCCGCGAACATTCGCGAAGCGGTGCGCATGGGGTCCGAGGTGTTCCACACGCTGAAAAAGGAACTGTCAGGCGCGGGTCTGGCGACCGGTGTGGGCGACGAGGGCGGTTTTGCCCCCAACATCGCCTCGACCCGTGAAGCATTGGATTTCATCCTGAAGTCCATCGAAAAAGCAGGTTACAAGCCGGGTGAGGAAATTCACCTGGCGCTGGATTGCGCCGCGACCGAGTATTTCAAAGACGGCAAATACGTTCTGGCTGGCGAAGGCACGACCCTGACCTCGGAAGAGAATGCGGCCTATCTGGCAGCTCTGGTCAATGACTACCCGATCATCTCGATCGAAGACGGTATGTCCGAAGATGACTGGGATGGCTGGAAGGCCCTGACCGATGCCATCGGTGACAAGGTGCAGTTGGTGGGTGACGACCTGTTCGTGACCAATCCGGTGCGTCTGGCCGAAGGGATCGAGCGCGGCTGTGCGAACTCGATGCTGGTCAAGGTGAACCAGATCGGCTCGCTGACTGAAACCCTGCGCGCTGTCGATATGGCCCACCGCGCGCGCTATACCAACGTGATGTCGCACCGTTCGGGTGAGACCGAGGACGCCACCATTGCCGATCTGGCCGTGGCGACCAATTGTGGTCAGATCAAAACCGGCTCGTTGGCGCGGTCTGACAGGTTGGCCAAGTACAACCAACTGATCCGCATCGAAGAGTCGTTGGGAGAAGTGGCCGAATACGCCGGCGCGTCGATCCTGAAATAAGCGAAGAATGGGGGCCAACAGCCCCCATTTTCAAGGTGCCGGCCTCTGATCCATCAAGCGTTCGTTCCGCTGCCCGTGCCGCAATCCACGTGATCGATCACTTGGTCTTTTTGAACATTCGGAACTCTTGGATCCAAGCGTTTCATGGGCCCTGAACCGGGGTCTTCCGGACGATCACGGTGAATGGTGCGGCAGGAAACACTGCTTCAGGTGATATCCACCTTTGGTTGAACCTTTCTGGTTCGGTCTTTCTCTGGGTTTACGATTGCGGTGCCTGCTCGCATTTGAAGTTGAAAACTTTTGAAAAATCTTCGCACTTTTCGCAAGAGAGGCGAGATCCGGATTACGCAATCATTTCAGTGGTCTCTGTTTTGCAGGCGTATTGGATTAGCCTTTTTGCTTCTGAAAAGAATGCAAAAATCACATTATGTGTGAACTTGTTACTAAGTAAATCACAGCCACGTGATCTAACCTGACTGCATCACAGCAAGGAGACTACGATGTCTGTATCCAAATTCCTTCTGGTAACCGCAGCAGCGTCCATCACAGTTCTTTCCGCCTGCGCGGGTCCGGGAACCTACCCAATAACCGGAGACCCGGTCTCGGCGAGTGACCCGGTACAGGACATGAACCCGGCCAATATCTTCCGTGGCGAGTCTCGTTAAAGCAACTTGCTCATCAGCATATATCTGTCGCGTGGTTTGAACCCGGTACGCAGATAGATATTCTGAGCGGCTTCGTTGTTTCGATCGACTTCCAGGTGAAGGGCTGTCAGCCCCGCTTCGGATAATGCTTTTGGCAAGGCCAACAAAACTTCGGTCGCAATACCGCGACCGCGAACAGCGGGTCGGATATAGATTTCGTCAACGAAACCGTCCATGCCGCCGAATTCGACGGACCAGCCGAACGACAGGATGATGTAGCCCAACGGCGCGCGTCCTGGGCCGATCAGATAGACACAACCATGGGGAATACCCTCGAGCAGGGGTGCAAGAGCGTTTCGGATCTGGTCCGGGTCTTGCGCCAGACCGGCCTCGGTATGAAAGGCGGTGACCAGCGCCATCAGGCGGTCCAGGTCTTCGGGGCGCGCAAGGCGCAGGGCGGCGCTCATAATCTGGCCAGCCTTTCTGTCAGCAGGTCAAAGAAGCCGTCAGCGTCGATCTCCCCCATGAACAGTGCATTAGGGGCGCGGTCGGTCACGCCCCACCAATCTGCGACGGTCATGCCCATGGTCAGTTCGGACTGGGTTTCAATCTCGACATTCACATGACGACCCGAAAACAGCTCGGGTCGGATCAGATAGGCGGTCACGCAGGGGTCATGCAGGGGTGCGCCCTGACTGCCGTATTTTTCCTTGTCGAACCTCTCAAAGAAATCAGTCATCTCTGCCACGGCGAGTCCGACTTTGTTTCCCAGAGTACGGAATGCATCGTTGCGGGGTCTGGTGACCAGCGCCTTATGCGTGACATCCAGTGACATAACCACAATCGGCCTTCCGGATTTAAAAACGATATCAGCGGCTTCCGGGTCGACATGGATGTTGAACTCCGCTGTTGGAGTGATGTTCCCAACCTCGAAATACGCCCCGCCCATCAGAACGATTTCCTGCACCCGATCAACAATATCAGGGGCTTTGCTGAATGCGGTCGCGATATTCGTCAGTGGCCCCAGCGGGCAAAGGGTCACGGTGCCCGGCTCATGTGCACGCAGAGTGTCGATGATGAAGTCCACCGCGTGACCCTCGGCCAAAGGCATCTGCGGATCAGGCAGGTCCGGGCCATCCAGTCCTGTCTTGCCATGCACATGCTCGGCCGTGACCAGGGGGCGGTTCAACGGTCTGTCGCAGCCCGCATAGACCGGCACATCGGTCCGGCCCGCCAGTTCGCACACGATTCGAGCGTTCTTGGCTGTCAGGTCCAAGGGCACGTTGCCCGCAACTGCTGTAATGCCCAGAATCTCGATCTCTTCCGGGCTGGCCAGCGCCAGCAGGATGGCGACGGCATCATCCTGTCCGGGATCGGTGTCGATGATGATCTTGCGAGGGGGCATAGGCGTCTCCGGGGGTCGTGAAGGTGGGACACTCGCAAGTGTCGGTTGGCTTGTCTACCCGTTTCTGGGGGCTGCCATGGCGTCCACCGGCGGGAGTTTGCCGTTGGCACGATGCTCTTCGATTTTGACCTCGTCCCAGAGCGCGTCCATCTCGGCCAGATCGCTTTGCGATGGGGTCTTGCCCCGTTTGGCCAGCCGGGCCTCGACTTTTTCAAAGCGACGGGTGAACTTGGCATTGGTGCGACGCAGGGCGGCTTCGGGTTCGATGCCCAGATGGCGACCCAGATTGACCATGACAAAGAGCAGATCACCGAATTCATCCTCAAGCGCGTCGGCATCCATCTTGTCACGCGCTTCTTCCAGTTCGGCGGCTTCTTCGGTGATCTTGGCCAGCACATGGCTTGCATCGGGCCAGTCGAACCCCACGCGCGCGGCACGTTTTTGCAGCTTATGGGCACGCAGCAGGGCAGGCAGGTTGGCGGCTACACCGTCCAGCGCACCTTTCTGTTCTTTGCCAGAACGTTCAGCCGCCTTGATCGTTTCCCAATCCAAGGTTTGCTGATCGGCGGTCTTGTCGCGGGATTCGTCGCCAAAGACATGCGGGTGGCGGTTGACCATCTTGTCCGACATGGTGCACACCACGTCCTGAAAGGTGAAATGCCCAGCCTCTTCAGCCATTTGTGCGTGAAAGACCGACTGGAACAGCAGGTCGCCCAGCTCTCCCTTCAACTCGTCCCAAGCCTCGCGCTCGATAGCGTCGGCGACCTCATAGGCCTCTTCGATCGTATAGGGCGCGATGGTGGCGAAATCCTGTTCGATATCCCAGGGGCAGCCGGTTTGGGGATCACGCAATCGGCGCATGATTTCCAGCAGACGCTCGATACCGGCGTCACTGTCATGGATCAGAGGATTTTCGGCCATTGCGAACCCTTTCATTCCGGTGTCAGATGCATCCATCCCGCAGTCCCGATCAGGAGTCCACCCCAGATGCCCGTCGTCAACCGAATTGCCGATTTCACTGCCGATATGACCAGATGGCGCCAATATCTGCATACGATACCCGAATTGGAATTCGAGTGCTTTGAGACTGCCGCGTTTGTGGCCGAGCGTCTACGTGAGTTCGGGGTCGATGAATTGCATGAAGGGATCGCAAAGACCGGGATGGTCGCGATCATCAACGGGCAGGGTGATGGGCCGACGATCGGTCTGCGCGCCGACATGGATGCGTTGCCGATTACCGAAGAAACAGGCGTCGAATATGCATCAAAGAACCCCGGCAAGATGCACGCCTGCGGACATGACGGGCATACCACAATGCTATTGGGCGCGGCGCGGTATCTGGCCGAGACACGCAATTTCAGTGGCCGTGTCGCGTTGATCTTTCAGCCTGCCGAGGAAGAAGGCGGTGGCGCTGGCGTGATGGTCGAAGAAGGCATCATGGAACGGTTTGACATTTCTCAGGTCTATGGAATCCACAATGACCCGGGGAACCCGGAAGGTGCCTTCTATACCACGCCGGGGCCGATCATGGCGGCGGTGGATACGTTCGAGATTCATATCCAAGGCGTCGGCGGCCATGGCGCCATGCCGCATCAGACCTGCGACCCGGTCATGGCGGCCTGCGGCATTGCACAAGCGATCCAGACCATTGTCAGCCGCAATCACCATGCGGTGGAAGATCTGGTAGTTTCGGTCACTCAGATCCATGCAGGAACGGTTAACAACGTGATCCCTGATACTGCCTATTTGAACGGAACCGTGCGGACCTTTGATCCATCTGTACAGAAGATGGTGATGGAGCGGATGAAGCAAATCGTGCAGGGGCAGGCGGCTTCATACGGTGTCGAGGCACGGCTGGAGTATCAGGAGGGATACCCGGCCACGATCAACGATGCTGAAAAGGCAGCCTTTGCCGCAGACGTCGCGCGCGAAGTGTCGGGGCCTGAGCGGGTGGTCGACACAATGGGGCGCGAAATGGGGGCCGAGGATTTTTCGTACATGCTGCAGTCGCGACCAGGGGCCTATCTGTTCCTGGGTCAGGGTGATGGTGCCGGGCTGCATCACCCGAAATACAACTTTAACGATGATATCGCGCCGGTAGGTGCTTCGTTCTTCGCGCGGATCGCGGAAAAAGCGCAGCCCTTGGGCTGATGAGGTAATGAAATGGCACTGGAAGACGCAAAAAATCAGGTGGATGAGGCATTCACCAACCCGGACCTCAAAGGGCTGTCTTACGAAAACACCTTTGGCGGGGCGACCTCGTTTCTGCGGCGGCTGTATACCAAGGATCTGACCGGCGCGGACATCGCCGTGACCGGCGTGCCGTTCGATCAGGCGGTGACCAACCGCCCGGGCACCCGCCTTGGCCCACGCGCGATCCGCGAGGCCAGCGCGCTGCAGTCGCCCGATGCGCCCTATGGCTGGCCGTTCGATGCGCTCAGCGAGCTGGCGATCATCGATTACGGCGACATGGCCTATGACTATGCCAACATCCCCGCCTTTCCCGACACGCTGACCGACCATATCCGCACCATTCTGGCGGCGGATGTGGCCTCGGTTACGTTGGGAGGCGATCACTATATCAGCTTTCCGATCCTCAAGGCCTATGCCGAGAAATACGGGCCGATGTCGCTGTTGCAGTTCGATGCGCATACCGATACCTGGGCCGATGACGACATGAGCCGGGTGGACCATGGCACCATGTTCTACAAGGCGGTGAAGTCGGGGATCGTGGACCCGAAACGCTCGGTCCAGGTGGGCATCCGCACCACAAACGAGGACACGCTGGGCGTCAACATTATCGATGCGCGCGAGGTTTATGAATCCGGCCCTGCCGCCGTAGCGCAGAAGATCAAGGGTATTCTGGGCGACAGCCCCGTTTACCTCAGCTTTGATATCGACGGGCTGGACCCGGCCTTTGCACCGGGTACGGGGACGCCGGTCTGGGGCGGGCTCAGCTCGATTCAAGCACAGATCATCCTGCGCGACATCGCCGGGATCAACATCAAGGGTGGCGATGTGGTCGAGGTTTCTCCGCCCTATGACACCTCGGGCGCGACCGCGATTGCGGGTGCTCATGTGGCAACGCAGATAGTCTGCCTGTTGGGGTGGAACAAGCTGGTAAAGACCAAGGAACAAACCCTTTTGGACAGGTGTTAACCATTGGTTAGCCATACTTCCGGTATGTGCTGGGTAACGTGAGTTGAAGGGATGGGAAAACGCGCATGACTGAATTCAATCAACCGGTCAGCGGCAATGATCTGGCGCGATTTTCGGGGCCGAATACGTTTATGCGCCTGCCCCAGGCAGCCTCGCTGGCGGGGCTGGATGTGGCGGTTCTGGGAATTCCGATGGATATCGGCACCTCGTGGCGATCGGGCACCCGGTTCGGACCCAAACAGATCCGCAGCGAAAGCGCGATGATAAGGCCCTACAACATGGCTACCTCGGCGGCTCCGTTCGACAGCTTGCATATCGCTGACATCGGGGATCTGGCGATCAACACCTTCTCGCTGGCAGACAGCCTGAGGATCATCAGGGAAAGCTATGATGCAATTCTGGCTAAGAATGTGATCCCCGTGGCGATGGGGGGCGATCATTCGATCACCCTCCCGATCCTGCGGGCCATTGCGGCAAAGCATGGGCCCGTGGCCTTGGTGCATGTGGATGCCCATGCGGATGTGAATGACGAGATGTTCGGCGAGAAAGAGACCCACGGAACCGTCTTCCGCCGCGCCTTTGAAGAGGGGCTGATTGTCCCCGACAAGACCTTTCAGATCGGCATTCGCGGATCGGGCTACGCGGCTTCGGATTTCACCGAGGCCAGGGATTGGGGCTTCCGCCAGTTCCCGGCCTGGGAGTTGTGGCAGCAGAACCTGACTCAGATCGGCTCTCAGATCCGCAAGATCATCGGGGATCATCCGGTCTATGTCACCTATGACATCGACAGCCTGGATCCGGCCTTTGCACCAGGCACGGGTACGCCAGAGATTGCAGGGCTGACCACGCCGCAGGCGTTGCAACTGATCCACGGTTTGCAGGGCGTGAATGTGGTGGGGTGTGACCTGGTCGAGGTCTCACCTCCGTATGACCCTTCCGGCAATACGGCCCTGACGGCAGCTAACCTGATCTATGAGATGCTGTGCATCCTGCCGGGTGTGACGTCACGGTAAACCGGCCCGGAACGGCTTGCCTCGGCGCTTGATCCGCATAGGTTTTCTGCAAGAGGGTAAAGCGGGATGAAAAGAATGGTTCTGTGGGCGGTGATCGCGCTGGTGCTTGGGCTGGGGGCTTACATTCGGCTGGCCCCGTCAAATCCCGCCCGATGGCATGTGGCACCTGTTGCAGAGGTTGATCAGGATTTGCCAAGTGGCGTTCTGCGCGTTGTTGAAACCGGACCGGACGGGTTGCATCGCCTTGACCTGATCGCCCGCGCCACGCCGCGAACCTCGGTATTGGCAGGTTCGGTCGATGAGGGGATGATCACCTATGTCACCCGCACGAAATGGATCGGTTTTCCCGACTATACCACTGTTCAGCAGGACGGCGACACGCAGCGCATCCATGGCCGTTTGCGGTTCGGTCGCAGGGATTTCGGGGTGAACAAGGCACGGGTTGATGGGTGGTTGCGGAAGATGTAACCGTTTTTCCGGCGTTCAGGACGCCTCATCCGGTTCTGTGTGATCACTCGGTGCGCTCTGCAACCCGGACGACAAACATCCCTCCTGCACCTCGCGCCACATCGGTACATTCAAAGACATCTGACATTGCGCGGTGAACATACGGCCGTCGACTTGCAGGCAGATCATCTCACCTAGTTCGATGCGGGACCCGGACGTATCGGTGCAATAGCAATCGCGGGTCTTGCCGTCGGGGCCTACGTAATCGGCGAGAACCGGCGTGGATATGAGCAGTAAAGCAAGCAAAATCCGTTTCATGGCAGCAAGCTTAGCACGACGTGGCCCTTGACCAAAGCCCCCGGATGATAGACACCGCCGGGATGATCCCCGAAGAACGACTTGAACAGATCACCCAGCGTTTCCAATACCTCGAAGCTGCCATGGCGGATGGCGCATCGGGCGGCGATATTGCGGCGCTGGCCAAGGAATATTCCGACCTCAAACCCGTGGTCGATCAGATCATGGCCTGGCGACTGCTGGTGGCAGATCTGGCTGAGGCCAAGGCGATGCTGGCCGACCCCGACATGAAGGAACTGGCCGAAGAGGAAATACCGGACCTTCAATCGCGCATCCCCGAGGCGGAACACGCGCTGCAACTGGCGCTGCTGCCGAAGGATGCGGCGGATGCGCGGCCGGCGATGCTGGAAATTCGCCCCGGTACCGGCGGGGACGAGGCCGCTTTGTTCGCGGGCGATCTGTTGCGTATGTATCAACGCTATGCCGAGGCCCACGGGTGGCAGTTCGAGATCATCGAAGAACAGGCTTCTGATCTGGGCGGGATCAAAGAGGTGGTGGCTCATATCAAGGGCGACAACGTCTTTGCCCGGCTGAAATACGAGTCCGGCGTGCACCGTGTGCAGCGCGTGCCCGAAACCGAAAGCGGCGGGCGGATTCATACCTCGGCGGCGACCGTGGCGGTTTTGCCCGAGGCCGAGGATGTCGACATCCAGATAGACGCCAATGACATCCGTATCGACACGATGCGCAGTTCCGGCGCAGGCGGGCAGCACGTGAACACCACCGACTCGGCGGTGCGGATCACGCATATTCCGACGGGCTTGGTGGTAACAAGTTCCGAGAAGTCCCAGCATCGCAACCGCGAGATCGCCATGCAGGTGCTGAAGACGCGGCTTTATGACCTCGAACGTCAGCGGATCGACAGCGAACGCTCAGCGGATCGCGCCAGCCAGGTGGGGTCGGGGGATCGTTCGGAACGCATTCGCACCTATAACTTTCCGCAGGGTCGGATGACGGATCACCGGATCAACCTGACGCTCTACAAACTGGATCAGGTGATGCAGGGTGACCTGGACGAAGTGATTGACGCCCTGACGGCGGACGATCAGGCCCGGTTGCTGGCCGAGATGGCGCAATGACGGGGTTGCAGACAGCTGCGCAGGCCATGGTGGCTGCCACAGCGCGCTTAAGGGCCGCTGGCGTGGATGACCCGGCGCGGGATGCGCGCCTGTTGTTGGCCCATGCCGCACGGATTGAAGCCAGCCGGGTGACGCTGATCGCCCCGGAAGAATTGCAGCCCGAAATCGCGGAACGCTATGACCAGTTGGTTTCCCTGCGCGCCGTTCGGGTGCCGGTGTCTCATCTGCTGGGCGAGCGTGAGTTCTATGGGCGCGGGTTTCGCGTCAGTTCGGATGTTCTGGATCCGCGCCCCGAGACTGAAACCCTGATCGAGGCCGCACTGAGCGAACCCTTTGACCATGTTTTGGACCTGGGGGTCGGGTCGGGCTGTATTCTGGTTACACTGCTTGCGGAACGCACCAGCGCTTCAGGCCTTGGGACCGACCTGAGCGAAGCCGCCTGCCTTCAGGCCAGCGCCAATGCAGTACACCACAAGGTACAGGGGCGGATCGAGATCGTGCAGTCAAATTGGTTTGAAAACATTGAGGGCAAGTTTGACCTGATTGTCTCCAACCCGCCGTATATTTCCATGTCGGAGATGGAGGAGCTGTCGCCCGAAGTACGGGAACATGAGCCGCGCATGGCGCTGACCGATGAAGGAGACGGGCTGGGCGCGTATCGACAGATAGCAGCTTCGGCCCCGGATTTTCTGTTGCCAGGCGGGCGAATACTTGTGGAAATTGGCCCGACACAGGCAAATCTGGTGTCTGCTTTGTTTGATGCGGCGGGTTTGGCGGATATCCGCGTGATCCCCGATCTGGACGGCCGTGATCGGGTTGTCGGCGCAAAGATGCCGGGTTGAAACGGCTATTTGAGGCCAAAAAAATGCTACCCTGAATAAAAAAGCTTGAGAAAATTCGAAATTCCTCTTGTCTGGACGGTCAGGACATGTTTACTCAGGAATAGTCGGCGAGGTTGACGCTGTTGCAGCGCACCCCTGACGCCAAGCCCAAAAAGTCGACGTCCCGTCACAGCAAACGCCTTAGAGCAGTGCAAAAAGCGGGTTGAGCGACAGCGCATTGATAAGGCTGACGTAAAGTAAGATGAGATCTTCCAAATCCCGCTCGCGGGCCAAGAATAACCGCAATCGTCCTTCCGGCGGTAACGTCGTAAACCGGGTTTTTGACAGCTCGGGTCCTGAAGGCAAAGTGCGTGGCACGCCACAGCAGATCATTGATAAATATAATCAGCTGGCGCGTGACGCTCAGTTGTCAAACGACCGCGTCGCTGCGGAAAACTTCCAGCAGCATGCGGAACACTATCTGCGCATGCTGAGTGAGGCGCAGCGCGAGATTGACGCGCGCCGCGAAGAGCAGGAGCGCCAGAATCGCGAACGCCAGGCCGAGCGTGATCGTGAGCGCGCCGAACGACAGGAACGCGAAGCGGCCCGTCAGGCCGATCCTGCTGAGGCTCCGCAGCCCGACGTGATGGATTTCGCCGCGCCTGAGACTGCTCCGGAAAGCGGTTTGGTCGAGACACCGGAAAGCAAAGGGGCCGAAGCGCCGGCACCGGAGAAGAAGGAAAAGCCTGCTCGCAAACCGCGGGCGCGCAAGCCCAAGCCGGCGCCAGCGACCGAAGATGCGCCCAAAACGGATGGCGACGCACCGGAAGCGGCTGAATAAAATCGGCATCAGAAATTGCAAAGCCCCGAGGTCAAACCTCGGGGTTTTTTCTTGTGGTCAGGGTTTCTTGATTTCGCGCGCCAGGGCACAGAACGCTTCAAGCGGAACCTGCTCGGCGCGTTCAGTGGGTTGGATACCTGCCGCCAGCAGGCGGTCTTCGATATCAGGGGCGACGCCTTTCAGGGACGCACGCAGCATCTTGCGGCGTTGGTTGAAGGCAGAAGCCACTACACGCGACAAGGTCGCAGCATCGGCGGGATAGCGGGGCTCGGGCAGGGCGGTCAGATGAACCACAGCGCTTGAGACCTTGGGCGGCGGGGTGAAGGCTCCGGGGGGCAGGGACATGGCGATGCGCGCCTCGGCCCGCCATTGGGCAAGGATGGCGAGGCGGCCATACGCCTTGCTGCCGGGTTGGGCCACGATACGTTCGGCCACTTCGCGTTGGAACATCAGCGTCAGGCTCTGCCAGAACGGCGGCCATTCCGGGGGCGTCAGCCAGCGCACCAGCAGTTCGGTACCGACGTTGTATGGAAGGTTGGCCGCGATGCGGATTGGCGGGGTCAGGTGTTCGAGCGGGTTGATCTCGAGCGCGTCGCCGTTGATGACATCCAGTCTTCCGGGATAGGCGGCGGCGATATCGTTCAGGGCGGCGATGCAGCGGGTATCTTTTTCAACCGCGACGACCTTGCGCGCGCCTTCGGACAGAAGCCCTCGGGTGAGGCCACCAGGACCGGGGCCGATTTCCAGTACATCGCAGTCCGCAAGATCGCCAGCCTGACGGGCGATTTTGGCGGTCAGGTTGAGGTCCAGCAGGAAGTTCTGACCCAACGATTTGCGCGCCGAGAGTTGATGTGTGGCGATGACCTCGCGCAGAGGGGGGAGATTGTCGATTGCACTCATGATCCGATTACCGTGACGCAGGCCGCAGGGGCAGCGCCAGAAATTTATTGCCTCCGGCGGGGATATTTTCAGCAAGGTGAAGGATCAAGAGCCTTGTGCCATGCGTTGGGCGAGTTTCAGGGCTTCGATCATGCTGGTCGGGGTGGCGATGCCTTTCCCGGCGATATCCAATGCGGTGCCGTGGTCCGGCGACGTGCGGATGAACGGCAGCCCCAAGGTGACGTTCACGCCCCGGTCGAAATCCAGGGTCTTGATCGGGATCAGGGCCTGATCATGATACATTGCGATTGCCGCGTCATAGTGGGCACGTGCAGCAGCATGGAACAACGTATCCGCAGGGTGCGGGCCAGTCAGGGTTGCACCTTTCGGATTCAGATCCGCCAACATTGGAGCGATCCAATCAAGCTCCTCGCTGCCCATTTTACCGCCTTCGCCGGCATGGGGGTTCAGCCCTGCTATGGCGATGCGGGGGTGCGGTATACCAAACTGGTCGCGCAGGCCGCGCGCGGTGATTTCGATCGTCTCGCGCAGCAGGTCCGGCGTCAGCGCAGCAGGAACCTGTGACAGGGGAATGTGGATTGTTGTCGGGACAACCCGCAACTGGTCGCTGGCCAGCATCATGACAACCCGGCGGGTGCCCGTCAGCGCAGCCAGAAACTCGGTGTGGCCGGGATAGGTAAACCCGGCACCGTCGATCAGTGCCTTTTTGTGAATAGGTGCGGTGCACAG
This sequence comes from Ruegeria sp. CDSC085, assembly GCF_059610465.1. Lineage (NCBI taxonomy): Bacteria > Pseudomonadati > Pseudomonadota > Alphaproteobacteria > Rhodobacterales > Roseobacteraceae > Ruegeria > Ruegeria sp. CDSC085. The sequence continues at coordinate 103,995 of NZ_JBXWNR010000001.1, read as the reverse complement.
TGCCGCTGCTGCTCCGGCTTTTACCAGGTCGACGCCGGTTTCGATGGCATCGATCACCGATGGTGCATTGGCGGGGTCCGGCTGACCAGGCACGTTTGCGGCAGGAAAGTTGAGGTGCAGGACTGGTAAGGCCTGATCGCAGACTTCAAGAGCTTCTGAAGGGGTTTCGATTTTCGCAACCGGTATGCCAGCGGGCAGGTGGCTGGCGTCGCCAATAAAGAAAAGCGGGCAGGTTTGGCGTAGCTCGGCCCACGCCTTGGCTGCGATTTCAGGGCCGATCCCGGCCGGTTCACCGCAGCTGAGCGCAATCGGGCGAGTCATTCCTGAACAATGGTGGCGTCAGCCCGCAGCTGCTCTACCAGGCTGGCCGCAAAGGCCTGTAGCCGCTGTTGTGCCAGTGCATTCGCTACATCTGCCCGCGAGGTGTTTTCGCCCAGATCGCGGGTGCGGTTGCACAGCATCAAGAACACCAGCGTCTGTCCGTTGTTGCGGGTCAGGTTTGTTGACACCTCGTTGCGATCCAGCTTTGCCAGCTCCACGGCGATGTCGCGCGGTACTTCAGACGGGCTGGCTTCGATACGGTCCAGTACTTCGACGGGTTGATCCTTGGCGATCCCATACAAGTCATCGCAGGTGTCGATCTCTTCCCGCAGGGCGGCAGCCCGCGACAGGGTCTCGGAACCGCGACCGCCTGGCAGGTAATAGGCCGCATAATCAAGTTTGGAGATAGCGGGGGCAGCCGTCGCAACCTCTCGCAATCCCCGCAACTGAAACAAGGCAACGGCGTTTGGCAAACTGATGGGATCGGTGATCTCACCGTTCTGGAGCCCAAGAATAACCGGCTGCAGAGCAGGAGGCAGGTTGGAGATATTCAGCCAGTCCAGACGTCCCCCGTCGTTGCGGGTTGCCGCTCCGGAATATTGCGCCGCAGCGGCTGAAAACGCTTCGATACTCTCAAGTCGCGAGATTTCTTCCGCCAGCAATTCGGTCTGTGCCACGGTCTGCGGGTTCACCGGGATGATGATCTCGGACAGCAAGACCTGAAGGCCTCCGCCACCGGTCTGTCCCAGCGCGCGATCAATCTCGTCTTCGGTCGGGCGGGCCTGTGACAGGTAGCGCGAGCTGATATAGTCGCGCCAGGCCAGCTGATCCGCAACATAATCACGGACAGTTTCCGGGTCGACGCCCGCCTCACCCAAAAGTTGCAGGAACTGTTCGGTGGACAATTGCCCGCGCGAGGCGAACTCGTCGATACCCAGTTGAACAGCTTCCGGTGCTGCTTCGACGCCTGCTTCGCGCATGGCCTGTTTGCGCAGTTTTTCTTCGATCAGGGCTTCCCTAACGTCAGCTTCACTGCCGCCGGGCAGACCCAGAACATTCAGGAATTGCAGGCGTTGTTCCAGCTCGTACCAGGTGACGATGTCCTGATTCACGCGGATCGCTGGCGAGAACAAACTCTGGGCGCTGACCTGCGGCGCTGAAAAAGCGAGGAAAACGGCGGCCAGCGCCGGCGCGACCGGTTTGTGCCAACCGGAACGAAGAAACCTGGAGAAACCTGATATCAACTGCATTTTCTCTTGTATGTGTTACCACCGCCTTCAAGGGCGTATCCTGTCAGCGATAGGGTAAAGCCGAATTCTGTCGAAGGCTCAATAGTGGATGTTGAAGTAAAGCGTCTGCTTACGGACATGTTAACCTGAACACATTCATTCTGGTAGGTTACGCCAAGACCCAGCCGGATTGGTTCTGATTGGTTCAGATCATAACGTGCCTCGGCATTCGTAAGCCAGTTCTGGTCGACCTGGTAGCGGCCCAGAAGCCAGATTTCCGAGATTTCATCCGCTATGTTTTCCGCCGGGTCCGGTTCTTGCCAGATATAGCTTCCGGACAGGCCGGCAAATTCGGAGGCCCAGGCACCTCGTAATTCAGCTTTGACGAAACTGAAATCGTTGTCGATCAGACCGCGCCCACCAAGCGACCAGCCATTGGCCGTGGTGATTTGTCCCGCCACCAGCAGGTCGGAAGTGGTGCCCTGCAACCCGGATGTCAGGGTGAAATTCGGGTCGGCATCCGCCCGAAACACCTGACCCACTGTTGCCAGGGCTTGCTGTCCGCCCGCGCCATAGCGTGCCCAGTTCAGGCCGATGACCCCGGTGGCACCGTCTTCGCGCTGATCTTCGGCAGGGAAGCGAGACAGGGCCAGCAGGTTACCCTGATCGAATTCCTGAAACGTGCTTTCATCATCTGGCACATCGGTGTCCGAGACATGGGTCCATCCGATCTGCGCGATCGGTTCCAGAAGCTGAACAGCGCCGGTTTTTTCGCGACGGGTCATCGGATAGCGAAGCGTCAACGCCGCGCGCGGGGTCGAGCGGGTCACATTGCTGGGAAAGTTGCTGTCATGACGGATGTTGAACGTATCCACCGATGCGCCCAGCGTCGCGTCGGCACGCAGGCCCGATGCAAACGTCCAGCTTCGAAGCCATTCGGCGTCAAAAGTTGCCCGTGCTATGTCGCGGCCGACGATATCAGCGTCGCTGGTGCGCTCATGGGCGTGGCCGATAAAGGCCAGCCGCACCTCGCCGCCAAGTGCGCCGGGGAAGAATCGCTTTTCATAGTTCAGGTCGAAGACGCGTGATGGGATTTCGTCCTGATTTTCGCTGTCGCGCAGTGTTTTGTAATGAATAAGGCTTGTTTTGAACGCGGTATCGCGTTTGATCCGTTCCAGCGCGACTTCACTGCGCAAGCGGTCCAGGTCCGGCAGTCCATAGTCAGCCAGATAGGCGTCGTCCGAGGTGGTTTGCAGATCGAAGGTCAGCCGGAAATCGTTCTTCAGGTTGAACCAACCTCCGGCGAACAGATAGCCGCGATCCTGGTCGGGCTGGACGTCATCACGGGTATAGGCACCTTCAATCTGAATGCGCCCATTCACGAACGCCTGACGATACCGATATCCCAGCGTCGTGGTCTTGGCCGACAAGTACGGCGTCAAGGTCAGATCCTTGTGGTCCCCCAGCTTGAAGAAATAGGGAACCTGGACCCCCGTTCCCAGTTGCGAGGTGCTGCGGATCGACGGCACCAGAAAGCCGGTCGCGCGATCCAAAGTCGGGTCCGGCAAGCGCAGATAGGGGAAATAGAATACAGGATAATCAAGTACCCGAAGCTGCGCGCCTTCGAAGTACAATTGCCGTTCCAACTGATCATGGGTGACCTTGCGGGCCCGGATCTGCCAAAGCGGAGGTTTACCGTTGGTGCACACATGGCAAGAGGTGGCCGTGACCTTGCTGAACTGTGTATAGCGGCCCGCGGCCCGTTTCGCCTGTACCGAGGCGATCTGGGTTTGTTGATCGAAAACCATCCGAGCACCGATCAGCAGGCCGTTCTGGATACCGCTGTCCAGCTGGCCGGAATCGGCCAGAAGGGTCGATTGGCCACCCTGATCAATACGAATGGGGCCTTCCAGTGTCAGCTCGCCCGTTTCCCGGTCATAGGTGATGCGTTGGGCCGACAGTTTTGTATCGCCCTGAAAGGCTTCGACATTGCCTTCGGCCACCAGTTTCCGCTCAGGTGTTATGAAAACCTTGTCGGCAACCAGAAGGGCGGGCTCGGCCTGTGATTGTGCAGCTTGCGGGTCAGGCTCAGTTGGGTTGGTTTGTGCCGCCAGTCCGGAAGGAACCGTTAACGCGATTGCGCTGGTCAGCAGCAGGGAAATCATACTCCGCATCAGCCGTCCTCCGCGTGAAGAAGCAGGCCAAGAGACAACAAGATGGCTGCAAAGGGCGGCGCCCAGGCAGCGATATAGGTGGGCAATTGTCCGTTTTCCCCAAGGATTTGTGCAAAGTTGCGGACGAAGTAGATGGCAAAGCCAAGCAGAACGGCAGTCAGCACGGCAATTCCGGTGCCGCCAAACCGAACGTGGCGCATGGTGAAAGCGGCCCCGATCAGGACCATCGAGACCAGAAAGAAGGGCCGGGCCAGTTGCACCTGCAACCAGACTTCATACTGCTTGGTCGAAAACCCGGCTTCGCGCAGGTCCTTGATCAATTGCGGCAAGTCATAAACAGATACCGAATCCTGTTGCCCCAGCGTGTCCAGAATTCGCTGCCGGGTCAGTGAGGTTGGCAACTCCAGCCGTTCATGCTCCACCGAATTGGTTTCGGGGTTCTGCCCATCCCGCAAATTCCAGATTTTGGCCTGGGACAGGACCCAGTTTCCGTCTTCCAGCACGGCCCTGTCGGCGACGATCTGCTGGGTGGGTTTGCCGTCTCGCGCGAAGGTGATGATGGTCACGTCGTCGAGACCAAGTGTTTCCCCATTCGAGGTACCCCGGGCGTGGATAACGGCCTGACCGTTTTCCGCCGATTGACGCAGCCAAAGGCCTTCGCTGCTGATCGAAAGGGCTGAACTGCCGTTGTTGCGATAAGAATCAGACAGGCGTTGGAATTTTTCGGATGTGGCCGCAGCGATGGGGTTCAACAATGCGACCGCCAGCGCGCCAATGATCAGCGCCAGCGTCGCTGGCGCAACCAGCGCGCGGATACCCGAGCGACCAGTGGCGCGGGTCACAACAAGCTCAGACGTACGTGCCAGCCCGACGAACAAGGCAATGGTGGACAGAATGACCAGCAGAGGCAGCATTTCACTGATGGCAGCAGGAGTGTTCAGCAGCGTCAGGTGCAGCAATTGGCCGAACGACAGGTCGACTTCGTCAAATCGGCGGATCTGTTCGATCAGATCGATGAGAATCATCAAGGTCAGAAAAATGCCGCCGATGACCAGAAAGCTCTGTAGAAAACGGCGCGCGAAATAGCGGTCGAGGATCACAAGCGCGCCCCCGCCAGGCCTGTTGCGCCGGGATTCGGGCCGAAATCGCGCATGCATGTCCTCCTGCGCGACGGCGTATGCCTGCCCTCTCGTGTCACGTTTTTCTCCCCCGAGCCTGCCGGTTATTTTTTCGGGACCTTACTGCAATTGAAACCCGGGGAAAACTGCTATCTGGTCAAGTCGAGCAGCGCGGGCTAGGTCTTGGGGAACAGAATTTGAGGAGTTTGCAATGAGCAGTCTGATACCGATACGCTTTCAGGAGTTTGATCTGGATGCGATGGCGGAGGCCGAGGGGCGGGTGGCCATCATCATTCCGTCCGACGGAAAAATGAACCCCGCGGCCCGCCGGGCCAATCGCCTGACGAAAGGCGCCGTAGGGCGACTTGTTGAAAGTGAAAAATTCGGGAAATCCAAGACTGGCGATGTGATCTCGTTGGCCTGGCCCACAGGGATGGTGGCCGAGGCGTTGGACATTGTCGTATTGCCGCGGCGCCCTGAAGCCGACGAGGCACGCAAGGCCGGAGCGGCTTTGGCCAAGTCCGCGGGTCGCACGGGTATGCTGGTGATGGTCGGCAATCAGGCGCAGAGCGAAAACCTGGCCCTAGGCATGGCGCTGCGCAGCTATGATTTCGACGCGCATAAAACCAAAGACAGCGAAGGCAGCGGTTCGATCACGATCAGCCATGCGAAACCCACGGAAGCCGAAGCAGAGTTTGCACCGCTATATGCGATTGCCGACGGTGTGCGGATGACGCGCGATCTGACCAACGAACCTGCAAACGTTCTGACGACCACGGAATTTGCCGATCGTCTTGTCGAGATGCAGGAGCTGGGCCTTGAGGTCGAAGTTCTGGAAGAGGACGAGCTGGCAGAGCTGGGCATGCGTACATTGCTGAGCGTGGGGCAAGGCTCTGTCAGCCCTTCCAAAGTCGTTGTGATGCACTGGAAGGGCGGCGAAAAGGACGATGCGCCCTTGGCCTTGGTCGGTAAGGGCGTGGTTTTCGATACAGGTGGCATTTCGCTCAAGCCTTCGGGTGGCATGGAAGAGATGACCATGGATATGGGCGGCGCGGGCGTTGTCGCGGGCACCATGCGCGCGCTGGCCAAGAGTAAAGCCAAAGCCAATGTGGTGGGCCTTGTCGGTCTGGTCGAAAACATGCCTTCGGGCAATGCCACCCGGCCGGGCGATGTGGTCAAGTCGATGAAGGGCGATACGGTCGAGATCATAAACACCGATGCCGAAGGCCGTTTGGTTCTGTGTGACGTGATGTGGTACGCGCAGGAGCGGTTCAAACCTGTGGGTATGATCGATCTGGCAACGCTGACCGGTGCGGTGATCATCGGGCTGGGGCATGAGAATGCTGGTGTGTTCTCGAACAATGACACCTTCTGCGATGCATTTTTGAAATCGGCGAAGGCCGAGGACGAAGGCGCGTGGCGGCTGCCGTTGGGCGATGGCTATGACAAGCTGCTCAAATCGCGCATCGCCGACATGAAGAACATCGGTGGACGTCCGGCGGGCTCGATCACGGCGGCACAGTTTCTGCAACGTTTCGTGAAAGAGGAAACACCCTGGATTCACCTGGATATTGCGGGTGTGGCCTCGGTGGCGTCCGAGACGACTTATGCACCCAAAGGTGCCACGGGCTGGGGCGTTCGCGCGCTGAGCCGCTTCGTTCAGGACAATTTCGAGTAATCAAATGGGTGCTGTCTATTTCTACCATCTGACCCGCCAGCCACTGGAGCACACCTTGCCTGTGCTGCTGGATAAGGCAAGGCAGGCCGGGTGGAAGATTGCCGTGCGGGGCACCGATCCCGCGCGGATGGACTGGCTGGATGAAAAGCTGTGGTTGGGCCCCGAGGACGGGTTCCTGCCGCATGGTCGCGAAGGTGGCCCACATGACGCCGAGCAGCCGATTCTGCTGACCACCAGCGCCGAGGCCAAAAACGACGCGGATTGCGTTATGGCCGTGGACGGCGCGCCGGTTGAACCCGAAGAGGTGTCGGCTCTGGAGCGGGTCTGCATTCTGTTCGACGGCAATGACGACATGGCTGTGCAGCACGCACGCGGGCAGTGGAAGACGCTGACCGGCGCCGGATGCGCCGCGCAATACTGGTCGGAAGAATCCGGGCGGTGGGAAAAGAAGGCCGAGGCCTGACGGGCTGTGCCATTTATCAGGAGATTTGAGGATGCAGATGAAGCCTTTGGGCCGTACCGGAATTTTCGTGAGCGATCTTTGCCTCGGGACGATGACGTTCGGGTCGCAGACCTCGGAACCGGATGCGCACCGGCAGATGGACATGGCGCTGGACGCGGGGATCAACTTTGTGGATGCCGCAGAGATGTATCCGGTGAATCCTGTTGCCAAAGAGACAATTGGTCGTACCGAAGAAATTCTTGGAAACTGGAACGCTGCAAATTCGTCGCGCCGGGCGGATTTCGTACTGGCGACCAAGCATTCGGGTGAGGGGTTGTCATATGTTCGTGACGGTGCGCCGATCACAGCCAAGACCATTCCCGAGGCCATCGAAGGATCTTTGCGGCGGTTGCAGACGGATTACATCGATCTCTACCAGTTCCATTGGCCCAATCGCGGCAGCTATATGTTCCGCCAAAACTGGGATTATGCGCCTTCGGGACACGATACTGCAGACGTTTTGGACAATATGCAGGACTGTCTGGAGGCATTGCAGGTTCAGGTCGACAAAGGCAATATCTGCGCCTTTGGTCTGTCGAATGAAAGCGCGTGGGGTACGGCGCAGTGGTTGAGATTGGCCGAACAGACGGGCACACCGCGTGTGGCGTCCGTGCAAAACGAATATTCGTTACTGTGCCGCCTGTTCGATACCGACATGGCCGAGCTGAGCGTACATGAGGATGTCGGCCTGATGGCGTTCTCACCCCTGGGTACCGGACTGTTGACCGGAAAATACCAAGGCGGGGCTGTACCGGGCGGCTCGCGTATGTCGCTTTCGCCTGAATTGGGCGGGCGCAAGTCTGATCGGGTGTTTGATGCGGTAGCGGCTTATCTGGATGTGGCCGCGCGAAATGGCCTAGATCCGACCCATATGGCGCTGGCCTGGTGCCGCTCGCGGCCGTTCATGATGTCGGCCATCTTTGGCGCAACTACGGTGGAACAGTTGGCGCATGTTCTGGCGGGTGCGGATTTGTCTTTGTCAAACGAGGTTCTGGCCGAACTGGACCAAGTCCATAGGGCGCATCCAATGCCGTACTGAGGGACAGGGGCTCTGCCCCGGGCACGCTGCGCGCGCCTCCCCCGGGATATTTCTGGCCAAATGAAGTTGGATCCGGTCAGTGATGCGTGGGGTGCGCGCGCTCTTGCCTCAGGTCGCGGGCAGATTGACCGTGCGCTGTGCGGAAAGCGCGGGCGAAACTGGATTGTGAAGCAAAACCGGTAGCCAGCGCGACATCCATCAGTGGAAGGTCGGTGTCGGTGACCAGACGGCGGGCCTCGGCCAGACGCAGTTGCAGATAATGGTCCTGGGGCGTGGTGTTCAGGCGCAGGCGGAACTGTTGTTGCAGAGTGCGTGGACTGGTGCCCAGCTGGTCTGCGATATGGGCCAGTGGCAGGGGGTCATCCAGCGACGCCTGCATCAGCGAGTTTGCCTTGGCCGTCAGCGCCGTGTGGCGGTGTGGTACGCCGGTGCGGCTTTGCGGTGTGCCGGGGTCCGGCGCGCCATCATAGAGGAACAGGCCCGAAACACGGGATGCGAAACCCGCGCCATGGCGGGCGGCGATGATGTGCAGCATCATCTCGACAGCGGGAATCGCGCCGCCCGAGGTCAGGCGACCGTCCGAGACAGTAAAGCGGTCGGGGCGCACATCGACGTCGGGGAAACGAGTGGCGAAGTTTTCCAGGTCTTCCCAGTGGGTCGTCGCAGAGTGACCGTCCAGCAGCCCGGCCTCAGCCAGCAGCCAGGGGCCGCCGTCAATCCCGGCCATGGTCGCGCCGGTACCGGCAATGCGGCGCAGGCCGGCCAGCAGGCTTGGGGTGGCGTGACGGGCCAGTTGGAAACCTGCGACCACGATCATAAGGTCGCAGCCTTGCAGACGGGCGAGCGGGATGCCGGGTACTTGCAGGGCGCTGGTCAGCATCGCGGGTTCCGATGTCGAAGTCACATAGTCCCAGTCAAAGGCGGGCCTGTCTGCCAGACGGTTGGCAGCGCGCATTGGATCGACCGCCGAGGCGAAGCTGAGCGTGTTGCATTCATCCAGCACCAGCACAGCCGTTTTCAGGGCCCGATGTTCGGGTTGTAATATGTTTTTTGCGGATTGCATCAAGTTCGATTCGCATTTTGCCAAGTGGTTTTCCCAAAGCTGCGCCAGAGTTGGGTTAGAACGCAAATCGGAATCCGGGGAGAAGTCTGGGGAAAACTCAAGGCAAAACCGGGTATAACTTGGGGAAAACGCCATGCCTCTGGAAATGAACCGCGAAGTCTTCATCACCTGCGCCGTGACCGGCTCGGGCGGGACGCAGGATCGCAGCCCTCATGTGCCACGTTCGCCGAAGCAAATTGCCGACAGTGCGATTGCCGCCGCAAAGGCGGGCGCGGCTGTTGTGCACTGCCATGTGCGCGACCCCGAAACAGGTGCGCCGTCGCGCGATCTGGCGCTGTATCGTGAAGTGACCGATCGCATTCGGGATGCCGAGGTGGATGCAGTGCTGAACCTGACAGCTGGCATGGGTGGAGATATGGTGTTCGGCGGTATCGAAAACCCGCTGCCATTGGCAGAGGCTGGAACCGATCTGGTTGGTGCGACCGAACGTGTGGCCCATATCGCCGAGTGCCTGCCCGAGATCTGCACTCTGGACTGCGGCACTATGAACTTTGCCGAGGCCGATTATGTCATGACCAACACGCCCGGCGCGTTGCGCGCGATGGGACAGATGATGACAGACCTCGGCGTTAAGCCCGAGATCGAGGCGTTTGACACCGGCCATCTGTGGTTTGCCAAGCAACTGGTTAAGGAAGGGATTCTGGACCCCAACGCCCTGGTGCAGCTGTGCATGGGGGTCCCGTGGGGCGCTCCGGATGATCTGAACACCTTTATGGCGATGGTGAACAATGTGCCGGATGACTGGACCTTCAGTGCGTTTTCGCTGGGGCGGAATGAGATGCCGTTTGTTGCGGCTTCGGTTCTGGCGGGCGGCAACGTGCGCGTTGGTCTGGAAGATAACCTGTGGTTGGAGAAGGGCGTTCTGGCCGAGAACTGGCAACTGGTTGAACGTGCCGGAACCATTATCGAAAACATGGGCGCGCGGGTGATCGGGCCGCAAGAAGTCCGCGAGAAGCTAGGGCTGGTGAAGCGGGCCCCAAAGGGTTGACTGCCTGCGTCCGTTGCCCATGACCGGAAAGCGCAGGCGTGCCAGCAAAAGGAAGAGAGCAATGCGATCGGCGGTTGTAATCTGCGCGACGGTTCTGGCCGTATGTCTGCCCCGGGTTGGGGTGGGACAGACTGCGGAAGACCCATTGGCCCGCAAGGAATGCGAAGCCAAGGGGGGAAGCTATGAGATGGGCGGTCGGATACGGCAGTTTATCTGCTTTGAACCGTTGTCCGACGCTGGAAGCTCTTGCGAAAAAGCCTCTGACTGCGCAGGATTCTGCCTGTCAGAAACCAAACAATGCAGCGCAGTGACACCGCAATTCGGATGCATTCCGCATCTGGATGAGGCTGGGCGCGCGCGGGTAATCTGTATCGATTAGAGGACAGCATGACAAAGACGGCAGCAATTATCGGGGGCGGTGTCATTGGCGGCGGATGGGCCGCGCGGTTCCTGCTCAATGGCTGGAACGTTCGGGTGTTCGACCCGGACCCCGAAGCGAAACGCAAAATAGGCGAAGTGCTGGACAATGCGCGCCGATCCTTACCGGGGTTGAGCGATGTTCCGTTGCCACCCGAAGGCGCGCTGAGCTTTCATGACGACATGGCCGACGCCGTACAGGGCGCGACGTGGATCCAAGAAAGCGTGCCAGAGCGGTTGGACTTGAAGCTGAAGGTTTACAAGGGCTTGCAGGAGGCTTGTGACCCGGCTGCGATTATCGGATCCTCGACCAGCGGGTTCAAACCATCCGAGCTTCAGCACGGTGCCTTGCGCCCGGAACAGATCGTCGTGACGCACCCATTCAACCCAGTCTATCTGCTGCCGCTGATCGAGCTGGTGCCGACCGACAGAAACCCACCGGAGATGGTTGAACAGGCCAGGAAACTGCTGACCTCGGTTGGTTTCTTCCCGCTGCATGTCAAGAAAGAGATCGACGCGCATATCGCCGACCGCTTTCTGGAAGCCGTCTGGCGCGAGGCGTTGTGGCTGGTCAAGGACGGCATCGCCACCACCGAAGAGATCGACGAAGCGATCCGAATGGGCTTTGGCATCCGCTGGGCGCAGATGGGATTGTTCGAAACGTACCGTGTGGCCGGAGGTGAAGCGGGGATGCGGCATTTCATGGCTCAGTTCGGGCCAGCCTTGAAATGGCCCTGGACCAAGCTGATGGACGTGCCGGAATTCACCGATGAACTGGTCGACCTGATCGCCGATCAGTCAGACGCGCAATCGGGGATGCATTCGATCCGAGAACTGGAACGCATTCGCGACAACAACCTTGTGGGCATGATGCGGGCCCTCAAGGCGCAGAACTATGGTGCGGGGGCGGTGCTGAACCAGCATGATGCGCTGTTGAAGCCGGGTGCCTTGCCTACACTGGATCAGGCGGATCTGAGCCAGCCGATCCTGACCCTGTCCCGTGCCGTTCCGCTGGACTGGACGGATTACAACGGCCACATGAACGAGGCCAAGTATCTGGAAGCTTTTGCCGCCGCCACGGACCGTTTCATGGAGATCATTGGTTGCGATATGGAGTATATCGCGTCGGGTGGCAGTTATTTCACCGCTGAAAACCACATCCGTTACATCGACGAGGTCCATGCAGGGGCAAAGATCGACGTGCGCACGCAGATGCTGCTGGGGCAGGGCAAGAAGCTGCATGTCTTTCACAGCATGTATGAAGGCAACAAGCTGTTGGCCACGGGCGAGAGTTTCCTGCTGCATGTCAGTCTTGAAACCCGCCGCCCCAGTCCGCCGTCGCCCAAGATCGAAGCAGCGATGGCGCGGATTGCCAAGGCACAGGCCGGTTTGCCTTACCCTGAAGGGGCGGGGGCCGCCATTCGGAAGCCCTCGTGACCCGGCGCGTATTGGTAACAGCCGGGGCATCGGGTGTCGGTCGGGCCATGGCCGCGGCGTTTGACGCCGCCGGTTATGATGTCTGGGTGACGGATATTGACCCGTCAGCTCTGGATGCCTTGCCCGACCATTGGGTGGCGCACAGGGCTGATGTAACAAATGAGACCGACATGAGCGCTGTGTTTCAGGCTGTCGGGGCGGCCGGTGGGTTGGACGTTCTGTGCGCAAATGCCGGGATCGCCGGGCCGACAAACGCTATCGAGGATATCGATCTGGATGGATGGCGCGCCTGTGTCGCGGTCAATCTGGACGGGGCCTTTCTGGCCGCCAAGTACGCCGCGCCGATGATGAAGTCGGCGCGGGCGGGCAGCATCATTCTGACCTCCTCCACCGCCGGTCAGTACGGCTATCCGTATCGTGCGCCTTATGCGTCGGCCAAATGGGCGATCATTGGGTTGATGAAAACGCTGGCGATGGAACTGGGGCCGCTGGGTATTCGCGCAAACGCCATTTGTCCGGGTGCGGTGGAAGGCCCGCGCATGGAAGGCGTATTGGCCCGGGAGGCAGCCGCAAAGGGCATGACCCGCGATGAGGTTTACCAGGGCTATGCCTCTGGCACTTCAATGGGGCGCTTTGTGGAAGCGCAGGATATCGCCAATATGGCCGTTTTTCTTGCTTCAGACGCGGCGCGGCTGGTGTCGGGGCAGGTGATCGCGGTGGATGGGCACACCGTCAATCCCGACCCGAAACTGTAACTCAGCCCTGATTTGGGCCACGGATCTGGCGGATGGTCTGGCGGACCGCCTGCCAATCCTGTGCCTCTTTCTGGTTTCCGGCAGCTTCGCATTCGCGCATCTTTTGTGCGGCCTCTGCTTCGGCCCGGTCTCCGTGCGCAGCGTACAGGGCACGTGCGTATTGAGCGGTTTGAATTGCGTCCATTCCTGTGGTCCTCCGTTTGTGGTCGGAATGCCCGATGGTTCGCGCCAAGGGACGATAGCACAGGTTGCGCCTGGCTGCATCAACTGTTGCGGGAAGCCGCCGTTCTGAGCCGTCGCAAATGGTTCGGGAAATCGCGGGCGGCGACATCGGCCTCGCGCACCAACGTGTCGAAATGGCGTGAAAATGTCTCGATCCGATCCCGGTCGCGAAACGCCAAATAGTGACTTCCGGCATAAAAAACGCAAAGAAGCGGTCCGAAAATCGTAACCGGGGCGGAATACAACCTTTTGGCATCAAACAGATAGATCCGCATCCGGGGATATAGTTGTTCACACAGGGCCAGCAGGTGATCGATCTGTTCCAGCCGAATATCCGGGCAGAGACCATGGTAATACCCTGTGGCGCTGGCAAAGCTCTCGATCTCGTACAACGGCATGGCAATTTCGTAATCCGACTGAGCGCTGCGCATCCAGGTCAGCCTATCCTCGGACGCTCCGATGGCCTGATCTGCCGTGCGACCCAGATGTGGCGCATATTCCCATTCCAGTACCGCGCGCGTCTTGAGCATGTCTGGCAGGGTGGCCGGGACATAGCGGATCTTGTATCCGGCGGCTTCCTTGTGCCACTCGAAAATTCGCTCATCGACAAGGGCGCGGGGGGCTTCCGTAAAGGAGAGGGAACTGGCCAAAATCTCTGCCGCGCTTTCCGGTCTGTCGGACAGGCTCAGCAACCAGTCAGCCGAGACACCCAGTGCCGCGGCACAGCCACCCACAACATGCGCGTTGGGAAGACGCGCGCCATGACCGGTCAACAACTGAGAAACGGTCGAACGGTCCACGCCGATGTGGCGCGCAAGCGCGCTTTGGCTGACGTGACGGTCCTCCATCGCGCGGGCAAGGCGTAGGCGGAATTGAGCGGCGCGGTCGCGTTTGTCGATGTTTTCCTGCATGCGATGAAAAATATCACAGATGATTAGTTTTGTTAATCATATTCAGAATTTTCAGCGTGAGAAATGAAGTGTAACCCCTTTGTAAAAGCAAGAAGAATGGGGGTCGGAATGGAAACGCGGCGAAGATCTGTCGTGAAAGCAATCGTGTGGAATGCCATGGGGTTGGCCACCATGACGCTGGTGGGCCTGGTCGCCACCGGGTCGACCGCGGTTGGTGGGGCCTTGGCGTTGATCAACACCGCTATCGGCCTGACACTGTACGTGATCTACGAAAGACTATGGGCGGGAATCTCGTGGGGGCGTAATGGCTGAGCCTTCCACACCGAAATCACCCGAATGGGGCACGTTTATCCTGATCGTAGGGTGCTATGCCGCCTGGCTTGCCGGGCTGTTCTGGGTGGCAAACACGTCACTGTGGTTGGCGGCTCCGGCTCTGGGCTTTGTTGCAGCCCTGCATTCGTCTTTGACGCACGAAGTCCTGCATGGCCACCCATTTCGCGCTAAGTGGCTGAATGAGGCGCTGATGGCACTGCCACTGACCCTGGCCATTCCGTATAACCGCTTTCGTGATCTGCATTTGGCGCATCATCAGGATGCCACTTTGACTGACCCATATGACGATCCGGAATCCAACTACCTGGATCCCGAAATCTGGTCGGCGCTGCCGCGTGGCGTGCAGACGGTGCTGGCGCTGAACAACACGCTTCTGGGGCGGATGGTGCTGGGTCCGGCTATAGGGCAGGTTCTGTTTATGCGGGACGAGTGGCGGGGGCTGTGGCGCGGTGACAAGGCTGTCCTGTTGGCCTGGGCTTTGCACATACCCGGCGCGGCGGCGGTTCTGTGGATCGTTGCACAGTCAGCCATGCCGATCTGGGTTTATCTGATTTCGGCTTATATCGGGCTGGCGTTGCTGAAAATCCGCACGTTTTTGGAACACCGCGCGCACGAGAAATCCCGCGCACGGACTGTGATTATCGAAGACAGCGGGCCGTTGTCATTTCTGTTTTTGAACAACAACTTGCATGTTGTGCATCACATGAACCCAGCCGCGCCTTGGTATCGGCTGCCGTCGTTGTATCGTGATGGCAAAGACAGATACCTGGCCTGCAATGAGGCTTATTTATACCGCTCCTATGCACAGATTTTCCGGCAGTATCTACTACGTGCCAAGGACCCGGTTCCGCATCCGCTCTGGCCAAAGCGCTGATTTGCCGACACAACGGGTGACATGAGTCTCTGGATCCCTGTCACCATCGCCGCCGCCAGTTTTCAGACCGTGCGATTCATGCTGCAAAAATCTCTGAGCAGCGTGAAACTGTCTGCCGCAGGCGCGACCTTTGCCCGGTTTGCTTACTCCATGCCGCTGGCCGTTGCCGGGCTATGGGTGGCGTTGCATATAACCGGGGCCAGCCTGCCACCACTTGGCGGAGTATTCTGGCTTTATGCGGTTATTGGGGGCACCGCGCAAATCCTTGCAACGATTTGCGTGGTCGCGTTGTTCAAGCAACGAAATTTTGCGGTTGGGATCACCTTCAAGAAAACCGAAGTGATTCAGACCGCGATTGTCGGCTTTCTGGTTTTGGGTGACAGCGTTTCCGGCGGCGCGTTGATTGCGATCCTGTTGGGGTTGATGGCGGTGCTTTTGCTGTCAAAAACACCCGGTGGGGGCGGTGCCTGGTGGCGACATCTTACGAACCGTGCGTCCCAATTGGGGCTTGGATCAGGTGTTTTATTTGCCTTTTCTGCCGTCAGCTATCGCGGGGCGTCGCTGCAACTGGGCGATATCGACGCTTGGTTCCGGGCGCTGATCACCCTGGCCGCTGTCGTGACGTTCCAGTTTGTCAGCATGGGGCTGTGGCTGTTGTGGCGCGACCGGGCCGAGCTGCGTGCGGTTTGGCAGACGCGATCCACCGGCGTGTTTGTCGGCCTGACCAGTCTGGGTGGGTCGTTTTGTTGGTTCTGGGCCTTCACCTTGCAAAACGCAGCTTATGTCAAAGCGCTGGGTCAGGTGGAACTAATCTTCAGCCTGATGGCCTCGATCCTGTTTTTCCGCGAGACGATCACCCGGCGAGAAATCGCCGGGATGCTGCTGTTGGGTGTTTCGATACTGGCGTTGATGCTGGCGATTTAGCCCGCTCGACGCTCGTCAAAACTGAGGGCTATGAAGCTGGGCAGGTGATCACCCATGCCCACAACGGCCCGACCGGTGTCTTCCTTGCGTCCCCGGCCACGGCCCTTTGGCTCTCGTTCTTTCCTGACGTCTTTTTTGCCATCTGGCTCCCGGGTTTTCTTCTCGGGCGTCGGCTTTTCGGGCTTGGGGTCTTCCTTGATCGGATTGTCGAGGCGTGGAATGTCTTTCTGGATCAGCTTTTCGATCGCGGCGAGGGCCTTTTCATCTCGGCCTGAACAGATCGTAATTGCCTTGCCTTCGCGCCCTGCACGACCGGTGCGGCCGATGCGGTGTACATAATCCTCGGGGTGGCCGGGGACGTCGAAATTGAACACGTGGCTGACGGCCGGAACGTCCAGACCGCGCGCAGCGACGTCCGATGCCACCAGCAGGCGCAATGATCCGTCGCGGAACCCGTCCAGTGTCTTCATCCGCTGTGACTGATCCAGATCGCCATGGATGGCGGCCGCATCATAGCCATATTTCTTCAGCGATTTCGCACAGATATCGACATCTGTCTTGCGATTGCAGAAGATGATTGCGTTGGTGCACTTTTCACCCTCTGCGTCGATCAAAGCACGCAGCACGTTGCGCTTCTGGCTTGCTTCACGATCCCGGCGGCCGCCTTTGAACATGACAACGCCCTGTTCGATCGTCTCGGATGCGGTTGCTTGCCGGGCAACTTCAACCCGTGCAGGGGCCGACAGGAATGTATCTGTGATTCGTTCGATCTCGGATGCCATGGTCGCCGAGAAGAACAGCGTTTGCCGTGTGAAAGGCGTCAGCGAGAAGATGCGCTCGATGTCAGGAATAAAACCCATATCCAGCATCCGGTCGGCTTCGTCCACCACCATGATCTGCACGCCGTTCAGCAGCAGCTTGCCACGTTCGAAATGATCCAGAAGACGACCCGGAGTGGCGATCAGAACATCGACGCCGCGGTCGATCAGCGCCTCTTGCTCTTTGAAACTGACGCCGCCGATCAACAGCGCTTTGGTCAGTTTCAGGTGCTTGCTGTAGGTGTCGAAATTCTCGGCCACCTGAGCCGCCAGTTCCCGCGTCGGGCACAGAACCAGAGAGCGTGGCATCCGCGCGCGGGCACGTCCACGCGCCAGCAGAGTGATCATCGGCAGTGTGAAGCTGGCGGTTTTCCCGGTGCCGGTCTGGGCGATTCCCAAGACATCGCGGCCTTCCAGAGCGGGAGGAATCGCGCCTTCCTGAATAGGGGTTGGGGTTTCGTATCCGGCTTCCTCAATGGCTTTGAGGACCTTCGGGTTCAGGTTCAGTTCGTTAAATTTTGTCATGTAAGTCCGGTTTTTGCGGACACTTGACCTGGCCCGCGCGTCAAAGATGTGCCGGGCCCGGATGGCCATACGCGTGATGCGACATTTCGGCTTGTACGCGGACATAACAAAAACGTTGGTCGGGGTCAAATGAAGAGAATTTCACCTGTTCCGGCCCTTGGCTTTCCGTGAATTTCAGCAACAATTCAGCAACTTCCGGGGAAGTGTTTCTCTAGCTTTTCGTCCAGGTTCAGTGGTCGGTGGCGCAGCAGGCCGTGGCGTTCCAGGTTGGCGCGCACCCCTGAGTCTGTGCCGCTCATTTCTTTGTAGAACGCGCGCAGGCCGTCCATGCCTTGTTCGGCCTCGATCCAGTGGAGTAATTCATTCTTGCTCAGGCCACCCTGGTCACGCGGGACATTCGGTGCCATGCCTGCCTGATACGAGCCGCGATTCATGCGAAACTGATAATGCGCAATCCAGTGGTCCCAACCTGGGGCATGGCGATGGCACAGATCGATCTGAGGGAGTTCGTGTTTGCAGGGCAGAAGCACTTTGTTCTGAAACAGGTTGTGGATGCGGAAGCTTAAGTTTTTCAATCCGGTGCGCACGAACAACTTTCCCTGCACGTGGCTTAGGAAACCACCCATGACAAACGCGCCGTAATTCGGATAGATGGTCTCGACCAACGCCTCGCGGTTCGGGCCATGCGGGATATGTGCTTTGTACAGGTCTTTGCCCCCGGCCAGCGCCTCTAACGGGCGGACACGGGCGGCGTGAACCGCGTTCGGAACATCGCGCAACACATCTGCGATGGGGGTTGTGGACCACAGAAATTCATCCACGTCGATATGGGTCAACCAATCCAGTTGAGTGTTTCGGTAGGCAAAAGTGGCGTGAACCGACTGGCGCACCTGATGTTTTTCCGGTCGTGCGCGTCCGCGTTTTTCCCAAAAGGCATCATCACAGACGCGAACCCGGACCTTGGGGTGCATTCTGAGTGCTCTGAACGTGCGGCGGTTGGGCTCGTCCATGTAGATATACATGAAATCCGCCCCCAGTTCGAGGTGATGGGCCACGAACCGAAGGACGTCTTCGGTTGGCCCCCGGACCATCGAGACAATGCCCCAGGTGGTCATTTGCGCGGCGCGCGGGTGTCGCGCATGAGTTTCAGACGCCGAAAGACACCGCCGGGGTCCTTGTTCAGTTCGGTCATCAGGTGATCCACGAGTGGCGCAATGGTGGGATCGTTCATCGCTTTGGTCCAGATCGGGGCGATGAGATTGACATCCAGGCCGCCCTTTTCGAAGGAAAAGCCTTTCATCTGATAGGGCAGCGGCACGTGTTTCCTGTCCTTGAACTGAAACGACGTTTCCGGGGCCAGCCCCGAGAAGAGCCTCTCGAACTCATACAGTTTCATCATGCCGAAGAATACGCGCAAGGCATGTCCGACCTCGCGCTGTGTCGGGGTCTGACCATGATCGGCAAAGGTCTGAACAGAAGACACCAGCCATCGCAGGTCGAGGACGGAAAGAAGGTGATCTGATTGCTCTTGCCACACCCGACAGAACAGCGCAGGGGCCTGACGCGGGAATGACCGCTTTCTTAGGTTCGAGATCAGTTGGGCGTTGAGGAAGGCAAGCTCCGAATTCCCGACAAATTCCCGCGCGATCTGGACGCGCTTACGGTCCCACGTGCTACTGCGTCCGGGCGGCAATTCGGTGGCTGTGTCGGGCACGGTTCGTTTGGCCAGATCTTCCAGATCGACGTCAAGCACGGGCAGGGTCAGGGTGCCGAACTGAAACGGGCTGCGCCGGTTCTCATAGCTGTCCAGCATGTCGGGCAGGCCACCGGGATAGGTCAGTTCGTCGTCACTCATGCGCGCAGGATTGCACAGCCGGGTTCGGCTGCGCAATCAGCCAGTTGCCTCAGGTCATCATCTCCTTTGTCGCGGTCAGTTTCAGCGCGGGATAATCGCGGACGACCCGGTCGATATCCCATTGCAGGCGGGTCAGATAGACAATGTCGCCGTCATGGTCATGGGCGATGTGCTGTTTGTTGGCATTCACGAACTTTTCGACCTCGGTCTTTTCACCACTGACCCATCGGGCCGAGGTGAACTGCGATGCTTCAAAGCGCACGGGCAGGCCGTATTCCATCTCGATTCGGCTGGCGAGCACTTCGAACTGCAATGCACCAACGACCCCCACGATAAAACCCGAGCCGATCGAGGGTTTGAACACTTTGGCGGCGCCTTCTTCGGCGAACTGCATCAGGGCTTTTTCCAGATGCTTGGCCTTCATCGGGTCTCCGGGCCGCACTGTTTGCAACAGTTCCGGCGCGAAAGAGGGGATGCCGGTCACGCGCAGCGCTTCGCCTTCGGTTAGGGTGTCGCCGATGCGCAGCTGCCCGTGGTTGGGAATGCCGATGATATCTCCGGCCCAGGCCTCTTCCGCCAATTCTCGGTCTGAGGCGAGGAACATCACAGGGTTCGAAATCGCCATCGGTTTTTTCGACCGTACATGGGTCAGTTTCATACCGCGCTTGAAGTGGCCGCTGGCCATGCGGACAAACGCCACCCGGTCGCGGTGCTTGGGGTCCATGTTGGCCTGCACTTTGAAGACAAACCCTGCGACCTTCTTTTCGTCGGGGGATATCTGGCGCGGTTCGGCAGACTGAACCTGTGGCTGCGGGCCATAGGCACCGATGCCTTCCATCAGTTCCTTGACGCCAAACGAGTTGATGGCCGAACCGAACCAGATCGGTGTCATATGGCCTTCCAGCACAGCCTGCGGGTCAAGCGCGGGCAGCAATTCGCGGGCCATCTCGACCTCTTCCAGCAGCTTGTCCAGCAGATGCTCGGGCACGTGTTCCGCCAGTTTCGGGTCGTCCAGCCCATTGATCTCGATGCTTTCGGCCACCTTGTTGCGGTCCGCGCGATCCATCAGTTCAAGCCGGTCACGCAGCATGTCGTAGCAGCCGATAAAATCGCGGCCCACGCCGATGGGCCATGCCGCAGGGGTGACGTCGATGGCCAGCATTTCCTGAATTTCGTCGATGATCTCGAACGTATCGCGGCTTTCGCGGTCCATCTTGTTGCAGAAGGTCAGGATCGGCAGATCGCGCAGGCGGCAGACCTCGAACAGTTTCTGCGTCTGGCTTTCCACACCTTTCGCTCCGTCGATCACCATCACGGCAGCATCCACAGCGGTCAGCGTACGATAGGTATCCTCGGAAAAGTCCGAGTGACCCGGCGTATCCACCAGATTGAACCTGAAGGTGTCATAGTCAAATGACATTGCGGATGCGGAAACCGAAATACCGCGATCCTTCTCCATTTGCA
This sequence comes from Ruegeria sp. CDSC085, assembly GCF_059610465.1. Lineage (NCBI taxonomy): Bacteria > Pseudomonadati > Pseudomonadota > Alphaproteobacteria > Rhodobacterales > Roseobacteraceae > Ruegeria > Ruegeria sp. CDSC085. The sequence continues at coordinate 83,288 of NZ_JBXWNR010000001.1, read as the reverse complement.
TAAAGTCCGACCGGGTTCGCCGGGCTTCGCCTTTGGCACGGACCTGACCGGCCATCTGAATCGCACCCCCGTACAGCAGGAACTTTTCCGTCAGCGTCGTCTTGCCCGCATCCGGGTGCGAGATGATGGCGAATGTCCGGCGCCGGGCGATCTCGGGCGGCAATGTGGGTTGGTTCGAGGTATCAAGCATGAGCGCGCGTATATGCGGGGAATCCTGCCGAAGCAAGACAAAGGGGCTGGTTCGAATCATACGTTTGTGGCAATAAGAACATATAGTGAACAAATGATGGAGTGGCTCAATGAATTTGAAAGAGATTGCCGACGAACTGGTGGCTGGTTGCCGGGAAGACCGGGCCAAGGAAAACCTATCCAAGCTTTACGCCCCCGACGCCGTATCGGTCGAAGGGCAGGACTTTCAGGGAATGGGTCGGGAGACCAAAGGGCTCGACGCCATCCGTGGCAAACACGAGTGGTGGGAGAATGCCCATGAGGTTTCTGGTGCGTCTGTCAGTGACCCATTTCCCCATGGCGAAGACCGTTTTGCCGTGATTTTCGAAGTGCAGGGCAAGGTGAAGGAAACCGGCGAAGCGTTCGATATGCGCGAAGTGGGTGTCTATCACGTCGCTGACGGCAAGATCGTCCGGGAAGAGTTCTTTTACTGAGGTGGCGCTGCCGTTCTGGCCTTCCCTGTCTGGCCGGTGCTAGACATGCGGCAATGACTGACAGGGAGGATCCGATGGATCTGGGAATTCAAGCAAAGCGCGCGCTGGTCTGTGCCAGCAGCAAGGGATTGGGTCTTGGGTGCGCCGAGGCGCTTGCTGCGGCTGGCGTAAACCTCGTGATGAACGCACGTGGTTCCAAGGCGTTGGAGGCTGTGGCCGCGCGCCTGCGGTCAGAGCACGGCGTTGAGGTGCAGACCGTGGCCTGCGACGTGACCACGCCCGACGGGCAAGCGCAGGTGATCAAAGCTGCACAGGGCGTTGATATTCTTGTGACAAATGCCGGTGGACCGCCGCCCGGATCGTGGTCGGACTGGGAGCGGGATGATTTCATCAAGGCGCTGGATAGCAACATGCTGACACCGATTGCATTCATGAAAGCGTTGCTTCCCGAAATGATGGACAAGGGATGGGGCCGGGTGGTCAACATAACCTCGCAATCCGTGCGTGCGCCGATTGCGGTTCTGGGCCTGTCAAATGCGGCGCGTACCGGTCTGACTGGCTATGTTGCCGGAACTTCGCGTCAGGTAGCGCCACACGGGGTGACCATCAACAACCTGCTGCCGGGTATTCATGCCACGGACCGGGCGGATTCTCTGGACAGCGGTGTGGCGGAACAACAGGGTATTTCGATCGACGAAGCACGCGCCAACCGTGCGGCGACAATCCCGGTCAGACGCTATGGTTCGCGGCAGGAATTTGGTGCCACCTGTGCGTTTCTCTGTTCGCAACATGCGGGCTTTATTGTCGGCCAGAACATCCTGCTGGACGGCGGTGCGACCAACCTGACGATGTGACCATGGCGCAGGGGTTTTCGTTAAAGGATCAGCTGTTCAACGCTGATAAGGTAAGCTTTCTCAGTAAGTTATTTGTGGAAGCTGAACCGGCGTTCAATGCTCCTGCGTTTCGGACACAGGTCATGTCGCGCCTGCCCGAACTGGAACTGAAAGAGCGTATGGCCTGGATCGCTGAGTGTCTGCAACAGGCCCTGCCGGGTGACTTGCCAACAGTCGCCCCGGTGATTTTGCGGGCATTGCCGCCTGCGCTGGACCCTTCCAGATCTGATGATGATTTCGGCGATTTCATTTTCGCGCCTCTGGGTGAATGGGTCGCTGGTATCGGGATGGGTCACGTTGGTGTATCACTGGACATGCTGGAAGAGCTGACGCAGCGGTTTTCGATGGAATGGGCCATTCGGCCTTTCCTGAATCATGCCCCGGACAGGGTGCTCGAGCGGATGCAGGACTGGTGTACCCATGACAGCTATCACGTGCGCCGATTGGTCAGTGAAGGCACGCGGCCCCGTCTGCCATGGGGGCAGGGCATCGGTCTGGGTCTGACGGACCCGTTGCCGCTGTTGGACCGATTGCACGGTGATCCGACCCGGTATGTCACGCGGTCCGTTGCCAACCATCTGAATGACATCACCAAAAAGGACCCTGGCCTGGTGCTGGGCCGTCTGGACAAGTGGCGCGCCGAGGGGCGACAGACCACGGCAGAGCTGGAGTGGATGACTTCTCATGCGCTGCGCGGACTGGTCAAGGCGGGGCACCCAGAGGCGATGAAAATGCTGGGATTTAACCCGGATACCGATGTTGCAGTAACGATTGACCTGAAGTCCAAAGCCCGCATCGGCGGCGCATTGGAGTTTTCAGTCGGTTTGAGCGGAGAAGGTGAACAGCTCGTCCTGGTGGATTATATCATTCACTTTCAACGCCCTGGAGGGAAAACCTCAGCGAAGGTGCATAAGCTGAAACAGGCAACCCTGAAAGGCGGCAAGCTTAATCTTGACAAGCGTCACAAACTGAAGGGCGATGCCACGACTTTCAAGCTGGTCCCCGGAGCGCATCGGCTTGAAGTTCAGGTGAATGGCAATATCCGCGCCGATGTGGATTTCGAGCTGCTGGCGTAAAGCCCCACCAGAAGGCTCACACTTTTGTCAGAAGCGCCTTACCCGGATTGCGAACCGCGGACCTGTGCATTAGCTGCGATGCAGCCACTTGCAAGGGGAAGACCGCGATGAAGCATGAATCGGTGCAGAATTATTATGGTGAAGTCCTGCAAAGCAGTGCGGATTTGCAGACCAACGCCTGCTGCACGCCTGACGACATGCCAGAACACCTCAAGCGTATCCTCTCAAGGATTCACGACGATGTGCTGACGCGCTACTATGGCTGCGGTCTTATCGCGCCGCTGGATCTTGAAGGCATGTCGATCCTCGATCTCGGCTGCGGGGCCGGACGCGACGTCTATGCCTTGTCCGCCATGGTCGGTGAAAAGGGCCGGGTTGTCGGGATCGACATGACGCCTGAGCAATTGGATGTCGCCCGTGCGCATCAGGAATATCATGCCAGCGCGTTTGGCCACGCCCAGAGCAATGTGGAATTCCATCACGGTTACATCGAAAAGCTGGATGAGCTGAATCTGGAGCCCGGATCGTTTGACATCATCGTCTCGAACTGTGTCATCAACCTGGCGACCGACAAGGATGCTGTTCTGAAGGGCGCGCACCGGTTGCTGAAAGAGGGCGGCGAAATGTACTTCTCGGACGTCTATGCCGACCGCCGTATCCCACAGGCGATGACCGAGGATGAGGTTTTGTATGGCGAGTGCCTGTCGGGTGCATTGTACTGGAACGACTTCCTGTCGATGGCGCGCAAGGCGGGTTTCGGCGATCCGCGCCGGGTGACGCATCGCCCGCTGACCATCGAGAACCCGGTGTTGGAAGAACGTGTTGCCCCGCTCAAATTCCTTTCGGCGACCTATCGTCTGTTCAAGCTGCCTGCGCTGGAACCGGCCTGTGAGGATTACGGTCAGGCGGTGGTCTATAAAGGCACTGTTCCCAACGCACCGCATGCGTTTGTTCTGGACGATCACCACGTTATTGAAACCGGTAAGGTCTTTCCGGTCTGCGGCAATACCTGGATGATGCTTCGGGACACGCGGTTTGCCCGCCATTTCGACTTTATCGGCGATTTTTCTACCCACTTCGGTATTTTCGAGGGCTGCGGCGGCGAAAGCCCGTTTGAGGCCACAGGCGAAGCAGCTTCACCCGGTGGTTGTTGCTGATCGCTTGCACCTGAGGGGCGGGGTTGCTATCCCCGCCCAAGCCCGATGGATTTGATCGGGACAGGCAATGGGGTCCATCGGTGACAGGTAACGCAACTCCTCCGCGTCTGGAAATTCGCAACATTATTTGCCGGTTCGAAGGGCGTGTCGTTGTGGATGACGTGTCGTTGACCGTGCAGGCCGGCAAGGTGACGTGTTTGTTGGGGCCGTCTGGCTGCGGGAAATCCACAACCTTGCGCATGATTGCCGGGGTTGAGATGCAGGACTCGGGCGAGATCTACGTCGATGGCAAGCTGATCTGTGACACCGTGTTTCGGGTGCCGCCAGAGCGGCGCGAGATCGGGTTGATGTTTCAGGACTTTGCGCTGTTTCCTCATCTGAGCGTGGCCAACAACGTGGCCTTTGGCCTGAGGGGCAGCAAGGACGAGAAACGTGCCCGGGTCGAGGAACTGCTGCGCAAAGTGGACCTGATGCGGTTCATCGACGGTTTCCCACATCAGTTATCGGGCGGAGAGCAACAACGCGTGGCCCTGGCCCGCGCTTTGGCGCCACGCCCCAGGATCATGCTGATGGACGAGCCGTTCTCGGGTCTCGACAACCGTCTGCGCGACGGTATTCGCGACGAGACGTTGTCCATTCTCAAGGAAGAGGATGCGGCTGTCCTGCTGGTCACACACGAGCCGGAAGAGGCAATGCGGATGGCGGATGAGATCGCGCTGATGCGGCGCGGAAAGATCGTCCAGCAGGGCGCGCCGTACAACGTCTACACCCGACCCGCAGACAAGGCAGCCGTGGCGTTTTTCAGTGATATTAACGTGCTGCAAGCGCAAGTGAACGGAGCGCTGGCCGACACGCCTTTTGGTCAATTCCTGGCGCCGGGTATCCCGGATGGAACGGATGTCGAGATCGTCTTCCGCCCCCAGCACGTCAAACTGGATTTTGATCGCAACGGCAAAGGCCCATTGCCGACCGCGACTGATGGAGTAGCAGCGCGGGGCGTGGTCGAACGTGCGCGTTTTCTGGGAAACGAAAGCCTGGTCGAGTTTCGCATGGACTACGACGGCTCGGTCCTCAGGGCGACGGTTCCGAATGTCTTTGTGCCCAATCCGGGCCGTGTCATGTGGCTGACCATTCGTCGTGACAAGTGTTTCATTTTTCCCAAGATGCAGAGTTGACCTCTCGATTTCCGTACGAGTGGTGCGCGAAAGCCTCAGGTTGCAGGTCCACGTCGCTTGCCGCAGCGCAGTGCCGGGTCTATCAAGGGCCAAACGTGGGGGTAGATCGGGCACATGCGTATTCTTCTGACCAATGATGACGGGATCAACGCTCCGGGCTTGATCACGCTGGAAGCGATCGCTGCTGAACTGGCAGGGCCGGATGGCGAGGTTTGGGTTGTTGCACCTGCCTTTGAGCAATCCGGGGTCGGGCATTGTATCAGTTACACCCACCCCACAATGATCGCCAAGCTGAGCGAACGGCGTTATGCGGCGGAAGGGTCGCCTGCGGATTGTGTATTGGCGGGGCTGCATGATGTGATGACGGACTGCGCACCGGATCTGGTCCTGTCCGGCGTGAACCGGGGCAACAACTCAGCCGAAAACACGCTTTATTCGGGCACTATTGGCGGCGCGATGGAAGCGGCCCTGCAAGGTATTCCTGCTATTGCCTTGTCACAGTATTTCGGCCCACGAAATCTGGGGCTGGACGACCCGTTCGAAGCTGCCGCTCGGTACGGGGCCGATCTGGTCCGGCGCATTCTGGATGCAAATCCGGAGGAGCAGGGTGATTACCGTTTGTTTTACAACGTGAATTTTCCACCTGTTCCGGCAGATGAGGTACTGGGTACGCGCGTTGCAGCGCAGGGATTCCGGCGCGACACGCATTTTTCGGTCGAGCCGCACAGCTCGCCCTCGGGGCGGCGCTTCCTGTGGATCAAGGGTGGCTATCAGCATAACCCGACTGCGCCGGGAACGGATGCTGCGGTCAATCTGGAAGGCTATATCTCGGTCACACCGATGCGCGCCGACTTGACCGCATATGACATGCTGGAGGCATTGAAGGCGGTCGAATGAGCGGATTGGACCCAGAAACCGTGATGCAGTTCCTGTTTGCCCTGCGCAAACGGGGGGTTACGGATGCGCGCGTTCTGGCGGCGATGGAACAGGTTGACCGGGGACGCTTTGTCACCGGCCTGTTCGCGGACCGTGCCTACGAGGACATGCCATTGCCGATTTCCTGCGGTCAGACGATCAGTCAGCCATCGGTCGTCGGCCTCATGACGCAGGCGCTGGACGTTCGGCCGCGCGATACCGTGCTTGAGATTGGAACCGGGTCGGGTTACCAGGCAGCGATCCTGTCTAAACTGGCGCGCCGCGTCTATACGGTCGAACGCCACCGGCGGCTGGTCAGCGAGACAGGAAAGCTTTTTGCCGATCTGGGGCTTACGAATATCACGTCCATGTTGTCGGATGGATCCTTTGGTTTACCGGAACAGGCTCCGTTTGATCGGATCATTGTGACGGCGGCGGCCGAAGACCCTCCGGGACCACTCTTGGCGCAGCTGAAAATCGGGGGTATTATGGTTTTACCCGTGGGTCAGTCGGACACGGTGCAGCAGTTGATCAAAGTGACGCGCACCGAGGACGGTCTGGACTATGACGAATTGACGTCGGTCCGTTTCGTGCCCCTGCTTGAAGGGCTTGGCAAGGACGAGGCGTAGCAGGCTTTATAAATTGGTCGCCGGAACCCCGGACAACAGGGGCAGGCGTTGAGGACAGAATTATGAGTGCAGTATCCAAATCAGCTATGCGTCGCTGCGCGACCGGAGTGGCCGCTCTGGCCTTTCTGGCCGGGTGTGAGGGGCCACTGGATTATGACCTGCGCGGGCAGATCGGCGGGTTTTCGACCACTGATGCAGTGCAGTCGGCAACAACGTCCCGCCCGTCCCCCGATAGCCGGGGGGTGATAACCTATCCGAACTACCAGGTTGTCGTGGCCAGACGGGGCGACACGGTGCGCGATGTGGCCGCGCGCGTTGGCCTGCCCGAGGGTGAGCTGTCGCGTTTCAATGGCCTTCAGACAACCGACACCCTGCGAGAGGGCGAAGTCCTGGCCCTGCCACGTTCAGTGGGCGCGGGCAGTGGCGTGGACATCGCGTCGGTTGCCGGGGCGGCAATTGATCAGGCCCCTGAAACGGGGGGCGTCCGGACAACAACGCTGGAACCTGCCAAACCAGCCCCGGCGCTGGTCGCAAGCGGGCCGGAACCTGTCCGCCACAAGGTCAAGCGCGGCGAAACGGCGTACACGATCTCGCGCCTCTATCAGGTGCCGGTCGAATCGCTTGCGGAATGGAACGGTCTTGGGTCCGACTTCACCGTACGTGAAGGTCAGTTTCTGTTGATCCCTGTCAAAAACCAGCCCGCCCCACGTCAAAGCGCCGCTGCGGCGGCGCCTGTTGCGGCCACCGAGGTAACGGAACCGGGGCAGGGATCGCCGACGCCAACGCCTCCAAGTGCCACGCAACCCTTGCCCGATGAAAAGGTTGAACCGCTCGCCGAAGCCCCTGATGTGACTGCCGAAGCCCCTACAAACACGCGGTCTACCGCCTTGTCCCTGCCGGTCAGCGGCACAATCATCCGTGGATATAAAAAGGGCAAGAACGAAGGTATCGACATCGCTGCGGCCCCTGGCACAGCAGTCACCGCGGCTGAGGCCGGAACCGTTGCGGCGATTACGGCGGACGCGGATCAGGTGCCGATCATCGTGGTCAAACACAATAACGATCTGCTGACGGTCTATGCCAACGTTGATGATATCACCGTCAAGAAAGGTGATCGGATACGCCGTGGGCAAAAGCTGGCGCAGTTGCGGGGCGGAGACGATGCCTATGTGCATTTCGAAGTGCGCAAAGGTTTTGAATCCGTTGATCCGGATCCCTACCTGAAGTGAGGATACATGGCCCGTTTTGGGCTGTGCACTCTGTCCGGGACAATCCTGAACACGGCTGCCTGTCAGGCGTGGGGGTCGTAGTCGCTCAGGCGTTTTCCGGGTTCGTCTGCGAAGATCTCTGGCAGCGGCGAGACGGATTCGATCAGGTCGATGCGGAAGACGCGGAAACCGTTTCGCAATTCGCACCAAGCAGTCAGGGTCCAGACGCGGCCCCAGTATTCCATGTGTAAAGGACGGATGGTGCGCTCGGTCAAAACACCGTCAATGCGGCGGTAGGACAGTCGAAGCTTCTGGCGCGATTTGATGGCCGCGCGGATCGGTGCCATATGCGCAAGCCCACGGGCTGCATCGGCGAAAGGATAGACCGCGAATTTCCAGGTATCGGCCTCGGCCACAACCTGTGTGGGCAGAACGGCATCGATCTTGTCGGCCAGAGAGTTCGCAGCGGCTTTCAGCTCTGGATCCGCGGCCTCGGCAACGATGGCCATACCGAGGTTCAGTGCCTCAAGCTCGGCCGGGGTCAGATTCAGCGGCGGCAGGGTGATCTGCTCGCGCACCATGTAACCCACGCCGCGCTCACCTTCGACCGGGACGCCCGATGCGACCAGAGTATCCATGTCGCGATAGATGGTGCGGACCGACACTTCCAGCCGGTCCGCGATGTCCTGCGCGCGGTGCAGTTTGCCATCGCGCAGGATCTGGATGATATCGAACAGGCGGTCAGTTCGGCGCATGACACGCCGTCCAGACCACCTTTAAACGGTCATGTTCCATAGCACATTTTCATGGCGCATCTTTTCGCTGCCGGGTTTGATGGCGGCCATCAGGGCGGGCGCAAAATCCTGCTGGGGAAACTTGGCCGCGGCATCCTGCGCGGCATTCATGTTCTGCCAGACCACACAATCCGTCCACCCCCCGTCATCGCCCATGCTGAGGTTGCGATGAACAAAGCCGGGAGCGGCGCGAACAAACGCTTCGGTGGCCTGGCTGAGCTTTAAGAACTCTTCGGTCGTTGTGCCTTCGGCCAGGGTGAAAGTGACAAATTCTGCAACTTGGGTCATGTGAGTCTCCGTTGACCAGGTTTCGATACCATCGTTCTAGCCAATACCAACTGACATAAACCTGTCAGTTGGAAAATGCGAGCCCATAGTTTTTTGCAGATTGCTTCAATTTTCGTGCTCAATTTTCGCCTAATCCCTTTTGAGGCAGGGCATACGGGCGTAAACACGGTCCCAGTTCATATTCCCGGCGCACATGCGTCGATGAAAAAGGAGAAGAGACATGCTCAACAATATTGGCCTTCCCGGTCTTCTGCTGATCGCCGTTGTGGTTCTGGTTCTGTTTGGCCGTGGCAAGATCAGCTCGCTGATGGGCGAAGTCGGCAAAGGCATCACTGCGTTCAAGAAGGGCGTCAAAGACGGTTCGGAAGAACTGGAACAGGACGCGTCGGAACTGGCCAAGGATGTCACACCCGAGACCGAGAAAGACAAGGTGTAACCACAGATGTTTGATCTGGGCTGGACCGAGCTTCTGGTCATCGGCATTGTCGCCCTGATCGTTGTCGGGCCGAAGGACCTGCCGGTGTTGTTTCGCAATGTGGGGCGTTTTGTCGGCAAGGCCCGTGGCATGGCGCGTGAATTCAGCAGCGCCATGAACGAGGCTGCCGATCAGGCCGGAGTGAACGAGATCAAGAAAGGCCTCAACGCTGCCGCGAACCCTGTGGGCTCGGCCATGGACGGCGTAAAGCAAGCCGCGCAGGATATGGCGAAAAGCATCGATCCCACTAAGTTCGATCCTGACAGCGAAACCGGTAAACTGGCAGCAGAGCGGGCCGAGCAGGCCAAGAAAATTCAGGCCTCAACTGCCCGCGCCGCCGCCGAGCGCAAAGCCAAGGAAGCTGCCGAGGCACTGGCCAAGGCCGAAGAAGCCGAAGCGGCGCTGAAGACTGAAGGCGAAACATGACCAAGACCGACGAGATCGAAGATACCTCGGCCCCATTGATCGAGCATCTGGCCGAGCTGCGTACGCGGTTGATCCACTGCGTCGTGGCCTTTCTGGTCGGGATGATCATCTGCTTTACAGTGGCCACGCCGCTCTTCAACTTTCTGACCAATCCCCTATGTGAGGTTCTGAATGAGCGTGGACAGGATTGCGGCCTGATCTTCATATCGCCGCAGGAAGGGTTCTTTGTCGCGATCAAGGTCTCGCTGCTCGGCGGGTTCATTCTGGCCTTTCCCTATATCGGGATGCAGATGTGGCGCTTTGTGGCTCCGGGCCTCTACAAGTCGGAAAAGAACGCGTTTCTGCCTTTCATGCTGGCCTCGCCCTTCATGTTCCTTCTGGGCGCAAGCTTTGCTTTCTACGTTGTGACGCCGTTGGCCTATGACTTCTTCCTTGGGTTCCAGCAGTTCGGGGCTGAAGGTGAAGCCGTGGCCGATGGAGTAACTACAGCGCCGCTAAGCGTGGTGTTTCAGGGCTCGGCGCAGGAATACCTGAACCTGACGATCAAGTTCATCGTGGCCTTTGGGCTGTGCTTCCAATTGCCGGTTCTTCTAACCCTCATGGGCAAGGCAGGACTGGTGAGCGCAGAGGGTCTGGGTGCAATGCGCAAATACGCGGTTGTTGGCATTCTGGTGCTGGCGGCGATCGTGACGCCCCCTGACGTGATCACCCAGATCATTCTCTTTGTTGTGGTCTACGGCCTCTACGAGATCTCGATCTTCCTGGTGGCTCGGGTCGAAAGGAAACGGGAAGAGCAATTGCGGGCTGAAGGTTACTACGATGATGAAGAAACCGAAGCAGACGAAGACCTGATGCGGGAATTCGAAGACGACAAGTAATCTGCTGACACAGCAACTGAGGCGCGCCCCGACGGGCGCGCCCTTTTCGTTGGCTGGCCTTGTTGCGCCAATCAGAACATGCTTTGAACCGATCCAGACCTGACCGGAGGAGCCGATGGACGACCAAGCCCTGAACCGTATTGCTGCCGCGTTGGAGCGCATGGCGCCGGTGCCTTTGGCCACACCGGATTTCAACGCAGCCCCGGCCTTTGTCTGGCATGTGGAACCGGAACGGCTAGAACCGGTTGAACAGGTCAATCGCGTCGATCTGGATCTGTTGGTCGGCATCAATCGGTCGCGTGACACGTTGCTTGATAATACGCGCCGGTTCGCGGCTGGTTACAAGGCAAACAATGCGTTGCTATGGGGGGCGCGGGGGATGGGCAAATCCAGCCTCGTGAAAGCCGTTCACGGCGCGCTGAGCGCGGACCACCCCGCACTGAAACTAGTGGAACTTCAGCGCGAAGACATGGGTTCGGTCGCCCGCCTGCTGAACCACCTGCGCACGGCACCTTATCGGTTCATCCTGTTTTGCGACGACCTCTCGTTCAGTCACGATGACCAGCATTACAAATCGCTCAAGGCCGTTCTGGATGGCGGCATAGAAGGTCGCCCGGAAAACGTGGTATTCTACGCGACCTCGAACCGCCGCCACCTGATGCCGCGGGACATGATTGAAAACGAACGTTCCAGCGCCATCAACCCGTCAGAGGCGGTCGAAGAAAAGGTATCATTGTCCGACCGCTTCGGATTGTGGCTGGGATTCCATCCCTGCGATCAGGACGAATATCTTGCCATGATCGACCGCTATTGCGCGGCCTACGGCGTTTCGGTCGATGCCGAAACCCTGCGCGCCGAGGCAATTGAATGGCAGGCCACTCGCGGATCGCGTTCGGGTCGTGTCGCGTGGCAGTTCTTCGTCGATCTCGCCGGGCGCAACGGCGTTCATATCGCCTGATGCCATCTTCATCTGGCTAAAAATATCCCCGCCGGAGGCATGGCCCGTCAGGGCCATTTCCTAAAGCAGCGCCAGAATCCGGGCGGCCTCATCAGCCGTGCTCGTCAACGTATCGCGGTTTTCACCCGGATGGAATCGTGCACGCACGGCGGTCGGCATCGGTGCTGGTTCCACAATCGAAACCCTCGGACCAGTGCGTTTGGTTTCGGCCTCCCAACTGCGGGCCAGAGCCATTTGCGCGGCTTTGGTGGCACCGTAGATGCCATAGAACTTCTCACCGGCTTTCGGGTCATCGAAAAACACCGCGTGGCCGTTTTCACCCAGCAGGGGCGTGACGTACGGAATCAGAACCGAGGTTGCGTTTGCGTTCGTGTTGACTGCCTTGGTCCATTCCTTGGGGTCGACGAAATGTACCGGTGTCAGCGCCGAGGTGTGAATGGCCGTGTGCAGCCACAGATCCACCTTGCCCCAACGGTCATGGATTCCGCGGCACAGGGTTGCCATCGCGTTCGGATCGGTGATGTCCATCGGTGCCAGCGTGGCCGAGCCACCCTTGGCTTTGATGCGATCGTCAAGTTCTTCCAGCCCGCCGGTGGTCCGGGCGACGGCGACGATGTGGTATTCGGGTGCCAGTGCTTCGGCCAGGGCAGCGCCCAGCCCGCGAGAGGCCCCGGTTATCAGGGCAATTTTGGTCTTGTCGGTCATGCCTGCGGTTTGAACCCCCGGGCGCGGGGCGTCAAGATGCGATCAGCCTCCGGGAATGGCGATACGCTTGGTCTGGCCGCTTTGTCGCAGCATGATGCCATGCTCATCAATCGCGATCACTGTACCGGAGGCAACGCGGCTTCCGGGTTTAACCTCTTTTACACGGCCCGATGACAGGCGCATCAGGGCGCGCATGTCTGCTTTCGGCCCGAATACTCCCAGAACCGAGACGGAATTCTTCTTCAGCGCACCTCGCTGCGTGGCCGCGCTTTTGACTGTGGCGTTTGACATGATCCGTGGTCCGGGGCATGGCCCGGAACCCCTTGTTGAGTGAGTGGTCGCCGCCGGATAACAAAACGCTCAGGTGAACAAAAGCGCTGCGCGGACAGGTGTCATCACGATTTGGTGCCCTTGAAAAAAGCCCTTGTGAATGCGCGGAATTCGCCGATTGGTTGTGGCAAATTTCCACTCATCCACGACACAAGACCGCAATCAGGCTGCCCGGCAGCCCTCGTCGGGCCCGAATGACCCACCGTTTTGATTCGCCGTTCAGAATGGGAAACCGATTGCGTCAGTTCCGTATCGTCCGCTCAACCCGAGGCTAGTTTTGCCGCATTCCAGGACCCGCCCGGGACCTGCATGTCAGCGCGTTTCTGGCTGACACGGCTGCTGTTTTCCAGATTGTCCAGATAACCTTCGCTGACGCTGCCTGTGATGTAGTTGCCATCAAAGCACGAACAGTCGAAGGCTTCGATCTCGGGATTGCCTTCCTTGGCGGCCCAGATCAGGTCATCCAGATGCTGATAGAACAGTGCGTCCGCGCCCAGTTCTTCGCGGATCTCTTCGATCTCTTTGCCGTTTGCAATCAGCTCGGTCTTGGTTGGCATGTCTATGCCGTAGACATTGGGGTACTTCACCGGCGGCGAGGCGCTGGCGACATAGACTTTCTTGGCCCCGGCGTCGCGGCACATTTGCACAATCTTCTTGATGGTGTTGCCACGCACGATGGAATCGTCGATCAGCAAGACACTGTGGCCGTCGAATTCCAACGGGACGGCATTCAGTTTGCGGCGGACGGATTTCTGCCGCTCTGCCTGACCGGGCATGATGAAAGTTCGCCCGACATAGCGGTTTTTGACCAGGCCTTCACGGTAAGGGATACCGGTGATCTTCGCGGCTTCCAGAGCCACAGGGCGGGCACTGTCAGGCACCGGGATGATCCGGTCGATTTCCAGGCCCGAGTCCTGAATCTGTTTGGCCAGCGTCTGACCCATGCGCATCTGAGTTTTGTAAACCGAAACACCGTCCAGCAAAGAGTCCGGGCGGGCCAGGTAGACATACTCGAATATACAGGGCGTCAGCTTGCCTTCGACCGCCTGAAACTCGTGCATGTTGCCGTCCAGATCGATCAGAATTGCCTCACCCGGGCGAAGATCACGCAGCTTTTCAAAGCCGTTGATGCCAAAGGCCACGTCTTCCGAGGCAAAGGCATAATCATCGCCGTCTCCGTCCACTTCGCGTTTGGCGACTGACAGCGGGCGAATGCCAAACGGATCGCGGAAAGCCAGCATGCCGACACCGGCGACCAGACAGATCACGGAATAGGCGCCCTGAACGCGTTCCATCGTCATCTTCACACCGGCAAAGAGGTTGCGGATGGGCTCGCGATTGCCATTCACCTTGATCGCGTCGGCCACTTTGTCGGCCAGCACGTTCAGCAGGATTTCAGAGTCTGACGTGGTGCGCAGGTGGCGGCTGTATTTGCCAGTGACCTTCTCGCGCTGTTCAGCAGTGTTGGTGATGTTGCCGTTGTGAACCAGATAGATGCCGTAGGGGGCGTTTACAAAAAAGGGCTGCGCCTCGGCCGCGCTGAGAGATCCCGCCGTCGGATAGCGCACATGCCCCATGCCTACATGGCCCAAAAGGGTTTCCGCATCCTGGGCATTGAACACGTCCTTGACCAGGCCGTTCGCCTTCTTTTCGCGGAAGAACTCGCCGTTGTAGGTCACGATCCCTGAGGCATCCTGACCCCGGTGCTGCAGCATCAGCAACCCGTCATAGATTTCGGCAAACACATCATGTGTCCGACTTGCGATTCCCAAAATCCCACACATTTACGGGCTCCAACTTCTATAACGATATGATCTGAGGATTGACCGCTGGTCGGCGCTGGATCCTCTGTAAGGTGCGTGCGGGCAATTTGGTAGCAGGCGAAAACGACGCCAATTGGGCGACCATTGTTACGACCAGCGCGCATTCGTACAGAAAGAACAAGATCGGTGGCTCCGATTCCGTGGCGGGTTGGCCTCCACATAATGCCTAATGGCGTGGCTGTCATCAAAGGATCACTCTCACCTATTGCCGCAGGTCGGGATTTCAGGGATCGCGGCAGGGTCAGGAAGAAGATGACATGTGCAATCATATGTGCTGTCATGCCATTTAATATGTGCAAGTCAGGATGGGTGCAGCACGCAAAGGGCCGGAATGTGGCAACATAAACCTCAACAGAAAAAGCAGGAGCGGATCAAGCAACGGTGCCACAGGTGCCGGGGAATGGGTCGGGCGCCCTGTCAGATCTGTAACGGCGCGGGCGAAGTTGTCAAAAGCCGGGATATTCTTGGCAAACCGATCTCCAGCCGATGTGACGGGTGTTTCGGGCTGAAAACGATCCGCTGCACGGTCTGTGGAGGGGAAGGGTATATTTGAATCGAGAAAGCCCGGACAGTGCCGGGCTTTCATCATTCAATGCAACCTGAGATTACCCGTCAGCGGGCGCGGTGGTTGCGGGTTGTTCGTTTCCTGCGGTGCAGCTGGCGACCAACTCTTCATATTGTGCAGTCACCCACCCCAGAGCCGCTTCGGGGTTTTGTTCTTCAATCTGGCTGCTGAACTGCTCGAACACTTTGGCCGAGCGGCTTTCGTCCACGATTGTATAGGACTGGCCGGTCATGACCGTGTCATAGACAAAGAAGGCGATTGCAACCAGCAGAATGCCGCGCGCGATGCCGAAGAACAGCCCCAGCGCCTGATCCAGCCCGCCCAAAGCCGAGCGCTGGACCAGCGATGAAAACAGCGGTGTAAAGATGCTGACCACAATCAGCGCCACGGCGAAGACTGCTGCAAAACCGGTGATCACCGACAGTTCACAGCTGTCGCGCAGGAAATCTCCGACCACCGGTATTTCCTTGACCAGCGGCACGGCCTGTGGGGCAAAGATGAATGCCAGAACAGCCGCTGCGACCCAGCCTGCAATGGCCAGAACCTCGCGCATGAAACCGCGTGAGTAGGCCAGCAAGCCCGACAGCACGATGATCAGCGCGACCACCCCGTCAATTATTGTAAAACCTTCCATGGCCCTCGCCTGTTCTTTTTCTGCCCCTCGAGGCGCGACTTTAACCTGCTCCGAAGGTTTCGCCAACAAACCCCACCAAATCAGAGGGTCGGGTGAGTGTCAGACCTGCCACAGTGCCGGTTTTGCCACCTGCCGGAGCAATTGCCGCTGTGAAACCAAGTTTTTGCGCTTCTTTCAACCTGTTTTCGGTCTGTGGGGCAGGTCTAAGTGCCCCAGACAGCGAGATTTCTCCGAAAACGACCGTATCCGTGGGAAGGGCCGTGTCTTCGCGTGCGCTCAGTAACGCAGCGGCAACGGCCAGATCGGCAGCGGGTTCGCTGATTTTTAATCCACCGGCGACGTTCAGATAGACATCAAGGCCCGCGAAGGGGATGCCGCAGCGCGCTTCGAGCACTGCGAGGATCATTGCCAGCCTTCCGCTGTCCCATCCTACGACGGTTCGGCGCGCTTGCGAATGAGGTGAGGGTGCGACGAGCGCCTGCAATTCGACCAACACGGGGCGGGTACCTTCAATTCCGGCGAAAACAGCAGAGCCGGGGCTTGGTTTGCCACGTTCGGACAGGAACAGGGCCGATGGGTTGGTGACTTGTGCCAACCCCTTGCCGGTCATTTCGAATACACCGATTTCGTCCGCCGGGCCAAAGCGGTTCTTGACTGCGCGCAGTATGCGGAACTGGTGGCCGCGCTCGCCTTCGAAATAAAGCACCGTGTCGACCATATGCTCGACCACGCGAGGGCCGGCGATCTGGCCATCCTTGGTGACGTGGCCAACCATGATGATCGAAACACCGTGCCGTTTCGCAAACGTGGTCAATTCATGTGCCGCAGCCCGGACTTGTGACACCGAGCCGGGTGCGCTGTCGACATTGTCTGCCCACATGGTCTGAATCGAGTCGATGACGGCCAGACCGGGCTTTTCCGCTTCAAGCGTTGTGAGGATGTCGCGCAGATTGGTTTCGGCGGCGAGTTGAACGGGGGCGTCCTCAAGCCCCAGACGGCGGGCCCGCATGCGAACTTGCGCGCTGGCTTCTTCGCCCGAGACATAGATGGTTTTCACGCCCGCACGCGCGAATCGCGCCGCGGCTTGCAGCAGCAGGGTGGACTTCCCAATGCCGGGGTCTCCGCCCACCAAAAGGGCCGAAGCCGGGACCAGCCCGCCGCCCAGAACGCGGTCCAGCTCCTCAACCCCGCAGAGTGTACGGGGCGGCGGCGTTTCCTCGGTCGACAGGTCCGTGAGTGCAATGGACTGGCCGCGTTTTCCACCGAGTGATTTTTTGGCCGGGCCAGCCGATAGGGGCGCGTCCTGAACTATGGTGTTCCATTCGCCACACCCATCGCAGCGCCCGGACCATCGTGTATGCGTCGCGCCGCAGGCCGAGCAGGAGAAGGATGTCGTCTTTACCATGACGCTCTTCGTGCCCGAGGTTGGACGGTTCTTCAAGCCCTTGTAGGCTTTCCTCACCGCCGATGGCGCGCTGCGGCCTCAGGCCCCGATGGGCCATCGTCCGCAGCGGGCGCAGTCGCGCCTATTCCGCCGGTCGAAGGGGCGACATTGCAATCACGCTGGCCGCCTTGGAAGAACTCTCATTGCGTGGAGCCTGTAGTTGGGTGGACAGTTCGGGGAGAAGCTCGAACAGCTCATCCCGCAGGCGCGTAAGTTGCGACTTGGCGATTGTCTCTTCCATTTCCACATCCCGCGTCCACTGGCGCAATTCGTTCTGGATGATCTGCGCTTCTTCCAGACGCCGCTGAAACAGCTCGATCTCTTCCTGCCGCTGTTGCAGGAACATCCGCGCGCGTTCGACCCGGACATCGCCATAGGTCTGGGCCAGTTCCTGACTGATCTGGCTCATCTGAGCGGCCAGCTCCAGAATCTCTGGCTCAAGCGATTGCAGGTCAGGGTGCTGGCGCAGAAAACCCATGCGTTCTTTGACGGCGTCAAACTCGGAGGACATCATGAACAGCCCGCCACGGTCAGCGGTATGGGCCATGTGATACGCTTCTGCGATGTCATGCATGTTGAGCGCGAATTTGCGGTGGTTGTTTTCCAGCGCCATCATTCGGGCATTGGCTGGCAGGTAAAACGCCAGCATGAGAATCAGCGCTGTCAGGACAATCTGGATGAACATGCCGGCATCCTTTGCCGGTGCCTCGCCAAATCCGGCCTGCATCGAGAGCCACGGCAATACACCCAAAGCGGACAAAAGCGTGGCTGAAACGGCCAGTAAAGCAGCCATACAGATAAGGAAAAAGGTCAATCTTAAAAAGGCATTCTGAAACTGTAATGTAATACTGTGGAGGGCGGCCATGATCGTCGAACTCCTTCTCAAACCGGAACACACCGGGTCAAAGCGGAAGGTAATCTAACGACTTAGTGCGATCCGCTGCGGACCCGAAAACTACAAAACACTGCTGCTCGAAATACAAAGATGATACTCAGATTTGTGTTTTCAATCAATTAGGTCTGAGCTTTTCGTGAAGTGGATGTCATCTCTGTAATATGGCCCAAAGCGATCGAAGCCAGAATGCAGGCGGTGAACAGGTAAAGACCCCATGCAGTTTCGATGGTCGCATAAGAGATGCCCTTAGCCAAAGTGATGTAGAGCGCGATGAGGAAGATGTCGGCCATGGCCAGCTTGCCGAGAATGTTGAGCGCGGGCTGAACGCGTGGGTCCAGCAGGTTCCATTGGATCAGGGCGGTGCCGATGGTTTTGATGTAAGGCGCAAAGAGGGCGAAGATCGTTACGATCAGCGCGAGGAAGACGTCGGACTTCCACAGGGACTGGAGGCCGGTGATGACGCTGATCTCTGAGAGGCCGAAGATCGGCAAGAACCCTGCGCGCATCAGTGGAGCGAACCACGCGATGGGGTAGAGGATCAGCAGCGAGAGGGTGGCGAGGCGGAGGGTCATGGCGGCCAGTTCTGTTTCGTTTGACCGCCTAACAGTACGTCGTTGGATCGTCTGTGCAAGGATGCTTGTTTAGAAGGTTATTCTGCCCGCCTCATACGGGCCATCAAATTGGTTTTCAGGACGAACTGATGGAACAGGGCGGCCAAAATATGCAGAAGAACCAGAACAAGCATCAGCGTTTTCATGACTTCATGCACTTCAGCGGATGCTTCTATCCCTCCGAACCATGCAAGGGCGCCAGAGGCCGGTAAAAGCAACATCAAGGCATACAGCGAGAAATGGGTTGCATGAGCAGCGAGTTTCATCGCGGCGGTTTCCTGTTCCGGAAGTGATGGTGCGCCGCGGGTCAGGCGCAATGCGATCCGCCAAATCGCAAGTGCAAGGATAAGCAGGCCTCCGAATACATGGAGAGCAACTGGAGCTTGAAAATAGACGGGTAATCCGCGTTCGATTTGATCCCATGCCTCAGAAATCGGCTCGTGAAAGAGGAACTGAACCGCGATCAGAAAGAAAATGGCCCAATGAAGGGCGATTTGGGTGCGCGAATAAGAAGTGGGCATGGGGAAGCTCCAAAAAATACAAGAGTTACATTGGTGTAACGTATGACTTCGGGAGTTCCGTCGATGAGTTTTGAGTTTTTTCGTCGAGCGCAGGAGGTTTCACCGCACCGCCTCAATCGGCCCCTCGGCACTGCCGCTGATGAACTGCTCCACATACGGATCACCCGAGGCGTCCATCTGGCTGACCGGCCCGGTCCACTGGATCACGCCTCCGTGCAGCATGGCCACGTTGTCGGCAATCGCGCGGACCGAGCTCATGTCGTGAGTGATGGTCATCGCGGTGGCGCCCATCTCGGTCACGATTTCGCGGATCAGGTCGTTGATGACGCCGGACATGATGGGGTCCAACCCCGTGGTGGGCTCATCAAAAAAGATGATCTCGGGCTCGGCGGCGATGGCGCGGGCGAGGCCCACGCGTTTTTGCATGCCACCTGACAGCTCGGCCGGAAAGCGGTCGGCCACGTCGGATTTAAGTCCCACGCGGCGCAGTTTCTCTATGGCGATCTCGCGGGCTTCCTCGGTTGGACGCTTCAATGAACCGCGCAGCAGGCGGAAGGCAACGTTTTGCCATACGGTCAGAGAGTCAAACAGGGCCGCGCCCTGAAACAGCATGCCAAACCGGGCCAGAAACGCATCCCGGTCACCTTTACTTGCGTCTTTTCCGTCGACATAGATCATGCCGCTGTCGGGCTTGATCAGGCCCAAAATGCACTTCAGGGCGACCGATTTGCCGGTGCCTGACCCGCCGATGATGACCATCGAGGTGCCCTTGGGGATTTCAAGGGTCATGCCTTGCAGCACGTGGTTGTCGCCAAAGGCTTTATGTACGTTCTCCATCCGGATCATAGCGAGAAGAAAACCCCCGTAAGAACGAAGTTTGCAGCCAGAATCAGCACGGCGGCGGCTTCGACCGAGCCCTTGGTGGCGCGGCCCACGCCCTGTGCGCCACGGCCGGAATTCATGCCGTAGTAACAGCCCATGATGGCTGCGATCAGGCCAAAGGCCGCGCCTTTGACCAGCGACGAGACGATGTCGCGGGTTTCCAGGAAATCCACGGTGTTTTTCAGATAGGTCGCCGGGTTGAAGCCCAGGTTTTGCGTGGCCACGGTGTAGCCGCCGGCAATTCCGATGATGTCACCCACTGCTACCAAAGCAGGCACTGTAATCAGCGCGGCCAGAACCCGCGGGACGGTGAGGTATTTCATCGGATGCGTGGACAGTGTGACCAGCGCGTCGATCTGTTCGGTCACTTTCATCGTGGCGATCTCGGCCGCGATCGAGGATGTCACGCGGGCTGCGATCATCAGCCCGACCAGAACCGGGCCAAGCTCTCGCACCATGCCGATGGCGACGATCTGGGGCACCACGGCTTCGGCGTTGAAACGCGCGCCGCCGGCGTAGATCTGCAACGCCAGCGCACCGCCGGTGAAAATCGCCGTCAGGCCGACGACGGGCAGGGACAGCCAGCCGATGTTCAGCAGGGCCATACCAAATTCGCGCGGATAGAAAGGGGGGCGCAGGATATGCGAGATCGCATCAAGCGCGAACAGAGCCACCCGGCCAAAGGCCGCAAGCAGGCTTAGAACTGTGCGGCCCAGTCCTCCGAGCGCGGTGATCGGGTTCATTCCACATAGCCCCGCGAATAGCGATTGCCCATTGATGTGAGGATTTCATAGCCAATTGTACCGGCAGCTTCAGCCAGATCATCGACGGTTTGATGGCCATTCAGGATACGCAGGCGTTCCGGGTCTTTGGGCAGGTCGGTGACATCCACCGTGATCAGGTCCATCGAGATGCGGCCGACAACCGGGCAGGGCTGGTTGCCGGCGAAGGTGTCGATCCCGCCGCCGATGGCGCGATGCAGGCCGTCTGCATACCCCGCCGCGACTGTGGCGATACGAGACGGTCGACGCGCAACCCAGCTGTTGCCGTAACCAACAGTTTCGCCCACGGCCACCTTGCGCACCTGAATGACAGGCAGATCGACCGTGACAACGGGTTTGGCATCCGCAAAGGGCAGGCCGCCGTACAGACCAATGCCCGGGCGGCAGAAATCGAAATGGAACTCTGGCCCCAAAAGCATGCCGCCGGTTGCAGCCAGAGAACGCGGCGCAGTGACACCTTCGGTCATCTCTCGGAAGGTTCTAAGCTGCTGCTGGTTCATCGGATGGTCCGGCTCGTCCGCGCAGGCCAGATGGGACATGATGACAACAGGTGACAGCGCCTCAGCCTTTGGGCGCAATTCGGCCCAGTCGGCGGGCTCCAGACCCAGCCGGTTCATGCCACTGTCCAGTTGAATGCCGAACGGATGGTTGGGCAGGGCTTGTTGGTGGAGTTGGAACTGCTCTGGCGAATTGATCAACGGCATCAGATCGTTGGCGAGCAGCAATTGGGTGTCGCCTTCCATATGCCCTGAAAAGGCACAGATCATCGGGCCGGGGCCAACCGCCTGGCGGACAACAGCGCCTTCTTCTGCGGCAGCCACAAAAAACTTGCGAACGCCTTCTTCGGCCAGCGTGTCGCTGACAGGCCCGGCACCCAGCCCGTAGGCATCGGCCTTGACCACGGCACCGGTTTCGACCCCGGTTTTCGCGTCGAGCGCCCGCCAATTGCTGGCGAGCGCCTGAAGATTGATCGTCAAACGTGCAGTACTCATGGCACTGTTCATGACATTGCGCCGTCCAAGGTCAAGAGGGAATGGCGCATTTACCTGGCGGTTTTTGACGGTGTTTCGTCTGTTGTGGCGGAAAACACCAAAAAATCAGAAGATTCGCCAACCTTCCGTTGTAATTGCCCGGTTCGGGGATTGTTTTCACATCAAAGTTAAAGCGATCTTGGGAACAGGATCGTTCCGCCCCGGCGAAGGCGAGGGCGCACAGTCAACCAATGAGGAAGCCATGGATTTTTCTAACGGATTGGCCGTAGACCCATCACATATCATAAGTCTTTTTGCGGATGTCTTTGCTGCGTCGGAAGGGTCGGAAGAGGGGGCGGTAATTGGTGTATTCGTGCGTGAATTGATCAACAGCACGCCTCCCGAAGATATCCTGGTGTGCACGGCGCATCAGGATCACGAGCTGCTTGGCTGTGCCATCTTTTCAAGGATGACGTTTTCGCAGGATACGCGCAATGTGTTCATCCTCTCGCCGATGGCCGTTCAAACGGGCTTGCAAAAAACAGGTATTGGACAGGCGCTGATTTCTTATGGTCTGGATCGCTTGCGGGCGTCAGGTGTGGATGTGGCACTGACCTATGGCGATCCGGCCTACTATTGCAAAACAGGTTTTGCGCAGATCTCGGAAGACACCGCCCAACCGCCGCTGAAACTCAGCCAACCGCATGGTTGGTTGGGTCAGGCGTTGGATGGTCACGAAATGAAGCCTTTGAAAGGCCCGTCGCGATGCGTTTCCGCACTAAATAATCCGTCGCTCTGGTAAACGAGGTAGGCTGTCTGGTTTGGACCCAAGACGATCTTGGCATCGCTTAGAACTGGGCCTGATCCAGGATTGCCTTACTGTTCCGGATGTGCCGGGCCACCAGCTTTTTCTGACGTCTGCCACTTGGGATATAGAAGGCAGGGTCCATATGCCGATTGCGGTTCAGCCCCGGAAAAAGCTGCAAGAGCTCGTGCAACGCTTCGGGTGGAAGGGATTTGAGGGTCTCGGGGCCGGTGAACAGGCTTTCGCTTGGCGCACCTTCGGCAAAGAGTACCACGTGGCGGTCAAAGACAAGGTGGTGGTAAGTCACCTGCGTCGCGTCACATTTCACATGAATGCCCGGTAAATCAGTCAGCCGGATGGCCGAGACCAAAACGTCCCGCGTGTCGAACATGCGCTGCGCTATGTCTGATCGGACCAGTATTCTGTGTTGTCGCGATACCATCAGGTCTCGACGGGGCAATCCGTGTCCCAAAGCCCCGGCCATGATGCAGACCGGGCGCAGTTCGGGCGTTTTCAAAAGGTCCGACTGGCGAAGGGACCGGGATAGAACCAGACGAACGACTTCCGAATTGCCACCGGTTGTCATGACCCGGTCGCCTGACCTTATGTCCTGAACGGATATTTGCCCACGATCCGTCAGGATAAGGGTGCCAGAGGTGAAACAGGGGGCTCCGGGGCTGGGATTGGGGTCTTCTACAAAGTTAACCCCATCCTTCGACGACAAGGACGCGGTATCGTCAGTCCCGTTGCTGCCTATCTGGGTCGAGGTCTGGCCATTGGCTGGCCCCTGGGTCGCAGTAACCTGAGCGTCAAAGGACACAAAGCTGAGAACCGAACTATTGTCTGACAATGAAATTGCCCCCAATCGATTGATCCGGGCGGAGATCACGTAATAATCGAACCCGCCCACGCTGGTCATCGTTCCGGTGTCGACATCTGTCGAACTGCGTACCGAGCCGTTGGCGTTGTAAACATCAACCTGCAATCCGGTGACATCGGTTCCGGTGGGGACACGGATTTCAATGAAATCTCCGTCCGGAGCAAAGTTCGGGCCGTTGCGATATCTTATTTCCGAAATAATCGCGGGCAATTCTGCTGGTCTCCGGGCGGGAACGGTGCATTCTGGCTGAACGTCACCGTCACTTTAACACCGGGCGGGGAAAACACAAAAGTGCTTGGCGTGTAGCATCTTGGGCGGGCGTTCAGTCCGCGATCAATAGCCCTCGATCTCACCGCCCTGTTGCCAGGGTTTGACCAGATTGCCAAAGCGGGTGAATTGTGCCTCGAACGACAACTCGACCGTACCGATGGGGCCGTGGCGCTGCTTGCCGACGATGACTTCGGCCTTGCCGTGCAGACGTTCCATCGCCTGCTTCCATTCTTCCATCTTTTCCAGTTCGTGATCGCCGGGCTTTTCCCGTTCCTTGTAATATTCCTCGCGGAACACGAACATAACCACATCAGCGTCCTGTTCGATCGATCCTGATTCCCGCAAGTCGCTGAGTTGCGGGCGCTTGTCGTCGCGATTTTCGACCTGACGGGAGAGCTGGGACAGGGCGACCACCGGGATGTTCAGTTCCTTGGCGATGGCTTTCATGCCCATCGAAATCTCGGCGATTTCGTTGACGCGGTTGTCGGCCATGCCCCGGCAAAGCTGGAGGTAGTCGATGACAAGCAGATCAAGCCCATGCGTCCGCTTCAACCGTCGCGCACGGGCGGCGAGTTGCGAGATCGGCAGGGCCGGGGTGTCGTCAATAAACAAAGGGCAGGCTTCCAGTTCCTTGGCCGCATCCACGAAACGGCGGAATTCGGCCTCGGTCATGTCACCCTGACGGATTTTGTGGCTCGAGATCTCCGAGGCTTCGGCCAGAACCCGGCCTGCAAGCTGTTCCGCGCTCATCTCCAATGAGAAGAAGCCAACCACGCCGCCATCTATCGCACCCTCGGTGCCGTCGGGCTTAGTCCCGCGCTTGAAGGCCTTGGCAACGTTGAAGGCGATGTTTGTCGCCAGCGAGGTTTTACCCATGGATGGGCGCCCGGCCAGAATGATCAGGTCGGACGGGTGCAACCCGCCCAATTGCTTGTCCAGATCGGCCAGACCGGTGGAAATCCCAGCCATGCCGCCACCGCGCTGGTAGGCCTCGTTGGTGACGTTGACGGCTTCGGTGACAGCCTTGAGGAAGGATTGAAAGCCTTGCTCGGTCTGGCCCTGCTCGGACAGCTGATAAAGCAGCTGCTCGGCCTCGACGATCTGTTCTTTCGGCTCGCTGGCGATATCGACCCGCGCCGCCTTGTCCGAGATATCGCGGCCCAGCCGGATCAATTCGCGCCGGATGGCGAGGTCATAGATCATCTGGGCATAGTCGTGCACCGCGAATGCGCTGATCGAGGCACCGGCCAGCTTGACCAGGTAGGCGGGACCGCCCAGTTCTTTCAGGCCCTCATCCTCGGCCATGAACGATTTGAGCGTTACGGGCGAGGCGAGCGCATTCTTTGCGATACGGGCCGCGGCCACTTCGTAAATCCGGGCATGGACCGGATCGTAGAAATGTTCAGCCCCGATGATCGAGGCGACCCGGTCATACAGGTCGTTATTGGTCAGGATCGCACCCAGAAGCTGTTGTTCGGCTTCAATTGAATGCGGCATGGTTTCGGCGTTCTGAATCTGTGCCGCTGCCTGCTCGATGCTGCTAATCTCGTTCATTTTTGTCCCCGCTGCCCGTTCCGAGGTTCTACACGCGAAGCCCCGGTTCAGGCTATCTGCAAATGAATGGGGGTAAGTTGGGATAACCACCCCCGGCCTCGGGATAACTGCCCACCTTAATGGGGATAACTTCCGCCTAGTTTTGCACGGCAGTGAGGTTATCGCAACATTTGGTGTCGTAACTGAAATTTTCGCCTAGATAGGCACGATTTCGGACGATTCGAATATCAACTATCCCCAATTCGCCCACAGGCTTGAGGTCACGACTTATGGGCTTCCTGCCATCCGCGCGGGTCATTCAGGAAGGCCTCGACACCGTCAAGTGTTTCTTGGTCAAAGGTTTTCTGCGCCTTGGCCTCGGCCAGAACGTCCCACCATGTGCAAAGGCTGTGCAATTGAACCCCGTGATCGCCCAGTGTCTTCTCGGTCTCGGGGAAGATGCCGTAATAGAAGATCACTGCAGTATGGCTACAAGTAGCACCGGTTTCGCGGATCGCGTCGACAAAGGACAGTTTCGAGCCGCCGTCGGTTGTCAGGTCTTCGACCAGCAGTACACGTTCGCCTTCGCTCATCGCGCCTTCGATACGGGCATTGCGGCCGTAGCCCTTGGGTTTCTTGCGGACATAAGTCATGGGCAGGGCCATGCGCTCGGCGACCATGGCGGCAAAGGGGATCCCCGCCGTTTCCCCGCCTGCGATGTTGTCGAACGCCTCGAAGCCTGCGTCGCGCATTACTGTGACGGTGAGGAAATCCATCAGGGTCGAGCGGATACGCGGGTACGAGATCAGTTTGCGGCAGTCGATATATGTTGGGCTGGGCAGGCCGCTGGCCAGCGTGAACGGTTCGCGCGCATTGAAATGCACGGCTTTGATCTCCAGCAACATCCGTGCGGTCAGGCGGGCGATTTCGGTGCTGTCGGGAAAGGAACTGGGGATCATGGTGCAAACCTCGGGGCTGAAAACACGTTGCGGGCTGATAGCCCGACCCTTGTGCCGGAGTCGAGAGGGATTGGACAAAAGAAAAGCGGACCCCCAAGAGGTCCGCTTTTGCCCTTACGGGCGATGGGCAGCCAAGGTGGGCTTAACTGCTCATGTCATAGGCCCGCTCGCCATGTACCGAGAGGTCGAGGCCATTTGTCTCGGTCTCGGCGTCTACGCGAAGTGGCGTGATCTGTGCAACCAGTTTGACCAACACAAACGTGACAACTGCCGTAAAGGCACCCACGATAATCAGCCCACCCAACTGCGCGGTCCAGGTTCCGAGGCCAAACAGGGCGATCATGATCGTGCCGAAGATACCGCCGACGCCATGCACGGCGAACACATCCAGCGTGTCGTCGATATTCAGCTTGTTGCGCACGACGCTGACGGCTTCCTGACACAGAACGCCGGCCACCGCGCCAATGATCAGGGCCTGAACCGGACCGACGAAACCTGAAGCGGGCGTGATCGAGGCCAGACCGGCGATTGTGCCCGTGACCAGACCGACCATCGAGGCCTTGCCAAAACGGATACGTTCCCACAGGGCCCAGCTTAGGGATGCGGTGGCAGCGGACAGGTGCGTTACGGTCAGGGCCATCGCTGCTCCGCCATCGGCGGCCAGTTGCGAGCCACCATTGAAACCGAACCAGCCAACCCAAAGCATTGCGGCACCGATCATGACATAGCCGGGATTATGCGGAGGCGTGGTACGGTTACGCCGAGGGCCGAGGATAACCGCGATGATCAGGGCTGCCAGACCAGCGGTTTCATGCACCACGATGCCGCCAGCAAAGTCGCGCACTCCGATCTCGCCCAGAATGCCGCCATCAGCCAGCATCCCTCCACCCCAGATCCAGTGCACCACCGGTGCATAGCACAGCAGCATCCAAAGGGCCGAGAAAGTCAGGACAAAGCCAAAACCCACACGCTCGACATAGGCGCCCACGATCAACGCCGGGGTGATTATGGCGAAGGTCATCTGAAAGGCAAAGAACAGGATCTCGGGCAGGGTTCCTGCAAGGCTGTCCACGTCGACGCCGTTGAGGAAGGCTTTGCCCAAACCACCCCAAAGTCCGCTTTCACCGGGGCCGAACGCGATGGAATAACCTGCGAACAGCCAAAGGACGCTCATCAAACAGGCAATTGAAAAGCAGTGCATGAACACGCTGAGGACATTTCGGGCACGCACAAGGCCGCCATAGAACAGGGCGAGACCTGGCAATGTCATGAAAAGGACCAATGCGGTTGCAACGATGATCCAGGCTGTATCTGCTCCGTTCATGGGCCATTCTCCCTTCCGAATGAGTGCGCCGGTCCGTCGAAACTCGGCATAGATCGGCGCTGTGTGAGCGGTGTGGGCTGTTTCAAGCCACCGTCGGCTGGAGAAAAAAGAGGCAAGGCGAAAAAAAGCGCCTGTTTTGGCAGCCTTTTTTCAACTGACTTCAAAAAAAGCGGTTTCAGGGGCCATGTGCTGAAAGTTTAGGCGTCTGCGGAAAGGGCCGTGTGCAGCAGGCCCAAGGCGTGGTCGCGCGCCGCACGCCGCACAGCATCGCGACCGGGTGCGCCGAATTCGACGGTTTCGACATGCGTCGGCTGTCCCTCGGCGGCCAGCCCGAAACACACACGCCCTTCAGGTTTGAATTCGGACCCGCCCGGCCCGGCAATACCGGTGATCGAGACGGCAAGTTGCGCTCGTGAATTGCGCAGCGCGCCTTCTGCCATTTCGCGGGCAACCTCTTCGGAAACCGCACCGTGCGCGTTCAGCGTTTCGGCCTGAACGCCCAGCATGTCCTGTTTGGCTTGGTTGGTGTAGGTGACGAAACCCCGATCCACGACGGCAGAGCTGCCGGGAATGTCAGTCAGGGCCGCAGCGACCATGCCGCCGGTGCAGCTTTCGGCGGTGGCGATCATCACGCCTTGCGCCTTGGCGCGGTCCAGCAGGTCTGTCACGTTCATAGCCCCAGAACTCCGTGTGCTATACCTGCCAGAACCATCACGCCGATGGCTGCAAAAACACCCGCAATCACGTCGTCCAGCATCACGCCCATCGGATCTCCGCGGCGATCAGCCCAGCCAACGGGCCCCGGTTTGGTGATGTCGAACAGACGGAACAGGATGAACCCAGCAACCCAGCCGGGCCAGAGCGCGGCAATGTCGATTCCATGCGCCCATGACGGATAGGAAATCGCCCAAAGCGCGATGAACTGGCCTGCGACCTCATCAATGACAATTTCGGACGGGTCGTGGTCATCCTGACCCCTGGTCATCACCCGCGTGGCCCAGAGGCCGCCGAAAAAAACTGCAACCGTTGCGATCGCCAGCAACGGGAAACCACCCAGCGTGTGCAATACCCAGGCCATCGGCAGGGCCACCAGCGACCCCCAGGTGCCGGGGGCGGGGCGCATATAGCCAACGCCGCCAACCGTACCGATCATCTGTGCGATATTCATGCCTTCACCAGACAGGCTGTGGCGATCGAGGCGATGCCCTCGCTACGGCCGGTGAAGCCCAGTCGCTCGGACGTTGTCGCCTTGACCGAAACCTGATCTGCGCGCAGGTTCATGATGTCAGACATCTTTTCCCGCATGGTTTCTGAATGCGGGCCAATTTTCGGATATTCGCAGACCAGCGTGCAATCGACGTTCGAGATACGGTATCCTATCTGTTCTACCAGCTCGACCGCGTGGCGCAGGAAAATCTCACTGGCTGCGCCTTTCCATTGCGGATCCGAAGGTGGGAAATGCTGTCCGATATCCCCCTGAGCGAGCGCGCCATAGATCGCATCGGTGACTGCGTGCATCCCGACATCGGCATCCGAATGGCCTTGCAGCCCGCGGTCATGCGGCACCTTCACACCGCAAAGGATCACATGATCTCCATCGCCAAAACGGTGCACATCGTACCCGTTGCCCAGCCTTACATCCATGTCCGTTCCCATTATGCGTTCCACCCGGGCAAAATCCTCGGGGCAAGTGATTTTCAGATTGTCAGCATCGCCCGGTACGATGCAGACATCGAGCCCGGCGGCTCGGGCAACCTCGACATCATCTGCCGCGCCGCCCGGATGGGCAGCGTGGGCAGCGGTGATGGCGTCATAGTGAAACCCTTGCGGAGTTTGCGCGGCGAACAGGTTGCTGCGATCCTGCGTGCCGGTCACAACCTGTTCATGCCCGATCCACAGCGCATCTGTCACCGCCAGCCCGGGCGCCGCCGCCGGACATGTGTCCAGGACGTTCAGAACGTCCTGTATGATGCGGGGTGTGACGCAAGGCCTTGCCACGTCGTGGATCAAAACGCGCCGCACGTTCAGGCCGGCCAGTGCGGCCAATCCATTGCGCACCGATCCCGCGCGATCCGTTCCGCCCGAGGTAAGGATCAGGTCGGTTTCACGAAATTCTTCCCATGCGGCGCTATCTTCGTCTGACAACACCAGAACAATGTGATCCACTTGTCCGCGAAAGCGCTGGATCGTCCAATCGGCCACCCGCCGACCCGCAAGGCTGCGCCATTGCTTTGGCACGCCACCCCCAGCGCGCGACCCGCGACCGGCGGCAACTATGATGGCGGCGGTTGTCATATGTGCACGCTCTCCTCGTGATGGGCATTGTTTAGGCGGAGGTGAATGCAGAGGCAATCACCCATGGTTATGTGATTAAAAAACAGGCAAATGATGATTTTGCGGGCTTGTTGCGCGCTGATTTGTTGTTCATATGCGCAGAAAACGATATCAAAACCACAACTGCCCAAGGATTAAGCACGTTGACTTTGCATCTTTCTGACAAGGAAGTCGCGCAGCCTGTTTTGCTGGCGCCCATGGCCGGAATCACCGACCGCCCGTTTCGCGATCTGGTGATGCGTTTTGGTGCGGGCATGGTGGTCAGTGAAATGGTCGCCAGTCAAGAGATGGTGCAGGCCAAACCCGGCGTGCGGGAGCGGGCGGAACTGTCCGCAGACGTGGAAAACACCGCCGTACAACTGGCAGGTCGCGAGGCGCATTGGATGGCCGAGGCGGCCCGTCAGGTCGCCGACCGTGGCGCGCGTGTGATCGACATCAACATGGGGTGCCCCGCCAAGAAGGTAACAAACGGTTACTCCGGCTCGGCCCTTCTGAAAACGCCAGATCACGCGCTTGCACTGATTGAGGCCGTGGTGGGCGCGGTCGATCTGCCGGTGACGCTGAAAACCCGGTTGGGATGGGACGACAATCTGTTGAACGCGCCCGACGTGGCGCGCCGCGCTCAAGACGCGGGTATTCAGATGGTCACGATCCATGGCCGCACACGCTGTCAGTTCTACAAGGGTCACGCCGATTGGCAGGCGATCCGGGCGGTGAAAGAGGCCGTATCGATCCCGGTCATCGCGAACGGAGATATCGTGGACACTGCCGCCGCGCGAACCGCGTTGCGCCAGTCCGGCGCGGATGGGGTGATGGTTGGCCGTGGTGCTCAGGGCAAGCCCTGGCTGTTGGCGCAAATCTGTCACGACCTGTACGGGGCCGAGACACCCGACATTCCGACCGGTCATGATCTGATTGATATGGTTTGCGCGCATTATCAGTCGATGCTGGATTTCTACGGCACCGATCTGGGTCTGCGTGTCGCCCGCAAGCATCTGGGGTGGTACATGGACGAAGCCGCAACACCTGCGCCGCTGCGCCGGGCGGTCCTAACGTCACGCGATCCGGGGGAAGTGCTGCGCCTGTTGGCGGATGCGCTCAGCGACACGGACGAGGTGGCGGCATGAATTCTGACACCAGCATCTGGAACTCGCTGCCGGTTCCGGCGTTCATTATTGATGAAAAGGACTGGATATCCGATGTGAATGCTGCGGGTGAGGGGTTTCTGAACGCGTCGCGCAAATCGGTGATCGGCCATCCTGTTTGGGATCAGATTGCCGTGGACGCACCGTTGGAAGAGGCATTTGAGCGCGCCCGTTGGCAGGGCACACCTTTGTTCGTGAATGATGTGGATGTGGGATCGGGTAGCCGGGCACCGCTGCAATGCGCGTTGCAGATTGCACCTTTGGTTGGGCATCCGGGTTCCATGATCATGATCATCTCGCCTCGCGAGCTGGCAGGTCGGATGACGCGCGGAAACACGGTCAAGTCGGCAGCACAATCCGCCATCGGCATGGCCGAGATGCTGGCACATGAGATCAAGAACCCGCTGGCCGGGATCACCGGTGCCGCGCAGTTGCTTAGCATGAATATATCGCCGCAAGATCTTGAACTAACTGACCTTATTGTCGCCGAAAGCCGCCGGATCGTGAAGTTGCTGGAACAGGTCGAGCAATTCGGCAATCTGCAGAAACCGGACTTCAAACCGGTCAACATCCACGATGTGCTGGATCGCGCAAGACGGTCCGCGTTGCTGGGGTTTGGTGCGGATATGACGATCATCGAAGACTATGACCCGTCGCTTCCGCTGGCCTATGGAGACCCGGACCAGTTTCTGCAAGTGGTCCTGAACCTGCTTAAGAATGCGTCCGAGGCGGCGGGACCGCAGGGTGGAACGATTCGTCTGCGCACCTATTTCGAACATTCCTTCCGGCTGCGTCGCAGTGACGGGTCGGGGCATTCGCTGCCCTTGCAGATCGAGATTATCGACGATGGTCCGGGGCTGCCTGAAAACATCCGTGGCGACATTTTCGATCCGTTCGTATCCGGCAGGGAAAACGGCACCGGCCTGGGGTTGGCGCTGGTCAGCAAGATCATTTCGGACCATGACGGCTGGATTTCGGCCGAATCCGTTCCCGGGCGTACGGTATTCAAACTGTCGCTGCGCCGCGCGCCGCGAGATACAATCGACGACATGAAGGAGAGCACCTGATGGATGGCACCGTACTGGTTGCGGACGACGATCGCACGATCCGCACTGTTCTGACGCAGGCCCTGACGCGTGCCGGGTGCAAGGTGCACGCGACCTCTTCGCTGACCACTCTGATGCGCTGGGTCAGCGAGGGGAAGGGGGACGTGGTGATTTCGGACGTGGTCATGCCGGATGGAAACGGTCTAGAGATGCTGCCGAAGATTGCCGAAGACCGCCCCGGTTTGCCGGTGATCGTGATTTCCGCACAAAACACTATCATGACGGCGATTCAGGCAACTGAGGCGGACGCCTACGACTATCTGCCCAAACCGTTCGACCTGCCGGATCTGATGAAACGTACGGCTCGGGCGCTGGATCAGAAACAACGTGCCCAGCCAGTACCAACCGAAGGCACAAGCGAGCGCCCCGAAGAGCTGCCTCTGGTCGGGCGTACACCGGTGATGCAGGCCCTTTACCGATTGGTCGCACGGGTGATGAACACGGATCTCTCGGTCATGATTTCTGGTGAAAGTGGCACGGGCAAGTCACTGATTGCGCGGGCTATTCACGATTTCTCCGACCGTCGAACCTTGCCTTTTGTCACAGTCACAGCTGCTGAACTGCGCGATTTGGAAGGCCCGGCGCGCGTGATGGCGCGGGTTCGCGGCGGCACGCTGTTGATAGATGAAATCGCAGATATCGAGGATGAAGTTCAGGCGCGCATCGTGCGCATGATGGACACACCGGGCGATCACGTTCCTCGTTTCATGGCCACCAGCCAAACAGACCTGACCGAAGGGATGGAGAACGGACGTATCCGCCAGGACCTTTATTATCGTCTGTGTGGGGCCACGATCCACGTACCGTCATTGCGAGAAAGGGTGGACGACATTCCGTTGCTGGCCGAGCATTTTCTGACGCGGGAAGAGCGGGAAAACGGCACCAAGCGCTGGCTCAGCCCCGAGGCGGTGGAGTTGGTGCGGCGTTATTCCTGGCCTGGGAACGTACGGCAACTGGAAAATGCCGTGCGCCGGTTGGGTCTGACCAGCAGGGCTGATGAAATTTCGAAAACCGAAGTGGAAATGGTGCTGGGCAGCCAACCCGAGGCAGAACCGGTCCTGAGCGGTGGAGAACGCGAAAAGCTGTCGACCTCGGTCGAGCGTCACTTGCGGAGGTATTTTGATCTGCATGGCAACATTCTG
This sequence comes from Ruegeria sp. CDSC085, assembly GCF_059610465.1. Classification (NCBI taxonomy): domain Bacteria; kingdom Pseudomonadati; phylum Pseudomonadota; class Alphaproteobacteria; order Rhodobacterales; family Roseobacteraceae; genus Ruegeria; species Ruegeria sp. CDSC085. The sequence goes on along the minus strand of NZ_JBXWNR010000001.1, from coordinate 50,093 downwards.
CCTCCCCCGGGTCTGTATCAGCGCATATTGCGTGAAGTTGAGGCCCCACTGATCGAAATCGCACTGGATGCAACTGGCGGAAATCAGGCGAAATGTGCCGATCTTCTGGGAATCAACCGAAATACGCTGCGAAAAAAGATTACTGATCTCGATATTCAGGTGACACGTCGACGCAAACTGATGTAATATCGCCACACAAACCGTGGCATCCCGGCATCTGTTGGGAAAAGATCACGATATATGGCGGTAAGCCGCGCAAGCGGCACATCAGGATGAGGGCAGACAGTGGCAACCCGAGCACAGAGCGGGATGATCCCATCGATCAGTCGATGGAGTAAATCACGGAAACTGCGCAATTTTGGTACTTTGGGGCTGGTCCTCATGGGCCCCGTTCTGGCGCTGGCCACTTACCTTGTTATCGGTCCCTTCGATCTTGGCGCGACAGCTCCGACCTTGCGACTGATTCTGTTGGCCGACCTTGTATACGTTCTGGTTGTTGCAGCACTTGTGCTTGGACAGGTTGGCAGCTTGATTGCCGCACGTCGGGCGAAATCGGCGGGCTCGCGCCTGCATTTGCGCCTGATCGGGGCGTTTACACTGCTGGCGCTGGTTCCAACGGTAACCGTAGCGATATTTGCCGGATTGACCGTCAACATCGGCCTTGAGGGCTGGTTTTCCGACCGGGTGCGCCAGGTTGTGGGATCTTCGCTGACCGCAGCAGAAGCCTATGAACAGGAACACCGTCGTGGATTGACACAAGACGCGTCTGTTCTGGCGCGATATCTGGATAATGCGCGATCGCTGGATTTCTATATCTCGGACGCAGAACTGCGCGAAGTTCTGGCGCAGGGGCAGGCTCAGATTCAACGGGGGCTGCGCGAAGCCTATGTCATCGACGGCGGTGGCGAAATCAAATCGCGTGGCGATCGGTCCTACCTGTTCAACTACGAAGCCCCAACCGCCGAGCAGATTGCTGAAGCCGCCGACAAGGGCCTGCTTATCATTGCCGACTGGCCCAACAATGAATTCCGTGCGCTGGTCCCTCTCAAAGCCTTTCTGGACCGCTACCTCTATGTCAGCCGCGAGGTGGACGGACAGTTGTTGACCCTGCTGGACGATACCAAGGAAACGGCACAGTTCTACCAGCAGCTTGAAAGTGAACGGGGCAGGGTGTTGTTCGAGTTCGGCCTTTTGTATCTGGGCTTTGCCTTGATCCTAATCCTTGCAGCAATGTCCTTGGGCATGTGGTTTGCCGAACGGCTGTCGCGTCCCGTGGGACGGTTGACCACTGCGGCACAGCGGGTTGGGGCCGGTGATCTGAGCGTTCAGGTTATTGAAGAAGCCAGCGATGACGAAATCGCGATGCTGGGCCGGTATTTCAACCAGATGACCCGGCAGTTGAAAGGGCAGCGGGATACGCTGTTGGAGAACACGCGGCAGATTGAAAGCCGACGCCGTCTGTTTGACTCGGTGCTCAGCTCGGTCACGTCCGGTGTCGTTGGCGTAGATCCGGAAGGATGCATCACATTCGTGAACCGTTCTGCCGAGCGGTTGCTGGATTGGACCCGGGGCGAGCAGCATCTGGCCATTGGCATTGCAGTGCCAGAGTTCTTGCCCTTGTTTGAAAGTCTGAAAGACAGCGGGCAAGAGGCCGTTCAGGGAGAAATCAAGGTGACCCGCAAGGGGCGGCTTGAGAACCTTTTGGTCCGTATGGCCATCCGGCGCGGAGAAGACGGGGGCCTGGAAGGATATGTGGTTGCCTTTGATGACGTAACCGATCTGGTCAGCGCCCAACGGATGGCGGCTTGGGGCGATGTGGCCCGCCGCATCGCGCATGAGATCAAGAACCCTCTGACCCCGATTCAGCTGAGCGCGGAACGGATCAAGCGCAAGTTCTCGCGCAAGCTGGACGAGGAAGATAGCAGCAGTCTGGATTCGATGACCAACGTGATTGTGCGGCAGACCAACGATCTGCGTCGCATCGTGGATGAATTCTCGAAGTTTGCACGGATGCCTGAACCTGAACGCAGGGAAGAGAACCTTGTTGATCTGGTGCGTGAGGCGGTCCTGTTGCAACAGGCTGGGCAACCGGATGTGCTGATCGATGCCGATCTGCCGCAACAGCCTATCATGGCTGATGTGGATGCAACCATGCTGAACCAGGCGCTTACCAACCTTATCAAGAATGCCGGGGAAGCCATTGTAACTCTTAATAAAAAAGGGGCTCCCGACAACCTTCAGCCACAGATCAAAGTGGCGGTTACCAGTGATGATGCGGGTACGGTCATCACCATTGCAGATAACGGGATCGGTCTGCCCGAGGATCGGGCACGGCTGTTTGAACCCTATGTAACGACACGTGACGAAGGGACCGGGCTGGGCCTGCCCATCGTCAAGAAGATCATTGAAGAGCATGGCGGCGCGCTGACCCTCGAGGACGCGCCCGTATTTGACGGACAGGACCATTTTGGCGCGATGGCCGTGATCCGATTGCCGGGGGCTACTATGTCCCCAACGGCAGCGCCACAGAAGCAGGCAATTAGAACCAACAAACTGAAAGCAGGCCAAAGATGAGTGACATTCTGATCGTAGATGACGAACGCGATATTCGCGAGCTGGTGTCCGACATTCTGGAGGACGAAGGCTATTCCACCCGGCTGGCGGCCAACTCGGACGAGTGCATGGCGTCAATCAACTCTGAACCGCCGGGGCTGTTGATCCTGGATATCTGGCTGAAAGACAGCCGCATGGATGGCATCGACATCCTGAAAGCAGTGAAACGTGACAACCCGGATGTACCGGTGGTGATCATTTCGGGCCATGGCAACATCGAAATTGCCGTCGCTGCAATCAAGCAGGGCGCGTATGATTTTATCGAAAAGCCTTTTAACATTGACCAATTGATGGTGGTGATCCGCCGTGCGATGGAGACCTCTCGCCTGCGTCGCGAGAATGCGTCTCTGAAGCGGAAAGAAGTCAACAATTCGGACATGATCGGCAAATCCGCTGCGTTCCGCGCCATGCAGGGGCAGTTGGACAAGGTGACCAAGTCAAATGGTCGCGTGATGCTCAGCGGTCCTGCGGGGTCCGGCAAGGAGATTGCAGCGCGGTACATCCATGCCCACTCCAACCGCGCCAACGGGCCTTTTATCACCGTAAACTGTGCCGGGATCGAGCCCGAGCGTGTCGAAGAGGTTCTGTTTGGTAGGGAATCGGCAGAACGTGGGGTGGAATCCGGACTGTTGGAAGAGGCACATGGTGGTGTGGTCTATTTTGACGAAGTTGCCGACATGCCCCTTGGCACTCAATCCAAAATCCTGCGAGTGCTGGTAGATCAGCAATTCCAGCGCGTCGGTGGAAGTGACAAGGTGCGCGTGGACCTTCGCGTGATCTCGTCGACAAACAAGGATCTTGATGAGGAAATCGCCGCCGAGCGGTTCCGGGAAGAGCTGTACCACCGTCTGAATGTTGTGCCGATAGCAGTTCCGTCACTGGAAGATCGGCGCGAAGATATTCCGGTTCTGGCGCAGCACTTCATTGAGATGTGCAACGAAACCCAGGGTTTGCCGATCCGGGAATTGTCGGAAGAGGCCGTTGCCCTTCTGCAGACAATGACCTGGCCCGGCAACGTGCGCCAGCTCAAGAACCTGATCGAGCGTGTTCTGATCCTGGGCGATGGATCCGGCCCGATTGAGGCGCGCGAGCTACCCAATGAAGAAGAAAAGGCAGAGGAGACCGGTCGGGTTGTGTTGTCTGGCGCACTGGCCACCTTGCCGCTGCGCGAAGCCCGCGAGGCGTTCGAGCGAGAGTATCTGCTGACTCAGATCAACCGGTTTGGCGGCAATATCAGTCGCACGGCCAGCTTTGTTGGCATGGAGCGCAGCGCATTGCATCGGAAGTTGAAGTCGCTGGGTGTGGTGACTTCGAACAAATCCGGCGCGCGTGTTGCGCAAATTGATGAACCTGAACCGGCAGAATAGTCTGCCGGTCGCACGGTCTCAGGTTGGGCTTGACCCAACTTGAAAGTGCAGGCCGCGCACACGAAAAATATCAGGCATCAGCCGGCCTGACCGGGCGTTATGATCTGAAATGAGCCGTCATCGAATTTCACAAAGCACGAGGCGCTGTTGAGCGGCGGCAAAGTGGTGGTGCGGGTTGCGGGCACGCGTGATTTCACGTTCTGCTTGCACGGCGGCAGGCTAACTGGTCGAAACCCTTTCTGGGCCATGCATTGCGCTTCGACCGTGTTGCGCAAGCCCTGGTTTACATCCACGGTATAGACCCTGCCAGGCTGCCACCAGCCGGGCGATTGATAGCAACGACCTCTGCCGTCGCAATACGTGCGCCCGGGCCAGTAGGTTGGCGGGCTTTGGCGGATCTGATTGGCGACCGGGACCTCTTTGACCGCCTTGAGCTGGCATTGGGTGGTCTCTTTTTGCAGGCGCGATACGGTTTCACCCTCGCGATAGTAGAGCGAAAGCGGTCCGCAAGAAGACAATACCATCAGAGGTAGCAGCATAGGAAACAGCGTTTTCATATGCTTATCTTGCCGCAGCTGGGCTGCGATGACAATTCAATTGACCGCTTTGGGGGCATCTGTCATTCAATCCCTTCAGGCAGAAGGGCCAGAAGCATGAAGGTCATTATTTGCGGTGCGGGTCAGGTCGGCTGGCAGATCGCGCGGCATCTTTCGGGCGAGCTGAACGATGTTACCGTCGTGGACAACAATCCCGACCTCGTAAGGCGGGCGACGGAAACGCTGGATGTGCAGGGGATCGCCGGGTTTGCAAGTTACCCGGACGTGCTGGAACGGGCAGGGGCGCGTGACGCCGACATGATCATTGCCGCCACCCATTCGGACGAGGTGAACATGGTCACCTGCCAGATGGCGCACTCGGTCTTTTCGATCCAGCGCAAGATTGCGCGCCTGCGGTCGAAATCCTATCTCGAGGCGATTCACTCGGATCTCTACCGTCGTGATCATCTGCCGATTGATGTGGTGATCAGTCCCGAACGCGAAGTTGCCGCCGCCGCCATGCGCCGCCTGTCTGCCCCATCCGCCTTTGACACCGAGATTTTCATGGATGGCAAGGCGCAGCTGCTGGGAGTGCGGGTGGAAGAGGATTGCCCGATCATAAACACACCGTTGCGGCAGCTTACGGATCTGTTCTCGACCCTCAGTTCCATTGTGGTTGGGGTGAGGCGCGAAGGCACGCTGTTTGCCCCCGAGTCGGAAGATCAGCTGTTTGTGGGCGACGAGTGTTATGTCTTTACCAACGTCAAGGACGTGGATCGCACCATGGAGGTGTTTGGCAAGGCGCAGAAGCGGCAGGATCGTGTGGTGATCGTGGGCGGCGGAAATGTCGGGCTGGAAGTGGCCAGAACCCTGGAAGAACGCGAAAGCCGTGTGCGGGCCAAGATCATCGAACGCGACCGCCATTGCGCTGAACTCGCCGCCGAAGCTCTGGAACGGACGATTGTGCTGCATGGCGACGGGCTGGATGCGGGGTTGCTGAGCGAAGCAGGGATCGAGCGGGCCGATGCGATGCTGGCGGTTACGGATGACGACCGTACGAACATGCTGGCCGCGGTGCGTGCCAAGGCCGAAGGGTGTGCTCTGGCGATTGCGTTGATCAACGACCCCAGCATGGTGGCCCTGATGGGGCCTCTGGGGATCGATGCCTATATCAATCCGCGGGCGACAACCGTCAGCTCGATCCTGCGACACATCCGCCATGGGCGGGTGCGTCAGGTTTATTCAATCGGGGACGCTGAGGCTGAGGTGATCGAGGCCGAGGTTCTGTCGACCTCGCCTATGGCCGGGCAACGTCTGCGCGATATCGACTTCCCCGAGGGTGTGCTTGTGGGCGCGGTGCGCAAGGGAGACGACGTTCTGCGACCGACCGGCAGCCTGCGGATCGATGAAAAGGACGTGGTCGCAATCTTTGCCATGGCCAAGGACGTGCCAGAGGTTGAACGCCTGATGCAGGTTTCAATCGATTTCTTCTGATGGCGCATGCGAGGACACAACGGGTTGGTTTGTTGCGGCGGTTGCCGTTATTTCTGCTGATCTGGGGCATAGCGTCACTGGCCATGTGGATTCCGGCGATTTACGCGCTGGCACTGGACGATCACGACACGTCACGGTCCTTTCTGTATTCCGGGATTCTGGGTTTGTTTCTGGTCGCTACGATCGCGATGGCGTCCTCCAACCGCATACCCCGGCGCGGGACGTTGGGGCAGTTGGCGGTGATGCTGGCCTGTTTTACCCTCCTGCCCATTTTTCTTGCGATCCCGTTTCACGATGCACTTGGAACGACCATCTTCCTGAACGCCTATTTCGATATGGTCAGTGCCCTGACAACAACCGGGGCGGACCTGTTTCCTGACCCGGCCCGACTGTCGGCCCCGCTGCATTTGTGGCGCGCCATGGTCGGTTGGATGGGGGGCTTGCTGATGTGGATCGCTGCCGCCGCGATCCTTGCGCCACTGTCGCTTGGCGGGTTCGAGGTCACTGCCAGTGGGCAACCGGGGCGCCCGGTGTCGGGTGTGGCGCAAAGCGAACGCGTGGATCCGCGTGGTCGTCTGATCCGTGTCGCGAAGACCCTGACGCCGGTTTATGTCGGGCTGACTGCCGTGATCTGGGTTCTTCTGCTGATTGCTGGCGAAGTCGGTCTGACGGCTGTGTGTCATGCAATGGCAGTTATGGCCACGTCCGGCATCTCACCGGTGGGTGGGATGGAGGGGGCGCAGGCCGGTTTTACGGGCGAGGCCATTCTGTTCCTGTTCCTGTTCTTCGCGCTCTCGCGCCTGACTTTTTCAAAGGATACCGCCACAACGGGTTATTCCCGTCTGGATGCGGACCCAGAATTTCGTATTGGCCTGATGATTGTACTTGCTGTCGCGATCCTGTTGTTCTTCCGCGTTGTTGCGGGCGTGACAGAAATCGGTGGTCAACTGGAACCATTGCAGGCGTTGCAAGTCATCTGGGGGATGCTGTTCACCACTCTCGCCTTCCTGACAACAGCCGGATTCGAAAGCGCGAACTGGAACGACGCTCAGCAACTGTCAGGTTTGGGAACGCCTGGTTTGCTATTGATGGGGCTGGCATTGATCGGCGGCGGGGTCGCGACAACGGCCGGGGGGGTCAAACTGTTACGGGTCTTCGCCCTGTATCTGAATGGCGCGCGTGAGATTGATCGCCTGATCTATCCTTCGTCCATCAGCAGTGCAGGGGGCGGAAACCGTCGCATTCAAAGCGACGGGGCCTTCATCGCCTGGATCTTCCTGATGCTCTTTGCACTGACCCTTGCCGTGTTCAACCTTCTGCTGGCGGCGATGGGGTCCGGGTTCGAACAGGCCATGGTGCTCAGCGTTGCCACGCTCAGCACGACGGGACCATTGATCGACCTGGCCACGGACGTTCCAATTCGCCTGATCGACCTCTCCGCTGGTGCCAAACTGACGTTGTGCGCGGCGATGGTCGTAGGTCGCCTGGAAACGCTGGCGATTATTGCCCTGATCACCCCGTCGCTTTGGCGGGATTGAGCCGGGTGCAACTTGCGGTCGCTAACGCCTGATTTTTCATCTGGAATATCTGTGCGTAGCACTCCATACTCTGCCGGAGGGAGCGCGTTGGTCCGCAGCGCGTAGCAAGAACAATGGCGAGATTATAAAAATATGGCTTCGGACAGACAGAATCTTCAGGATGCCTTCCTGAACAATGTACGGAAAGCTAAGGTTCCGGTCACGATTTTCCTGATCAACGGCGTGAAATTGCAGGGTGTTATTACCTGGTTCGACAATTTTTGCGTATTGTTGCGCCGCGACGGACAGTCGCAGTTGGTATACAAACACGCGATTTCGACCATCATGCCGTCGCAGCCGATCAATCTGTATGAGGGCGAAGACGCCTCTTGATGGAACATGACCGGATGCGCACCCGGGCCTGGGTGCTGCATCCCGAAATCAAATCAGATGAACAGCGCCGTGTCCCTGAACCGGCGCTGGAAGAGGCGGTCGCACTGGCCGCTGCATTGCCCGATCTGGATGTGATCGGATCCGAAATCGTGCGACTTCAACGCGCGCAGGCCGGGTATTTGTTCGGCAGCGGCAAGATTGAAGAACTTGGCGAGCGTTTTCACGACAACGAAGTTGAGCTGGTTCTGATCGACGGGCCGGTGACACCGGTGCAGCAGCGCAATCTGGAAAAGGCATGGAAGGTCAAGATCCTCGACCGGACCGGGTTGATCCTTGAGATTTTCAGCGACCGAGCCCGCACGCGGGAAGGGGTGTTGCAGGTCGAGATGGCGGCGCTCAGCTATCAGCGGACGCGGCTTGTACGGGCCTGGACCCACCTTGAACGTCAGCGCGGTGGTTTGGGATTTGTCGGCGGACCCGGTGAAACTCAAATCGAAGCCGACCGTCGTGCCATTGACGAGCAACTGGTGCGTTTGCGGCGTCAGTTGCAGAAGGTGGTCAAGACCCGGACATTGCACCGGGCCGCCCGGGCCAAGGTGCCGTATCCAATCGTCGCACTCGTGGGCTACACAAACGCAGGCAAATCCACGCTGTTCAATCACCTGACCGGGGCCGAGGTGATGGCCAAGGACATGCTGTTTGCCACACTGGATCCAACCATGCGCCGCGTGCAATTGCCCGATGGTCCCGAAGTGATCCTGTCAGACACGGTGGGCTTTATCTCGAACCTTCCGACCGAGCTTGTGGCGGCCTTCCGGGCGACGCTGGAAGAGGTCTTGGGGGCCGATCTGATCGTCCATGTGCGTGATATCAGCCATGAGGAAACGGAGGCGCAGGCGCAGGATGTCGAGGCGATCCTGACCTCGCTGGGTGTCGACGACGAGCGGCCCCGGCTTGAGGTCTGGAACAAGATAGACTTGCTGAGCGCCGATGAGCGCGAGGCGACGCTGGCGCGCGCGGAACGAGATCCTGAGATTTTTGCCATTTCTGCTGTAACCGGCGAAGGGATCGCACCTTTGCTGTCCGAGATCGCGATGCGTCTGCAAGGTGCACGGCGTGAGGCAGTTCTGGACCTGTCTTTCGCTGACGGTAACAAGCGGGCCTGGCTGTTCCGTCAGGATGTTGTACGCAACGAAGAACAAACCGAAGACGGGTTTCGTATCACCGTTCTGTGGACCGAGAAACAAGCGGCTCAGTTCGAGGCGCTGAAGAATTAGCGGTGGAGCTGGATATGTCTGACAAGCCGGACCACAGAGTGTTCCTGAACGGCCATATTGATGTGCCTGCGGACCGGCTGGAAGAGGTGCGCGCGGCGTTGCCGGACCATGTAAAACTGACCCGCGCGGAAGAGGGCTGCATTTCTTTCGACGTGATCGAGGATCAGAGCAGGCCGGGTCGGTTCGACGTGTCAGAAGTGTTTGCAGATCAGCAAGCGTTCGATGCGCATCAGGCGAGGGCGCAGGCATCTGACTGGGCTCGGGTCACTCAGGGGATACCGCGACACTACAGGATAGAAAGCGCATCCAACGGGGGGTAGGTCAGGCTCCGTCTATCTGTCGTTGATAGTCATCCGCGTCGAACCAGCCTGTTGATGATTGTACAAGGTAGTCCGGCGTCAGTTCCCATTCCTCCCATCCACGCGTGACAACGTGATTGCCGGTCTCGGCGTGGTGCCCTTCGCGCGTCCAGACGAAAATGGCACGAGTTCCGGCCCATCGCATCATGTCACAGCGCACTTCCAGATCCGGAAAACTGGCGTAAGATTCGCGCACCAGGTTGGCGATTGCTTCGCGTCCTTTGGCTGGTTCGCTATCGTTGAAGGTGATCTGCCCGTCACGTGCAAAGAAACCGGCAACTGCGTCAGCGTCGCCAGAGCTCCATGCGATTGCGTAGTCGCGCGCAAGATTATTTAGGACATCCCGAATACTGGCCATACTCGTCCCCCTTTGGTCCCACATAATCAGTCCGATAATGTTAGGCGAATTTGACCTTGGGCGCCACGAGGCCTGGAAAATCGGGGCGGGGACTTGCCGAATAGGCGGATTATCGCGGGATCAGATTGGTTGTTCCGACAGCCGCGGCGCGGGCCAGATCAAGATCCAGTGACATGGGGATGTATTCGCCACGCCGCCACAGCTGCGCCTGATCGTCATAGTAGCGTGACAGGAAATGACCCGATTGCCCGGTCGCCGTAATGAAGACCGAGCTGTTGGGGTCGGCGAAGTCATAAACCCCGCGATACCCGGCGCCGTGCACATTCTGGAACGGATCCGGCCCTTCGCCCGACGTGCGGCCTCGCAGCAGCGTGTTGTCGCCGCCACTGGTCGATTGGTGAATGTTAACAAAAAACCGCAATATGGGGACGGATCCCAGCACGGGATGATCATGAGTTGCCTGATGCGCGTCGCCCCAACGCAGAGATTCAAGCGCGCTGCCATATCGTTCGGAGATCCAGATCAGCGCGTCGTCCAGCGCGAGCCGTGCCATTTCCGTGCAAGTCTCAACCGGTGCGCTTTGAATCACGTCGCACCAGACACCAGCGCCGTCAATCTCGCGATAGACCCGTTCGATGAACAGCGGTTCGACATGTTTGTATTCGCTGGCCAGTGGCCCAAGCTCGTCCGAGATCAGCCGGATTTGCAGCGCACGCAGCCAGGCCGCATAGATCAACGGCTCGGGCAGGTGTTCGTTCATCTCACCGTTCCAGTCCGCCAGCAGCGACAGCGCGATCTGGCGCTGACGCTCCAGAGTTCCTTCAGGGGCCGAAGCCCCGGTAAACCACAGATCGGCACCTATCAGCGGCAGCAGGGACCGCGCAGTAAAGCTGACCGTGTCCAATTGCGCTTCGATAAAACTGTCGCGGGTATGCACCTCGCGCGATTGCATCAGGCGTTCCCAGCGATGCACGCGCTGCGTATCGCCCCATTCATACGAGACGTGCTCTGGAAACGGGCGGTCGATGATCTTGTTGTTCGTGTTGCCAAGAACACCGCCGACGGGGGCCACGAATTCCGGGTTGTCGGCATAGGGCAGGCGGCCTTGCCAGCGATTGGCTTCGATCCAGCCGGGCGAGGGGATACGCCCACGGCTTTGGTTTTGCAGATCACGCCGTGGCATAGCGCCGATCAGCTTTATCCCAATCGTCGTCTTGTCGACCAGCGACAGATTCTGAGAAGGCGCGATGAACTGTTCACCGACCGCGATGGCCTGTTCCACGTTGTCGGCGTTCATCAGAGCCATGGACGCCGACATCGACGTGTCTTGCGGGCTGAGCGCCGTCCAGGACAGAGATGCCACGTGGCCCGGCGGCGTGATGGTTTCCAGTTTGTAGTCCGTGCCCGGCAGCACCGGCCCATTGTCCGTCCAACGCAGGGTCAGCGTAACCGGAGCCTCACCCTTGATCTCGATGATCGAAGGGCGGGTCTGGAATTCCTTGAAGCCGGTTGGGGTCAGGTATTCCTCGGGGTTGTCAGGATTGAGCTGCTCGATATGAACGTCCTGATCGTCAAGATACGAGGATGTAAGTCCCCATCCCAACCGGTCGCTGCGTCCGGTCATGATGGCGGGCACACCCGGAATAGAGGCCCCGATGACACCGCCTTTTTTCAGATCGAGATGCGCCAGGTACCAAATCCCGGGAGCAGTGAAACCCAAATGAGGGTCGTTGGCTAACAGAGTCCCGCCACTTGCAGAACGTGACGGCGCGGCGGTCCAGGCGTTTGAAGCTCCGGCCAGACCACGTTTGGGAAGGGGTGAAAGAGGTGTTTCGGGAATATCCGTTCCCGCCGCATAACGCGGAAGATTTGGGAACAGCGTGGCATATTCCGGCAACGCCGCGATGCCGGGCCCGGGAACGTCGGGCAGGATATCCGCCAGACGATCGGGGTTGTTCAGCATCAGCGACGTGCGCGCACGCAGAACTTCATCGGTCAGGTGGCCTGACAGTTGCAGCGCCATCAGCTTGATCATCGCGATACTGTCACCCGGTTGCCAGGGTGAGACCGGAGCGTTGAACAGGAACATCTCAGGTGCGCCGCGACCCAGCGCCTCTTTGTTGATCTCGGTCAGACGGGCATTGACCCCGGCGGAATAGGCACGCAAGGCGGCCTTGGTATAATCGTCCTGCACCTCGACCGAGCGGTGAGCCAGCCCATAAAGGTCCAATCTGCGCAGCAGCTTGTCGATGTGAAGCGCGCGAGGGCCAAAAACCTCGGACAGACGGCCTTGCGCGGTACGGCGCATGACCGTCATCTGCCACAGTCGATCCTGTGCATGGGCATATCCCAATCCAAAAAACACATCGGGATCGGTCTGGCCCAGAATATGTGGCACGTTGGCGGTGTCGCGTACGATTTCGACCGGGGCGGTCAAACCGTTAACCTCAAGCGTTTGGTCATAGTCCGGCAGGGATTGGCTGGCCAGAAAATAGACAAGGCCCATAGCGGCGAGGATCAGGATGATCAGACCCGACGCGATGCGCACCAGCCAGCGGAAAACAAGACCCATTACTGCCCCAGATTCTTATTAAGTGAACGTTGGTCTGAGACTAGAGGATGGTCGGTCTGACCGAAAGAGGAACGCGGCAAGAACCTGCGCGGGGAGGGTTGAAATTAAATGCCCCGCCGCAGTGTTGCGCTGCGACGGGGCCGTGCGTGGGGGAAGTGGTAATCCGGGTTATGGAATGATGCGGGTGTATTTCGTTCCTTCGACGGTTGCGCCGATCTGAAGGCCAGCTTGCCCGAAGATCGCGGCCAGAACGGGGCTGCGCAGAGTTGTGGTGTCGGTCGACAACGAGTCGCCCTGATCGCTGACCACATATCCGATGTCGGCCCCGGCGGTCCAACCGCTTGAACGACGGAAATCATTCAGCGCGTCTTCTGTCATGAAGAACAGCACATGCGCATATTGCTGAGCGCCGATCTGCAATCCGGCGGTGCCTTTGACGGCCGAGTAGTAGTCGACTGTAGCGCCGTTGATACGCAACGCGCCGCGGCCATAGCCGCCGCCGAATACAAACCCCGCCTCGGTGATCAATGGCATGACAAGCAAGCCGTTGGCTTTGTTCGCGATTTCCACGGTGTTGGGGTATCGGCTGTACATCTCGGTCAGCGTGGCATCGACGCGGGCGTCGATCGTGGCCGAGTTAGAATTGCCGACGCCGTTGCCGCAGGCAGCGGTCAGGGTCAGGCCTGCCATGCCCAAGGCAAAGCCGCGACGGTTCAGTCGGGGGGAGTTGGAACTGCTCATGGTTTTTTTCTCTGTAACTGTGCCTGATATGTCGGGTGATCCCGATCTTGCTGGCAAGGATACGCCGATTAGGGCGATGTGTCACGGGAAAGCTGCCCGCTGAAGGGGATTTGTCGGCGAAAAGTTGCGACTCTTCGGGGTTTTAGCCTTGCAGGATGCGGGCAACCTGAGGTGAGAAATAGGTCAGAATGCCATCGCATCCTGCGCGCTTGAAGGCCAGCAGGCTTTCAAGCATTGCCTTTTCTCCGTCGATCCAGCCATTCTGGGCGGCAGCCTGGATCATCGCGTATTCGCCCGAGACCTGGTAGGCATAGGTGGGTGCGCCGAAACTGTCTTTCACACGACGACAGATATCCAGATAGGGCATTCCGGGTTTGATCATCACCATGTCCGCGCCCTCGGTCAGGTCACGCTCGATCAGGCGCAACGCCTCGTCCGAGTTGGCAGGATCCATCTGGTAGGTTTTCTTGTCACCGGTCAGCGCGCCTGACGCGCCGACGGCGTCGCGGAAGGGGCCGTAAAAAGCGCTGGCGTATTTCGCGGCATAGCTGAGGATCATCACGTTGTGATGCCCGGCGCCTTCCAATGCGCGGCGCATCTCCCCGATCCGGCCGTCCATCATGTCCGACGGCCCGATGATGTCGGCTCCGGCGTCGGCCTGGGCAAGGGTCATCTTGACCAGCGCTTCGATGGTCTGATCATTCACGATCTCGCCGTCGACGACGTATCCGTCATGACCATTTATATTGTACGGGTCCAGCGCCACGTCTGTCATCACCGCGATGTCAGGGGCTGCCGCCTTGATCGCCCGGATGGCCCGGTTCGACAGGTTGTCAGGGTTCCAGGCCTCGGCGCAGTCTTCTGTTTTCAGCGCAGAATCCGTATAGGGAAAGATGCATATCGCGGGGATTCCAAGCGCCTGCGCTTCGATGGCCGCTTTTGCAATCAGATCCACCGAACGGCGGACCACGCCCGGCATCGAGGGTACGGGCTCTTCAATCCCTTCACCGTCGCGTACGAAAACGGGCCAGATCAGGTCATCCGTGGTCAAGGTGTTCTCGCGCACAAGCCCGCGAATTGCCTGAGATTGACGGGCACGCCGAAAGCGGGTCATGGGATAGGGTGCAATGGTCGGTTTCATGGCGCGTTCTCCTTGAACATTCGTGCATTGGGTGGCATGAATTCACAAAGGTCTCAAGGGTATCAATGGACGCGGCAGCGTGGCAGAACCTCTCTGAGAGGTTTGAATAAAGGGTTGGGTTTGGACTGGTACTCTTCGATCTTTGAAGTCATCGACATGCGCAGCTTCTCGAATCTCTGGTTCTGGATCGTGCTGGCGGTTGTCTGGTCATCGGCAAGCCACTGGGTGATGGGTATTCCCTACGATCTGGTGGTTCGTGCCCGACGCATTGGCGGGCAGGTCGAGATCGACCTTCTGGACATCGTTCGCATACATACCAACCGAATACTGTTGATCGTCGACATGTCCGGCACCATCTTACTGGCATTTGGGTGTTTTTTGTTTACCGGCTTGGCGACGCTGGGGTTCTACTATGGGGTCGAGTTCGCACAGGCCGTGTTTCTGCTTTTGTTTCCATTAACGCTTGTTCTGCTGGTGAACATCGTGCATGCACGACGATTGCGGCGGCAGGAACTGACGCTCGACTCCGTTTCGAAAACCATTGCGCGCTGTCGGCTTTATACCCAGATCATAGGCATGATCTCGATACTGGTCACTTCGTTCTGGGGCATGTATCAGAACATCTCGATTGGCGTTCTGGGATAGCAAAATCTGAAAGGCGAGGCGATGAAGGCTCCGAACCACGTGACAGTTGGCGGCGCCCCTGAAGGGTTTGACGCGCAGCTTGTGCTGAACGAAATCGCCCGCAGCAACGGGCCGGTGGCCCATATCGCGCGAGATGACAAGCGGATGGAGGCGATGCGCGCTGCGCTGGCTTTCTTTGCCCCCGACATGCCGGTCTTCGTTTTTCCTGGCTGGGATTGTCTGCCTTATGACCGGGTGTCCCCCAATGCGGATATCTCGGCGGCCCGCGTTGCCACGCTGGCTGCGCTGGTTCACCAGATGCCGCAGAAATTCGTGTTGTTGACGACATTGAATGCGGCTACCCAACGCGTCCCGGCGCGAGACGTGTTGCGCGAGGCGGCTTTTACCGCCCGCGTCGATCAGCGCATTGACGAGACCGCGCTGCGCAACTTTCTGGTGCGCATGGGGTTCACGCAAAGCCCCACCGTGATGGAGCCGGGCGATTATGCCATTCGCGGCGGTATCATCGACATTTTCCCGCCGGGTGAATCGGGCCCTGTCCGTCTGGACTTGTTCGGAGATGTACTGGACGGCGCGCGCCGTTTTGATCCCGTGTCTCAGCGCACGACCGAAAAGCTGGACGTGGTCGAACTTGCTCCGGTGTCCGAGGTCATTCTGGATGACGCGGCCATCACACGGTTCCGCCAGAACTATCGCATTGAATTCGGCGCTGCCGGCACCGATGATCCGCTTTACGAGGCTGTAAGCGCCGGTCGCAAACATCAGGGCATCGAACATTGGCTGCCATTCTTCCACGACAAGCTTGAAACGCTGTTTGATTATTTGCCGGATGCCACGATCACTGTCGATGATCAGGTGACACCGGCCAGACTGGCCCGATGGGACACGATTGCCGATCAATATGAAACCCGGCGACTGGCGCTGGAAAACCGATCCCGTATGGATACGGTCTACAAACCCACACCTCCGGGCCTGCTGTATCTCGATGATGCCGCGTGGGAGGCGGCCGTCGGAGATCGGCGTGTCATGCAGTTCAGCCCCTTGCCGCAGGCGTCGGGTCCGGGTGTCATCGATGCGGGCGGGCGGATCGGGCGCAACTTTGCCCCCGAACGTCAGCAGGAAAGCATCAGCCTGTTCGGTGCTTTGGCCAGCCACATTGCAGCCAGGCTCGACAAAGGTCCGGTGCTGATTGCGTCCTATTCGGAAGGTGCGCGCGAACGTCTGACTGGCTTGATCGAGGATGAAGGTCTGGCCGAGGCGATTCCGATAACAAATGGCACGCGTATCGGAAAGCGCGGCCTGCACCTTGCCGTCTGGGCGCTGGAGCACGGTTTTGAGGCCCCCGACCTGACGGTGATCGCCGAACAGGATGTTCTGGGCGACAGGCTGATCCGCCAACCCAAGAAGCGCCGCAAGGCCGAAAATTTCCTGACCGAGACCCAATCCCTCAGCCCCGGTGATCTGGTGGTGCATGTTGACCACGGGATCGGTCGTTACATGGGGATGGAGGTCGTCACGGCCGCCGGTGCCGCCCATGAATGTCTGCTGCTGGAATATGCCGAGCAGGCAAAGCTGTACCTGCCGGTCGAAAACATCGAACTGCTGTCGAAATACGGCCATGACGAAGGTCTTTTGGATCGACTTGGCGGCGGCGCATGGCAGGCCAAGAAAGCCAAGCTGAAAGAACGCATCCGCGAGATGGCCGACAAGCTGATCCGCATCGCGGCTGAACGTGCCTTGCGAAAAGCTCCGGTAATGGACCCACCTCCGCATGCATGGGAAGAGTTCAGCGCCCGTTTCCCATATCAGGAAACCGACGACCAGTTGAGCGCGATCTCGGATGTGATGGAGGACATGCACTCCGGCGCGCCGATGGACCGGCTGATCTGCGGTGACGTCGGCTTTGGCAAGACCGAGGTGGCAATGCGCGCCGCCTTTGTCGCCGCCATGTCCGGCGTGCAGGTGGCGATCGTGGCACCAACAACACTGCTGGCCCGCCAGCACGCAGCAAGCTTCAGGGAACGGTTCCGTGGGTTTCCTCTGGAGGTTCGGCAATTGTCGCGCTTTGTCTCGGCGAAAGAGGCCCAGAAAACCCGCGACGGTTTGGCGCGCGGTACGGTGGATATCGTGATCGGGACCCATGCGCTGCTGGCCACGAACATAAGGTTTAACAATCTGGGTCTGCTGATCATCGACGAGGAACAGCATTTCGGTGTCAGCCATAAGGAACGGCTGAAACAACTGCGCAGTGACATCCATGTACTTACACTGACCGCGACCCCGATTCCACGAACGCTGCAATTGTCGCTGACCGGGGTGCGCGACCTGTCGATCATTGGCACCCCGCCCATCGACCGTCTGGCAATCAGAACCTATGTCAGCGAATTCGACGCGGTCACGATCCGAGAGGCGCTTCTGCGCGAACACTATCGTGGCGGCCAAAGCTTCTACGTCGTTCCCCGCATCTCGGACCTGCCCGAGATCGAGGAGTTTTTGAAAGAGCAGCTGCCGGAACTGACCTATGTGGTTGCACATGGGCAAATGGCAGCCGGTGAGCTCGATGATCGCATGAACGCGTTTTATGACGGTAAATACGATGTGCTGCTGGCTACAACGATTGTCGAAAGCGGGCTGGATATTCCGACGGCGAACACGATGGTTGTGCACCGCGCGGATATGTTCGGCCTTGCGCAGCTCTATCAGATCAGGGGTCGCGTTGGGCGCTCGAAAACTCGTGCCTATGCCTATCTGACCACCAAACCACGCCAGAAGCTGACCGCCACGGCCGAGAAACGCCTGCGTGTCCTGGGATCGCTGGACACGTTGGGCGCCGGGTTTACGCTGGCTTCTCAGGATCTCGACATTCGCGGCGCGGGGAACCTGCTGGGTGAAGAGCAGTCCGGCCAGATGCGTGACGTCGGCTATGAACTTTATCAATCCATGCTGGAAGAGGCGATTGCCAAGATCAAAGCGGGTGAAATGGAGGGGCTGTCAGATGCTGATGACCAGTGGGCCCCGCAGATCAATCTGGGTGTGCCGGTTCTGATTCCCGAGGATTACGTACCCGATCTCGATGTTCGTCTGGGCCTTTACCGCCGCCTGTCATCGCTCTCGACCAAGGTTGAACTGGAGGGTTTTGCTGCGGAGTTGATCGACCGTTTTGGCAAGTTGCCGAAAGAGGTTAACACTCTGATGCTGGTCGTGCGCATCAAAGCCATGTGCAAACGGGCGGGCATTGCCAAGCTGGACGGCGGCCCGAAAGGGGCGACGATCCAGTTCCACAATGACAAGTTCGCATCACCAGAAGGTTTGGTCGAGTTCATTCAAAACCAGCGCGGCATGGCCAAGGTCAAGGATAACAAGATCGTCGTGCGCCGGGATTGGAAGAAAGACAGCGATAAGATCAAAGGGGCCTTTGCGATTGCCCGCGACCTTGCTGAAAAAGTGGTCGCGGAAAAGAAAAAGGCCAAGGCAGGTTAAGCTGTGGGATGTGGGCTTTGCCCCTGCCGCATGCTGTGCGTCTCGGCCGAGATCATTGCGGCCTGATGAACAAGGGATCCCAGCTTCATCTGGCTCAAAGTATCCCCGCCGGAGGCATCGCGCGGCAGCGCGATCCAACACACCTCATTCACGCATTGCGGCCTGCGCGCAGAAACAGGACGCTGCAACCGCCCGATCTGCCCGGGCCAGAGCCAGATCCAGGCGTTGTTTGACCTGTAGGATTTCAACATCTTCCCCACGGGCTTTGAGACAATCGTACAGCCCCTTCAGGCTCCACACATTGTCGGGATGGATCGAAGCGCGGCTGAGCGAGCCACCAAGGCCAAGATCTTCGCGATAGACAGCCTCTGCTTCTGCCGTATGACCTTGTTCGAACAGCAACGCACCAAGCGCGTGGCGGGTGGGCTGCATCCAGCCCCAGGGCTCGTCATAGGGCAGGGTATCATCCAACTCGACCGAGCGGCGCAGATGGGCAAAAGCAATATCGAAATTCCCCTTTCGGTACTCGATCTCACCACGCAGCATTTCCCGGGCAATTTCCAGCAGGTCTATCACGCGGTTGTTGTGCAACCTGCGCGTTTCCGGAACGCATTCCTTGGCTGCGAGAAACAGGTTCTCTTCCGCTTCGGCATGGGCGACATCACCGGTTGCGGCACGTGCGATGGCGCGGGCGTAGTGGGTCGTGGCCGTCAGGGTACGGTAGAGATCCGGATCGGAGGGCAGCTCCAGCGCCTTGGCCTCTTCCCAGCGACCAAAGCGGATCAGGATGTGCGGCCCCATGGACATGTAGCTTTCGAAGTAATCCGCCATGGGGGGGCTTTCGATACGAAGCATTTCTTCGGGCGTCGTTTCCCACAAACCCTGATTGGCGCGCAGGGCAGGTTCGATTTGCCCCAGAAACAGCGCGCCGTAGATGGCGAAGTGATAGTTGTGTTGACGGTAGCCGGTGTAGATATTGAACGCCCCCTCACGTTCGTAATACTTCAGATCGGCATCCGAGGCTTTTTCGTTCCAATGCACCACGTTGTGGTAGTGTCCGCAGAGGACGTCGATATGTGTCGGCATGTGAACGAGGTGGCCTGCATCAGGTACCAATGTGCGCAGGACATCACCGGCTTTCAGGGCTTTTTCCGGGGTGGGCGACATTTCCATCAGGTGAACATAAAGATGCAGCAGACCGGGATGCGACATGGCGGCCGGATCGCTGGCCATGGCTGTTTCCAGTACTTCCTGAGCCTCAAGCGTTGCTGCGCCTTCAGCAGGCTGGCCGGTTTTCAGATCCCACATTTTCCAGGGCGTCAGGTTCAAAAGCGCTTCGACAAAGAGTGTGCGCAGGTCAAGGTGATCGGAGTGCGCAGCGAACGCCGCGCGCATCGCTTCGGCAAAATCGTGATCCCAAAGGTGCATGTCCTCGGCCGGATCCCGCTGCGGGTATCGCGCTGGAAGGGCCCGGATCAGTGCTTGCTCAACAGGCGTGCAGCCGTCAGTCAATCGAAGTGCGTTTTGCGTGGCATCATAAGCCAGCGCCAGCGCCTTGCTGCGTCCCTGCTCGTCCTGCAAGTCCCATGGCAGGTTGTAATTCGGTCCCGCCGCGTAGGCGACGCCCCAATATGCCATGGCGCATTGGGGGTCATGTTCAGCTGCGCGCTGGAAACAAACCACGGCTTCTTCGTGATTGTATCCATAGGTCCAGTTCAGGCCGCGGTCGAACCACAGCTGAGCCTCGGGAACGGAGGTCGTTACCGGACAGTAATAGCTGCCCAGATCATAGTATTCACGCATCAGAAGCCCTCCGCTCGGTTCAGGTCGAGAGTAACGTGTTTCTGACGAGTCGCACAGATCAGGCTGGCAGGCGCTCTTCGACGCGGCCCATATGCAGCATAAGCCCGAAGGCCAGAATGCACATGCTCAGGACGCCAAATGTCAAAGGCGCGATGGACCCATCGAAAAGCAACCCGATCGGCGCGGCAATAGCCGCAGCCAGAACCGTCGAAATGGATCCGATGACCGAGGCTGCCATTCCGGCAATATGCCCCATCGGCTCCATCGCGATGGCGTTCAGGTTGCCCAATGTTACCCCGGCCATGAAAAACACCATGGTTTGCCAGAATACAAACAGTGCAAATGAGGCGTCCGGCGAAAGGTGCATGGTGTTAAGCGTCATAACAAAAGCGGTGATCAGGATTTGCCCCCCCAGCGCCCATGTCACCATCCGGCGCATGCCCACACGCACCACAAGTGCTGCATTCAACAAGCTGGCCGACCCAGACATCAAAGCCACGAACCCAAACCAGAATGGAAAGCTGTCGGCACGGTCATGGATCACGTCATAGACTGGCTGAACCATTGTCAGCATGGTGAACAGCACCCCCATACACAGCGTCTGAACCATGATCGAAAGGCGGACAGTCGGATGGGTAAACATTTCTTTCGTGGCCGAGAGCATCAGCGGAAAGCGGAAGGGGCGACGGTTTTCTCGTGCCAGAGATTCCGGCAGGCGAACGCCCATCCAAGAGATGATGACCAGGGCAAACAGAATGAACGACACAAATATCCCGCGCCAGCCGAACAATGCGATCACACCCGCGCCCAGCATCGGTGCGGCTGCGGGTACCAACGTGAAAATCATCATCGCAATAGAGATGATCCGCGCCATTTCGCGACCCGAATATAAGTCGCGAATGATCGCCATGGCTACCACGCGTGGGCCAGCCGCGCCCAACCCCTGAACCACACGTGCGATCAATACCAGTTCCAGTGAGGAGCTGGCCCAGGCAACCGCTGAGGCCGCAATGTAAAGGGCTGCGCCACCGTAAATAACTGGCTTGCGTCCCAGAGCATCTGAGAGAGGGCCGGTAAAAAACGTTCCGATCCCCATCCCCAACACAAAAGACGTCAGGATCAGTTGCGCCCGATTGACATCATCTGGGCTGAGCTGCGCGCCGATCTCGGGCAGCGCAGGCAGCATTGAATCGATCGAAAAGGCGATGGTGGCGAACATCATTGCAATCAGCGCAATGAATTCCGCCTTCGACATGCGATTGGCCATGAAGCACTCCTAACCCGTTCGCGCTATCACGGCGGGTCGGCATAGGCCAGACTGGAAATTTGCACAGACTTCTGTGCTATTCTGCAGGGGAAGCCTCAAGTTGAGACATGATCTCAGCGATTACTTTCTCCCACATTTCAGGAGGTTGCGCGCCCGGTACCGCATGTTGGTTCGCGACAATGAAGGTCGGAACCGAACTGACGCCCATTTCGCGAGAATGAGCATCGCGGTTGCGGATATCCTCGCGGTCGGCGTCGGATTTCAGCAGCTTCATGACCACGGCTGCGTCCATTCCGGTGCTGTCTGCGATGTCGGCCAGCACCTCGTGGTCGCCGATGTCGCGGCCCTGCACGAAATAGGCGTCGAACAGCGCATCCACCACATCGTTCTGCTTGCCCTCGATCCCTGCCCAGTGGATCAGGCGATGGGCGTCCAGCGTGTTGGGGGTACGTTTCATGGCATCGAAGTTGATGTTCAGGCCGGCCTTTTCGGCATGTTCCACCACCGGCGCATAGGCGCGCAACGCGCCTTCCTTGCCGCCGAACTTGCGCTCAAGATACTCGCGCCGATCCATACCCGCATCCGGCATGTCAGGATTCAACTGGAACGGATGCCATTCAATGACAAAAGGGTGGTCGGGCACATTGGCCAGAGCCTTGTCCAGATGGGTTTTGCCAATATAGCACCACGGGCAGATCGGATCGGACAGGATGTCGAGCTTGACGGTCTGGGTCATTTTGTTGGTGCCTCGAAATAGGCCGGCAGCGCCCGGCGCAGGAGTTTGCCGTTTCCGCCAGTTGGCAGGGCGGGCAGATGGATGAAGGCGCGAGGCTGTTTGTACCGCGCCAGGTTGGCTTCGACATAGGTGCGTAAGGCCGTATCGTCCAGCTTTTCCGGGCCCGTATAGAAGGCCGCTATCACAAATGTGTCCGGTTTGACCTCGACTGCCGCTGCGCCGACTTGGGTTATGCCCGGATAGCGGGCAAGAACGGCTTCGACCTCGACCGGGGACACGCGATAGCCACCCGCGTTCATCATGTCGTCGTCGCGGCCCAGATAGCTGATCTGGCCATCCACTGCCATGGCCCCTTGATCGCCAGTCAGAAACCATTCACCCTGCATCCGCGTTTCAACGTCCTCGGGTGCGTTAAGATAGGTCAGCATCAACCCGGGGTCAGAGCGGTGAATGGCAATTGTACCTTCCTGCCCCTGTGGCACCGGACCGTCCGGACCAAGGATCGCCACTCGACGCCCGGGTTGCGGTTGTCCCAGTGCGTCGCCGCGCGCAGGATGGTCCGGGCTGGAGGAAATGAAGGTAGAGCATTCGGACATGCCGTAGGCTTCGAACAGCTCGGTGCCGGTGGCATTCAGCCACTGTTCGTGCAGGGCGCGCGACAGTTTCTCGCCCGCGCATAATCCGTGTCGCAGGTCTGGCAGCTCCATCCGATTGCGCCCTTGCACTATCTTGCGAAAGACCCCCGGAGCCGCAGCAAAAATCGTTGCGCCATGCTGGCGCAGTAAGGCAGGCAACGCAGTGATTTCGGTTCCGGGTTCCGGGATCAGGGCCGTCGCACCGATGGTCCATGGGTCCATCAAGCCAGTGCCCAGCGTATAGGTCCAGTTGAAAGCCCCCGCGTGACACAGCCGGTCGGTCTCGCGCAGACCATACCAGCCATCGACCATCATCTGCCGCGCCCAGATTGCCCGGTGGGCATGGGCCACGGCACGAGGCTTGCCCGAAGTTCCAGAGGTGTAGACGACATAGGCCATACGTTCCGGATCGCCCATGTCAAAACCTGCAGTGGGCAGGTTTCGCATCGCTTTCAACGCGTCCAGCCTGATCTGCTTGGAATGCGAGGCACAGGCAACATCCGGATCGCGCAGTATGGCCGCCGGAGAAAGCTCGTCGATCATTTTGGCGGTTTCGGGTTCCGTCAGTTGCGACGATGTCGGCACCGGTACGATACCCACGGCAATTGCACCCAGATAGGCAATCGGGAAGTCCACCGTATTGCCCAGCCGCATCAGGGCGATATCTCCGGGTTTCAATCCTGCCCGCAGCAACCCCGCGCCGGTGCCCAGCACGGCTGTTTTCAGATTGCGAAAGCTCCAATCCTGCGTATCGTTTTCACGCAAGACTGACAAAGCCACTTTCTCCGGGGCTTGATCCGCGCAGCCCAGAACATGAGCTGCCAGATTGAAAGGCGTGGGGCAGGGCGCAGGCGCCCCCTGATCGAAGATTGACAACATGGCCTCTGGCTATCGCGCCGCCTGTCGCGTTGCAAGCGTGGCTGGCCGGGCCTATAGAAGGGGCATGAGCACTCAAGATCCCAAATCTCTGATCCGAATTGCCCGCAACTCTGGCGAACACACCGAAGTTGAACCGTTGGACCTTGGCGCGCGTGTGAGAGAGCTGCGCAAAGCACGGGAATGGACATTGGAGCAAGCCGCCAGTCAGGCCGGTTTGGCACGTTCGACCCTAAGCAAGATCGAAAACGGGCAGATGTCGCCGACCTACGACGCGCTCAAGAAGCTTGCGACTGGATTGGAGATTTCGGTTCCGCAGCTTTTCACGCCGCC
The DNA here is from genome assembly GCF_059610465.1 of Ruegeria sp. CDSC085. Classification (NCBI taxonomy): domain Bacteria; kingdom Pseudomonadati; phylum Pseudomonadota; class Alphaproteobacteria; order Rhodobacterales; family Roseobacteraceae; genus Ruegeria; species Ruegeria sp. CDSC085. Next base: position 25,950 of record NZ_JBXWNR010000001.1, on the reverse strand, counting down.
CCAGCGCGATCAGGTGATCGGGCGTATGGCGATAACCCGTCTGGGCGACGGCACGGCGCACGCCACAACCACTTATGAACATGAGTTGCTGGCCGAAACCCTGACCAAGAAACAAATGCTGCCCTATCGTGCGCGGGTCCGCGCGAGATCAATGGAGGAATTTGACGGCTGGGTGCGCCATGACGGAGAAGAGTTCATGTATGTACTGACCGGTGTCGTCAAGCTTTACACCGAGTTTTATGAGCCGGTGGAGATGCGCAGGGGCGACAGCGCCTATTACGACGGCAGCATGGGCCACAATGTGATTTCCGTCAGTGACGAAGACGCGACTATCCTTTGGGTCACATCACTTGCTTAAAGCGGCACTGCTGAATTCACGGTTCAGCCCTTCGGTGAACAGGAAGTCTTCGACCTCCTCATGCGCCTCATTCATTGTAAGTTGGTGACGTTCGGCCAAATAGGCTTCAAATCCTTTTCGATCCTTCAACACGCGCATCATGTCTTTGTCACGCAAGTTCGGAAAACGCCGCTTTGCGCGTTCGCAGGCCGCGCTCCAGTCTTTTGTAAGATCGGTCCAGTTCATCATCAATGAGCTTCCCTTAGCAACGATTAGGACTGCTCTCCCCCACATCAGAGTACGAACGGGGTGCCGTAACGAAAGACATGACAAAATGTCGCATCCTGAGGCCGCGCCTTTTTGGGGGGGAATTGTGCCCGCTGCGAAGTATCCGCAGCGGGGCGACGGGCCTACATTTGGTGTGAGTGGTGGCGGGCCCGGTTGTTCTTTGGTTCCCAGCGTCCGATTGTCCGGGCAGTCCGGGATCTTGGGTTGGCATAAGCTATCTATGACGACTAAATATGCCATTTTTATACAGGTTTTTCTAGATGAGTAAAACTGTTTGAGGGCGTTTTCTGCGGGATCACCCGGTGGTGATGGTGTTGGCGGCCCAGTACGGCGGTTTGGGTGCGATCAAACGATATCTTGTATGACGCGGCAATGTGCTGAATTTTGCCGACTGATGGAATCTTCCTGACCGCAGATTGTACAGAACAGCTGAAACTTCGAGCTTCTGACGTTCGGAATGCCCGCTTGGAAAGACCAGCCCGGATCACATACCCATCGGCTGGCCCTGGGATCACGCCTCTACCGGGCGTCGTACCACCACACTTCTGGCATGTATTGCGGACCGTCACCGTAGATGGGCAGGGTTTTCGGGTGCTTCAGTTCCTTGACATGCGCAATGCGTCCGATGTCAAAGCTCCAGATCGGGATGACATAGCGGCCTGCTGTCAGTACCCGGTCCAGCGCGCGGGTGGCATCGGTGAAGTCCTCGCGGGTTTTTGAGGCGAGCATGGCATCGATCATTGCGTCAACTGCGGGCGAGGATACGCCCATCAGGTTGCGTGTGCCGGGGGCATCAGCAGTCTCGCTGCCCCAATAAAGACGCTGTTCGTTGCCAGGAGACAGAGAAAGCGCTCGGCGGAATGTCGTAACGTCAAAGTCCAGTTCAGAGGTGCGTCCGACATATTGGGCATTGTCGACTTGTTCCGTCGTGACCTGAATGCCAAGACGTTCCAGCGCGCGGGAATAGATCTCGACTACTGTTGCCATCTCGCTGTCGCCCTGTTGAAGCAGGAAAGTCACCTGAAAGGCATCACCATTTCCATTGTGCAGTGCGCCGTCCTGAACGGTCCAACCTGCCTCGGTCAAAAGCTTGGTGGCCTCGCGAAGGTTTGCCCGGTTCCGGGCCGACCCGTCACCCTTCGGCAGTTCATACCCTTCCAGCGTGCCTGGCAACAGGATGTCAGCGTAAGGAAGCAACAGGTCTCTTAGCTGCCCTTGGGCCGGGCCGGGCTGCATGGCAAGGTCGGACCCCGAGAAATAAGACGTGATCCTTGGTTGGGCGCCACCGGTTACCGTGTCGTTGATGAACTCAAAATTGAAGGCAAGCATCAGCGCTTCGCGCACACGCCAGTCGTCGAACGGGGCCTTTCGTGTATTCATCACGAACCCGGTCATTCCCGAAGGTTTTCCATGCGGAATTTCAGTTTTGATCACATCGCCCCGCTGCACAGCGGGAAAGTTGTATTGCGTATCCCATTTGTCGGCATTGAATTCACGGACGGCCGACAACTCTCCGGCCTTGAAGGCTTCGAACAAGACGCTGCCGTCGCCGTAGAATTCGATCCGCAGCTCATCAAGGTTCATGGTGCCGCGGCGAAACGGAATGTCGTTCCCCCAATAGTCCGGATTGCGTCGCAGATTCACGTAGCGTCCCGCTTCGTAGCTATCGATCACATAAGGGCCGGTTCCAATCGGCACATCATGCAGTTGCGCGTCAGCGAAGTCCTTTCCCTCCCATTGTGCCTTTTGCAGGATCGGACGCATCCCTGCCAGCAGCGCAAGCTCTCGATCGGGTTCATTGAACGTGATCCGCACCGAGCGCGGGCCTGTTTGTTCGATGTCGTCGATCTTGCCCCAAAGACCGCGATAGCGCAGATGCCCCTGCGTGCCCAAAGTCTCGTAAGACCAGATCACATCATCGATCGTGACCGGGCTTCCGTCGGAAAAACGCGCCTCTTCCCGCAGGGTGAATTCGACCCAGGACCGGTCTGGATCGGTCTCAACTGATTCGGCTAACAGCCCGTAAAGTGTGAAAGGTTCGTCCCAGGATCGCCCCATCAGGCTTTCATGGGTCCAGAAAGGCAATTGCCATGGCGAAGTGCCTTTTTGCAAAAACGGGTTCAGACTGTTAAAGCCGCCCGTGTTTCCGAAAACAGCTTTGCCACCTTTGGGCGCATCCGGGTTCGCATAGGGGAGAGACACAAAATCCGGTGGTAGGGCCGGGTCCCCGTACATAGCTATGCCATGAGACGATTCTGCATGGGCGACAGACATCACGAAAATGCTGGCGATTCCCGCCGCAAGTGATCGAAACGGACGGAGAAATTCCGGGCTCATTTTGGAAACAATCCTGCTCTGGCCTTATTTTGTTGGAGATCATCGTAGTGATGATTTTTCTTATTATCAAACTTTTAGCTTGGACCAAGGCGCAGAATTGCTTATAAAGGTTGCACTGCTCGATAGGTTTCTTGCCTGTATGAAACCTGCCTCAATAACTTAACGCCCGCTTCGTGCGGGCGTTTTTTTGTGCGTCGCGAAGTCTCAGGCCGGGATTCCAATCTGATGTGTTTCCCCGTTTTCTTTGCAGGTGCAGCATGGCATGGTGCGCCTGATTAACGCTTGAGGGAGAATGGACATGAGCCTGTCCGGTAAAACGGCAATCATCACGGGATCAAATTCGGGCATCGGGCTGGGCGTAGCGCGCGAGCTGGCCAAGGCGGGTGCCGATGTGGTTCTGAATTCCTTTACGGATCGGGATGAAGATCATGCGCTTGCCGCAGAGATTGCGAAAGAGACCGGAACCAATGCGCGCTACATCAAGGCCGACATGTCCAAGGGCGAGGAATGCCGATCACTGATCGAACAGGCGGGGTCCTGTGATATTCTGGTAAACAATGCTGGTATTCAGCATGTCTCTCCGATCGATAAGTTCCCGGTTGAAAAATGGGACGCGATTATCGCAATCAACATGAACTCGGCCTTTCATACCACAGCGGCTGCGTTGCCGATGATGCGCAAGGCGGGTTGGGGGCGGGTGGTGAACATCGCCTCGGCCCATGGTCTGACGGCATCCCCTTACAAGGCGGCATATGTTGCGGCCAAGCACGGCGTGGTGGGAATGACCAAGACCGTAGCGCTGGAAACCGCGCAGGAACCGATCACCTGCAATGCCATCTGCCCGGGCTACGTTCTGACGCCGCTGGTCGAGGCGCAGATCCCCGACACGATGAAAGAATACAACATGAGCCGCGAGGATGTGGTGAAGAACATTCTTTTGGAACGGCAACCCTCCAAGGAGTTCGCCACCGTCGAGCAATTGGGTGGAACGACTATCTTCCTGTGTTCGGACGCGGCGGCTCAGATCACCGGAACCACAATTTCAGTCGATGGTGGCTGGACAGCACTTTGAGGTTTAAAGGGGGCCATTGCCCTCATTCCCCCGAAGCATTCATTTGCAGAGACGAAGGGGCAGCGACGTGAAACGGATCAATCTGGCTTTGCAGGGGGGTGGCGCGCATGGCGCGTTCACCTGGGGTGTGCTTGACCGGCTGCTGGATGAGGAAGACATCGAGGTCGCTGCCATCACCGGAACCTCCGCAGGGGCGCTGAACGCAGCGGCGTACAAGTCGGGAATGGTTCATTCAGGGCGCGAAGGAGCGCGGGCGCGCCTGGACGGGTTGTGGCAGCGCATGGGCGCTATTGGCGACATGCGTTTCGCCAACTGGTTTCGCGGCCTGGAACCGGCGACCATTGCGCAGGCGATGGAGTATTCGGTACCGTTTTCAATCGGGGATGCGTGGTCGCGAATGGTGTCGCCCTATGCGTATGGGCCGTTCTACAGCAACCCGCTGGAACCGGTGGTGGACAGGTTCAATTTTGACGAGATTTGCGCGGAAGAAGGCCCGCGCCTTTTCGTGTGTGCCACTTGCGTACGCAGCGGCAAGATCCGCGTCTTTACCGGCGACGAGATCAGCACGGACGCTATTCTGGCCTCGGCCTGTTTACCAACCCTGTTCAAGGCGGTTGAGATTTTTGATCCGAAAACAAACCGGAACGAAGCCTACTGGGACGGCGGGTATACCGGCAATCCGGCTCTCTATCCGCTGTTCAACGATGATTTGCCGGATGACGTGGTGATCGTGAACATCAATCCGCTGGAGCGCGACGAAGTTCCGGTCACACCGCAGCAAATTCAGAACCGGATCAACGAGATCAGCTTCAACTCATCCCTGTTTCGCGAGTTGCGGGCGATCAGCTTTGTCCAACGGTTGCTGAAAGAGGGCAAGCTGACCTCCGGAGAGATGAGCCGCGTTCTGGTTCACATGATTGCAGATAACGAGTTGATGAACAGCCTGTCTGTTGCCACCAAGACCGTGCCCAATCCGGTCATTCTGCATAAGCTGAAACAGGCCGGACGGGACGCCGCGGACGGTTTTCTTGCCAAACACAAGGACGATTTGGGGCAGACCAGCACAATCGATCTGCCTGCGATGTTCAGCTGATCACTCGGGTGGCTGGGTCGGATCTTTTCCATTCGGATAGACAAGCCCCGCTGAAATCACCAGTTTGGCTGCGTCTTCGATGCTCATATCCAGCAAGATCACGTCTTCTGCGGGGAAGAACAACAGAAACCCCGACGTCGGGTTGGGCGTCGTGGGTACGAATACGCTCAGCAGCTCTCCGCCGGTTTCGGCACGTTCGCTTACCTCACCCTTGGCGCTGGTGGAGACAAAGCCGATGGCCCAGATCCCGCGACGCGGGTACTGGATCAGGCAGGCTTTTTCAAAAGAACGCTCAGTCTGGGCAAACACCGTTTCCGAAATCTGTTTGATCCCGGAGTAGACCGAGCGCACGACGGGCATCCGGTCAACAACGCTTTCGGCGAAGTGGATCAGGGAACGGCCCAGAATACCCTTGGCGATCCAGCCGACCAGAATGGTGAAGATCAGGAAGATGACTACGCCTACACCGCGCAGGTTGATGCCCACGTACTGTTCTGGCTGGAACTGGTGTGGCACCAGTGGAAGAACCGCGCTATCGATCCAGCCGACCACCGACCAGATCAGCCAGACCGTCAACCAGACAGGCGCAATGACAACGACGCCCGTCAGAAAGGACGCGCGCAGCCGTGAAAGCATGCCTGGGCGGCGGTGAGGTTCTTCGTCGAACGGTGTATTCATGGTGGTTCCGAATGGTTTCGGGAATTAGGTAGTCAATCCACGGTCTTGGTACAATAGGTTAACGTCACCTCTGTTTGACCAGCGCTTGCGCGATCTTTGCCGCCAACCGTGCATTGTTTCGAACAAGGGCGATATTGGCGACCAAGGACCGGCCTTCGGTCTTTTCAAAGATTCGTTGCAGCAGATAGGGGGTCACGGCTTTGCCGGTGATACGATGGGCATCCGCATCTGACTGAGCCTCGGCGATGATCGGGGCCAGTTCCTCGGACGGGATCTGATCAGCGGCCGGGATCGGATTTGCCACCAACTGCCCGCCGGGCAGACCCAGCGCGCGGCGGGTGGAGTGGGCTTTGGCGATGGCGTCGGCACTGTCCATACGAAGGGGCGCGGCAAAGGGCGACTTTGCCGACCAGAACGCAGGAAACTCGTCCTGACCATGTGCAATCACAGGCACGCCCAGCGTTTCCAGAACCTCAAGCGTTTTGGCGAGGTCGAGGATGGCTTTCGCCCCGGCTGCGACGACAGTCACCGGTGTATGCCCAAGCTCGTGCAGATCGGCAGAGATGTCGAACGTGGTCTCGGCACCCTGATGCACGCCGCCGATACCGCCGGTGGCAAAAATCTCGATCCCGGCATAATGCGCTGCGATCATAGTCGCCGCAACGGTGGTGGCCCCGGTGCCACCGGTCGAGATGCACGCTGCCATGTCCGCGCGCGAGATCTTGGCGACACCCTGGGCCTGACCCAGCCATTGCAGCTGATCCTGCTCCAGCCCCACATGCAATTTGCCTTCGATCACGGCCATTGTCGCAGGAACCGCACCCGCATCTCGGATGTCCTTTTCGACCTGTGCCGCGACTTCGATGTTCTGCGGGTAGGGCATCCCATGGGTGATGATGGTGCTTTCCAGCGCAACTATGGGCAGGCCCGCGTCCTTGGCGGCGCTGACCTCGGCTGAGTATTGAATGTCGATCACAGTGGGGTTTCTCCGGAAACGTAGGTTGCAGCGGCGTGCAGGGCGCGGGCCATAGCCTCGTCACTGGATGCACCGCCGGATTCTGAGGCGATATGGGCCGCCATGAAAGTGTCCCCGGCGCCGGTCACGCGTGTGACCAGAACGGCAGGGGGTGTTTGTGTCAGGATATCATCAGAGCTCCCGACGGTGGCTGAATTGCCGCCATCGGTGACCAGAGCGCGCAGCGCGCCACGATCCAGCAGGCCCTTAGCTGCGGATTCGGAGTCGGTGAACTCGCGCTGACACAGGATGCCGGCCTCTTCGAGATTCACGTAAAGCGTGGCGCGTGCGTGTTTCAGGAAGGGTAGCAATCGTTCGGCTTTGCCGGGCGAGGCCGGGGCCACGCGAAGATCAGCGCGAGAGAAAGCAGGGCTTTGAGCAATCTCTTCAAGCAGGTCCAGTGTCAGGTTGCCGTCGAGTGCGATTGGGCCTTCAAACGGTGTGTTCTCATAGCCCAATGGCCCGTGCATCAAGGGGCGTAGTATCTTTGCGCCAGCGGCTTCCAGCGAATGCGCGTCGGCAATCGCCGCGATCAACCCGTTCGCCCCTTCGACAGCCATGTAGCGGTCAGTCGGCAAATCCTGCGAACGATAGATGTGATCCGTCACCATGCCGAGGCGCGAACAGGCGTGAACCAGCTCGTCGCCTTCGGGATCGCGGCCAATGGCAGTCAGCAGGGTGGGCGTCATGCCAAAGCGTACCAGTGTCATGGCGATGTTCATCGCGACGCCGCCGGGCAGGCGGGTGATCCGGCCCGGCACGTCCGAGCCTTGCCTCATGGCGCTGGCCGATCGACCGATGACGTCCCACAGGACCGAGCCGATGCACAGGATATTGGTGTTCTGAGTCATACGGGATGTCATGCCGCAGCGATGGTGCCCGTGCAAGCCGGAACGTTATCGCTATAAGAGATTCCCGATCTGCCGGGGCTGATGTTTCCTTTGGGCTTGCGATCCGTGGCCTTCGCGGGAACAATCGAGAGCAATGATTGGTGATTTGATTTTCCTGTTGGAGCGTTTCGTATGAATGGCCCTGCCTTCCGTGCCATCCTTCGAGTCCTCAAAACCTGCGCCCTGAGTATTATTGTTCTTCTGACTGTGCTTCCTGGATCTGTTAAGGCACAAACCGCCCCTCCGACAGTTGTTGATTTCTGGGTCAAAGCTGACACGCTGTTTCTGGAGGTGAAATTGAATGCCGAGGCGATGCTGGCCGGGGCCGACCCGACACAGCCAGAAACCTATTCTGACGATACACAGTACCGATCTCTGCGGCGGAAGGTGTCGTCGGAACTGGAACCGCAGATCAGAGACTTTGTTCAGGTCTGGAAGCAAAGCCTTGTGGTCGAAGCGCCTGGTCGCCTGGATTTGTCTTATGAAGGTGTGCGTATTCCGGTGGTGGGCGACACGGAAAAAGTGCGTGTTTCCAGGTTGTTGTTGACTGCACGTTTGCCGGATCATGCATCGAATCTGCGCCTGACCTGGCCGCAGTACAGCGGGTCAGTCGTTCTTCGTCAGCAAAACGTGATGGCCCCGTATACAGGGTTTCTGACTGCCGGAGAAATCAGCCCACTGATCCCGTTGCAGGGCGGGGCATCGCTGACAACAGAGCAGACACTGCAGACGTATTTCGCAAAGGGGATCAGCCGTTTTGTTCAAAGCCCCCTCAAGCCATCCATCGTTGTTCTGACACTCGTAATGCTGACACTGAGCCTGCGGCCTGTGGTGTCTCAGGTGGCGTTTTTGGCAGCAGGAGTTTTTATCGGGCTCGGGTTGGGCATGTACGGCGTGCTGGACGTGCCAGAAAATGTGCAGGACCAGGCGTTGGTGGCCTCGATCATCATTCTGGCGCTTTGGAACCTGGTGGCCCGGCACTTGCAGGTCTGGCGACTGTTAGCTGTGCTTGCCGCAGGTTGTGTTCAAGGATTGGCACTGGCTTCGGATTTGACAAGGATCGGGGTGCCGCCCGATCATCTGGCCCCGGCTGTTTTTGGGTTTGGCGTCGGAAATACACTGCCTGTCATCCTTGTGGCTGTTCTGACTTTTGCCTGCGCGCTTTTGGTTGCTGGCGGGTCACACAGAACACGAGGCCGGATTTCGGTTCTGGCCTCGATGCTGATCGCCGGAATCGGCGTGTATTGGATGGCTGAACCCTGGTTGCTGGCTTAAGACATCGCCGCCAGCAGCGTGTTCAGCGCGCCCAGCGGGTCGTCGCTGCCCCAGATTTCGTCGCCGATACCGAAGAAATCGGTGCAGGGGGCCAGATCACGGATCAGCTCGGGCGTCAGACTGCCTTCGGCCACGACCGGGACCTCGATCATCTGAGACCACCATTGGAACAAATCCTTTTCGGCGCGGGTTCCGTCCCCCAACGTGGCGGTTCCGACGGGCCCGAAGGCCACGTAATCCGCGCCGTGTTCACCCGCCGCCATGCCGTCATGGCTGGACGCGCCGCAGAAGCTGCCGACAATCGCATCGGTGCCCAGTTCCTTGCGCGCGGCGCGGACCGAGCGTGCGCCGTCATCCAGATGCACCCCGTCCAGCCCTAGACGTTGCGCCAACAGCACGTGGTTCGATATCACGATGGCCACGTCGCGGGCGTGGGCCACTTCGCGGCAGGCATCAGCGGCACGGGCGATGGTGTCTTCGTCGTTGCCTGCCAGCGCCAGGCGGATGCAGGCGATCTCGGCCCCGTCCAGAACCGATGCCAGTTTGCCGGGGAACGTGCTCAGCTCGATCGTCGGAGGCGTTATCAGGTAAATCTGCGGCTGCTCGGGGGTGTCCATGGGCGCGTCCTTCGGGTTTCAGTGTTTGGCGCGGTTTAGCGGATTGCGGCGGGGAAGCAAACTTTTATGGCTGAGGCCGCGCAAATAACACCCCCAGCGACTTGCCCTGCAAGTGCCTGCCGATTACAGCAGGCCAAGTTTTCATAAGGTGAACCATGCCAAGCGACAAATCCCAGCCTTCCTTCGTGCTTGTTCGCCCGCAGATGGGTGAGAATATCGGTGCTGCTGCCCGGGCAATGTGGAACTTTGGACTGGACCGAATGCGCATCGTGGCGCCCCGTGACGGCTGGCCAAACCCCAAGGCAGTGGCGATGTCCAGCGGTGCAGGCCGGTTGCTGGATGAAGCACTGCTGTTTCACGATCTGGCCGGATCGCTGGCCGACAGCACCTTTGTCTTCGCCACCACTGCACGGCAACGCGGGCTGACGAAACCCGTCTACAGCCCCGAGCGCGCCATGCAGATCGCTGCTGAAAAAGTCGCGGCGGGCGAAAAGGTTGCGGTTCTGTTCGGCCCCGAACGTGCGGGGTTGGAGAACGAAGACATCGCCAAGGCAAACGCAATCATCTCGGTTCCGGTGAACCCGGAATACGCGTCGCTGAACCTGGGCCAATGCGTTTTGCTGACCGCTTATGAGTGGATGCGCCAGACTGGCGACGTGGTGCATGAATCCACTGATCTGGGAAAGGGTGACTGGGCCACGGGGATCGAGGTTGAAAAACTGGTCGAGCACTACGAGGACCGGCTGGAAGAGGCCGGGTTCTTCTATCCCCCCGAAAAGGCCGAGGGCATGAAAACCAACCTGCGCAATCTGTGGTCGCGGATGCGGATGACGCGGGCCGATGTGCAGATGCTGCACGGGATCATGCGGCAGATGGTCCGCTGGAAAGACAAAGGCTGAGGCTGGACCTATCTTCCGCCACACCCTAGCTTGCGACGAAATCAGGACATGAGGACAGCATGAGCGGTAAGCGCAGCATCTTCGAAGAGGTCTCGGACACGGAAAAACAACAGGCGGTTCAACCCGGTATGATCGACCGGGGGCGTGGCGGCGCGCGCAATGCGATCCGCGTTTGGCTGATGATCCTGTTTGCCTTGGTGGTCGTGATGATCGCAGTCGGCGGCCTGACGCGCCTGACGGACAGTGGCCTATCGATCACCGAATGGCGTCCGATCACCGGTGCCGTCCCGCCGATGACCGAAGCGGATTGGCAGGCTGAGTTCGACAAATACAAGCAGATTGACCAGTGGCAGATCCAGAACCAGTGGATGGAGCTGAGTGACTTTAAAACTATTTACTGGTGGGAATGGGGGCACCGCCAACTGGGCCGCGTGATAGGGCTGGTCTGGGCCATCGGGTTCTTTGGATTCCATATCGCGCGCAAGGTACCTACGGGTTGGACCGGCAAGCTGTTGATCCCCGGCCTTCTGGGCGGTGTCCAGGGCGCGGTCGGCTGGTGGATGGTCGCCTCGGGCGTAACGCAGGGCGAAGGCATGACGGCGGTTGCCAGTTATCGTCTGGCCACGCATCTGGGGCTAGCCTTCGTGATTCTGGGCTTCCTGGCGTGGTATATCTTTGAGCTTGGCCGCGATGAACGTGACCTGATGCAGGCGCGTCGTGCCAAAGAGGCAAAACTGTTCTCGCTTGCGACTGGCCTGATGCATTTCGCTTTTTTGCAAATACTCATCGGCGCGCTGGTCGCCGGGATCGACGCCGGGAGGTCTTACACCGACTGGCCGTTGATTGGGGGGCAATTGTTGCCACCGGATGCCACTGCGTTGGAGCCGGTGTGGCGAAACTTCTTTGAAAGCCCCGGACTGGTGCAGTTCATTCACCGTTGTGCCGGTTACCTGCTGTTTATCTTTGCCATTGTCGTGTGGCGACGTGGTGGTGCCAGTGCGCATCCTCAAACGCGCTTTGCCTTCAATGCGGCATTCGCAGCGCTGTCTTTGCAGGTCGTCGTCGGCATCGTGACGGTCGTCTACGGCGCCCCATGGCAGATAGCGATCTTCCACCAGTTCATGGCCGTCGTTGTCTGGACCCTGATCCTGCGCGCTCGGTTCCTCACGGCTTACCCAATCGCAACATCTCTGCGCGGAGCAACATAATATGACCGCTTTCAACGAATTGATGGCCTTTCAGCGTGAAACCTCAGCATTGGGCCAGATCGCGGGTCGGCTCGGCTGGGACCAGGAAACCGTCATGCCGCGCGGGGCTGCTCCCCAACGTGCCGAAGAAATGGCGGCTATCGAGGCGGTCCTTCATGCGCGCCGATCGGATCCACGCGTTGCAGAGTGGCTGGATCAGGCTGCCCCACAGGATGAAGTCGGTAAGGCGCAACTGCGCGAAATCCGGCGCGCCTATGATCGGGCGGTCAAGGTGCCTGCCGATCTGGCTACGGCGATTGCCCGAATTACGTCCGCCGCACAGGGAACCTGGGCCCAGGCGCGCGCGGACGAAGATGTCTCGGCGTTCCTTCCGGTGCTGGAAGAGGTCGTATCGCTGAAGCGTCAGGAAGGTGAGGCGCTGGCGCAGGGCGGAGATGTCTATGACGCCATGGTTGAAGATTACGAACCCTATACGACTGGCGCTCAGATCGCGGCCATTTTCGATGAGATGCGCCCGCGTCTGGTGGCCTTGCGCGCGGCCGTTCTGGATCGCCCGGAACCTGCTGCGCTGAGCGGCAGCTTTGATGAGATGACCCAGATGCAGCTTGCGCAAAAGCTGGCGGTCGCTTTCGGCTATGACCTCAACAACGGCCGTGTGGATAAGGCGGTTCACCCGTTCAGCTCGGGCTCGGGTCTTGATGTGCGCATCACCACGCGAACCAGCGAAACAGACCCATTCAACTGCTTTTATTCAACCATTCATGAGGTCGGCCACGCCGCTTACGAACAGGGGATCGACCGCGACTACCTGCTGACGTCACTGGGGTGCGGCGTGTCCATGGGCGTGCATGAAAGCCAAAGCCGGATCTATGAAAACCAGCTCGGCCGTTCCCGTGCCTTTACGGGCTGGTTGTTCGATCAGATGAAGGGCGCATTCGGCGATTTCGGAATTGCCGATGCTGACGCTTTCTACGCCACTGTCAACCGGGTTCACAACGGCTATATCCGCACCGAAGCGGACGAGGTCCAGTATAACCTGCATATCATGCTGCGGTTCGATCTGGAGCGCGCGCTGATGGCCGGAGACTTGCAGGTCAGCGAACTTGAGGCGGCGTGGAACGACCGCTTCAAGGCTGACTTCGGCTATGCGGTGGACAAGCCGTCGAATGGCTGTTTGCAGGATGTGCATTGGTCGGTCGGGCTGTTTGGTTACTTTCCGACCTACTCGCTGGGCAACGTCTATGCTGGATGCCTGTATCAGGCCCTGCGCGGTGGCGTGCCCGATCTGGATGCGCAACTGGCAGAAGGCGACACATCTGGCGCAACTGCTTGGCTGCGCGAACACGTCCAGCAGCACGGCGGGCTTTATGCCCCGCGCGAGATTATCCGACGGGCAAGCGGCATTGAGCCGGGACCCGAACCTTTGCTGGGATATCTGGAACAGAAGTTTAGCGCGATATATGGGCTGTGAAAGCACGGAGCGGCAACTGAACAGTAAGGCTCATTGCTCTTGGCATTGAAGCAATGGCTCTGGTTTTAGCACTCAAACCAGCGCGACCTGCGGATAGCTTCTCACATCTGTATCAAGCACAGGGATGTGATGGCGTAGTACCCCATGTATGGTTTCCAGGCGACAATAAAACGTATTGAATCCCAAGGGCGAAGGACCATTCCCGGCCGTGATCTTTCTTCATGGATCCCGCGGAACGGGGCAAAAGGCTATCCAGAGTGCATTTCCCGTCAAGTCGATACTGGAACACGGGTATGCCATCGTCGCTCCGACTGCGCTGGAAATTGAGTACCAAAGCGGCCCGGGCACAGGATGGGTTTGGAATGACGCATATTATGGCCGGCATGATTTTGAGTTCATTGCGAATGTGCTTGAGGACGTTTTAGCTCGATCCCCTATTGATCCGGCGCAGATCGTAACCACTGGCCATTCCCGAGGTGAATCCTTCGCTTGGTATCTTGCCTGTGCAGATGTTGACCCACGTCTGAAGGCTTTTGCCCCCGTTGCTGGAACACCAGTGCGCGGCGAACCTGGGAAATGTGCGTCAGCAGATTTCGATTTCAACATGTACTTTAGCCATGGTTATGACGACACAGTTATTCCTTTCGCGGGTTCCGGGTCTTCGTGGTCTGATCCGGGATATATGGGGGCAGTGGAAGCCACACTAAGGCTTGGGGTCTCTGCGGGCTGTAAAAGGGATAAAGTCGTTCCGCAGGATAGCTATGATCAGCGCGTTCTGAGCGATTGTGATACTGGTTCGACCATTTCTGTTATCGGCGATGAGGTCGGGCATGGCGTTCCAAATGGCTGGAGCGATCTGATGCTTGACTGGTTTGAGACAGTGAGCGCTTTGGAATAGGGGGCTTCCAACACAAATCGGGTCTGGTGAAGACGGAGAGACGGTCGCGGGACATGCCGCGCAATTTGTCTTCGGCTTCACGCGGAATACTATTTTCGGGCGACGCCAACTTTCGTTTTACGCAAACTTTCTCCCGAACAAATACGCGCAGGTTAACCTAAACGACCTGAAACAGTTCGATTCGGGCCGCGACCGCTGCAAAGAACAAAACGCTGCCCAGCAGCACAAATACATGCCAGATCGTGTTGTGGAACGGCAGCCAGTCCAGCAGGTAGAAGGCGACCCCGGCCGTGTACACGAGCCCTCCGGCAATCATCAGTGTAACGATCGTAGGCGACAGGTCTGCCAACATGGATTGCCCGGCCCAGACCACCGCCCAACCCATCAATAGGTATAGCGCAAGCCCGAACCATCGGAACCGGTTTGGGTCCAGCATCTTGAGAACCGACCCAAGTGTTGCCGAAGACCACAATCCGAGTAATAGCCCCGGGGGCTGAGCACCGGACAACAGTAGAAACGGTGTGTAGGTCCCTGCGATCTTGACGTAGATGCCGGAATGATCGAGGCGCTGCAGGAACCCGCGCCATTCCTCGTTTTCGACCATGTTATACAAGGCGGAAAACGTGAGCATGAGTATCAGCGTCACCCCGTAAACCGAGGCACCCAGAACCGCAGATTGATCATACCGGTAATAGATGGTCATTGTGATCAGCAGTGGTACGGCAACCAACGCACTTGAGACACCGAGCACATGGACCACCCCGTCGCTGATACGTTCCGTGCGACTGTAAGCTGGTCGGATATGCGCAAATGACCACATATGAAAAAGCTAGGCGGCAGAATGGCTTCGGGCAAGCGGATCATCCGGAGAGTTGTCGATATCGTGATCCAGAATGACAAAACGCCCGCAGAGCGAGCGTTTTGTTTCAGATCCGTAATTGAGCGTGAGGGTTATTCTTCGGTTTCCTCATCACCCTGATCAGCGATCCAGGCAACGCTGACGACCACTTCGCCCTTTCCGGTATTGAAGACTTTCACGCCACCTGCCGAGCGGGAGCGGAAGGAAATACCTTCCACCGGAACCCGGATCGATTGGCCTTTGGATGTCGCCAGCATGATCTGGTCGTCGAGTTCAACCGGGAAAGAAGCCACCAGTTCTCCGCCGCGCATCGCCTTGTCCATCGCAGCAACACCCATGCCGCCTCGTCCGCGGACAGGGTAGTCGTGACTGGAACTCAGCTTGCCCGCACCGCCGGCAGTGATGGTCAGGATCAGGTTTTCCGCCGCTGACATCTCGGCGTACCGCTCCTGCGGCAGCAGGCTGTCGGCATTGCCCTCCTCATCGTCCGTCTCACCATCGTCGGTGACACCGGCTACGGCGCGGCGCATCTTGAGGTACGCGGCACGCTCGTCTGAGTCAGCTTCAAAGTGGCGGATCACCGACATCGAGACCACGCGGTCGCCATTGGTCAGTTTGATGCCACGCACACCGGTCGACTCGCGCGAGTTGAAGACGCGCACATCCGTAGTCCGGAAGCGGATGGCCCGACCTGAGTTGGTCACAAGCATCACGTCTTCATCTTCCGAACAGATGCGCGCATTCACCAGTTCCACGCCTTCAGGCAGTTTCATTGCGATCTTGCCGTTTCGGCGGACGTTGGTGAAATCCGACAGGCGGTTGCGGCGCACGTCACCCGCGCTGGTGGCGAAGATGATCTGAAGGTTCTCCCACTCTTCATCCGGCACATCGACAGGCATGATCGCGGCGATGGAAACCCCGGTTGGGATCGGCAGGATATTGACGATCGCCTTGCCTTTGCCGGTACGGCTGGACTGCGGCAAGCGCCAGGTCTTGAGTTTGTAGACCATGCCTTCTGTGGTGAAGAACAGCAGTTGGGTATGCGTGTTCGCCACGAAGAGGTTGGTAACAACATCCTCTTCCTTGGTCTGCATTCCCGAAAGACCCTTGCCACCGCGTTTCTGCGCTCGGAAATCGGCCAGCGGGGTTCGCTTGATGTAGCCGCCCGAGGTGACGGTCACGACCATGTCTTCACGTTCAATCAGGTCTTCGTCTTCCATGTCGCCGGACCAGTCGACGATCTCGGTGCGGCGCGGTACTGCAAATTGCTCGCGTACGCTGCGCAGTTCATCAGCAATGATGCTCATGATGCGTTCGCGTGAAGACAGAATATCAAGGTATTCCTGGATCTTACCAGCCAGTTCTTCCAGCTCGTCGGTGACTTCTTTGACGCCAATTTGGGTCAGCCGTTGTAGTCGAAGATCAAGGATTGCGCGGGCCTGAACCTCGGTCAGGTTGTAGGTTCCGTCGTCGTTCATCTTGGACAGCGGATCGTCGATCAGGCGCAGATAGCTTTCGATCTCGGATGCGGGCCAGCGGCGGGTCATCAGCTTTTCGCGCGCTTCAGCCGCATCTGCCGACGAACGGATCGTCGCGACCACTTCATCGACGTTGGATACCGCCACGGCCAGACCACACAGAATGTGGCTACGTTCGCGGGCCTTGCGCAGGTCGTATGCAGTACGTCGCGCGACAACATCCTCGCGGAAGTCGATAAACGAGGTCAGGAACCGGCGCAGTGTCAGTTGCTCGGGTCGGCCACCATTCAGCGCCAGCATGTTGCAGCCGAACGAAGTCTGCATCGGCGAGAAGCGGAAAAGTTGGTTCAGCACCACTTCAGGCGTGGCATCCCGTTTCAGTTCCACTACGACACGAACACCGTTGCGGTCGGACTCATCCTGTACGTGACTGACGCCTTCGATGCGTTTCTCGCGCACGGCTTCGGCGATCTTTTCGATCATCGCGGCCTTGTTCACCTGATAGGGAATCTCATCAACCACAATGGCGTAACGGTCTTTACGGATCTCTTCGACGCGGGTCTTAGAGCGGATGATGACGCTGCCGCGCCCCTCAAGATAAGCTTTGCGCGCGCCGGACCGTCCCAGCATAACGGCGCCGGTCGGGAAATCGGGACCGGGGACATATTCGATCAGTTGTTCTGACGTCAGGTCCGGGTCGTCGATCAGTGCCAGCGTGGCATCGACCACTTCGCCCAGATTGTGCGGCGGAATGTTGGTCGCCATACCCACGGCGATACCACCGGCACCGTTGACGAGCATGTTTGGGAAACGGGCGGGCAAGACGGTCGGTTCCCGGTCCTTGCCATCGTAGTTGTCCTGAAAATCGACCGTTTCTTTTTCGATATCCGCCAGCAGGGCGCTTGCGGGCTTGTCCATTCGCACTTCGGTATATCGCATGGCCGCCGGGTTGTCGCCGTCCATCGAGCCAAAGTTGCCCTGTCCATCCAGCAAGGGCAGCGACATCGAGAAATCCTGTGCCATCCGCACCAACGCGTCATAGATCGCGCTGTCACCGTGCGGGTGGTATTTACCCATCACATCGCCAACCGGACGGGCCGATTTGCGATAAGATTTGTCGTGGGTGTTTCCGGTTTCGTGCATCGCATACAGGATGCGGCGGTGAACCGGTTTCAGCCCATCACGGAGATCGGGGATCGCGCGGCTGACGATGACCGACATGGCATAATCCAGGTAGGAGGTGCGCATCTCGGATTCGATGGAGACCGTCGGGCCGTCGTAGACAGGGCGCTCGGGCGGGGTTTCGTCCATGTTTTCAGGAATTTCTGGCGTATCGCTCACGTAAACTGCCCGTATATTGTGCTGGGTCTATATCTTGTGGATGCACCTTATCAGACCCGGCACATAAGGTGCAAGCAAGCAGCGTTTCCTGAGGCTGAAATCCTCGGTAACACCCAAGTAACATATTGTTATCTAAGAATTAGGAAGTTTTCGTGCTAACCTGAAGACATCTTGCAACAAACCGGAGGTCTGCATGAAGACAAGCGAAACAGAATTGATGCTCAAGGGCTATGGTCTGACAACGGCTGAATTCTTCTACCATATGCCCGATTATATCCACGTCCTGAATACCTTCATCTGGCAGGAATATGACCTTGCGCCGGATCATCCCAAGCTGTTCGAATTCATCGAGTTTTGGCAGCGAGAGATCGAAGGGCCGCTGCATTCTGTCAAATTCACTCACCGCAAGATGATTGCGCCGGGTGAGTGGCGCAACATGGTCGGTGAGTTTCGCGTGAACTGAGCGGTCGGCTAAGTTTGCCTGAACGTCGGAAATCCCGTTCTCATTTGAGGCAAGTCGCGTATGGTGGCAGCCAATCTGTTGGTGTCACAGGAAAACAAATCATGACAAGAGCCTTTCTCTTTGCTGCGGCGCTTATTGCTGCAGCGCTTTGCGTGAACCGCCCTGTTTTTGCAGAAGGTGTTCTGGACAAGATCAAGAAAGGCGCCGAGAGCGTCGGGAACACGATCGACAAAGGTGCCGCCGCCGTCGATGAGACCATCGATTCAACTTCAGAATTGCTGTCCAATGAGGCAACACCGGAGGAAACGCGCGCCAAGCTTGACGCGATGGCAGGCGAAATTCTGGATCAGCTTCTGACGGAGAACCCCGAGGCGCAGGCCCTGTATGACATCAGTGCCGGATATGCGGTGTTCGATTCTCGTAAGGTGACAGTGTTTCCCGTGTCGGCGGGCTATGGCCGTGGCGTAGCAGTGTCGAAAGACACCGGACAGCATACGTATATGAACATGGGGACAGGCGGTGTTGGCGGTGCCATCGGCATCGGCGGTTTCGAGACCAAATTCGTGATCCTGTTCGAAACCCCTGCTGATCTGGATAAGTTCATCAGCCAGGGTTACGACGCGACCGCAGAAACAGGGGCCATGTATGGCGAGGATAAAACCGGCGAAACCCTGCGCTTTACCGATGGGCGCTCGTTCTTTGTTCTCAACAAAAAGGGGTGGCGCGTATCGGCCGGCGCGTCGGGCACCAAGTTCTGGGAATCGCCCGAGCTGAACTGATCAGCCAGAACAGCTGGCGCCGCCCAGGACACAGAACTTGGCGCAATGAGGGTGGTTCAGATGCACGTCCGACTCGGCCTCGGCAAGGGTATGACCCATCTCGAACTCCGGCTCGTAGGGCAGTAGGGTGCAGGCTAGGACAGCAGGTTTTTCGGCCCCCTTGCGTTTGACCACCATGCGGGCGCTTGCGCACATGACGTCGTTGGGGGATTTGCCCAGGATTCCCCAGCAAGCCGTGGTGATTTCGGGGACTTCAACAGTTTCGTCCATTTCGGGGAACAGAACGGTCCGAGCCGGGTTTTGCGGGTCAATATCGAATCCGTGCTCGGCAAAGAACCTGGCATAACCCGTACGGCTTTCCGCCTCTGAATCTCCCCAGACGGTGCGTCCGGCGATGGCCATGTTGAAACCGTGGTCGCGCAACCACTCCATCCCGGCCAGGGTTTTGTCGAAACTGCCCTCGCCGCGCTCTTCATCGTGCAGGGCCGGGCGGAAGTGATCGACCGAAATGCGCAGAGTCAACATGTGGTTGAATTCCTTTTGCAACCCCAGCAAGCCTTCGCGCATTTTGCGGCGCATCATCGGAGCCATTGCGTTGGTCAGGACCAGAACCTCGTATCCTCGTTCCAGCGCGGAGCGTGTCATGTCGATCATTTCCGGGTTCATGAACGGCTCACCACCCGTGAACCCGATCTCGCGCACGGGCCAATTGCGAGCTTCGATTTGATCCAGGTAGTCACGAACCTCGTCAGCCGTGATGTAAACCAAAGCATCATTGGTGGGGCTGCTGGCTATGTAGCAACTCACACATTCGATGTTGCACAACGTGCCTGTATTGAACCAAAGGGTTTCGGGGCGTGTCAGGGAAACCGTTGCGCGGGCCTGTCCGTCAGCTGTCACCGATTTGTTTTGAAACTTGCCGTTATTGGCAAGCTGAGGGGCGTTGTCTTTCATTCCCGCATCCGGTTCTTTGAGGTCGTCGCTCTGATCTAGCCCTTCGCCGCCGATTTGGTAAGGGTGACGCAGCGGTTCTGACAGAGTTTTGATCAGTGTGATTTCTCGGTATATGGTTGCGCTAACATTGGACATGCCGGAAGGGGCGAGGTAAGGACAACTCATGGTTTCACGCGTCATACCAGTTGATCCCTTTGATCTGATTATTTTCGGTGGCACCGGCGATCTGGCGCAGCGCAAGATCCTGCCTGCGCTTTACCGTCGCTTTTGCGCCGGGCAATGGCATGAAGATGCGAAGATTATCGCAGCAGCGCGTGCGGGCCAATCCGCAGATGATTTCCGACGGATGGTCACAAAGTCGCTTCACCAGCATGCCGTGGTCCGGGCCGCGGATTCGCAGGCACTGTCCCGTTTCCTGCAGCGGGTCGACTATGTCCCGCTGGATGCTATGTCAGACGCAGGATGGGATGTGCTGGGTGAAAAACTCTCACCCAACCGCGTGCGCGCGTTCTATTTCTCGGTCGGCCCCAGTCTGTTTGGACCCCTGGCCGAGCGTGTCCGGGCCTATGATCTGGCGACGGAAGAGACGCGCATTGTGGTGGAAAAGCCGTTTGGGCATGATCTGAACAGTGCGCGAGAGCTGAATGCCACACTCGCTGCGCATTTTGATGAAAGCCAGATTTACCGGATCGATCATTATCTGGGCAAGGAAACCGTCCAGAACCTGATGGCGGTACGGTTTGGCAATATGTTGTTCGAACCGCTGTGGAACAGCCAGTATGTAGACCACATCCAGATCACGGTTGCGGAAACCGTCGGTATCGAAGGGCGCGAAGAATACTATGAGCGCGCGGGTGCGATGCGTGACATGGTGCAAAACCACCTGATGCAGCTGCTGTGTCTGATTGCCATGGAACCCCCGGCAAAGTTCGATCCGGACGCTGTACGAGATGAAAAGCTCAAGGTGATCCGGGCGCTTGATCCTGTGGAACCGCATCACATCGTGCGCGGCCAGTTTTCGGAGGGGCCGGACGGGCCGGGATACCGTGAATGTGTTGGCAATCCACGCTCGACCACCGAAAGCTACGTGGCGCTGAAGGCGCATGTCAGCAATTGGCGATGGGCGGGTACGCCGTTTTATTTGCGTACGGGTAAACGGCTGGTGGCGCGCTCTTCGATTATCAACGTGATGTTCAAGGACGCACCGCATTCGATTTTCGGGGAAGAAGCCGGGCGTCACGCCAATGCGTTGTCGATCCGATTGCAACCCAATGAGGGGATCACGCTGAAAGTGACGATCAAGGAACCAGGGCCGGGCGGGATGCGGTTGATCGACGTGCCTTTGGATATGAGTTTTGCCGAAGCGCTGGGGCCGGAAAACCAGGACCCGCCAGATGCTTACGAACGCCTCGTTATGGACGTGATCCGGGGTAACCAGACGCTGTTCATGCGTGGAGACGAGGTCGAGGCCGCATGGGCCTGGACCGATCCGATCATCGCCGGATGGCTGGCGCGTGGGGACGTGCCCAAACCTTATGACAGCGGCAGCACAGGGCCTGGCGACGCCGAGCTGCTGATGAAACGCGACGGTCGCCGCTGGCAAGGAATAAAGCCATGAACATTCAGGAATATGCCGATCGGGAAATGCTTGCGATCGATGTGGCAAACGCGTTGGCGGGTGAGCTTGAAGCCGCTTTGTTGCACAACGACACGGTTGCGTTGGCCGTCCCCGGCGGGACAACGCCGGGGCCGATTTTTGACAGTCTGTGCGCCGCTGATCTTGAGTGGGACCGCGTACGCGTTCTGCCCACGGATGAGCGCTGCGTACCGGCTGATCATGAACGTTCGAACGAACGCCTGATCCGGGAGAGACTGCTGACCAACCGGGCATCCGTGGCGCAGTTTATTCCACTCTATGTGCCGGGCACAGAGCCTGAAGCGGCGTTGCCCGAGGTTGAATCGCTGATCGCGCCAGTGCTGCCATTGTCGGTTCTGGTCCTGGGGATGGGGGAAGACATGCATACGGCCTCGTTGTTCCCCGGAATGGAGGGGCTTGCCAAGGCTCTCGACAGCCAAGCGCCAACCTTGATCGTCGCCCGGACCGATGTGCAGCCAGAAGCTCGGATTTCTTTGACGGCCCCTGTTCTGGACGGGGCTTTGTCGAAACATCTGGTCATCTACGGGCAGGCAAAACGAGACGTTTTGGAAAAAGCCATGTCAATGCCACCGGAAGAGGCACCGATCGCCGCCGTTCTCAGTGGCGTGACGGTTCATTGGGCGGAGTGAGGCAATGCAGCTGAATGCTTTGAAGACACTTGCGACGGCCGAACGCCGTATCGTCGATCTGTTCGCAGAGGATGCAAACCGAGCCGGGTCGTTTTCAGTCTCATCCAAGGATATGCTGTTCGATTATTCGAAAACACAGATCGATGAAGACGTGCGCGTGGCGCTGCTGCAATTGTGCGAAGAAGCCGGGCTTGCGACACAGCGCGACGCCATGTTTGCCGGGAAGAAGATCAACGAAACCGAAGGGCGCGCGGTGCTGCACACTGCCTTGCGCAACCTTGATGGCGGGCCGATCGAGGTGGACGATCAGGATGTTATGCCCGGGGTTCTGGGCACACTGCATCGGATGCGTGTCTTTGCCGAGGAGGTGCGCGGCGGCGCCATTGCAGGGGCAGGGGGCAGTTTTACCGATGTGGTGAATATCGGCATCGGAGGATCTGACCTTGGCCCGGTGATGGCCACGCACGCACTGGCCCCTTATCACGATGGTCCGCGTGTGCATTACGTCTCTAATGTGGATGGGGCCCATATTGCAGACACGTTGCGCCAGCTGGACCCGACACGGACGCTGGTGATTGTCGCGTCGAAAACATTCACCACGATCGAAACGATGACCAATGCGCGCACGGCCCGCGCCTGGATGTCTGAGGGTGGGGGGGATCCGTCCCGCCAGTTTGCTGCCGTATCCAGCGCGCTGGACAAGACGCAGGCTTTCGGCATCCCCGAGGCACATGTATTTGGTTTCGCCGATTGGGTGGGCGGACGCTATTCGGTCTGGGGGCCGGTTGGATTGCCAGTCATGATTGCCGTCGGTTCAAATGCATTTGACGCGTTTCTGCGCGGCGGGCAGGCGATGGATCTGCATTTCCGCTCGGCGGATTGGGGTGAAAACATGCCTGTGATACTGGCGCTGGTCGGCATCTGGCATCGTCAGGTTCTGGGTTATACCAGCCGGGCCGTGCTGCCCTATGATCAGCGGCTGCTGCGCCTGCCTGCATATTTCCAGCAGTTGGAAATGGAGTCGAATGGCAAATCTGTCGCGATGGACGGATCAACCCTGACCGTCCCTTCGGGGCCCGTTGTCTGGGGTGAGCCGGGAACCAACGGTCAACATGCATTTTATCAGCTGATCCATCAGGGCACGGATGTCATACCCTGCGAATTCATGGTCGCTGCCGAAGGGCACGAACCTGAGCTGATTCACCATCACCGCCTGCTTTTGGCCAACTGTCTGGCGCAGTCAGAGGCTTTGATGCGTGGTCGTTCTTTGGATGAAGCCCGTGCACGCATGGCGGAAAAAGGCCTTGATGGCGACGAACTTGATCGGCAGGCGCGACACCGGGTATTTCCCGGTAATCGTCCTTCCACAACGCTGATGTATCCGAAGCTTACACCGTTCGTTCTGGGGCAGATTATCGCGCTGTATGAGCATCGTGTGTTCGTTGAAGGCGTTCTGCTGGGCATCAATTCCTTTGATCAGTGGGGGGTGGAGTTGGGCAAAGAGCTTGCCAACTCTCTTGGGCCTGTCGTGGATGGTGTTGCGAGCGCTGAAGATAAAGACGGATCAACCGCTGCATTGGTCGCCTATGCGCTGAAACACCGGGATTAACGGCAGAAAATGCTGCCTGTCACCTTGGTGGACAGCATTCTTTTATTGTCAGACAATTAAATGATTGGCAGGGTTCCTCCGTAGGAAACGACTGGATTGACGCATCGGGTCACGCCCCAAGCTGTCAATGTCAGGTGGAAAAGGCAGAGGCCGTCTAAGGTCTCGCCAAGGACGGGAGGATGTCCATGCTGGGACAGATGATGACGCAGCCCCTGCTGATTTCGTCGCTGATCGAACACGCAAAGCGCTATCACGGTCAGACCGAGATTGTCTCGGTCGAAACGGATGGAACGGTCACTGAAACCAACTGGTCCGAGATTGCAGTCAATGCACGACGAATGGCGTCGGCATTGACGACTCTGGGGCTGGAGCCGCAGGACAGGATCGGGACACTGGCCTGGAACAATCGGCGGCATCTTGAGATCTATTTTGCCACTTCCGGCGCGGGCTATGTCTGTCACACGGTCAATCCCCGCCTGTTCCCCGAGCAGCTGACCTTTATCATCAATCATGCCAAGGACAGGGTTCTGTTCTTTGATGCGACGTTCATTCCGCTGGTCGCCGCGCTGCATGACGCTTTGTCCGAGGTTCAGCATTTTATCCTCATGGGGCCTCGCAATGAAGAGGCTGCGGCTCAGGTTCCTGATCTGAAGTTCTATGACGAGTTGATCCAGACAGGAGATGCGAATTTCCAGTGGCCCGACCTGGATGAAAAAACCGCTTGCGGTCTGTGCTACACGTCGGGAACGACGGGCAATCCAAAGGGCGTGTTGTATTCTCACAGGTCAACACTGCTGCACAGTTTTGCATCGAACACACGGGATGTGATCGGGTATTCTGCGATGGATGTTGTTATGCCTGTTGTGCCGATGTTCCATGTCAACGCGTGGGGGTCGCCTTACGCTTGTGCTATGTCGGGATCGCGGCTTGTGTTGCCTGGACCGGATTTACATGGTGAAGCGCTGGTCAATCTGATCGATACCTATGGCGTGACACTGGCCATGGGCGTGCCTACCATCTGGCAGGGTCTGCTGGCCCATGCCGCGGCATGCGGAACCGAACTCAAAAGTCTTGATCGCACTGTTATTGGCGGCGCAGCCTGTCCGCCGTCGATGATCGAAACGTTCCGCGAAACCTATGGCGTTGACACGGTTCACGCCTGGGGCATGAGCGAGATGAGCCCGCTGGGCTCGACGAATTACCCACTGGCCAAACACCTGAAGCTGCCGCCGGAAGAACAGCACAAGATTCGCCTGAGCCAGGGAAGACCGCCCTTTGGGGTTGAGTTGAAAATCGTGGACGAAGATGGGAATGATCTTCCGCATGACGGTGAAACTCAGGGCGATTTGCTAGTGCGAGGCCACTGGGTTCTGGACAGCTACTTCCAGTTGCAGGATCAGAATCTGTTGCAGGATGGTTGGTTCGCGACCGGGGATGTGGCCACTTTGGACCCGGATGGTTACATGACTATTCGCGACAGATCCAAGGACATCATCAAATCCGGTGGGGAATGGATCAGTTCGGTCGAGCTTGAGAACATCGCCGTGGCCCACCCCCAGCTTGCGACGGCCGCCGTGGTCGGTGTTCCGCATCCGAAATGGGATGAACGCCCCTTGCTGGTTGCCGTGAAAGCCGATGGAGTAGAACCTAGCGAACAGGATTTGCTGTCCTTTTTCGATGGCAAAATCGCCAAATGGCAGATTCCTGACAAGGTTGTCTTTGTTGATGCGCTGCCACTGAGTGCAACAGGAAAGGTCTTGAAACGCAAGCTGCGAGCAGAGTTCGGGAATGCCCTGACAGGGTAGGTCTGCTGCGTTTTGGGGAATTGGCTCCGGCGGTAGGGATCGAACCTACGACCAATTGATTAACAGTCAACTGCTCTACCGCTGAGCTACGCCGGAACGGTTCGCGCCGTATAGCAATCCGGTTTCCCGGCGTCCAGAGGGGGCGTGTGTTTTTTCGACGAAAAAACCGGCAGAAACCGATGCGATTTTTGGCGTCATTGAAGGTCTGAACGAGGGGGGATTTGGCTCCGGCGGTAGGGATCGAACCTACGACCAATTGATTAACAGTCAACTGCTCTACCGCTGAGCTACGCCGGAA